>JBBRBU010000096.1:0-11521 GCA_038205505.1 Lysobacterales bacterium | reverse complement strand
CGGACACCTTCCAGGAGCGCGCCGCATGAAGCCCATGAACCAGGTTAAATCACGGACTGCGGTTCTGCCGTTCGAGAATATCGATACCGACCGCATCATCCCGGCGCGATTTCTGACCACGACCGAGCGTGCCGGCCTCGGCCAACATGCCTTCAACGATTGGCGCTACCTTGAAGACGGTGCCGCCAACCCGGATTTCCCGCTCAATCAGCCCGAAGCGCAGGGCTGCCGCATCCTTGTCGCCGGAAGGAATTTCGGTTGTGGCTCGTCGCGCGAACACGCGCCATGGGCCTTGCTTGATTACGGCATCGAGGCGGTGATCTCATCCGAAATCGCCGACATCTTCCGCAGCAACTCGCTGAAGAACGGCTTGCTGACGATCGTCATCGATGAGACCGAGCATCGCGCCTTGCTCGCCAATCCCGGTATCGAGCTGGTCATCGATATCGCTGCTGGTTCGATCAGCAAGCCCGATGGCTCGACGATTCCATTCAACCTCGATCAATTCGCCCGGCATTGCCTGCTCAACGGTGTCGATCAACTGGGCTTCCTGCTCGAAGCCGAGAGCGAAATCAGCGCCTGGGAAACGTGGCGCAGCAAGAATCCCTTTTCGTTGGAGAGTGCAGCATGAGAGCCGATATCACGGTCCTTCCGGGCGACGGCATCGGACCCGAAGTGACCGCAGCAGCCGTCGCGGTGCTGCGCGAAGTGGGCCGTCAGCACGGCCATGTTTTCGAGTTCAACGAACAGCTGATCGGCGGTATTGCCATCGATTCCTGTGGCGAACCGCTTCCGCAGGCAACGATCGATGCCTGCGTCAATTCCGATGCAGTTCTGCTCGGCGCGGTCGGCGGACCGAAATGGTCGGATCCGCAAGCCAGGGTTCGACCCGAGCAGGGACTGCTGGCGCTGCGTGCAAGGCTCGGCGTTTTCGCCAATCTGCGTCCGCTGCGCGTGCATCCGCGCCTCGCAAGCCTGTCGCCTCTGAAGGCCGAGAACCTCGTCGGTGTCGACCTGTTGTTCGTTCGCGAACTGACCGGTGGTGCCTATTTCGGCAAGAAGTCGCGTGAAGGCGATGTCGCGATCGATGAATGCCGCTACAGCGTGGGCGAAGTCGAACGCGTTGTGCGCCGCGCCTGCGAACTTGCACGCGGGCGCAAGGGGCGGTTGACCTCGGTCGACAAGGCCAATGTGCTCGAAACATCGCGACTGTGGCGATCGACCACCGAGCGCGTGGTCGCCGAGTACGAAGGGATCTCGCTCGAACACCAACTCGTCGATTCGATGGCCATGCTGTTGCTGACACGACCCTCGGCGTATGACGTCATCGTCACCGAAAACCTGTTCGGCGACATCCTCACTGATGAAGCCGCCGCACTCGCCGGCTCGCTCGGTGTTTCTCCATCGGCATCATTGGGGGCAGGGCGGCTCGGTTTGTACGAACCGATCCACGGATCGGCCCCCGATATCGCCGGCCAGGGCATTGCCAATCCGATTGGCGCAATTCTCAGCGCCGCCCTGTTGTTGCGTCATTCGCTTGGACTTGAAGCCGAAGCGCTCGCCGTTGAAGCGGCAGTCGATGCCGTTCTCGATTCGGCGGAACTGACCCGCGATCTCGGCGGCAACGCAAGCACTACCCAGGTCACCGAATCGGTGCTCGCCCAATTGAACGCCAAGCAGCAGGCGGCCGCATGAGTTCGAATGATCGGATTCCTCTGCAGCCACCGATGCGCAGCGACGCGATCAAGACGGGCCCCGATCGGGCTCCGGCACGCGCGATGCTGCACGCGACCGGTCTTGATGCCGAGGCGATCGCCAGGCCGTTGATTGCCGTCGTGCATACCTGGTCGAACATCTCGCCGTGCAACCTCAATCTGCGTGACCTCGCCAACGCCGCCAGCGAAGGCATTCGCGCAGCCGGGGGTACGCCGATTGAATTCAACACGATCGCGGTGACCGACGGAATCGCCATGGGCACCTCGGGCATGCGTGCATCTCTGGTCAGTCGAGAAGTCATCACCGATTCAATCGAACTCGCCGTCGATGGTCACTGCCTCGATGCGATGGTCGTGCTCTGCGGTTGCGACAAGACGATTCCCGCTGCGGCAATGGCACTGGCCCGCCTCAATATTCCTGGTGTCGCCCTGTATGGCGGCAGCATCGCGCACGGCAAGCTCGATGGAAAATCGATCACGGTGCAACAAGTGTTCGAAGCCGTCGGTAGCCACGGTGCCGGCAAGATTTCCGATGAGCGTCTGAGCACCATCGAACGTGTGGCGTGTCCGGGTGCCGGTGCCTGCGGTGGTCAGTTCACTGCCAACACGATGGCCATGGTGCTTAGCGCGCTCGGATTGTCGCCGCTCGGTCTGAACGACATTGCTGCGACCGATCCGGCCAAGCTCGACGCCGCCCGACGCTGCGGCGAACTCGTCCTCGATTGCCTCAGGAACGAGCGCAAGCCGCGCGATATCCTGACTCCGCAAGCGTTCCGCAACGCGATGCGCATCGTCGCGGCCACAGCCGGTTCGACCAATGCGGTCCTGCATTTACTCGCAATCGCCCACGAGGCCGGAGTGCCGCTGGTGATCGAGGATTTCGAGACCACCGCGGCGGCGACACCGGTGATCACTGATCTGATGCCAGGCGGACGCTACACCGCAATCGAAATGACCGAGGCCGGTGGCATGGCCGTGGTCGCGCGCGAGTTGCGTGCGGCGGGTTTGCTTGAAGACGCGTCGACGGTGACCGGGAACAACCTGTTCGCCGAGATCGAGGCCTCGCCAGAGGCGGCTGCCGGTCAGCAAGTCATTCATCCGGTATCGCGAGCATTCAAGCCGCGCGGCGGCTTTTCCATCCTCTACGGCAATCTCTCACCCGAGGGTTGCATACTCAAACTCTCGGGCAGCAGCCCGGTATTGTTCGATGGCAGTGCCCGCGTTTATGAAAGCGAAGAGGATTGCTTTCACGCCGTGCAGTCCGGACAGATCAAGCCCGGGGACGTCATCGTCATCCGCAACGAAGGCCCGGCCGGTGGTCCCGGCATGCGCGAGATGCTGGCCGTCACCGCTGCCCTGGTCGGACGCGGACTCGGTGATCAAGTCGCCCTGATGACCGATGGTCGATTCAGCGGCGCGAGCTATGGCTTCGTTGTTGGTCATGTGGCACCCGAGGCTGCGCGGGGCGGCCCGATCGGATTGATCCGTGATGGCGATCGCATCGTCATCGATGCGGCACGTCGGGTCATCGAGACCGATGCCGATCTCGATGCGCGTCGTGCCGACTGGAAAGCGCTTGAGCCAAAAGTCACTCGTGGTGTTCTTGCCAAATATGCATCCCAGGTCGGCTCGGCCGCCAAGGGCGCCGTCACCTCTCCCTGATTTTCCATCCCTTTCGATTCACCCATTGGAGTCACACACATGTCCGCTACCGTCACCACTGAAGCTCTCAAAAACGCCCGCATCGCCGTGCTTGGCTATGGCAGCCAGGGCCGCTCGCATGTCCTCAATCTGCGCGACTCCGGGCTAGATGTCGTCGTCGGCCTGCGTCCGGGCGGTCCGACTGCGCTCAAGGCCAAGGCCGACGGTGTCACCGTGCTGTCGCCTGAGGAAGCGGTCAAGGGCGCCGATCTGGTCGCGGTGCTGACCCCGGACATGGTCCAGCCGCAGCTCTACACCGACGTCATCGAACCGAACATCAAGGCCGGCGCGGCGCTGTTGTTCGCACACGGGTTCAACGTCCACTTCAAGACGATCGTTCCGCGCAGCGACATCGATGTAATCCTTGTCGCACCGAAAGGCCCGGGTCATCTTGTGCGCACCGAGTTCGAGATCGGCCGTGGCGTCCCATGCCTTTTTGCGACCTTCCAGGACAAGAGTGGCAGGGCCACGGACTTGGCCCAGGCGTATGCGGCGGGCCTCGGTGGCGCGCGCGCCTTGCTCATCGAAACCGATTTCAAGGAAGAGACCGAAACCGATCTGTTCGGTGAGCAGGCCGTGTTGTGCGGCGGCGCCAGCGAACTCGTGCTGAAGGGTTTCGAAACACTCGTCGAGGCCGGCTATCGCCCCGAGATCGCCTACTACGAAGTACTGCACGAATTGAAGCTGATCGTCGATCTGCTTTATCAGGGCGGCATCACCAAGATGCTGACCTATGTTTCTGAGACCGCCCAGTACGGCGACTATGTCAGCGGCCCGCGCATCATCGATGCCGGAACCAAGGAGCGCATGAAGACGATCCTGACCGAAATTCAGGACGGCACGTTCGCCAGGAACTGGACCGAGGAATACAAGGCGGGTCTGCCGAATTACAAGCGCCTCAAGCAGGCCGATCTCGATCATCCGATCGAGAAAGTCGGTGCCGAACTGCGCAAGAAGATGACCTGGCTCAACGAACCGGCCTGATCGGCTGCGCTCGGAGCACTGTGACAAACCCTGGAGATGTGTTGATGAATGCGATGTTGCAGGAACGATCCGAAGCGATGAATGACGCCGAGGTGCACCCGCTTTCCGGCGTGCGGATGAGCGGGGCGGACATCGTCGTACAGGTGTTGGCCGACGAAGGCGTCGGGGTCATCTTCGGCTATTCCGGAGGTGCGATCCTGCCCGTCTACGACGCCGTGTTTCGCTACAACCACGAGCAACTGGGCAGCGATGGCAGCGAGCCCTTGCCGTTGATAGTCCCGGCCAACGAGCAGGGGGCGGGCTTCATGGCGCAAGGTTACGCGCGCGCTTCGGGCAAGGTCGGCGTGGCTCTGGTGACCTCGGGCCCCGGCGCGACCAACACGGTCACGCCGGTCCGCGACGCGATGGCCGATTCGATTCCGATCGTCGTGATCTGCGGTCAGGTGCCGACCGCTGCGATCGGTACTGATGCATTCCAGGAAGCTCCGGTCAGCACGATCATGGGTTCATGCGCCAAGCATGTGTTGCTGGTCACCGATGCGAGTCTGCTGGAAGCCAGCTTGCGCACCGCATTCGAGATTGCGCGCAGCGGTCGACCGGGCCCCGTCGTCGTCGATATTCCGAAGGATGTACAGAATGCCGAGTTGATATTCTCGGGTTCGAGTCGCCTGCCGATCCCGGGCTATCGCGCACGTCTCAAGGCGGTCACCGATTCACGACTTCAGCCGACTGAATGCACAGCATTCCTCGACGCACTCGGCAAGGCCAAACGGCCATTGCTGTATGTCGGCGGCGGCGTGATCGCTGGCGAGGCGACTCGGGCATTGCGCTCGTTTGCCGAAGCCTTTGGCATCCCGGTGACGACTACCTTGATGGGCCTCGGTGCCAGCGATACCACCGAACCGCTCTCGCTGCACATGCTCGGCATGCATGGAACGGCCTATGCCAATTATGCAGTCTGCGACTGCGATTTCCTGATCGCGGTCGGTGCGCGATTTGATGATCGCGTAGCCGGCGTGCCGCGTCAGTTTGCCGAGGAGGCGCGGTTCATCGCACAGTTCGATGTTGATCCTGCCGAGATCGACAAGGTCAAGCAAGTCGACTGGCATCATCTCGGTGACCTGTCCGACGCGCTCGATGCCTTGCGCAAGCACGCAGCGGCAACCGGATTTGATGCGTACGGTCAGGGCAGGTACGCCGATTGGCATGCACATATCGCAGCGCTCAAGAAGACCCACGCGATGAACTTCGATCGCGACAGTGCATTGATCCAGCCATACGCCGTCATCGAGGAAATCAACCGCATCACGCGCGGCAACGCGATCGTCAGCACCGGCGTTGGCCAGCATCAGATGTGGGCTGCACAATATTTCGATTTTACCGAGCCGCGGCGCTGGCTGACCTCGGGATCGATGGGCACGATGGGATTTGGCTTGCCCGCGGCAATAGGCGCGCAGTTCGCTCGCCGCGACATGCTCGTCATTGATATCGATGGCGATGCCAGCATCCGCATGAATCTCGGCGAACTTGAAACCGTGACCACCTACGATTTGCCGGTCAAGGTTGTCGTCCTCAACAACTGCGGTGACGGCATGGTCCGGCAATGGCAAAAGTTGTTTTTCAAGGGTCGCTTCTCGGCCACCGACAAGAGCCTGCACAAGAAGGATTTCATCAAGGCCGCCGAAGCGGATGGTTTCCCGTACGCGGTCAGGCTCGATCGCGTCGAAGATCTGCCGCGCGTGATCGCCGAGTTCATAGCATTCGACGGCCCTGCATTTCTTGAAGTGATGATTGATCCCGATGCGTGCGTCTATCCGATGGTTGGACCCGGCGCGAGTTACGCGCAGATGATCACCGGCGAGCACATCACCTCGCGTGATCCTTTCGTCGCCGAAGAATCCGGTCCCGTGGAGATGTTCTGATGCGCCATATCATTTCGATGCTGCTGCAGAACGAGGCCGGTGCACTGGCCCGGGTCGCAAGCATGTTCTCGGCGCGCGGCTACAACATCGAGTCGCTGACCGTGGCCGCCACACATGACCCGCTGGTATCGCGCCTGACCCTGGTCACGATTGGCGACGATGCGGTGATCGCCCAGATCATCAAGCAGTCACGCAAGACCATCGACGTACTCGAAATCGCCGATCTGACCAGTCGCGATCATCTTGAATGCGAAATGCTCGTGGTCAAGGTGACGGCGAACGCCACCAACGCCGCCGAGATCGCACGATTCACCGAGTTGAGTTTCGGCATCATCCTCGATGAAGGCGAAACAACGCGCGTGCTGCAGTTCAGTGGTCGCGGCGCGCACATCACCGGGGTGCTTGCCGAACTGACCGATATCACGACGATCCTGGAACTCGCACGCAGCGGAACCGCGGCGATCGAGCGCGGGACCAGTGTACTTGGATTGGCCGAGCCAGCCTTGGCGGTTTGAACGGTTCCGCGCTGGTCTTCCCGGCGCGGACAGGCGAGCGCCGAACGAAATCTCCCTGCTACTTGATCACCTGCGGCATCGCGCCAAGGCGCACGACGCGGTCTGCGGGCTGCTGGTTGCGGACGACTTTCAAGGTGACGGGTTTGCCGGCTTCGTTCTTGAGCAACTCCTGGAATTGCCCGCGATCGGAGACCGCTGTCCCATTGACTGCGATGACAAAGTCGCCGGCCATCAGGTTCGCTTGCGAAGCAGGCGTTCCACCAACCACCGATCCGATCTGCACGCCACCCTTTACTTGCAGTAGCTCGCGCTCTGACGCAGTCAGATTGCGGAAGGTCGCGCCAAACAGCAGCTTGAAACGCACGTAATACGCCGCGAGCAGTGACTTTGCCGATGACCCTGAATCACCCTCGCGAAGTTCGCGATACAACCAGACCTGATCGGCTCCGATCCTGCGCCCCAGCTCAATGGCGTCGTCGACCGAGCCGGCATCATCCAGGTCGTAGCGGCCATTGCCGATGCGCACGAAACCCTTCGACGCCAGCTCGCGTTGATCGCCGCGCTCACTCTTGCCGTCGACTATCCTCGGCTGCATCGGGGCAGGCTCGGCGCGCAATGCATTGATGTACTCGGGGCCGCGCTCGATGGTCGCTTCATAGTGCGTATCCGGTGTGAGCGCCGGCGTCGCCTCGGGCACATCCAGCGGTTGGTCATAGCGGGTCGACACCGATCCGCACCCAGCGACCAGCCCGAGCGAAGCAAGAATCACGATGAATCGCGTTGAATGAGTTTTCATTCGGTGAGCATAGCGCCAATTCAAGCGCGGTGGCATGAAGCGGTTTCGATTCGAAGAGCTTGATTGTCCGCATCGCCTTGTCGATTATCCGGCAATGAATTCTGCGCAACACTCCAATTATCGTGGCATCGCCTTCATGCTAGGGGCGGTCGCCGCTTTTTCGCTGATGGACGTCAGTCTCAAGTTGCTGTCGCCCCACTATCCCGCGATGCAGGTGGCGGCCCTGCGTGGTTTGACCTCGCTGCCGCTGGTGGTGTTGTGGATCGCCTTCACTGGAGGTTTTCGCCAGGTGCTTTCCCGGCGCTGGCACCTGCATCTGCTGCGTGGCGTACTTTCGGTGTTGATGTTGGCATCGTTCGCGTTTGCCCTGCGCGACCTTCCGCTGGCCGAGGCCTATGCGCTTTTCTTTGTTGCGCCATTGCTGGTCACGGCATTGGCGGTGCCTTTGCTCGGTGAGCGTGTCGGTTGGCGGCGCTGGCTGGCGATCGGGATCGGTCTTGTTGGTGTGCTGGTTGTGCTTCGACCTGAACCGACACGCATGTTAAGTCTTGGCAGCATCGCAGTGTTGGTCGCGGCAATCGGCTATTCGCTGTCGGTGATCACCGTGCGTGTCCTCGGCAAAACCGATTCTACCCAGAGCATGGTGTTCTGGATGATCGTCCTGCTTTCACTTTTCGCCGTCGCTGCAAGCTGGCAAGAGTGGATCGCGATTCGCCGAGAACATTGGTTGATCCTGTTCGGCCTTGCACTCAGTGGCGCACTGGGTCAGTACGCCATAACCGAAGCCTTCAAGCACAGCGACGCCTCGGTGGTCATTCCGTTTGACTACACCGCTCTGATCTGGGGCATTGGATTCGACTGGCTGATCTGGCAGACGACACCGGATCGCACGATGCTGGTAGGGGCAGGGATCATCATCGCCAGCGGGCTTTACCTGATGCGGCGCGAGAATTCTGTTCGCTGAGCCTCTTCGATGGGTCGTTCACTACCCGAATGGTTTCTGAACGTCGTTCGAAGGCAATTATCGATATTTACTTTACGTGCATCGACGGATTGGCAA
Organism: Lysobacterales bacterium; assembly: GCA_038205505.1. Classification (GTDB taxonomy): domain Bacteria; phylum Pseudomonadota; class Gammaproteobacteria; order Xanthomonadales; family Rhodanobacteraceae; genus Dokdonella. The sequence continues at coordinate 2,828 of JBBRBU010000096.1, read as the reverse complement.
GCTGGTTGCAACTGAACTGCAGTGCAGTCTCAGCAATCCCAATACAGGAGATCCAACCCATGAACGAAGATCGTATCGAAGGCAAGTGGAAGCAACTCAAGGGCAGCATCCAGGAGAAGTGGGGCAAGCTGACCAACGATGACCTCGACGTCGCCGAAGGCAATGGCAAGTATCTCGCTGGCAAGATCCAGGAGCGCTACGGCATCGCCAAGGACGAAGCCGAGAAAGCTGTCGACGAGTACAACCGCACGCTCTGATTGCCGCCTCGGGAGTCAATGGAAAACCCCGCCTCTGGCGGGGTTTTTCTTTGTCCTTTTCGGGCAATGAGACGATCATTGCCGACGTTGGGAGTAGGAATTTATTCGGCGATCTCATGCCCCTAAAGGGCAAGACGCAAGCAGGCGAGTGAGCGCGCCGCTCAATAGACTATTAATCCAGGCCCATCTGCAAAAGTTGCGGCTCTTGCCAGAATTTCGAACGACGAAAAACGGCCACCTGACTGTATAGTCTTTGCATGGGGATCCTGTACCGCCCAGAGTTAGACGGCCTACGCGCCATTGCGGTTCTCGCGGTGGTCGCATACCACGCAAAGCTGGGCGGCGCCGGCTTCGTTGGCGTGGACGTGTTTTTCGTTATCTCCGGCTACCTGATCACCGCGCTATTGCTGCGCGAGCATGGGCAGACCGGGCGCATCGATCTAGTGGATTTTTATGCTCGGCGAGTTCGCCGCATCCTCCCGGCTGCCGTGGGAGTGGTGCTATCAGTCCTGGCGGTGGCTTGGCTCCTGCTTTCGGCAGATGCATTCATTGCCGTCGCCAACTCTGCCGTTGCCGCCGCGCTATTCGTCGCCAATCTGTCCTTCCAGTCAGTCACCGGGGGCTACTGGAGCGCGGACGCCGAACAGATGCCCTTGCTGCACCTGTGGTCGCTGGCCGTGGAGGAACAGTTCTACCTGCTCTGGCCAGCGATGCTGATCGCAATTTTGCGCTGGCGTCCAGTGTTGCTCAAGCCTGCGATTCTTTCCTTGGCAGCATGCTCGCTGGTATCGGCCGAATGGTTGATCCACACCAACCCAATCGCTGCTTTCTACCAGATGCCTGCGCGCTTCTGGGAGCTTGCTGCTGGCGGCCTGATCGCGGCCATGCCGATGCGAGCTCTGCCCCGCGGGGTCGGGTGGCTCGGCGTTCTGGTGACGCTGGCCGCGTGCTTGTGGCAAACCCCGACTTTCCCAGGCCTCGGTGCCGCACCAGCCGTTCTCGGCGCAGCGATCATCATCCTGTCAGTACACGGCGGCGGAACGAACGTGCTCCTGCGATCGAGGCCACTGGTCGGGGTCGGGTTGATCTCCTATTCCCTGTACCTGTGGCATTGGCCCTTGCTGGCGTTCTACCGCGCGACGTCGATCGGCGAAGGAGATCTGCAAGTCCGGCTGATCCTGTGCGGTTGCGCCTTCGTGCTGGCATTCTTCAGCTATCGCTACGTCGAACAACCGTTTCGTCGAGTGAATCTTCGCGGCAAACGAACAGTGGTCATTGGCGCCAGCTTGTCTATTGTGGTGGCGTTGTCCGCCTGCGCCATGAGCCTGCGCACACAGGGCGATCAAATCGCCCGTGCCGACAATCCTGCAGCCATTGCTGCCGGCCGAGACATGCCAGACAGGTCCTGCCACCTGTCCCTTGTGGATACTGCGGTGATCAAGTGCCAACCACGCACGCGGACGCTGCTGTGGGGCGACTCGATGGCTTGGGCATGGCTGCCGGGGTTCCCCGGGACATCGGATGTAACGATGGATTCTTGCCCTCCGATGGCCGATTACATGCCGCCGAGGCAGCTTCCCGGCTACCTCCTGTGCGGCTCCCACAATCGAAAGGTAATGGAACTTGCCACAAATGCAGACATGGTCATCATCACAGCCTCATGGCAAGCGAATCCCGTTCTCGACATGCAGCCAACCTTCAATGCACTGGCCGGGGTGCCATCCGTCCTCGTGATCGGGCCCACTCCGAGAATGCGCGACGACGTGCCCCGGTGCATCCGCCAACACGCCGAAGCGCAATGCGCTATCACGCGAGCGGAATTCGATGCAATTGCCTCGCCGATCCTGGAGCGACTCTCGGCGCAATCGGCCAACTACCCCAATGTGACCCTGCTCGACGTGACAGATTGCTTCTGCACGGCGACTACCTGCCCACCAATCAAGGAAGGAATCGCGATGTATTGGGACTCACACCACATCAGTGCCACTGCTGCGAAGAAATGCATGGATGCAACGCAAACTCGGGCACATTGAGACGTCCAGAACCTGGACGGTCGCGCCATTCGCCGTCCACTATGGAAAAGCCCGAAACAGGTTGCATCGCTTGTCGCACCACAAGAAAAGGGTCAACGTATGGGCATGGCATGCCAACGTTGACCCTCTTGATCTGCAAGTCCTTGAAACAGGACCAATTTTCAATTGGTGGGGTGGCGTCCACCGCATTCCTAAGCTATACCGTTGAATGTGCTTAGAAATAAGTGATCAAAATTTCTAACATGCCCCCAAAGTTGCCCCCGCATCATTGCGGATGCGCGCAGATTTCGACGGACTCTACTGGACAAGTGCCAACTCAGGTGGCGTGCATGTGCGCCGTCTTATTCTAGAACAATAGCCAGCCAGCTAGCGCTACAACTCCCCCCACGGCGACTTTTCCTATCTTCGCGAAGTCGATTTCCTCTGCTGCTTTCCTGCCACCTACTACGCTCGGTTGATTGGGCAAAGGCTTGGAGTTCCTGATTGCTTCCGCGCGCGATGTACCCGCCTCTTTGGCTTCACTCGCAGCGTTGGCGCC
>JBBRBU010000095.1:0-11598 GCA_038205505.1 Lysobacterales bacterium | reverse complement strand
GGAATGACAAATTCATCCGCACCGTTTGTCGCGTTGATGACCCTAAAACTGTTGCTTGGGTTCTGGTAGTAATACGCGTTCCGGCCAATGGCGATTTCCATTGCAGGATCGCCATCAAAATCGGCAGCGGCAATCTGCAATGCGCTGTCCTCGGGGAAACTGGAGCGTACCGTCTGCGACACGACGTCCATGACGTGAATCGAGTACGGGAAGTTGTCGGTCGATACGATCACCTCATCCGTCTGATCACCATCGACATCGGCAACGGCTGAGGTTCGTGCATTGAGGTTGTCGAAGTCCCAAAGGGGCGACCACGGTTGCGCCTGGAACATCGTGAGGCGATTTCCAAGTGACGCGAAGCGCGGGGTAGTTCCGCCGAAACGGCCATGCTCGAGCAACGATCCGAAACCATCCTTGTACTGCCACTCGATCGCATGTGTCGCGCCATCGATGATTGTCCCGGGGAATCCAGTGAGCACGATTTCCAGCGCGGAATCAGCATCCAGCTGCGCGATATGCAGCCTGCCATTGTAGGCAGTCAGATTCGGCACTTCCCAGAGCAGCGTGCCATTGGCCAGCGAATATGCCCGAACAGCTTGATTCCAGTCGTTGCTCGTCGCGATGAGCTCGAATACGCCGTTGTTGTCGACATCGGCGACCTGGGCATCGGAAAAATTGTAGACGTTATCAAGCAGGACCCGGCGCACAAGGGTCAGCGGCCAGCCCGCGTACTCGCTGAACGAATTGCCGCGGGTGTACAGAAGATGCGCGCCGTCGCCAGCCGCCCAGGTTGCAAGGTTTGGAGGACTATAGTCGTAGCTGAATTCTGGAATGATGGTCTGTTTGATTTTCCAGCCCTGTCCGGTCTGTATGCCCACGATCTGAATGACGTCGCTGTAGTTGACGCTGCCGAGTCCGACAATGTCGGCAAGTCCGTCGCCATCGAAGTCGGCGGTGGGCATGTCGGTCGTGCGCGTGCTCGCCACGTAGCCGGGGACAATGCCGCTAACCTTCTCGAGGTTTGCGGCAGAACATTCCAGCGATGATCCGAAAAAGAGCAGGCCTAGCGCGAACAATGACAAGGGCATATTCGGGGCAGCCCGCAGGCAACATTCGGTCTTGTGGCAGTCGCCCGGGCGATTCAGATTCATTCCCTTGATCTCCGATAAGCGTAAAGATGATGAAGCTCAGCTGTTCCACTTTCTGCATTATATGCAGAAAGAAAGGGATGCCTGACAACTCTCGCGCATTTCGCTCGCAGTGGGCTCGGGACATGTGCGGCAACGGCCGCCTGATCCACGCCCGGGACTATCAGGATACGGCGGCTTATGCCTGCCCAGGCAAGCCATGCAACGACCCAACGCGCCGCTTGAGTCAGGCGTCGCCCTGCGGTGAAGCCAGCGCGGGCATTGGTGCCGGACAAACCACCGCCTTGCGCTGCGCGCTATCCTTCGGCGCCTTGTACGCCTGGCCAATCTTGGGCATGCGCGTGGCCAGCGGGATCACCTTGTTGTTCAGGCGCCAGTCGTAGATGACGCTGAAAGCGAGCACGCGGGCGACGTACTCGCGAGTTTCCTTGTACGGAATGGTTTCGATGAAGAAATCCGGTTCCATGGTGCGACGTGCGTCGATCCAGCGGCCGACCGGCGAGCCGCCGGCGTTATAGGCGGCGCTGGCCAGCCATGGGCTTCCGGAATACTGGTTGGCCATCTGACCGAGGAACATCGTGCCGAGCTGGATGTTCAGGGCCGGATCAAACAGGTCGCTCGGTCGCGAGTAGGGGAGCTTGGCCGATTGCGCGACCTTCTTCGCCACGCCAGGCAGCAGTTGCATCAGTCCATAGGCATCGGCGTGCGAGCGCGCATCGCTCATCCAGGCGCTTTCGGCGCGGATGATCGCGTACGACCAGGCCGGATCTACACCGACCTCACGGGCGACACGAACCACGCGTGATTTCTGCGCGAGCGGGAAGCGCTGCTCGTAGAAGCTCATCGTGTCCGGCGATGACGAGAACTGGAAAATCGCGCGATCAAACCAGTCGTTGCGATAGGCGTAATCGGCGGCGAGACGCTTCTGTTGCGGATTGAACTTGCGCATGGCGAAGCTCCATTCACGGCGCGCCTGGGTCAGATCACCGAGCGCATAGAATTCCAGCGCGCGAGCCAGATCGGTCTGTTCGGCGATGTGCTTTTCAGCGGCCTTGTCTTCAATCACCGTGGTAGGGCAGATCTGGTAGGGCGCGTTGATCCAGTCGGCGGCGAGGAAACCGTGGAAGTTTGCTTCGCTGGCGACATCGGCAAATACCGCGTCGGATTCGGCTTTGCGATCGAGCTTGTTGAGCATGCGTGCGCGCAGGTAGCGCCAGCGCGAATCGGCCTTCTGTTCGTCACTCATGCCATCGAGTGCGGCCAGGGTCTCTTTCCAGTCGCCGATAGCGAGCGCAACGCGCACACGCCACTCGCGAGAGCTGTCGTCCTCGGCATCTTTCGGCAAGGCCTTGAGCCGGGCCAGCGCATCGGATTCATAGCGGGTTGCGCGGTAGACGGCGATGGCATTGAGAACGCGATTTTTCTGCTCAGGATCCCACTTGAAACGCGAACCCAGATTGGCCCAGAGGGTTTCCGCACCACGGCTGTCTTTGCGCGCGTACCGGAACATGCCGAGTGACACGGCATCGCGATTGCGCGGGGTGTCGGGCCATTGTGCGGCCTTGGCCAATACTCCCGCCGGATCGCGAACGGCATCGGCAATGCGGTTGGCGGCGGCCTTGTCGGCGCCTTCGAGCAGATTGGCGACAGTCGAGGTCGTGCCTGGATTGGCCGCTAGCGCAGTCGCCTCGATGCGCTTCCAGACATCGGCATCAGTCAGCTGGCCGTTGCGTCGCGCCCAATTGAACAGGGGCTCGCAGGTCGATGGCGTGGGACGTGGCTGCATCCACAGATCGGCGATGTCGCGAGTGTAGTCGGGCTTTTCACCGGCGGCGATGCGGGTCAGCTGCCAGGCGCATTGCAAGTCATCGGAGCGACTGTCGATCCAGAGCGTGCGGAATCCGCTCCAGTCCTGCTTCCTGGCCAGATCGCGCAAGGTCGATTCACGCAGACGCTCGGCAACCAGCGTATCCGGCCACTGTTTCATGAAGGCCTGGACTTCAGCGATTGACGGCTGGGCGTTGCGCCGCTCGAGCAAGGCCAGGTCGATGTAGGGCATCAGTGGATAGCCGTCAAGACCGACCATCTCGCGCTTCCACGCATCGGCTGGGCCCTTTTCGATCGCGTTGAGGGCGTTGCGGTAATGCTGGCGCTGTTCGCTGCGGTCAGGGCTGGATGCGGTGGCGACACTTGGCAGGATCAGGAAAGCGGCGCACAGGGCGACGCAGCGGAGGTTCGGAAGACGAATTTTATTGGGCATGTAGCCAGTGTATCGCGTCATCCCGAGCAACCCCATCAGCCCACGCAATCCGTGGCGTTCAGCATTTCAGGTGACAGGTGTCTTTTGTTGCGACGCACAACAGAGAGATTTGATAAATCATAAGTTATTGAATATGTTGGCGATGGAAATCAGTTCAAGTTTTCATGGCGAAAATCCGACAAACACCGCTGGCGCTTTTCCAACGATTTATTTACATTGCGCGGGCTCAGGCACCGCGCCCGAATGCGATGCCTCCTGTGTGGTCTGCTCGCCCATTTCAACGGAGACTAATCTTATGAATACCCGCATTCGCGGCCTTAGTGGTGCCATCCAATTGGCTCTTGCCGCAGGATTGATCGGCGCTCCCGGCGCTGCGGTTTTCGCACAGCAGGATCGAGGCGACGACGTCCAGCGACTCGATGCCATCCAGGTCACAGGCTCGCGCATCAAGAAGGCCGAGGTCGAAGGCCAGACGCCGGTGCAGGTGATCACTGCCGCAGACATCGAGGCGACTGGACTGGGTTCGATTGGTGACGTGATCCAGCGCCTGTCGGTCAGCGGTTCCTCGCTCAACACGAAATTCAACTCGGCTGGCAACTTCGGCTTCAGCCCGGATGGTTCGGGCGTGGGATCGGGTTCGACCACGGTCTCGCTGCGCAACCTCGGGGCCAAGCGAACCTTGATCCTCGTCGACGGCCTGCGCTGGGTCAGCGAATCCTCGGCCTCTGGTGTATCCGCCGCAGTCGATCTGAATACGATCCCCGCCAGCGCGGTCGATCGGATCGAGATCCTCACCGATGGCGCCTCGTCCCTGTACGGTTCCGACGCGATCGCCGGCGTCGTCAATATCATCACCAAGAAGAAGCAGGATGGCGGTGCCGCACGGCTCTATCTCGGCGACTATTCGACTGGCGACGGCAAGACCCAGCAGGGCAACATCTCGCTCGGTGGCAGCAACGACAAGTTCGATTTCTTTGTCGACCTGAGCTACTACGATCAGAAACGCATCAGTTCGAATGATTGGGAACAGTCCCGTTTTCCGACACCCGGAATCGACGGCGCGGTCAATCCAGGCAGCTGGAGTTCGGCCACACCGAACGGTCGCCAGGTGTTCGCACCGGCCGATCCAACTCAGACCTTTGGTGGCCTGTGTCCGATCAGTGGCGGCGCCTCGTTCTGCAATCTGTCCGGCGATGGTTCTGGCGGTTTCCGCCCGTGGACGAATGCCGAGCGCTTCAACTACTCGCCGTTCAACCTGCTGCTGACACCGTCCAAGCGCACCGGTCTGTTCGCCCAGGGCACGTATCGCATCAGCGATCATGTCAGCTGGAACCTCAAGGGAACCTACACCAAACGTGAGTCGATCAACCAGGCTGCGCCCGAGCCGATCTTCCTTGGATCGGAAGCTGGCAGCGGCGGCCTCGCCGACACCATTGGCATCGATGCCAGCAATCCGTACAACCCGTTCGGCACGATCTCCCCTGAAGGCTCGTTCATCACGCGTCGCCCGATCGAGGGTGGCCCACGCATCTTCCGCCAGGATGTCGACACGAGCTATTTCTCGACCGGCCTGAATGGCGACTTCAGTGGCGGCGACCGACAGTTCTTCTGGGATGTCAATTTCGTCAGTGCCGAGAACAAGGCTGCGCAGACTGTCACCGGCACCTACAACATCGCGCACATCCAGCGTGCACTTGGCCCGGTTGCCGATTGCACGGCGCCCTGCGTCCCGCTCGACCTGTTCGGTGGCCCGGGCTCGATCACCCCGGCGATGCTCGACTACATCCAGTTCATCGAGAACGACCGCAGCCGCCAGAAGCTGACCACGTGGACCGCGAATATCTCAGGCGATCTGTTTGATATGCCGGCCGGCCCGCTCGCCTTCGCCAGCGGTTACGAGCACCGCAAACAAAGCGGTTCGTACTCGCCCGATTCGATCGTCACCGCGGGTGAGTCGAACGGTGTGCCATCCGGTCCGACCAGCGGTGAGTACACGGTCAGCGAGCTCTACCTCGAAGTCAATGCGCCACTGCTTGCCGACATGAGCTTCGCCAAGCGCCTCGATCTCAGCGTTGCTTCGCGCTTCTCGGATTACTCGAACTTTGGCAACACGACCAACAGCAAGGTCGGCCTGCGCTGGCAGCTCAGCGACGACCTGACCCTGCGCAGCACGTGGGCTGAAGGTTTCCGTGCTCCGTCAATCGGCGAACTTTTCGGAACTTTCGCCCGCTTCGATGCGCAGATCGCGGATCCCTGCAACGGCGCGACCGGCGCGACCGGTGCAAACTGCGCAACGCTCGGCGTGCCTGATCCGGCAACCTTCGAGCAGGCCAATTCGCAGATTTCGGTAGTTACCGGCGGCAACGCCGGCCTCAACCCGGAAACTTCGAAGAGCCTGACCGTCGGCGGTGTTTACAGCCCGAGCTGGGGAGCAAATACCGACTGGTCGCAGAAACTCGATTTTGAAGTGACCTACTACAACATCAAGATCACCGACGCGATTCAGGCCTCGGATGCGCAGACCCAGCTCAACCGCTGCGTGGCGACGCTCGATCCGGTTTTCTGTGCCGGCATCACGCGATCCTCCGGCGGCAACATCAATGGCTTCGACAACACCTTGTTCAATCTCGGCAAAGTCAACACCAAGGGCATCGACTTCGGTATCAACTGGCTTGGCAACGAGACCGGCATCGGCACCTTCGGGGCGAGCTTGTCGGCAACCAAGGTGACCAGTTACGAAGCCATCGCGACCGACTCCGGTCTGGCCGAGCCGCGCGTGGTCGGGATCGAGGTCAACGACAGTGCGATCCCGGATTGGCGTGCGACCGCACGTCTGACCTGGGGCATCGGTGACGTCAATGTGAGCTGGTCGGCGCGCTATATCTCCGACTTGACCGAAGAGGATTGCACCACGATTGGCACGTTCAACAACTGCAGCGATCCGGTAGCAGGAACCAACCATCTCGGGGCGACGACCTTCCACGATCTTCGCGCAAGCTGGAAGCTGCCGACCGACGTCAACTTCACCATCGCCGGCGGCATCAACAACATCACCAGCAAGACACCGCCGATTTGTCAGAGCTGCTCACTTAACGGCTATGACGCATCGACCTATGATCTGCCGGGTCGCTTCAGCTACGTCGAGGCCAGCATCAAGTTCTGATTACACGCGTCATTGCGAGACTTTAAGGGCCGCCTCGTGCGGCCCTTTTTTTATTGCCATGGATGGCATGTATGCCTGTAACGCAGGAGCAGTTACAGGCGATTGCCATGGATGGCATGTATGCCTGTAACGCAGGACGACAGCATGGATGCGGTACGACTCCAGGGATGGATGCGGTACGACTCCAGGGATGGAGGAGGTAGAACGGCGTCCGGAACGGCCGTCGAGAACGGCGTCGGGAACAGCCGTCGAGAGCAACGCAGGAGCAGTTGCCGAGCAGTTACAGACGCTGGTCGTTACTCGATTACCGCTCTACCGCTGAAGGTCGATAGCCGAGAATGCGGGCAGGCAACAGGAAGATCGCCTTGATCAGGGCGAGGATGCCTTCCATCAACGCGCCGACGATGCGGAACGGGATCGACAGCAGCCACAGGAACGGCCAAAGGATCAGCAGGACCAAGGCGACTGGCCAGGCAATGACCAGCAGGATGGCCCACAACAACAGTACGAAAAGTGCGCGCATCGTGATCAGCCTCCGTATTTGACCGAGCAACCATACGGCTCGGATTTGCTTGTGCTGACGGCGTTGCCGGCAGCGAGTTCGCCAAGCACCTGCGGCACGAACTGGGTGGCGTCGGCGATATCGCCCTTGTCGGCGCTGGCGATCGAATCGATGCCGCCGGCGTAGCGCAGATTGCCTTCAACATCGATCACGTACAGATGTGGCGTGGTGCGTGCGCCGTAGGCATGGCCGGCCTTGCCGTCGGGATCGAACAGATAGGCGGATGGTTTGGCTTTGGTCTCGGCGATATAGGCATTGGCCGAGCTGGCATCAAGTTGACCCTGTTTGCCCGGCGCGCCCGAGTTCAGGGTCAGCCAGACGGCTCCGGATGCGATCGCATCGGCTTGCTGTTTCTGCATGTTGCCGGCGCCGTAGTGTTTCTTGACGAAGGGGCACTCGGGATTATTCCATTCAAGCACGACGTTCTTGCCCTTGTACTCGGCGAGTGTGTGGATCTTTCCGTCCGCGCCGCTGAGGCTGAAATTCGGTGCGGGTTTGCCGATCTCGACGGCGGCGAAGGTCGACGCGCTGAAGCTCATGGCGGCGAGTGCCCCGAATAGGGCGGTGCGGGTAAACATGGCGACTCCTGGCTTTATGGGATAAACAGCGGCGGGCTTCAACCACTGCGTCAGTCGGGAAAGATGGTGGCGAGTTGCGCCGCGATCAAGTCGGGGCGATCTGGATGGCTATTTGTCTGTTGTATCCGCTTCAAACGGTACGCGGACCTGCCATGCGTTGACACCGCCATTGGTCATCTTTCGGGTCAAGACCAGATCGATTGCGGAGGGCGGTTCACCGAAATAGTCGTTCTTTGCCGCTTCGATCAACAACGTGTCGCCGCTTCGGCTCAACTTCGCAGGCGCGTTTTCAAGAATGCGGCGCTCTACGGCAAATACGTCGAGGCCTTCCAGCGATGGCAGATCTTCTCCGAGCAGGCGGATCGTGACGCGATTGCCGTCAAGCCCCGCGCTGCCATTCCAGGCGATTGTTTTCGGGATTGCCTCGCGCGCGGCCGCGAACAAATCCTGGACTGATTGGACGCCGTGTTCACGATTCAGCGCGATTGGCAGCTTGATGGCGAGCGTCGCCTTGCCGGTGATGCACTCCTCACGACAGATCAGCCATCTTGCCTCGGCTGAGAGATTCGCAAGGTCACCCGGTTTGGCATCCGCTGGAACATGCAAGGCGATCGGCAGCAACTGCTCGCCGGCATAGCCAAAGTTGAACAGGCCGCCGACTTCAAAGCGGCTCGGTGCCGGCCAGCTCACGTCATCGACGGTGAAGCCTGGCGGCAGGGTCCATTTCAGTCGCGTCGGAAGCCCGGAATCGCCCGGATTGATCCAGTAGGTGTGCCAATGCGGCTCGTGGCGCAGAACGAGGCCGAGCCAGGCGGTTTTCCCCGGCACGAGAGTCGTCGTCTCGCTGACCACCTCGATATCTAGGTGATCAGCGCGGACGGGTGAGGCACTCGCGTTTGCACCCGGCATCAGCGCGGCGGCAAGCATGGCGGGAAGGATTTTTGCATTCATGCACGCGCTCGAACGATCAGCGGATTGCTGAAACATGGGACAAGCAATGCGCGCAGGTGTTCAATGCGTGTTGTCGAATTGAGGACTTCAGGCCCGGTGTCTGCATGGCGAACCCGTTCTGGAGCATTCAAGTCAGTAGCCTGAAAAATATGGGTACGGCGTGAATTGCAGGAGCCCGTATATGGGCGAGCTTGTTGAATTCTCTTGTCAAAAGGCTCGCCCGTGAACGGGTTCCTGCAGAAGGCTCGAGCACGCTGCCTTCAGAACCTGCTGCTGCGGGCGACTGCAGTCGGCATGATTGTTCTAAAATTTACCACAACGCGACACAGGCGAAGAGAGTGCCTTGTTCGGGACGACTGAGGCCGCCCCTATCATCATTCTCGCCATGTGTGGATCGAATCGACCCATGTCCGGCTTCGATCAGCCGAGCCCTGCTGCCACCTTGTAGTCGCAGCCGGTATTCGCTTTCACATCCTCAAGGCTAACGCCAGGATGCAGTTCGATCAGGGTCAGACCACCGCCTTCGGCGACTTCGAAGACGCACAGATTGGTGATGATCATGTCGACGCAGGCCTTGCCGGTCAGCGGCAACTCGCACTGCTTGAGGATCTTTGGTGAGCCATCCTTCGCGGTGTGTTCCATCAGCACGACGACGCGCTTGACGCCGGCGACCAGATCCATCGCGCCGCCCGGACCCTTGACCATCTTGCCCGGCACCATCCAGTTGGCGAGATCACCCGCTTCGGAGACTTCGAGGCCGCCAAGGATCGAGAGATCAATATGGCCGCCACGAATCATCGCGAACGAATCGGCACTGGAGAAGAAGCTGCTGCCCGGGATCGTCGTGATGGTTTGCTTGCCGGCGTTGATCAGATCCGCATCGACGGTTTCCTCGGTCGGGAACGGGCCGATGCCGAGCAGGCCGTTTTCCGACTGCAGGGTGACATCGACGCCTTCCGGAATGTAGTTGGCGACCAGGGTCGGAATGCCGATGCCGAGGTTGACGCAAAATCCGTCGCGCAGCTCTTTCGCTGCACGCTTGGCCATCAATTCGCGGGTCGGATTGGACTTGCCCGCAGATTCGGTGCCCGAGAGGGTGCGGAACTCGATGCGCTTCTCGTAGTTCTTGCCCTCGATGATGCGATCAACGTAGATGCCGGCGAGATGGATCTGGTCGGGCTCGAGTTCACCGGTCTCAACCAGCTCCTCGACTTCGGCGATGGTGACCTTGCCGCAGGTCGCGATCATCGGATTGAAGTTGCGCGCAGTCTTGCGGAATACGAGGTTGCCGAACTTGTCGCCCTTCCAGGCCTTGACCAGCGAGACCTCGGCCTTGATTGCCGGTTCGAGCACGTATTCGATGCCGTCAAAGGATTTGGTTTCCTTGCCTTCGGCGAGTTTGGTGCCGAATCCGGTGCGCGTGTAGAAGCCCGGTATGCCGGCGCCGCCCGCGCGCAAGCGTTCGGCCAGGGTGCCCTGCGGCACGAGTTCAAGTTCGAGTTCGCCGGCCAGCACCTGGCGTTCGAATTCCTTGTTTTCACCGACGTACGAGGCGAGCACCTTCTTGACCTGGCGCGTCTTCAGCAGCGGGCCCATGCCGAAATCATCAACGCCGGCGTTGTTGCCGACGATGGTCAGTCCCTTGGTGCCGGCATCGAGCAAGCCCTGGATCAGGTTCTCGGGAATGCCGCACAGACCAAAGCCGCCAGCGGCGATCGTCATGTTGTCGGAGAGCAATCCTTCGAGTGCTGCGGAAGCGGAGGCATAGACTTTTTTCACGGTTGGATCCTTGCGGGCTTGGGTCGATGACGCCCTGGCTGGCGCGGCGTCGTTGACATCAGGGATGTTTGGTCACTACCACACTAGTATGGAGGCGTGATCGGTTCAATGCGGCCTTTCGGACAATGGCAGCGTTGTTGGCGTTGTGTTCGACCGGCCTTGATGTTTCGCGGAAGATTGTTTGTCAGCGAAAATCCCGCGAGCGCGAATCGAGCGCATCGAACAGATGAGTATAGTCCTGCAGGCGTTCGGCGATGATGTGCTGCACGCCATCGACACATTCAAGCCGGCCGCTGACACTGAGCAGGCGCGATTCAAGCAAGACCCGGCGCTGGCGTTCGGCGGTGCGTTGCCAGACCACGATATTGAACAGGCCGCCCTCGTCCTCGAGGGTCAGGAAGGTCACCCCGGCAGCCGTCTGCGGGCGCTGGCGCAGGGTCACCAGACCGGCCACATGGATCGCGCGGCCATGGCCCACGCGTTCGAGATCCTGCGCGGCAGTGCAACGTCGTGCCTGCAGCTGTCGGCGCAACAAAGCCAGTGGATGCGGGCCGAGACTGAGGCCGGTCGCGGCATAATCGGCGATCACGGTCTCGCGCGGCGTCGGCGGGCGCAGACGGATCGACTCCTCATCGGTCGTCATGCCACCGAACAGCGGCAACTGCTTCTCGACGCCGGCGACTTGCCAGCGCGCGCGATGACGATGTCCGGCCAGACCACGCAAGGCATCCGCTTCGGCGAGACGGGCCAGTGCGCCGTGATCGAGTCCGGCGCGTTCGGCCAGATCCTGGATATCGCGAAATGCCGATTGCCGTCGGGCTTCGACGATGGCTCTGGCTCTGGCCTCGGCGAGGCCGCGCACTTCGCGCAGACCCAGGCGCAGGGCCGGTTGCTGATCACGCGGACACGGATCGAGGCTGCAATCCCAATCGCTGTGGCGGACATCGACCGGATGCACGGCAATGCCGTGGCGGCGCAGATCCTGGACGATCTGGCTCGGCGCGTAAAAACCCAATGGCTGTGCATTGAGCAGGGCACAGGCGAAGGCACTCGGCTCAACGCACTTTAGCCAGCAGCTGAAATAAGTCAGCAAGGCAAAACTGGCCGCATGCGACTCGGGGAATCCGTAGCTGCCGAAGCCGCGCAACTGGTTGAAC
>JBBRBU010000094.1:0-11615 GCA_038205505.1 Lysobacterales bacterium | reverse complement strand
TCCCTTGCGACCGCGCGATCCGGCTTCGGCGATCTTGAACACCTTCTGCTCGGCCGTTTCCAGCAGCTCCTGGCTGCTGCGCCCTTCGGGCAGATAGGCATCGCCAGCGATTTCGGTGCCGGTGTCGATCAGCTGCCGCAGCACGGACTTCTCGCGCACAATGTCGGCATAGGCGACGATATTGGCCGCACTCGGCGTCGAATTGGCCAGCTCGATCACATAGGCGATGCCGCCGACCTGGTCTGACATCGATTGTGCTTCGAACCACTCGCCCAATGTCACCGCATCACACGGCTGATCCTTCTCGCTGAGTGTCGCGATCGCCCGAAAGATGATGCGGTGATCACGCCTGTAAAAATCGTCCTCGCCAATGCGGTCAGCGACTTTCTCCCAGGATTCCGGAGCGAGCATGAGGCCGCCGAGGACCGCCTGCTCGGCTTCAATCGAGTGCGGCGGGACCCGCAGGGTCTCGATGTTCGGAGCGGGTTTGCGTTCGGCGAAGGTAACCATGCGTATTGCCCGGATCGAAAGGATGGCGACTTCCGATCATACGCAGCCGGGCGTCTCACCAATAGAGAACAACCCTGTGCATAAGCTGTGCAGCTTTAGGTCAACGGCCTGGATATCGCAACGAAAAAGGGCACCGCGAGGTGCCCTTCCTGTTCACACACCCGGGTTACGGATCAGTTGTCCGGAACCACGGTCACCTTGACTAGCGATTCGACGTCAGCGTGCAGGTGGATACGCACCTCGAACTCGCCGATGTGGCGGATCGGGCCTTCACCCTGGACCACTTCGTTCTTGTCGAGAGCGATACCAGCAGCGGTGAACGCATCGGCGATGTCACGCGGACCGACCGAACCGAACAGCTTGCCTTCGGCACTCGAATTGGCCTTGATGGTGACACCTTCGGAGGCGTCGAACTTGGCCTTGCGACCCTCGGCACCACCGAGCAGCTGGTTGGCCTTGGCTTCATATTCCGCACGGCGTGTCTCGAAATCCTCGAGGTTGCCGGCGGACGCCGGAACGGCTTTGCCCTGCGGCACAAGGTAGTTGCGACCGTAACCCGGCTTCACCGTGACCTTGTCACCGAGGTTGCCGAGATTTTTTACTTTCTGCAGAAGAATCAATTGCATGAGATAACTCCAATTCGTTAGCGCCGGAATACCGGCGCAGCTTGCGCTGTCCGAATCGACTTGGCCGATCAGGCCCAAGTCGAAGATCGATGCGTCAGATCAATGACTGTCGCTGTACGGAAGCAGGGAAAGAAAACGTGCGCGCTGAACGGCCACGGCGAGTTGACGCTGGTAGCGCGCCTTGGTGCCGGTGATGCGGCTCGGCACGATCTTGCCGGTTTCAGTGACGTACTGGCGCAGCAGGTTGAGATCCTTGTAGTCGATCTCGACAACACCTTCGGCGGTAAAGCGGCAGAACTTCTTGCGGCGGAAGAACTTGGACATGGGAACAACTCCTGAAGGCGGGATCGATTATTCGGCGCTGGCGCTGGCGGATTCGGATTTCGAATCGGAGTCTGAGTCGGAATCATCAGAATCGTCATCGGTCGAATCGTTGTCGGATCGCGAGCGGCGTGGCCGATCATCGGAATCACCATCGTCGTCACGACGGCGGCGATCACCCTTGTCATCCTTGTTCTTCATGATGGCCGACATCTCGGTGACGGCTTCCTTGGTCTTGATCACGAGATGGCGCAGCACGGCATCGTTGAAACGGAAACCGGACAGCAACTCGTCAAGCACGGTCTGGCTGACCTCGATGTTCATCAACACGTAGTGGGCTTTGGCCAGGTGCTCCATCGGGAACGCCAACTGGCGTCGGCCCCAATCTTCGAGGCGATGGATCTTGCCGCCATCGGCCTCGATCATCGTCTTGTAACGATCGATCATGGCTGGCACTTGTTCACTCTGATCCGGATGGACCAGAAACACGACTTCATAATGGCGCATGGGAAATCCTTGTGGATGTCCGCAACTTGTGTGCGGGGACAGCCTCCCGACGGACGGTGAGGCAAGAAACCTCGTCACTGGACAGACGAAGGGGCGCGGATGGTAATGGATTCAACGACCTGGAGCAAGGCCAGAGCGAGCTTGATCATTTTCAGCCCACGCGAGTTTGAAAGCCATTGGCGGAAAAACCGAACTCACCGGATCCCTGCCCTGTCGAAGCCGAACCTGATCTGAGCATGCCCAAGGGCCGGCACCACGTGCGCTGGATTGGCGTGAAAAATCGAGGCGGGACGTCGTGGAACTTTCCGGGCTCGAGTCATCAGAAATAGATCTGCACCTCAACGTTCCGTCGTCGCCCCTGCGCAGGCAGGCCTTGCGCCTCTGCTTTCCTTCTCCATGGCCAATCGAAATGAACAGCCTGGCCCGGTCATGGGACCGCACCCAACAGACCCAAAAAATCCAATGAGGCTGTGTTCCCGCCTGCAAACGATCGAAACCTTGCCGATCCAGCGACGGGACCCTCCCGGCAAACACAGCCAATCAAAACGCCAGCACCGAAGGTGGCGGGTTGTTCAGCCAGACTGCCCAGGCTCGCGCCATTTCGCTCAATCCGCCCGGATAGTGCGCATCGAGGATTCGCTCGGCCGCGACCGGCACGCAGGCCTGCAGCCGCTGAGCATTCAACACTGCCGAAAGGGCACCTTTGCCCGATGGTGACTGCATCAACATCGCAATCAGGGCAAATGCACGCCAATACCGTTGTTCCTGGCCAGGCGCATAGAATGTGCTGCCCTCGCGAGTCAGCAAGTCGATCAATTCGTCCTGGCCATCGCCCTCGATTCGTGCCGAGGCCGGCCTTCTGCGCGAATCGGAGATCGCTATCTGGGCGCCCATGCCGACCACCTGGATATTCTCGAAATAGCTCGCCAGCCCCTCGTTCAGAGCCGTCGGCAACTGCCCGATCCTCTCATGAACCAGTGCGTGCGCAATCTCGTGCCGAAGAACGACGAGGTTTGTTTCCAGGTCTTCCTGCAAGCGGATGTGGATGGTTCGGTCGCGCGTTGAATACGTTCCCGCCGAATCGAGCATGGCCGGGTCGCCGGCACGCTCGGCCCAAACCTTGGCCGAGGCAATGAATTCAATATTCAGAACCAGACCCGGATCACCGTCGATTCCCAAAGTGCCACGCAGCACACGCTCGATCGCCTGCGCAGACGCAACCGCATTCTGATTGAGGTCATCAGGGATATTGACGTCATAGCCGTTGGCATGAACCACGATTGGCGGTAGCCCTTGAGTTTCGATGCGCCGGTGGTCGTTTGCTCCGGCATCGGGCGGCTGATCGGAAAAATGGATGATTCCTTTCGCATCGGTCCAGCGATGAATGGTCGATGCCTTCGGATGGGCCGATTCTGCCGTACCTGCCAGGCAGCCTTGCTCAGATGAAACTGCGTGCATCAGCGAACTGGCGAGCGAAACAGAATTGCTGGTCGCGTCAGGAGTTAAGTCCTTCCTGTCCGGCAACGGGTCTGGAGCCGATCTCACGACTGGCCTCGGTGCCGAGATATTGCGGACATCCGCTGGCACGAGAAGATGCGCAGATGAAAACTCGACTGCAGGCAACCGCGGATCACCAACCTGCCTGGTCACGTTGTGTGACTGCATCAGGACCCACCCGATAGCAGCTGACAGCACAATGAGACACGACCAGAACAAGCGCATCAGACCCAACCCCGAACGGCGAAACGCCCGATATCGGGCGCATTGCGTTGGTCCGCCATGATTCGTCTCACCTTCATCATCATGCAAGCATAGCGTGACAACGGTTTCATCCGAGTCACTTCACTGGCCCGCTGATAATCCGAAGCCCGATAGAATGTGGCGATTTTCCGCTGGTTTCGACACCGGCCTTCTCCTCGAGGAAAGCACAATGATGGAATGGTTGCGCGCACCAGAAAACGCCTATTGGGTCGACCTTGGGATCGGCATTGGCGGACGTCTGCTTGGCGCCTTGGCCTTGCTGGTGATCGGCTTGCGTCTGGCCAAGATGTTCGGTCGATGGATCGGGATCCGATTGCAGAACAGTGAACTTGAGGCCACCGCAGCGATGTTTCTCGGCAAGGTCGTACTCGTCATCATGCAGATCATCCTGCTGCTGGCAGTCGTGCAGGTGCTTGGGGTCCCGGTCACTTCGATGTTTGCCGTGCTTGGCGCTGCGGGTCTGGCGATTGGCCTGGCGATGAAGGACTCCCTCTCGAACATTGCTTCGGGAATCATGCTGGTCACCTTGCGCCCGTTCCATGTCAATGACCTGGTCACTATCAATGGCGTTACCGGCAAGGTCGAGATGGTCAGCATTTTTCAGACTCGGCTGCGAGGCGTCGACAATCAAGTCATCACCTTGCCGAACTCGCTGATCACAAATGATTCGATCATCAACCTGACCCCGGACACGATGCGTCGCATCGAACTCGTCATCGGAATCGGATATCAGGATGACATTGATCAGGCGCGCTCGATCGCGATGGAACTCATGCAGGCTGACGCGCGAGTGTTGAAAGAACCGCAGCCTACCGTATTCGTTTACGAACTGGCCGAGAGCAGCGTCAACCTCGGCATTCGATGTCACGTTGGCAATGCTGATTACTTCGCCACCAAGTGCGAGTTGACCGAGGCGATCAAGAAGCGCTTCGACCGCGATGGCGTCAGCATCCCGTTCCCGCAACGCGATTTGCACCTCATCAACGGTAGCAAGCCGGATTCCGACCCGTCGAACGACCTGGCCAAGGCCTCCTAGTCGGCCACAAAAAAACCCGCCATTCGGCGGGTTTTTTCCCGTTTTGCAGATCGGTCACTCAGTGGCCGCCTGGCAGGCGAGCAAGTCGCTGTCCTTGATTACCCACTTGTCGGTGTCGGCGCACAAGCCTACGTTCTCGATTACGCATTCGTCGCCGTCTTCATCAACCACCTTGACATCCCACTTGTCACACGGGACGCCGGTCAAGGTGAATTGCTCGCCAGTTTCGATGGTGGTGCTGCCCAGCTGATCTTCACCCCATTCGGTTTCGTCCGTGGGCGAAAAATACATTTCGTGGATCGCCCAGTTCGACTCGTTGAGGACAATGACCTTGGAGTTGTCTGCCGCAAACGCAGGTACCGCTGCCACGACGAGCAGCAGGTACCCGAGAATCAGGAATCGGTTCAATTGAGACATTGGGCCACCTTGGGTCGGATTGACGCGGGTTGAGATACTGTCGACACCCATGCCGGGGCGCCGAGTCACATTGAAGCACGAAGCGCGCGAAACGACATCCTTCATGCAAAACGAATTGCGCCCGCATTCAGCGGGCGCAAATCAACGCAATGTAGGTGCCATCTTCAGCTGACGTGGGCCAGGCGATATCCCTTGATCCGACCGGCGAACTCCTGAAGCGCGCGAATACCGCTTTCCTCGGCTTCGCGACACCACTGCTTCAAACCTTCCAGCATGGCTTCACCGTTGCGGGTTTCCATCAACTCGTGCAGGCGCTGACGATATTCCATGACCGTCGCCATGGTCGGCCTCTGGCTGACCCATTGGCTCAGGCGTTCGCGCGAATCATGATCGAGCCAGCGGCCACCATTCGAAAGCGCCTTGCGCAGACGGCGCGGCAACTCCTTGAGACTCGCCCCGGCATTCGCCGCTTCGGCCCGCAGGGTCGGCGCAGTGACAGCTCGGAAATAGTCCGTCATGACCTGGAACTTGTGCGTCAGCAAGGCCTTGATGGTATCGGTATCCGGCGCTTGGACGTCCACGCGGACATCGAGTGAAGGTGCCACGCGAATGACCTTGGCCATGCCAAGCGATTTGAAAATGCTGATCATCATCCAGCCGACATCAAACTCGAAGCCGCGCAGCGAGAACTTGGCCGAACTCGGGAACGCGTGATGGTTGTTGTGCAATTCCTCACCACCAACGATGAGCCCCCACGGCGTCAAATTGGTCGATGTATCGTCGCTCTCGACGTTCCTGTAACCCCACCAGTGGCCGAGACCATTGATCACACCTGCGGCCATCAACGGAATCCAGACCATCTGTCCCGCCCAGATCACCACGCCCCAGAGGCCGAACAGCGCGAAGCTGAGGAAAAGCATCAAGGTTGGCCCGACCTCTGGAAATCGTGAATAGATATTGCGTTCGAGCCAGTCATCCGGCGTGCCCTTGCCGTACTTCTCGGTGATCGACGTATCTCGCCGAGCGGTTCGATACAGATCGACGCCGTCAAGCAGCACTTTCCTGATGCCGAAGAACTGCGGACTGTGCGGATCCTCCTCGGTTTCGCACTTGGCGTGATGCTTGCGATGAATGGCGACCCATTCCTTGGTCACCATCGCGGTCGAAAACCAGGCCCAGAAGCGGAAGAAATGGGCGAGAACCGGATGGAAATCGACACCGCGATGCGCCTGGCTGCGATGCAGGTACAGGGTCACGGAAAATATCGTGAATTGCGAAACGATCACGAAGTAAAGCACCAGCATCGGCCACGACGCGTATGTCAGGCCATTGGTCAGGAACTCGACAATCGAATTGAACATGTTTTCTACCGGGTTGGACTAACGTTTGACTATACGCGACATGCCTTTGATGAACCTACCGCAAGAACATACGCTCAAGCATGGAGATCACCAGCGGAACGACACAGAGTCGCCTCTCGAAAAGATGGTGTTCGAATGCGGCAATGCAATGACGCCAATGTAACGACAGTGTCATGCGAACCACGCATTTCGACCTGTCCAATCATCAATCCGGGCGGAATGCGGCAACCCTCCGGAAAATCGATGATTACGTCCTATCCAGGCGCCTCGGCGGACGCTGAACAAGCACCCGCAGATTCCTCGGCGCCTCGTTTCGGTCCAAACGCCCGATTCAAGCCCCTAGGGACGACGCGCCGTTACTTCTCGAAGTTGGTGATCCGGATTGGCAACCGGTTTCATTGAAAAGCCAGGCTACCTTCGAAGCCATCGTCGAAGATGGCGTCCGACTGCAATTCGTAGGCGCCGATATCGACAGCGGCGTAACGCACCCTGCCACGCTGATCGGTCGCTGGCGCTCCGGTGGAGGTTCCGCTATCGACGCCCGCTGAATTTGCGACCAAAGCCATGGTTTCGGTCAAACCGCCATTCGCAGCAATGACCAGCAACTGGGGATCGGCGAACAAGGCCCCCGGCGTCACCGCCTGCTCCTGCTGGCCCGAACCCGGTCGGATTTGCGGCCACTGCACGTTGTTGCTGCCGCTGACCGGAAAGCGCAGCGCCCAAGGGTTGTACGCATTGCCTGCGGTGTTGTTCTGGAACACCGTATTGCGCATCGTAATCGCCAGGCCCGATCCATTGTTGATGCCGGCGGAAAAACAGACATCGCAAGCAGCGACATTGTCGGCGATGGTCAGGTTCTGCAGAACCAGGCCACCACTGCCTTGCAGATTCATGGCGCCACCGAGGCCGGTGCGTGCGGTGTTGCCGACAAACGTGCTGTTGCTGATCTCGCCGCTGGCTCGGATCAGGGTCGCGGTCTGGTGATCGAAGATCGACAGACCGCCATAGCCGGATGCCTGGTTTCCGCGGAAGGTCGAACCGCGAATTGAAAACGGGCCGCCTTGCAGGTAGATACCGCCGGTATGCGCATTGCTGGAGCCGACACTGTTGTTGCCCTGGATTGTCGAATCTAGAACACGGGTAAAGCTGGTCGTGTCGTAAACCGTCGTGAAGAGCCCGGCTCCGTAGGCATTCGCCTGATTGTCGAGCAGGCGCACGCGGCACAGGTTGACGTATCGATCGGCACCGTCGATACCGATCGCTCCGGCATTGCCGCCGTTGCCGGGATTGCCGCCGGTGCCGGTGGCCGAGTTGCCCGAAAGCACGCTGTCATGCAGATCGACCCGCTTTGAACCGAGCGAGTAGATGGCGCCACCATTGGCGCCGGTATTTTCGTCAAGCACCGATCCGACCACGCTCAGCTCGCGCGCACCAACCACATAGATCGCGCCACCACCATCGTCCTGCGCCGTCATGACGGCATGATTGTTGGTGAATCGCGAATTGAAAACGCGAATGGAGACGGCTTGCCAGGGACCACCGGTCGGCTTCCACAGACCCGCGCCGGAACCCGTCGGAGTGGAACCGTCGGCGACCGTCGCGTTGAGCAGATCAAAGGTGTAGGTCAGATTGGCCGGGTTGTCGACGCGCAAAACCCGACGGGCGCTACCGCCAGACAGGGTCGCCCCATCGGCATCCAGCGTCGTCGCACGGGTGATCCGCAATTCGGCTGCGAGGTTCAGGACCGAAGTGCCGATGCTCAGGCGGATCCAGCCCCCTGCATCGAGCGCCGATTGCAACGTTGCCGTCGTCACACTCCCGGCCGAACCATTTCCCAGTATCACTGGATTGGGCGAGGTCGGCACTGCAGGAGCGACGCAGTCGAAATCGGGTTGCGCACTCGCGCCGCCGGCGAGTGCCATCATCAACAGGCAAACGATTGTTCGAATCATCGAGCAGTTCCAGATCGAATTCGCAGACCATCAAGCATGAAGCCTGGGAGACCGTCGATCCGTGAACGTTGCATCACCACGCAGCGTTCGCGGCGGATCAAATGCAGATCAAGAAAAAGGGCCGGTGAACGTGAATTCACCGACCCGATGTCTTTTGTATGGCGCGCCCGGAGAGATTCGAACTCCCGACCACCAAGTTCGTAGCCTCTTAAATATCGATAACGCCAACCTTAACCGAATGCCTCTAAATGCCGTGAATCTCATTTAAATATGTATTTCAATGACTTAGCTGAATGCTTTTAGCGTATGTTTGCGCCATTTCTTGATTCGGATTTTCGGCATGCATAAATAATACACCATTCATGTCTCATCATGCGTCAGAATATCTCGACTATCTAGCGTCACGTACGGACGCCGCCTTCACCGCATCTGCGTGATCGCGACGGGAAAACCCGCAGGGACTAGCTGGAAGGCCTGCATTCGAGCACTGGCGTATGAGCTCAGCACCAGAAAAATTTGACTGGCGAAAATCACCCTCCTTGAGCGAGGAGGCAAGAGCTTTCCTTGAACTCGTCGATGCGCCCATTGCCCCCTATTCCTTTGATCGCTTCGTTGAAGGTGTAAGGCGCGGGCAAATCTCGTTGTTCAAAGGTCGGACGGCCATCTTTCGTGGCCGCCCATTGGATGAACTCCTCGACGAACTGGCGCGAACGGTCGGGAAAGGAATTGAGCCAAGCAAAACGCATAGGAACCAGGACAATCAGTATGGGACTGGCGTTTCCCCTTTTCGATCATTGGCGCAGATCCCACCGCTTCGGGCCAAAGCAGGCTTTGACTGTTTGCTTGGGCTTCTGCTTGGCCTCCTGCTAGTTCGTCAGAAGAGCGGCAAGGTCACCAAGTTTATCGAACCGCTTGCTCGCTTCATTCGAATGGCCAGCGCAGACGTTAATGCCAGCTTTGCGAATGATCGCCGTTCAATCGTTGCCCGCTTGCCCGGCTCATTCAGTCTCAAGGTGATTTGCGAAGCATTGGAAGTATCGAAAATCGACTTCCCGCAACTTGCTTCAAGGATTGCTGAGGTTCGCGAGGCTGCCTGTGCGCTTGAAGACTGTTCTGTCTATCTGGATTTCCAAGCCCCCAATGATGTCCTCGCCCCTCCCCAATCGATTGAAGCACAAGAATCCGATGTCTCGCCCACTTCCAGTCTCGCTGACCGTCGCCCGGCAAAGCCCCCCATATTGCAAGCAGCTTCAATTGAAACCGGTGACCAGGAAAGTCCCGAAGATGTAAGCGCCAGCTTTTTCCTGGCAGCGCATGGTCTGGACCCTGCACGAATGAAGGTTCTGGCTGCCGAGGCCGAGACAGTCGACGACCAGATTGCCAGCTCCGAAGGCCTGGTTACCGTTGAGCCAACAGGATCCCAGTCGTTGGTCCAACGACGAGCGGCTGCCCTGCGCTATCGCTCGGATGTCCGGCAAGGTTTTTGGTCCCGAATACAGTGGGATGCCCTGACCCCCGGCGAGGCAAAGCACGCGATACAACTACTTCTCGAGTA
Source organism: Lysobacterales bacterium (assembly GCA_038205505.1). Taxonomy (GTDB): domain Bacteria; phylum Pseudomonadota; class Gammaproteobacteria; order Xanthomonadales; family Rhodanobacteraceae; genus Dokdonella. Next base: position 1,569 of record JBBRBU010000094.1, on the reverse strand, counting down.
CTGGAAGGCCGCGGAGTCTGCTGGCGATGCCTGCGCCAAGGCGGCGGCGACCTTGGGTCTGCTCTCTGCAACAACAGCCTTCCCCCTCGCACGAAGTCACATGGTCAAAGTACGCACCACGGCAAGCGGGAGCGCCGCTCCGGATCCAATCGACTCGTCGGAATTCGATGTTTTCGACAGCACGGACGGGAGCCTCACCATTCCGCTTGTACTGATTGAGGAGCGATTCAAGCCGACAGCCGAACAAGCCAGGCATCTGGAACCCGTTGGGCAGTCGACCAAACTGTTTCTCCCGGTGGAAATCGAGGAGATCCTGGGATCGCTCAAACCGGATGCCTCCGGATTTCTCTTTGCTACCGACCTCGCCACACTCGAAGCCAAACTGCGTGACTTCTTCTCCGAAGAGCGAGATCGCGAACCACGCTATACAACCCCACGCCTCGTTCGGGCACATCAACTGGAGATTCTCCAGCAATCAGGCGATGTGGCCGCCAGCCAAATCCTCACGGGCCAGACCCTTGGCACTTCCGTGACGCCCCTCGCCTACTACGCTGCCCGCTCGGACCATCTGCAAGAGGTCTACAACAGAACGGTTGCCAAGTCGGGATTGAGCCCGAGCCCTCGCCGACACGACGAAGCGAGCCGGGTTGGGAGTCAACTCCTGCTGAAACTTGAGACCATTGGGCTAGTGGTCAAGAGTGCCAGTCGAGGTCTTCTCAACACGCCGCGGAAATCTCGAACGTCCGGCAGGCAAATGCTAGAGCTTCACCAGCTCATCGTTCCGTCGCTGGCTCTGCTCTGGATGGCCGGCACCGGCTTTCGACCCACATTTCGGCTCGGCGAGATTACCAGTGCCTCGTTCGACCTGAAGGCAGGACTCGCGGTAATAGCTGACAAGAAAACAGACGAAAGTCACCTCGGCCGCCTCGTACCGCTCCCCCAAGTCCTGATTAGCTCGCTTGCTGCCTACGGTCATCACTTGGAGCAAATGGCGGCCAATAGTCGATTGACGCCCTTGCAACGGTCAGCGGCACTGGAAGCCCTTTCCGGTGACGGCCCTCTATTCTTCCTTGCCAGCCATTCCGGCCCCAGACCGCTGGTACCCAAAAACCTCCTCAATCGCTTGCCTGGGGACTGGATTCTCCCGCTCAATTTCCTGCGGCACCGCCTTGCGACCCGCCTCCGGGAAGTCGGGTGCCCGGGACCCTACGTTCAAGCGCTGATTGGACATTACGAGTTGGGCATTCAACCATTTTCCGACGAGAGCTTCATGGAGCCGATCGCATACCTGGAGTCGGCCGGAAGCCATATCGAGACTCTGCTTGAGGAAGACGGATGGCGGCCACTCTTGGGAGGTTCGGATGAGCTTGATGTATTCAGCAAGTCTCATCCTGCCATTGGCATCGGGGTCCGAACGCTCGAAGAGTCCTTGTCCAAAAAAGTGGCCGCCAACTATCAGGCGCAACGGACCGAGGTCGAAAGTGCCCGCACCGAACACGGCAGCGCCATAGCAAGCAAGGTGCAGGACATCGTCAAAGAGCTGCACCCTGATCTCGTTTCCGATCCACA
>JBBRBU010000093.1:0-11624 GCA_038205505.1 Lysobacterales bacterium | reverse complement strand
GGAGCGGCGAGCGGTGTGGATGCAGCCTGCTCCGGCAGGACTACGTTGTAAGCCTTGATCTTCTTGTTGATCTTGATCGCCATGGCGGCGCTCTCCTGAATGCTTGTGCGACCGTCACATCGGCTGTGCGGTCTTGTTGTTCATGCCCTGGCGCGCTCGCACGCCCGGGCTGTTGCGAATGCTTGGGTCTGCCGACGGGGCAGCGCTCCATGGAAAACCGGCGCGGCGAGATCGGGTCTGCGCGCGCGCCGTAAAACCGATGTTGCTTTGAATGTCCTCCCCGGCATGCGGGGAGGACGATCGATCACTTGCGGCCTTTCTTTGTCGCTTTCTTTGCTGCCTTTTTGGCAGGAGCCTTTTTCGCCGGTGCTTTCTTGGCGGGGGCTTTCTTCACTGCTTTCTTGGCCGCTTTTGCCGCTGCGGGTGCTTTCTTGACGGCTTTCTTGGCCGCCTTCTTGCTGGCGACCGCTTTCTTCACGGCCTTCTTGGCTGCTTTCCTGGCCGGCGACTTCTTCACGGCTTTCTTGGCGGCAACCTTCTTGGCGGCGACTTTCTTGTTCGCTTTCTTGACGGCTTTCTTTACCGCGGCTTTCTTCGCTACCGCTTTCTTGGCGACCTTCTTGGTTGCCTTCTTTACGGCGGCTTTCTTTCCTACCGCTTTCTTGGCAACTTTTCTGGTTGCCTTCTTCACTGCGGCCTTCTTGGCTACGGCTTTCTTGGCAACCTTTTTCTCGGCCTTCTTCACCGTCGCCTTCTTGGCAGCAGCCTTCTTCGCGGCTGGCTTGGCTTTCGCGATGGCCTTGTCCGCGCTCTTGGTCACGGCGGCCTTGGCTTCGTCGGCTTTCTTGGTAAGCGTCTTGGCGGCTTTCTTGATCTTCTTGGCAGCTGCTACTTCGGCTTTCTTGAACTTGGCGACCACGGTCTTGACCGTGCGCGCAGCCTGCTTGCGCGCTTTCTTCACCTTGGCGACGGCTTTCTTGCCGGCCTTGGTGGCGGAATCCCTGGCATCGGCAGCGACTTCGCTGGCCGTGCTGGCAACCGCGCCAGCTGCATCAGAAATTGCTCCGCCCATTTCCTTCAGGCTGTCTTTGACTTCTTCCACCGGGCTATCGGTACTCATCTTCCCCTCTCCGCGCTTTCGCGCCGCTGTTGATTGACTTGATTGGACAACGCACTACACGCAAACCGCCGCTCGCATCGCGAACGACGGATCCACTCGTATCAGAACTTTCCGTAGTAGCCCTCTTTAAGAGCATCGAACAGGTTGGCTGCGGTGTGGATCTCGCCATCGTACTCGATCTCTTCGTTGCCTTTGGCTTCCACGATCGATCCATCTTCGAGCTCGAAACGGTACTTGGTGTTTTCCAGATCGTGTTCCTTGACGAGCACGCCCTGGAACGCCGCCGGATTGAAGCGGAATGTGGTGCATCCCTTCAAGCCCTGCTCGTGGGCATAGCGGTAGATATCCTTGAAATCCTCGTACGGATACGTGGTCGGCACATTCGCGGTTTTCGAGATCGAGGAATCAATCCACTTCTGCGAGGCGGCCTGGATATCGACATGCTCAACCGGGCTGATGTCGTCGGCGGCGACGAAGTAGTCGGGAAGTTTCTCCTCGACCTTTTCGCTGAGCGGCATGGCCTTGCCGTTGATCAGCTCGCGGTAGGCGAGCAGCTCGAAGCTGAACACCTCAACCTTTTCCTTGGATTTCTTGCCCTCGCGGATCACGTTGCGGCTGTAGTGATGGGCGAAGCTCGGCTCGATACCGTTGGAGGCGTTGTTGGCCAGCGACAGTGAAATCGTGCCGGTAGGCGCGATCGAGGTGTGATGGGTGAAACGCGCACCGACTTCAGCGAGTTCGGCGACGAGTTCGGGGGCGACCGTGGCGATGCGCTGCATGTAACGGCTGTACTTCGCATGCAGGATTCGGCCCGGAATCGTGTCGTCGATCTTGTAACCGTCCTTGACCATCTCGGGACGCTTGCGCAGCATTTCGCCGGTGACCTGAAAATCGCGCGTGAGCACGGGAGCCGGGCCTTTTTCCTTGGCCAGGCCGAGCGCGACTTCCCAACCGGCAACCGCCATTTCACGCGAGACATCCTCGGTGAAGGTGCAGGCGTCAGCGGTGCCGTAGCGCATCTTGAGCATGGTCAAGGTGCTGCCCAGGCCGAGGAAGCCCATGCCGTGGCGGCGCTTGCTCTCGATCTCGTCGCGTTGTTCTTCGAGCGGCAGGCCGTTGATCTCGACGACGTTGTCGAGCATGCGCGTGAATACGCGCACGACCTCGCGGTATTCCTCCATGTCGAAGCGCGCCTTCGGCCCGAACGGATCGCGCACGAACTTGGTCAGATTGATCGAGCCAAGCAGGCACGAGCCGTACGGCGGAAGCGGTTGCTCTCCGCAAGGGTTGGTCGCGCGGATGTGTTCGCACCACCAGTTGTTGTTCATCTCGTTGACGCGGTCGATCAGGATGAAACCCGGCTCGGCGAAATCGTAGGTGGACACCATGATCATGTCCCACAGATGGCGCGCGCGGATCTGGCTGTAGATCTTGCAGGCGACCAGGCCGTCTTCGCGCACGACGTAGCTCTTGTGCGTCGGCCAATCGCGCCAGATGACCTTTTCAGGATCGTCGAGATCGATTTCGTGCTGCTCCTTGATGTGGATCGGAAACAGCAGCGGCCAATCGGTATCGTTGGCGACCGCTTCCATGAAGCCGTCGGTGATCAGCAGGCTCAGATTGAACTGGCGCAGGCGACCATCCTCGCGCTTGGCGCGGATGAACTCCTTCACATCGGGATGCGAGACATCGAAGGTGCCCATCTGCGCGCCACGACGACCACCGGCCGAGGACACGGTGAAACACATCTTGTCGTAGATATCCCTGAACGACAGCGGGCCGGATGTGTACGCGCCCGCGCCCGACACATACGCGCCGCGCGGGCGCAGGGTCGAGAATTCATAGCCGATGCCGCAACCGGCCTTCAGGGTCAGGCCAGCCTCGTGGACCTTGTCGAGGATGTTGTACATCGAATCCTCGATCGTGCCGGAGACCGTGCAGTTGATCGTCGAGGTCTTCGGCTTGTGCTCGGCGGCACCGGCATTCGAGGTGATGCGCCCGGCCGGGATCGCGCCACGGCGCAGCGCCCAGAGGAATCGTTCGTACCAGTAATCCTGTTTTTCGGTGCTGATCTCGACCGCAGCCAGTGCGCGCGCTACCCGCTGGTAGGTGTGGTCGATATCCAGATCCACCGGCCCACCCTGTTTGGACTTCAAGCGGTACTTCTTGTCCCAGATATCCAGCGATGCCGGCTGCAATGGAATCTCTACCGCGCCGCGCGCGAGCCCCTCTAGTCGCACTGTGCTCATGGACAGCGTTTCCTCCCGGTTCTTATTGTGTTTCCGGGATCGCTTCCCGGTTTGTTTGATTCGTTTCACATCAATCGATGCATCTTGTTACAGACGGATCACGGCAGCCAAAGCGGACGGAATGTCGATGACATTCCCCGAATTGCCCACTATGGCTTGGCTATAACCCGTCCCACGCACACAACATCTTGTGGTGCGTACCCGGGCCGTACCCTACGCCCGGGCCCGACACTTGTCCATAGTGAGGCACGACTTTTGGCACCCCTGTTGACCCTTGGGTGGTCGCCTTGAAGTGCCAACCTCGAATTGCACGACCATCGGCTTGATGAAACCGAATCGTCTCGCTGTGGTCAGTAGCACGAGCGTTTCGACGTTGTCCGTTGCCGTCTCTTCAAGTGACTCGCCATTCCATCATCGGCCGACCCGCGGGGTTGCGGCCATCTGTCCGGGAAACCCACGATGCTTTGCATACCGAATCGTCTCCACCCTGCTGCCCTGCTCGGCGCGTTACTGCTGAGTCCTTTCGCAACAGCGGTCCTGCCGCCGGCCATCGATGGTGAACCCATGCCGACCCTGGCGCCGATGATCGACCGGGTCGCGCCGGCCGTGGTCAACATCAACACCAAGACCCATGTCCAGGTGCGCGATCCGTTCTTTGACGATCCGATTTTCCGGCGCTTCTTCAATGCACCGAGCCAGCCGCGCGAACGCATCCAGCAATCGCTCGGTTCAGGCGTGATCGTCGATGCGGCCAAGGGCTACGTGCTGACCAATAACCATGTGATTCAGGGCGCCGACGACATCGCCGTGACCCTGCATGACAACCGCACGGTCAAGGCCCGCGTGATCGGCTCGGATCCTGATACCGATCTGACCGTGTTGCAGATTCCGGCCGACAACCTGCAGGCGGTGCCGCTGGCGCTCTCCAAAAACCTGCGCGTCGGCGATTTCGTCGTTGCGATTGGCGACCCGTTCGGCCTCGGCCAGACCGTCACCTCGGGCATCGTCTCGGCCCTCGATCGCAAGGGCATCAGCCGTGGCTACCAGAGCTTCATCCAGACCGACGCCTCGATCAATCCGGGCAATTCAGGTGGCGCCCTGGTCAACCTGCGCGGCGAACTGGTCGGCATCAACTCGATGATCTTCTCGCCGTCGGGCGCCAGCGTCGGCATCGGCTTCGCAATCCCGAGCGATCTTGCCGCCAATGTCATGCGCCAGTTGATCGACCACGGCGAGGTGCGTCGCGGCGCGCTTGGCGTCGATACCCAGGACATCACGCCGGAACTCGCGCGCATGCTTTCGGTCCCGTCCGGCAAGGGCACTGTCGTGACTCGCGTGCGCCAGGATGCGCCGGCTGCGAAAGCCGGATTGCAACCGGGCGATGTGATCACCGAGATCAATGGCAAGACGATCGGTTCGGCGCAGGATCTGCGCAACGTCGAAGGCCTGACCCCGCTCGGCACGGCGATGGCGGTATCGCTGCTGCGCAACGGCAAACTGCTGACCCTGCGCATGAGCCTGGTCGCGAATACCTCGACCAGCGTTCGCGGCGACGATCTTGACAGTCGCCTTGCCGGGGTCATCTTGAGTGATCTCGAAGAAAGTCAGCGCCGGCCCGGAATCAGCGGCAGCGCGGTGAAGACAGTCGACCGCTCGAGCCGCGCCTATGCCAACGGTTTGCGCGTTGGCGATGTCATCGTCGGCATCAATCAGCGCGAAATCGGCGGCACCGCTGATCTTGGTGAACTTCTGAAACGCAACCCGCGACAATTGCTGTTGACGGTGGTGCGCGGGCAAAGCCTGTTTTATCTGTTGCTGCAGTGACCGTCCCGATCGAGCGGAAATCTCTTCGCGAACTCAAGACCTGCCCGATCCGGACTCGAGCTTGACCTGCTTGCGCGGATAATCGGCACGCCCATGAGGCCATCCGTTAAGCCGGGTCGAGAGACACTGAATCGCCGATCATCCGCGCGGATCGGCACCTGCGCAGAGTCCGCGCAAGCTCGGTCGCGCGCAACCGGAAAATCAGCATGGGCAAGTCTTTCGGAGTCCGTATCAGCGGCAGGCATTCGATATTCGATCGATTCGCAGGCCACATCACGCGAATGGCCGGGTCGTCCTGGGCATTCGTTGTCGCGGTCAGCATCGTGGTCATCTGGGCCCTGGCCGGCCCGATGCTGGACTATTCGCAATCCTGGCAACTGGTCATCAATACCGGTACGACGATCATCACCTTCCTCATGGTGTTCCTGATCCAGCAATCACAGAACAAGGACAGTCTGGCCCTTCACATCAAGCTCAACGAGCTGATCGCCTCGAACAAACTGGCCAGCAACCAGACGATCGCGGTCGAAGGCCTCGACGCGGCCGACCTTGAATTGCTGCATGCGTTCTATCTCAAGCTCGCGGAGCTCGCCCAGCAGGAACATGGACTCAAGCGAAGTCATTCGCTTGACGACGCGGGCGATGCCCATCGCTGGAAGACGAAGGCCAGTGATCGATTCGCGATGCCGCCCCACAAGGGATCAAAAAAACCGGAATAAGTCGCATCCATCTTGTCGCGAGGCACGTGGCCTCGCATTCCAGGCGAAAAAGAAGGAGTCGGCCGATAAGCCGGGTTTTGTCGTGGGCAGCCATTCCTCTGGATCCTGCGTCGCCGCAGGATTCAAGCAACCAACCCGGGAGCGACGCGGGCCGCGTCATAGCTCCCCTATTTGGTCTTGCTCCAGGTGGGGTTTGCCGTGCCATGCGGCGTTAGCCCCGCATGCGGTGTGCTCTTACCACACCGTTTCACCCTTACCACGCATGACCGCATGCAAACCGGAAAACCAGTTTGCGCAGACACCGTTCGGCGGTTTGTTTTCTGTTGCACTTTCCGTCGGCTCGCGCCGCCCAGGCGTTACCTGGCACCTTGCCCTGCGGAGCCCGGACTTTCCTCGCCGTGCCGAAACACGTCGCGACTGCCTGGCCGACTCCAACGCACAGTCTATCGGGTTTGCCTTGGCAGCGGCGCATTTCGTGGCGTCGCCCGGCAGCAGAACTGCTGATTTCCGGAAGGTGCCTGCGCGCCCTGCGCAGTGTTCACTGACGGACAGCCAATGCCCGGAAGCGAACACTGGATCGAATTTGAACGTGCGCAGAGTTCGATTCCACGCCATCTTGACGATGGCACGGCGATTGCTGAGGCGTTACGCGATGAAATGGCATTTCGAGGGCCGGGTTTGCAGTCGCGGAATGGTTTCAAGCAGGGCCAAGACACCAATCACACTGTTCGCGCATCAAATCTCGACAGATGCCGGGAATGCATCTGCTTCGATGCGCAGCGGTTCACGTAATCAGGCAAGACAGACCACATTAAGGATCAACAATGGGACTCGGACTCTGGCTGGGCGAACTCCAACATGCAGTGCGTCGATTGAAGGGAACGCCAGGATTCACGATCACGATTGTCGGCATGCTTGGTCTTGCGATCGGGGCAATGGCTGGCTTGTTCTGCGTGGTCAATACGGTCTTGCTGCAGCCACTGCCGTTCAAGGATCCTGATCGACTCGTCTACATTGCAGCAACCGCCCCGGGGTCCGAGATGCCAGGTGAGTTCGGCGTCGCGCCGGAGTTCTACCTGCAGTACCACGAGCAATCGAAGTTGCTCGAAGATGTCGCCCTCTACTACACCGGCACATCGACACTGAGGACTAAGGATCGCGTCGAACGCATCCGCATGGGCTTTCCGACCAATTCGTTGTATTCGACCCTTGGCGTTAAGCCAATACTCGGACGCTTGCCGGTCAAGGAAGACGAAACGATGGCTGTGGTCCTCAGCGATTCGCTATGGAGCTCCTGGTTTGGCCGCGACCCCTCGGTGATCGGTCGCACGATCAATGCATCAGGCAAGGTTCGTACGATCGTGGGCGTGATGGGGCCGCAATTCCGCTTTCCGACCGATGACACGTTGCTGTGGATTCCGAGCACACTCGAACCCAAGGACATCGAAAAGCCCGGCGAATTCGGCGGCAACCTTGTGGCACGCCTCGCACCAGGCGCGACGATCGAAGGCGTGAGCCGGGAATTGACGATCCTCGCCAGTCGCCTGCCCGAACGCTTTGGCAGCTCGCCGAGTTATGCGCGCACCATCGAAAAACACCGGGCCGTCGTGCGCCCGCTTGAAGAACAACTACTGGGCGCAGCCTCGCGCCCGTTATGGATTCTGCTAGCCGCAGCGGCCATCGTGTTGCTGATCGCCTGTGCGAACGTGGCCAATCTGTTGCTCGTGCGAATTGATGGGCGTCATCGCGAGATGGCGATGCGACGAGCGCTCGGGGCGACCCGTGGCGAACTCATGCGCACGCAGATCGCCGAGCTCTTTGTAGTTGCGATCTCGGCGGGAGTCGCGGCCATCGTGCTCGCCGCGATCAGCCTGCCGGCCTTGTTGCGCGCGGTGCCGTCGGGCGTTCCTCGGCTTGATCAGGTTGGGCTCGATGTGTCGACAGTGTTGTTTACCCTGGCGATCGCAATCGTGTCCGCGCTTCTCTGTGGTTTCCTTCCGGCATTGCGCGGCTCGACGCCCAATCTCGCACGTCTGCGTGAAGGTGGGCGTGGCATGACCCGTCAGCGACATTGGTTGCGCGATGGGCTGGTCATTGGGCAAACCGCGCTGGCGCTGGTTCTGTTGATCGGCTCCGGCCTGCTCGTGCGCAGTGCGTACGCGTTGTGGCATACCAGCCCCGGCTACAACACCGAGGATATCTTCACCTTCCAGTTTGCCCCGGATCGACCCACCCTCAAGGATGCCAATTCCTTCGCGCAATTCGACCTTGCCTTCCTTGATCGTCTGGCTGCGCTGCCCGGTGTGCAATCGGTGGGGCTGGTCGAAAACGTGCCCTTGAACGAAGCCACGAGAAGCATGCGAATCCGAACCGAGGGTTCGAATGTCGATGGCGCTGAAGGCTTGCTGCTCAACTTCAACTACAGCGCTGGTGACTATTTCAGGACGATGCAGATCGCCTTGCTCGAAGGTCGGGCGTTTACTGCGGACGACCACGGCAACTCGCGCGGCAACGTGATCCTGAGCCGCAGCGCAGCCGAGCGACTGTTCCCCGGACAGGAGGCCCTTGGTCGCCGCATCCAGCGCGAAGATCAGACAGCGTGGGAAAACGTCGTCGGTGTCGTCGACGATGTCATGCAGGGAGGATTCCGCGATACGCCACAGCCCGCTGTCTACTTTCCGCTGGTCGATACGACGGCCGACGGCGGAAGCACGATTTCGTCACCTGCCTACGTGATCAAGACCGAGCGCGCCGAAACGATCGCCGCCGAGGTGCGTGCCCTGGTGCGCGAAGTCGCACCCGAGGCGCCGATGTATCGTGTCTATACCTTGTCCGGATTGGCGAAAGACTCGATGGCGCAGCTCTCCTTCACCTTGCTCACGCTCGGCATCACGGCTGGGCTGTCGCTGCTGCTCGGTGCGATCGGCCTGTATGGCGTGTTGTCCTACATCGTCAACGAACGCACCCGTGAGATCGGCGTGCGCATGGCCCTCGGCGCGCGCGCCTCGCAGGTGCGTGCCCTGGTCGTCGCCCATGGCTCTCGCATGGTCGGCATCGGCGTGGTCATCGGCATCGTCGCAGCGTTGATGTTCACGCGCGCGCTCGGCAGCCTGTTGTTTGGCGTGCAATCGGTCGATCCGATGACCTTCGCGACCATGTCCGTCGCGATGATTGGCGTCGGACTGCTGGCCAGCTACTTGCCGGCCCGGCATGCCTCCAATCTGGATCCGATTGAAGCGCTGCGCAGGGAATAGACCGATAATCCCGCTGCAATTCGCTTGGCGAGCCCGTCTCGATGGCATGAACGCAGTGGCAATGACGAGCGCCGAGATGCCCCGATTTCATTGAGGGCCGGGTTGGGCTCGGCTATGCTGCCGGGCTGCGCTTCACGTCTCCGAGTCTTTCTTGATCAACAGCCAATTCGAACCCGTGAAGAAATCGTTCTGGCGCGCCGTGTTGTTCGCTGTGACGGTTGCCGCATTGAATTTCGGGCTATGGGCGTTTCTGAATCGTCCGACCCAGGTTGACGGCTGGAGCGGCCGGGTCGAGGGCATGGCCTTCAGCGCGTTCCAGCGCTACCAGGATCCGACCAAGGACTTGTTTCCGAGCGAATCCGAGCTGGCCAGTGACATCCGCATGCTGTCCAGACACACCAAGCGCCTGCGTACCTATTCGTCGGTCGAGAGTCCTCAGATTCCGCGCCTGGCGGCGTTCTACGACATGGAAGTGATGTCCGGCGCCTGGATCGATCGACGTATGCGCAACAACGAGGCTGAGCTCGAGGCCCTGGTCGCGCTATCGCGCAAACACGGCAACATCACCCGCGCCATGGTCGGCAACGAGACCGTCCTGCGCGGCGACGTCAGCGTCGACCAATTGATCGGCTATCTCGACCGCGCCCGCGCGCAACTGAAGATACCGGTCTCGACTGCCGAGCCATTCTTCGTCTGGGAGCGCAATCCGAAGCTCGCCGACCACGTCGATTTCATCAGCGTTCACTTGCTGCCGTACTGGGAAAAAATCCCGCGCAAGGACGCGATCAATTTCACCCTCGGCCAATACCATCGACTCAAGGAACTATTTCCGGGCAAGACCGTGGTCATCGCTGAAATCGGCTGGCCGTCGAACGGCGATCGCAAGGAGTATGCCCAGCCTTCGATCGAGAACCAGGCGCAGTTCCTGCGCGAATGGTTCAACGTCGCCGAGCGGGAAAAAATCGACTACTACGTGATGGAGGCGATCGACCAGCCGTGGAAGGAGGATATTGGCGGTCGTGCCGAAGCCTACTGGGGCATGTTCAATGCCGCGCGCGAACCAAAGTTCGCGCTCACCGGCAAGGTCACCGAGGATCCGACCTGGCCGATCAAGGCGCTGGCCGCTTCCCTGCTCGCCTTGCTGCCGATGTTCTGGTTTGCGCGCCATTTCATGCGCTTCTTTGTCACCGGCATTTTCTTCTTCCTCGGCCTGATCCAGCTGTCGGCATCGGTGGTGATCTGGTCGGTCAGCGTGCCATTGGCGTTTTATCTGAGTCCGCTTGACTGGACCATGTTCCTGCTGCTGGTGCCGGCACAGCTTGCGATCATCCTGGTCCTGCTGATCAACGGTTTCGAGTTCACCGAAGTGCTGTGGCGGCCGCGCTGGCTGCGCCACTACGAATTGCTCGAACCTTCGCCGCCCGCCGAGCAACCGTTTGTCTCGATCCATCTGGCTTGCTGCAACGAGCCACCCGAGATGGTCCTGCTGACTCTCGACTCACTGGCCGCGCTCGACTACGAGAATTACGAAGTCCTCGTCATCGACAACAACACCAAGCGCGAAGATGTATGGAAGCCGGTCGAGGAGTACTGCGCGAAACTCGGCGCGAGATTCCGTTTTTTCCATCTCAATCCATGGCCTGGCTTCAAGGCTGGGGCACTGAATTTCGGACTCGAGCAGACCGACGCGCGCGCCGAGGTCGTCGCCGTCGTTGATGCCGATTATGTCGTGCGCACGGACTGGCTCAGCGCACTGACCGGCCATTTCAAGGATCCGAAGATCGCCGTCGTTCAGTGTCCGCAGGCGCATCGCGAATTCGAGGACGATCCGTTCCGGCGCATGACCGCCTGGGAATACGACGGTTTCTTCCGCATCGGCATGCACCATCGCAACGAGCGCAACGCAATCATCCAGCACGGCACCATGACCATGGTTCGTCGCGGTGCGCTGGAAGCCACGGGAGACTGGAGCGAGTGGACGATCTGCGAAGACGCCGAACTCGGCCTGCGCCTGATGCACGCCGGTTACGACACGATTTATGTCGATGAAGTGATGGGCCGCGGACTGACTCCGGCCGACTTCACCGCGTACAAATCGCAACGCTACCGCTGGGCGTTCGGCGCGATGCAGATCCTCAAGGCGCGTTGGCACTGGATGACCGAACGCGGACCGCTGACTGCCGGCCAGCGTTTTCATTTTCTCACCGGCTGGTTCTCGTGGTTCGCAGATGCCCTGCATCTGGTATTCACAATGATGGCAATTGCCTGGACGATCGGCATGGTTGGCTGGCCAGAGCTGTTTACCTTGCCGATGGAATTGTTCCTGATTCCGATCATCGGCTTCATCATCAGCAAGGTGTTCTTCGGCATCGTGCTCTACCGCAAGCGCGTGCCGTGCTCCTGGTACGACACGATCATGGCCTCGATTGCGAGCATGGGCCTGAGTCACGCCATCGCG
>JBBRBU010000092.1:0-11626 GCA_038205505.1 Lysobacterales bacterium | reverse complement strand
CCTGCCCGAACGATGCTGAATCGAGCACCTGCTTTGAAATCCCTGTTCATCTGGTCGTCAGGCGAACGGCCATGAGCCAATCGATAATTCCGAATTACTTGGTTCGCCGCTTCGCGCGCGGATGCGCGGCATCGTAGACCTTGGCCAGATGCTGGAAATCCAGATGGGTATAAATCTGCGTAGTGCCGATGTCGGCGTGGCCGAGCAGTTCCTGCACCGCGCGCAGGTTGCCTGAGGATTCGAGCAGGTGGCTGGCGCAGGAATGACGCAGCAAATGCGGATAGACGCGTTGCCAGACACCCTGATCGCGTGCGCGGCGCTTGAGCCGCGTGCGCACCCCCTGGGTACTCAGCGGCCGTCCATTTCGGCCGCGCAGGATCAGGTCGTCATCCTTGCCCCGGTCTTGTACACGCAAGACATCAAGCGCATGCAAGGCCTGGCTCCCAACCGGAACGATGCGCGTCTTCGAGCCCTTGCCGGTGACTCGCAACATGCCTTCACCGGTATCGAGGTCGCGCCAGCGCAGGCTGACGATCTCGGCCACGCGCAGGGCGCTTGAATAGAGCAATTCGAGCATCGCTCGATCGTGCACAGCCTCGGCATCATCGGTCGGAAATTCAAGCAGCGCGCTCATCTCGTCGGCATCGAGCACCTTCGGCAACTTGCGCGGAACCTTTGGCGACCGCACGCCGACCGCGGGATTGATCTTGACCTCGCCTTCTCGGGCCAGATAGCGGAAAAAGCTGCGGCACGATGATAGAAACAAACCGAGACTGGCCGGACCCAGGCCGCTGCGGTGCTGCTCGGCTACCAGCGCCTGCAACTGGGCACTGGGAAGATCATTCCATTGCCTGATGCCAATGCGTTCGGCATAGGCAAGCAGCCTGCCGAGTGCACGGCTGTAGTTTTCAAGGGTCGAGGGCGAATAGCGTCGCTCGACGCGCAGATAGTCGAGATAACGATCGATTGCGCCGGACAGCGACACACTCATGTCATCTGTCGCGAGCGTAGCGTCCGACCGCCGCCGACATCGCCTCGGCGATCAGGCGCAGGAACACCGTGCCCATCCCGGGATGGAAACGATTGGCGTCGAGGCTGCCGATGGCGAGCATGCCAACCTCGCCGATCGAGAGCAGCACGGCGGATTGGACCTCGTTGGCGCGATTGCCGAACAGCGCATCGAGCTTGTCCTGCTGCAGACGTCCACACAGCGGTTCGCCGCGTTTGAGAAACTCGGCGAAGGCCGGCATCGAGTTCCGTCCGTCGGCTTCAACCAACAGCCACTCTGCTGCGGGCAGATTCGGATCGCTGTTGAAAAGGACAACGCGAACGAGGTCGGTGTGGAAATCTTCGGTCAGGCTGGCGACCACGCGGGTCACGGTGTCGGCGAGGCTGGTCGCGCGCATCAAGGCCAGGGTCAGCGTATGCACGCGAACCATCAGGGTTTCGTTTTCGTGGGCAATCTCGATAAGATCATGCAAGCGCCGCGAAAATTCGTTGTTCTTGTCGCGCAGTACTTCTAGCTGGTAGCTCGCCAGCGAAGCGGCTTGACCTTGTTCGCGCGGCAGCCGCAGCAGCATCGCGATATCCGGAAACTCCTTGAGGAAATCGGTATTGCGGCGCAGATAGCTGGCCACTTCCATTGCGTTGAGACCATCACGCACGCTCAGTTCACTCATGCCATACCCCTTCGAATACGAATGACGCCGGACCCGTCATCCAGAGTGGATGACCCGGGCCCGACCATTGGATTTCCAGTTTGCCTCCCGGCAACTGTACCTCTGCGACTGCATCAACTCGCTCGCGACGGCGCAATACCGCCATCGCCGCGCAGGCACCGCTGCCGCAGGCCAGGGTTTCGCCGACGCCGCGTTCCCAGACGCGCAAGGCAATCTGCGTGCGCGAGAGCACTTGCGCGAAACCGACGTTGCAGCCGCGCGGAAACGCCTCGGCTCGTTCAACCGCAGGACCGACGACAGCCACTTCGGCCGCATCGACATCGTCGACTTCAACAACCGCGTGTGGATTTCCGATCGAGACCGCTCCGACCTGCACGGCGCGCCCGCCGACATCAAGATCGTAACGATCACGCTCGTGCGGCATATCCATTGGCAACGCCGACGGCGAGAAGCGCGGCTCACCCATGTCGACCCGAACGCGGGCATCGGCAAGGACTTCGACCCGAACCGGACCGGATGGACTCATCAAGCTGACCAATCCGTCACCGAGGCTGCCATCGCGGGCCAGCCAAGCCGCCACGCAACGCACGCCATTGCCACACTGACCCGAGCGCGATCCATCGCTGTTCCAGATGCCGTACTGGAATGCGCACTCTTCGTCGGGACTCGGCTCGATGCTCAGCAACTGGTCAAAGCCGACGCCAAGATGGCGATCACCAAGGCGACGAATCGAAGAGGTATCAAGCGACATTGGCAGACGGCGGCAATCGACGACAACGAAATCGTTGCCGATGCCGTGCATCTTGCTGAAGGCCAGACCCATGCAGTCGCGCCTCAGCCCTGCGGCGGGCTGGCAGCGGGAGGATCGTTCGGCGCGGAAGATTTGACCAACTCACCTTTGTTGCCACAGGCGATCAGGCCGGCAATCACGATCAGACCAAGCAGAACTCGAGAGATACGCGACATCAGGAAGCTTCACGGCTGGGAATCCGGTGACGAGTATAACGCTGCAGCAATCATGAACCGCGTCGGAGATCCGACTTCGACCAATGCCTTCGCCAGGCTGAAACGGGTATGCTCGACGCATGCCCCTGACTCCGATCCTGATCGCCCTCTACGTGTTCGCAGGTTTCTGCGCGCTGTTCGGTTTGATCAGTGGATTCGGCGCTCGCCGACGCTGGCGCGAGCGGCATCGCTTCTCGGCCTGCCATCGCAGCTTGTGGACGATGGTATTTCTGTTGCTGGCCCTGCTCGGTGCATTTTGCGCCTCGGCGTTGCTCGGCTATCGCCGCTTGACCACGGAAACCCTGCTGGCGACGTTGCAGGCGCGTCAACTCGGACCGCAGAGATTCGATGTGCGCATTGACTTCCCGGATGGCAGTCATCGAAATGTCGGGGTGGTCGGCGATCAATGGCAACTTGATGCACGAGTAGTCAAATGGGAGCCACGCGCGGTGATGCTCGGCGCTCCCGTGTTGTATCGCCTCGATCGCATCAGCGGACGTTATGCCGATGCCGCCCAGGAGAGCGAGCGCGAGCGTAGTGTTGTCACGCTAAACGAAACCAATCCATTCGACCTGCTCGACGTCAAGCGGCGCTTTCCACAATGGTTGCCCTGGATCGATGCGGATTACGGCAGCGCCGCCTATCTGCCGCTGGTCGATGGGGGCGAATACCACGTCAGCCTCGCACCCGCCGGTGGCCTCGTTGCGCGACCGGCCGATGCCATGACCGCGCAGAAATTGCGCGAGGCGCGTTGGTAGCAAGCTCGCGATCCATCGTCGCAGGGACACACGCCTCATGCATTGCTCGCGTCACGAAATCGCCTGCTTTGCATTGACACGATCATTCGGGTTTGCAGGCTGGCGGTTACCGCGCCGGACGCGGGCGCGGAGACTCAATTAGTACCAAGCAACCGTTCAAAGCGCAGGGCGTCCTCGCCATCCTCGTAGTAATTCAATCGTGTCGCGAACAGCCGATAGCCGTGGCGCTGGTAGAGGCGTTGGGCAGCGGTATTGTCCTGGCGAACTTCCAGCCGCAACCGCGTGCAATTGCGTTGACGCGATTCGTTCTCGCACGCGACCAGCAGCGCGTCGCCGAGGCCCAGACCGCGCGTGTTGGCATCGACGGCAAGCGAGTACAAGCGCGCGATACGACTGTTTCCGCGAAACAACAACAACGCTGCTCCGCGTATGCAGAGCGCGTCGGCGGCGACAACAATGCACACGCTGTCACTGGAGAGATGGCGTCGCCACTGGCGTGGGCTCAATCGGTCACTGCTGAAGGTCGCGTTTTCGAGCGCGATCAACGGCTCAAGATCGGCCGAGGTTGCTCGCCGTATGCGAATGTCCTGTTCGGAAAGCTTGTCCAATCACGAATCCAACGTCCCCTCGATGTGCCAAGATTATCCCGGAGCGTTCGCCATTACACCTGAGGATTGCGCAGTACCGAGCTGGCAATCACGGTGGCGCCTGGCGCTGGGACAGGCGCGCGGATTCCACACGCAAGCTGAACCCTGGGCCCGGACAATGGATACTCGGGCAGCGCCAAACTCTCTCGCCATGGCAAACTTCCAGCCAGCGGCAAATTTCACGGGAGCATCGATCCGTGAGTACACAAGCCGCTACCCGATCACTCACTTGAATGGCCCAGCCGCATGAGTCGCCTCGTCATCGTTGTCGAAAAAGCCTCGGATTGGGGCTCCTACTACCCTTCAGACAACGTGGTTTCGGCACAGGAGTACTTGAAACAGCCGCTCAAGGAGGATGACGAGCGTACCCAGGTGATCAATCTTTGCCGCAGCTACAAGTATCTCGGCACTGGCTATTATGTTTCTTTGCTGGCCGAGGCGCGGGGGCACAAGGTGATCCCGTCGGTGCGCACGATCAATGATCTGCGCCGTCGCTCCCTCTATGGCCTCGACATCGAGGATCTGAGCAGTCGCCTCGGCAAGTTCCTGCCGGCCGGCGGCCGCGACACCACGGATTTCGGCATCCTCGTTTATTTCGGGGAAACTTCGTATCCGGCGCTCGAAGATATTGCGCGCCAGGTCTTCGAAACATTTCCAAGCCCGATTCTGCGCATCGAATTCGAACGTGATCGGGTCTGGCAGATCAGTGCGATCAAACCGACCGGCCTGCATACCTTGTCCGACGAGCAGGAAGACGCGTTCGCGCAGATTCTCGATCGCTTCTCGCGCAAGCTCTGGCGCAAGCCGCGCGCCCGGCGCAAGTATCGCTTCGACCTGGCCATGCTGGTCGATCCGAACGAGGCCATGCCGCCATCGAACAAGAAGGCCCTAAAGCAGTTCATCGAGGCTGGCAGCGAGCTGGGTATCGAAGTCGATCCAATCGGCCGCAACGACTTTCAGCGGTTGGCTGAATACGACGGCCTGTTCATCCGCGAGACGACCGCACTCGATCACCACACCTATCGGTTTGCGCACCGCGCCGAAAAGGAAGATATGGTGGTCATGGACGATCCCGAGTCGATCCTCAAATGCACCAACAAAATCTATCTTCATGATCTGATGCTGTCGCGCAAGCTGCCGATTCCACGCACCGAGATCCTCTATCGCGATGATCCGAAGAAGCTCGATGAAAGTGCAGCGCGCCTCGGTTTTCCGTTGGTTCTGAAAATTCCCGATGGCTCGTTTTCACGCGGCATCGTCAAGGTTGAAAGTGCCGACAAGCTGAAGTCGGCCGCGGATACGTTGTTTCAGAACTCGGCGCTGATCCTCGCCCAGGAATTCATGTTCACCGAATTCGACTGGCGCATCGGTGTGCTCAATCGTGAACCCTTGTATGCGTGCAAATATTTCATGTCACGCGGCCACTGGCAGATCTACAACCACGGTGCCAAAGGCACGGCGAAATCCGGCGGCTTCGAAACCCTCGCGGTCGAAGAGGCACCCGTCGATGTGGTCAAGCTCGCCCTCAAGGCAACCGCCGCGATTGGAGATGGCTTGTACGGCGTCGATATCAAGAAGGACGGGCAACGCCTCGCAATGATCGAGGTCAACGACAATCCCTCGATCGATGCAGGGGTTGAGGATGCCTATCTAGGCAGTGATCTGTATCGACGCATCATGGCCGAATTCCTGCGCCGCATGGAAGGCAAGCGGCTCGGCACGCGGGCCTGACTGAATTCAATTGAATTCAGCGGACTCGCCGGCTGCGGCTGCCACGCGGCAAAGTGGTCCGTGAGCCGGCCAGACGGAGGCGAACCCACCAACGCGAGTGCGCTAGCCAGACGATATTGAGCATGGGCGCAGCAACGAGCCAGAATGGCAGGCTCATGCCGGTCAACTCACCACCGCGAAGAGACGGAAACAGCACGGTTGCGAGTATTCCGCCGACTGCCCAGATCTGCAGCCACAACGGCACCGGGCGATTCTCTGGGCGCCGCGACAGGCGTGGGCGCAAGCAGGCATCGGACAACGTGAACGGGGCAAGCAACATGCGACACCTCCAGTGATTTTCAGCAGGATGCGAAGTCGCGATCTCAGCGCCTGAGAACAGATCATCGATGAGTGCGCGTTGAGCAACGCTCGCGGAGCTTTCACACCCAGCCAGCCGCGCCGCGCATGCGATAATCTGCCCGCCTTCAATGGAGTGATGCGTGGAATCGAGTTCGTTCATCCAGTACGCGGTGGTGCTGCTGCTTGCTGCCGTCATCGCAGTGCCGCTGGCAAAGCGTTCGCGGCTCGGTGCTGTGCTCGGCTATCTCGCCGCAGGTGCCCTGATCGGACCGTCGCTGCTGAACCTGATCGGCAATGCGGAAGAAATAGCGCACATCTCCGAGTTTGGCGTCATCTTGATGTTGTTCGTGATTGGTCTGGAGCTGTCGCCGCAGCGGCTCTGGGTCATGCGTCGCCAGGTGTTCGGCTTCGGCAGCATCCAGGTTCTGCTCAGCGCCTTGTCGATCGGTTCGATCTGTCTGGCATTCGGGCTCGGCTGGAAGGTCGCCCTGATCATCGGACTCGGCATGGCTCTGTCTTCGACCGCGATCGGTTTGCAGATCCTCGCCGAGCGCAAGGAGTTGCAGAGTCCGCACGGCCGCCTCGGTTTCGCGATTCTGCTGTTCCAGGATGTCGCCGCGATTCCGATTCTCGCCCTGGTTCCATTGCTGGCTGTGAGCCATGCCACCGACACCGCGCTGCCGACCTGGATCGTGGTGCTGCGCGTCGTCGCCACGATTGCCATCGTCATCGTCGGCGGCAGGCTGCTGCTGCGTCCGCTGTTTCGCATCGCCGCGCGCACGCAGATGCCCGAGGTGTTCACAGCCTGCACCTTGCTCGTCGTGCTCGGCACCGCGTGGTTTGTCCAGCTCGGCGGCATCTCGATGTCGCTCGGCGCGTTTCTCGCGGGTGTCCTTCTTGCCGATTCCGAATACCGCCACGAGATCGAAGCGCGGGTCGATCCCTTCAAGGGTTTGCTGCTCGGCTTGTTCTTCATGAGCGTCGGCATGACTGCGGACATCCACCTTGCGATACGCGAGCCGGGGCTGATCTTCGCGATCCTGGCGGGCTTGATGATCGCCAAGGGCCTGATCCTCTATGGTGTCGGCCGACTTGCCGGTGAAAGCAACGACAGCGCCTTGAAGCTTGCTGGCGTTCTCGCCCAGGGCGGTGAATTCGCCTTCGTCGTGTTCGCGCTGGCCGCGCAGAGCCAGTTGCTTGATGCGCATCTGCGAGACGTACTGATCGTTGCGATCACGCTTTCGATGGCGGTGACGCCATTGCTGGTGATCGGCTTCGGAAAACTGACACCGAAGCCAACCACAAGCAAGCCCGACTACGACCGGATTGATGCAGACGAACATCCGCGCGTGATCATCGCCGGGTTTGGACGTTTCGGTCAGATCATCGCCCGCGTATTGCGTGCCAATCACATTCCTTTTACCGCGATCGAAAGCTCGATCGAACAGGTCGAGTTCTCGCGCCGTTTCGGCAACAAGATCTACTACGGCGATCCGTCGCGAAGTGATTTGCTGCGGGCGGCACAGGTCGACAAGGCAGATGTCTTCATCGTCACCACCGACGATCCGGAAGCCAATATCCGCACCGTCCGCCTGGTCCGGCGCCTGTATCCCGAGATCAAGGTTTTCGCCCGCGCGCGCAATCGCCAGCACGCGTTCCGGCTGATGGATCTCGGCGCGCTGATCGTGCGCGAAACGTTTCATTCAAGCCTGGTCATGTCGCAACGGGTGCTTGAACAACTCGGTCTGGACGCCGAGCTGGCTGCCAGGCGTGTCGATCGATTCAGGGAGTTCGACGAGAACCTGCTGGTCGAACAACACCTTTTCTACGACGACGATGCTGCAATCATGCAGAACGCTCGGGAGGCCCAGCGCGATCTCGATCGCCTGTTTGAAGCGGACATGACTCGCGCCAGCGAACCCGCCAAGGAGGCCGAATCGTGAGCCTTCGCCGCGGCTTTGCCCTCGCCGAAACCGAGTTGCGCAGCTTCGACCGCAGCGTCGCGGCGCGCTGCCACGTCCAGCAACCTGATCGCTATCGTCTTATCGAAGCCTTGCCCACCGATGTACCCCGCATCAGCCGCGGAGGCGGTATTTCCTATGTCGGCGCAAGTTTCGCCAGCGGCGGTGTCACCCAGGATGTCTCCGCGTTCGATCGAATCCTCGCGTTCGATGGCGAGCGCGGCCTGCTCAAGGTCGAGGCTGGTGCGCCGATCGGTGAAGTCATGCGTTTCGCACTCGCGCAGGGCTGGATGTTGCCGGTCGCACCGGGTCATCCGCGGGCCAGTGTTGGCGGCTGTATTGCTGCCGATGTGCACGGCAAGAATCCGGCCCGCGACGGTACGTTTCGACGCCACGTCGAAGCGATCGAACTGTTCGATCCGGTCGCTGGCTGGCTAAGCCTGGATCGAACGCAGAATGCACAGCGTTTCGCCGCCTGCTTCGCCGGTTTCGGTATCCCCGGGCTGATCGCCTCGGCAACCTTGCGTCTGGTTCCATCGGCAGTCGCTTACTCGCTTCGCAGCATCGCCGTGTCCGGTCTGGTCGAAGCCCGCGAGGTACTGCTTGCGCATGCCGGCGCACCGTTGTTGTATGGCTGGCACGATGGTCGGTCAGGCCGATTCGGTCGAGGCGTAATCCGCTACGGACTCGAGTCGAAGGAGCCGACGATCCGCAGCAAATATCTCACTCCTGATCTGCCGGCGATGATCAAGCCATGGCCTTTGTGCGCCTGGAACCGTATCGGAATCGCCGCGATGAATCGGTTGATCCGACATCGATACGGACCCGGCCAGAGCCACCTCACCACTGAAGCTGCGATGTTTCCGCTCAATGATGCGCGCGCCTACTACGCCGGTTTTGGTGCCGAGGGATTCATCGAGGCCCAATGGCTTCTCACACATCAGCGCTACGCAGATTTCGTCGCGTCGCTCGAAGCCGAAACCATACGCCTGCGACCATGCATCAGCCTGATCGCAAGTAAATTGTTCGATGGCAAAGCTGAGGGATTCGGCTTCGACGGCAACGGAATTTCCCTCGCCATCCAGATTCCGCAGCCAAGAATCAAGACCCAGGCGACGTTCCTCGAATCATTGACCGAATTGGCCCTGATCCACGGCGGCCGACCGAACCTGATCAAGGATTCGAGTCTCACGGGCGCAAGCGCGAAACGCGGCATTGTTGATTTTGATAGTGTTCGCGACGATTTGAGAGGCTTCGATCCAAACCAGCTGCAACAGTCCGAATTGACCCGGAGGCTGGGCCTGTGACCGCGATCGTCGTCGGCGCCTCCAGCGGCCTTGGCCGCGCTCTCAGCGTCGAACTGGCGCGCAATGGCCATCCGTTGTTGTTGATCGCGTCGGATGCGCGAGATCTCGATGCATTGGGCAGTGACCTTCGCCTGCGCTTCAAGGCTGAAGTCGGAATCCTGGCCCTGGATCTCGCCGCAAATGCCGATCCGGGTGCCCGCGTGCTCGAGGCACTCGCCGAACTACCGCCCCCATCGGCCTTGCTGCTCCCGCTCGGCATGTCACGCAGCGATGACGATGGCAGCCTGGCGGTTGGTGCGATCGGACAACTGCTGGCCATCAACCTGCACGCGCCGCTCGCGATCAGCCACGCCTTGCTGCCAAGCCTGCTTGAGACGCATGGCTCGATCGTCGGCTTTGGCAGCATTGCCGGCGCTCGGGGGCGCAGTCGCAACATCGTCTACGCCACGGCCAAGCGCGGCCTCGAAACCTTTTTTGAAAGCCTGCGCCACCGCCATCTTCCATCGGCCCTTCGCGTGCAGTTTTACCGTCTCGGATTCCTGCGCAGCAATCTCACCTTCGGTATGAAGCTGGCGCTGCCCGCCGCCGAACCCGAGGACGTCGCGCGCAAGGTCGTCAAAGCGCTGCGGCGTGATTCATTCGATCACTATGAACCACGCTGGTGGGGAATGATCGCGCTGATCATCCGTTGCCTGCCCTGGTTTGCGTTTCGCCGTATGAAGGATTGAGCATCGCGCCGGTGCGTTGCAAGGTAATTGCAGGAGAGGGCGTCAAGCCAACCACGAAGCGACAGCGCAAGGAGCGCCCGAGAAATCCGCCTCGCTCGCGCGGCTTCTGGAGGAGCAACCTTCAGGTCCGTAGCTTTTGCTCCGGATTGCCGAAAAGTTTCACAAACGCCGGCAATCCTGTTTCGCAAAACTCCCGAAATAGCCAAACTCAGGTTACGGTCGATCAAAACGCGCCGGATTGAAAATCCCGGATCGCCTCGACGATCTGCTCGGGCGTGTTCATCACGAATGGACCGTGTCGGGCGACAGGTTCGCCGAGCGGCTTGCCGGCGACGATAATCAGTCGAGTCGCGGTATCGCTTGCGCCGACGTGGATATGGTCTCCATCGACGAGTACGGCCAGCTCGCCGCGGCCTACGTCCTTCGCATCTGCTTCGTCACCGATCCGGGCGATTCCCTCGTAGACGTAGGCAAACGCGTTGTGACCCTGCGGCAACGGCACATTGAATTCCGTTCCGGCTGCCAGCGACAGGTCGACATAAACCGGTTTGATGGCGATACCCGTGACGGGTCCGGACACAGCGCCGATCTGTCCGGCGATCACACGCAGCGAAACTCCGTCTGCCGGTTCGAACACCGGGATGTTCTCGGGCGCGATGTCCTGGTAGCGCGGCGCGCTCATCTTGTCGCTGGCCGGCAGGTTGACCCAAAGCTGAAAACCCCACATCAGGCCGTCTTCCTGCTCGGGCATCTCCGAATGAACAATGCCGCGGCCGGCGGTCATCCACTGCACGCTGCCCGGTGAAAGCAGGCCGCTGTTGCCCTGGTTGTCGCGATGGCGCATGCGGCCGGCGAGCATATAGGTCACGGTTTCAAAGCCGCGATGCGGGTGACTGGGAAAACCGGCCAGATAGTCGCCGGCCTGATCCGAGCGGAACTCATCGAGTAACAGAAACGGATCGAGCAGGTCGAAATCGCGTTGGCCGATGATCCGGTTGAGCTTGACGCCGGCGCCGTCACTGACCGGCTGGCCTTTGACGATGCGGCTGATGGAGCGCGAAGAAACGAATGCCTGGGAGTTCATGAACACCTCGAATCACTGGTCTGGCCGTTATATGGTGCTGGCCCTGCCCTCTGACAAGCGCGCGGCGCAGCACAGTGCGATCAAGCGAGATCAAATTCGGCTCAACTCAAGAATGCTGGAAACGGCGCATTATTCAGCGCAGAATCGCTTGTCCCGCTGCGAACGACAGGGATGAGTAGTGGACGCAGGACTCGTTGCCACCGTTGAACCGCAATCCAGTGCCAGTTCGGTGCTGCGCACGCTGGCGCTCTGCGATCTGGTAGATTCGACGGGATTGGTCGAGCGCATGGGCGATTTGTCGGCGGCGGAACTGATCCGCAAGCACGATCGCCTGGCACGCACGTTGGCGAATCGCCACGGCGGCAAGGAGATCGACAAGACCGACGG
>JBBRBU010000091.1:0-11951 GCA_038205505.1 Lysobacterales bacterium | reverse complement strand
GGCTGGTACGATCTGGAAACCAATGCGTACGGCAGGGCCGACCCGGTGGTTTCTGGTTTGGGTCTGCGCGCACCGGTATTCCAGTGGCATAGCCGAAGTTTCGCGATTCCGCATGGCGCCATCCATTTGGCAACGACCAGGACCTGCGCGAACCAGGCGTTTCGCTATGGCAATAGTGCCTATGGCTTCCAGTTTCATCTCGAAATGGATCAGGCCCTGATCGAACGCTGGGTCGGTTTGCCCCACTATCACGCCGAACTGATCGCCGCCGGACTCGACCAGGATGCGGCATCCATCCTCGCCCGCACCCCGACTGCGATGGCCACGATGCGTGAATCCGCGCATACCGTGTTCAGCCGATTTCTCGATCACGTTGGCCCTGCGCGGCGCTCAGGGGCCGAGCCGATACGCTCACTTGTACAGGCTTGAGGGGGAGCCTGAAGCCGCCGGGCGGACGAGAAATACAATCAAGTTGAACCTGCGGTGCGTTCTGCCACCCACGAAGTAGAGGGGCGTGACTGTGCTTGCGAAATCTCCCGGGCAGCGTTAGATCCAGCTACGGGATCAACCTTGATTTGCCTTGGCCTTTTGGCATGCACAAGGAAATTGCTCGCCCTTGAACGGGCTCTTGCATTGCGTGTGGTGCATACCTCGGCTTTTGTGGGAGCGCCTTCAGGCGCGAGCCTCTCCCAGCGCCGAGCGTGCGAAAGCGAGATTGGCTTCGACGCGCGTGCGCTCCGTGTCAGGCAATGACGAGCTTGCGAGGAGTTCTTGGCAAAGGTCGGCGCAGGCGGAGTAATCGCCGCACCAATAGCTCGACACGGCCAGTTCATCGCGCGCGCGCCAGGCCTGCACGCTGTGATCGACAAACAGCACATCCCCGGTTGGCGTTTTCGCGAGCGCGATCGCCGCGAAATCACGACCCAATGCGAAGCGCTTCTGCAATCGGCAGTAGCGCGCCAGTTCGCAAGGTGCCTCGGCGCGCGCCGGACGGAAATCGTAGGCGCTGAGGTAGGCGGCGAGAATCTCCGCATTGGCGCAGCCGCAACGCTCGCTGAGCACAGCCACCTGCAGCATGGCTTGATAGACCTCTTCATCCCAACCGCCCATCGCGACGCGGCGACGATACGCGGCCAGCGCGTCGGCGTGCTGGCCTGAATCCCTCAGACTTTGGGCCAGGTAAAACGCGTAGCGAGCATTGTCGGGCTCGTTGTCCAGGGCGCGTCGCAGCACTTCGGCATCGGCGCTGAATTTTTCCGCGAGCGGGCGCTGGCTGCGCGCGCCATCGGTGTGCACGTGGATATGCAGGCCCGAAATGAATTTCGCCTCCGCTGCGCGCGCTGAAACCAGTGCTTCGTGGAGGACGCCACGCCAGCACCAGTCGGCATCAAGACGTGGCATCGCTACGCGGCGATAGCGTGTATTGCCGAAATGGAATTCGAGCAGATAGCCCGGTGCATCAAGAGCTGGCCAGGAAAAGCCGGCATCGGCGACCAGGATCTCATCAGCATCGATGACGAGTGCGTAGTCGCCATGCTGCGCGGCAAGTGCTAGCGCCTCGTTGCGGTTGTGGGCGAAATCGAGCCACGGCCGCTCGATCAGCTCACCGGGCAGATCGGCCAGTTCGCGTCGGACCAGATCCTGGGTGCCGTCATTCGAACCGGTATCGGAAATCGCCCAGCAATCGATGTACGGTCGCACCGAACGCAGGCAGCGCTCAATCACGGCTGACTCGTTGCGGACAATCATGGAAAGACAAATGCGCATCGGTGGAATGTAGCCCATGCTTACAGGTCATCGAAAGCCTTGAGAACGCCTGCATCGGCCGCGTTGAAATGCGCAATGCGGTCTTGCTGTCATCAAGCAACGTTCCGGTACTTCTGCCCTGAAATCGCCAACGCGATCGACTGCCTCGCGGTCGACGTTGCCGCGAATTCACAAGTTCGCAGGACAGGCAGCGAGTGCTATCGACGGTTCATTGGTAAGGGATCAGCTCGCGGCCCGCAGTCTTGGAGCGATGACGACACGCAATTCCTTTGTGCTATTCAAACCTTGCGTCGCCTCCCTGTTGAAAGGCGACGCGAGCGAATCCCTGTATTGCACGCTAGTTGATCGTCACTCCGCCACTCAAATAGCCGTTCGGCGAATTGACAAGGGAGAGGCCTGCGGCGGTCGCCGATCCAACGAACAGCAGACGCGTTCCGCTGGTCACGGGTATCGATAGCCCGGCCAAATTGCCGTTTGCCACCGTTCCGATGGCCAGAATGCCCGTGAGTGCCGGCGCGAGGTTGACCGCAGTCCCCGGGATCGGAGTGAACAGGTTATCCGGCGTGGAAGATGCGTAGAGTTGACCATTGATTGTGACGGTGGTCCCGATCAATGCAAGCGCATTTGCAAGACTGAAATAGGCCGATATCGACGTGATGGTTCCATTTCGAGGGACGCTGAATGCGAAGTTGAGGTTGACCCCACCGCCGCCGGTCAAATCGATCGTTCCACCACCAACATTCGCCTGCGCCCAATTGCCGAAACCGACCAGAGCTCCCTGTCCAGACGTCCCGCCCGCCACCGTGGTGACAGTCACCGGCTGACCGGAAGCGAACGGGACGATGGCACCACCACCCGTCCCCGCTGGGCCGGTTGCGCCGGTTGCGCCGGTTGTCCCGGCGATCCCAGTCGCTCCAGTCGCTCCCAGCGCGCCGGTTGCGCCCGTGACCCCTGTTGGTCCTGCGGTACCTGTCGCCCCGGTTGGCCCCGCAACCGTGCTGGCTGCGCCTGTTGCGCCGGTCGCTCCTGTGGGTCCTGTCGTGCCCGTTGAGCCTGTCGCACCCGTCGCGCCGGTGGGTCCGGCAACCGTGCTGTCAGCGCCGGTTGCACCAGTCACGCCTGCTATTCCTGTGGCGCCGGTGGCTCCCATGGCGCCTGTCGGCCCCGGTATTGTGCTTGCCGCGCCGGTTGCGCCGGTGGGTCCGGTATCTCCGGTCGCCCCGGTCGGGCCTGCAGAGCCGATGGGTCCGGTTGCACCGGTGGCGCCAGTCGGGCCGACCAGGCCGGCATTCGAGCACGGACCGACCGCGCCGGTGGCCACTTCGAAGCAAACCGGGCTCGTATGCGTGGCGGCGGCACCGAGATTGGCGACGGTCAATTTGCCGGCGGCATCGATCGCAAACAACGACGATGCGCCATCGTCAACGATGAAGCTGCCCCCGGCGGGTGGGGTGACGGTCACATTCTGGGCCTGGACAGCGGCGAAGCCGAACGTCTGCAGGATGGTGAAGGCGAGTACGGTACGACGAATCATGGTTGTTTCCTCTTCAAGCAATGGGATAGCGCGGCAGAACTCAATGGTTTTCGGTTCCGCGCTTGCGCGCGACCACGATGATCAGAAGCACGCCGAGGATTGCGAGCCAGTTTGGCGAAAGCATGGGAAGCGGGATTCCGGCGACCAAGGTGGTATTTCCGAACCAGCCGAGATCGTTCCCGCTTCCGCCCTGGTTGGATTCGTCGGGCGCCAGCGGCTGACCGATCGCATGCACGTCGGAGACGCCGACATTGCTGATGTTCTGGGTCCCGCCCGGCAGCAGGTCGATGTAGGCCACCTGGCCGGCCGTTGCGCTGGCCATCTGGATCGCCTGGCCGGCGAGACCGAGGATGGTCAGCAAACCATCAATGCTCTGGGTAGAGCCGACCGCCAGGACATACGTCTTGCCAATGCTGCTGACGAAGCTGAGATCATGGAACCCGGTATTGCCGTTGACCCCGGATTGCGTCGTCGCTCCATCAATGAATCGAACCAGACCCGTACCGGCGAGGAAGCTGCCCAAGTTCGACCAGGTTCCGGAGAGTTCGATCGAACCACCGCCGGCATCGATCACGCCGCCCGGATTGATCGTGACGGCCCGTGCCATGTCGATGGAGCCGGCGCCGAGGGCAAGTGATCCGGAAACCAGCAGATCCGTGCCGCCCAATCCGACGTGACCGCCGGAAAGTTGCACGTCGGCACCGGCAGGAATTTGCCATGCGGCGTGAGCCGTAGCGCCGAAAACAGCAAACAGGCTGCCGACCAGGCACGCCAAAAAGGTAGCGCGACGCAACGGCGCCCACGCAAAACGGATGGGTTGATTCATTCCAGGCCCCCTGTGAATGTGAGTTCGATCCTAACCTGCCGACGACCCAATGGATAGCTGAGCAAACCCGGTCGTAGCTACGAGGGTGAATATCGTCACAACAATGCCCTTTAACAGAACGAAGCCACGGCCACGAGATCGGTCCGTCAGGTTCCGCTATCGGGCGCGGGTCCTTCATGGCATCGTCGGAAATGCGCGACAACGAGACTTTCAAGTGGCGATTCGAGCGAATCCCCACTATTTCGTGTAAAATCGCGCGCCGATCCGGGTCATATCCGGATGCCCGGGCGGATTCCGGTCCGCGTCGAGGCTGAAACATTCGGGCAGTTTCCAGGACATCCAACCGACAGCCGCGCGAATTTCGCGCCGATGCTGGCGGTGCCGGTGTCCTATTTTCGTGGTCGTAAAGGCACGATCGATGGCGATCGGGGTTCTGCTCGGCCAATCAATTCATCCAAGTTCAGAGAAAAAAAGTCATGGCCAGGCAGAAAGCACTCAAGCTCTACCGCAACATCGGAATCATCGCCCACATCGACGCGGGCAAGACGACGACCACGGAGCGCGTGCTCTACTACACCGGTCGCAAGCATCAGATTACTGACGTCCATGACACCAAGGACGGCAAGGGCTCGACCACGACCGACTACATGGAGCAGGAACGCAAGCGCGGAATCACGATCCAGAGCGCGGCGGTTTCGACCGAGTGGAAGGGTTATCAGGTCAACGTCATCGACACCCCGGGACACGTCGATTTCACCATCGAGGTGAATCGCTCCCTGCGCGTGCTTGACGGCGCGGTTGTCGTTTTCGACGGCGTTGCCGGCGTCGAGCCGCAGACCGAGACCAACTGGCGCCTGGCCGACCAGTACAACGTGCCGCGTCTGTGCTACGTCAACAAGATGGATCGCATTGGCGCGAACTTCGCCCATTGCGTCAAAGGCATCCGCGAGCGCCTCGGCGCCAATGCCTTGCTCTGCCAGGTTCCGCTTGGCAGCAGCGATGAATTCGTTGGCATGGCCGACCTGGTCGAGAACGTCGGCTATATCTGGGAATCCGACGACAAGGACAGCAAATGGGAAACCGTGCCAATGGCGGACCTGCGCGCGCGTCTGAAGTTCGCATCGACGGTCGACAACGACTGGGTCGACCAGTTGCCCAAGCTGCGTCAGGATCTGCTCGAATCCGCCCTGGCCATGGACGACGATGCCTTCGAGCGCCTGCTCGAGACCGGTGAGTACGATCAGGACCTGATCAAGAAGTGCATCCGCATCGGTGCGGTCAGCGGCAAACTGGTTCCGGTATTTTGCGGCTCCTCGTACCGCAACAAGGGTGTGCAGCAGTTGCTTGATGGCGTCATCGATTATCTGCCGTACCCGGGCGAGAACGGCGGCATCTCGACGGTTGACGTCGATGGCAAGGTTATCGGCGAACAGGAAGTCTCTGATGATGCGCCCGCTCGCGCGCTCGCCTTCAAGGTCATCAACGACCAGTTCGGCACGCTGACCTTCTGCCGCGTCTACTCAGGCGTGATCAAGAAGGGTGACACCTTGCTCAACGTGACCCGCGGCAAGAAAGAGCGCGTCGGTCGCATCGTCGAAGTCCAGGCCGATTCGACCAAGGACATCGATGAAGTGCGTTCCGGCGACATCTGCGCGTTCGTCTCGATGAAAGATACCGAAACGGGCGATTCGCTGTCGGATCCGGCGCATCCGGTTCTGCTCGAGCGCATGCGCTTCCCGGATCCTGTCATCAGCGTTTCGGTCCAGCCGAAGAATCGCAACGACATCGACAAGATGTCGAGTGCGCTCTACAAGATGGCCAAGGCGGATCCGTCGCTGCACATGGAAGTCGACAAGGAAACCGGCGAGACCGTGCTCAAGGGCATGGGCGAGCTGCATCTGGAAATCACCGTCGATCGCATGCGCACCGAGCTCGGTGTCGAAGCCGTCATGGGCAAGCCCAAGGTCAGCTTCCGCGAGGCATTCGGCAATCCGATCGAACTGGTCTTCACGCACAAGAAGCAGTCCGGTGGTTCGGGTCAGTTCGCCGAAGTGAAGATGGTTTTCGAGCCCGGTGAGCCGGGCACGGGCATCGAGTTTGCCGACGAGATCGTCGGTGGCCGCATTCCGCGCGAATATATCCCGGCCGTCGAGCACGCGATCCGCGTCGAAAGCCGCAAGGGTCAGGTCGCAGGCTATGAGGTCGTCGACTTCAAGGCACGCCTCCTCGACGGCAAGTTCCATGACGTCGACTCCTCCGCACTGGCCTTCGAAATCGCCGGCAAGGGTGCGTTCCGTGAAGCGCATCGCGGCAGCAAGCCGAAGCTGCTCGAGCCGATCATGGGCGTTGAAGTCGTGACCGAAGCCGAGTTCCTCGGCGATATCATCGGCGACATGAACCGTCGTCGCGGAACGATCAGCGAGCAGGGCCAGAAGGGTCTGCAGTCTTTCGTCCAGGGTTTTGTTCCGCTCTCGGAAATGTTCGGTTACATCAACTTCCTGCGTTCCGCCACACGTGGCCGCGGCACCTTCACGATGGAATTCGACAGCTACGCCGAAGTGCCGGCGAGCATGGTCGAGAAGCTGATGGAGAAGGAAGCCAAGTAAATCGGCTGAGCTTCAATTGCGGCCAGGGATTGCCACCGCGACAACGCCCGCGTCTCGCCCTGCGAACGCGGGCGTTGTTGCGTTGAGGGCAGGGAACAAGGATTTGGACTGTGGGGGCAGGATGCCGGAACGTACGGCGAAGCTGGCCCGCAGGGCAAGCCGCATGATGCGGCGCGTCAACAGGCAATAGGTAGGGCGAAATCGCCACCATCCCTATCTTCATCGATAATCGGAAATCCTTGGTCAACAGGAAGCGGATGAGCAGCAGCGAAACAAGCGCCGCCGCGCCTGGACAACCAACACCACGCAATGCGGCGATTGATCTGTTGCGTGGTTTGTCGATCCTGTTTGTCGTCGTGCATCACATCGCCTTGCGCATCCCGCTCAGGGACGGCGGGCTGGAGATCTTGCTACCGCGCAGCCTGCTCAATGCGTTTGTCTACAACGGCTACGAGGCGGTGTTCCTGTTTTTCGTGATCTCTGGTTTCCTGATCACCGGCAACGCGCTGGATCGCTGGGGTAGTCTTGCAACGATCGACTTGCGCGCGTTCTACGTGCGTCGGAGTGCGCGCATCCTGCCGACTCTCATACTGCTGATGGTCGTACTGAGCGTCCTGCATCTGGCCGGCGTTGCATTTTTCACGATTGAAGGTGACGGGCAGTCACTTCCGCGCGCGCTGTTCGCCGTATTCGCCTTGCATCTGAATTGGTACGAGGGCGTGACTGGCTACCTGCCGGGCAACTGGGACGTGCTGTGGTCGTTGTCGATCGAGGAGGTTTTCTATATCGGCTTTCCGTTACTGTGTCTGTTGCTGCGAAAGCAAGCCGCATTGCTGATCTTCCTCGTTTTGCTTGCGCTTTCGTTGCCGACGACACGAGCCGCCCTGGCCGGGAATGAAATCTGGCAGGAGAAAGCCTATCTCCCCGGCATGGCCGCGATTGCCACCGGCGTGATTGCGGCACTGATTGCGCATCGCCTCGGCGCGATCGGACTCCGGGTGCGTCGCGTGCTTTGCGTGATCGGCGTCATCGGCCTTGCCTGCAATCTGTTGTTCGGCTCGCTGCTCTGGCCAGTAATCGGCAACGGGCTGATGCTCGTACTGACGCTGTCCGCGGCCATGCTGCTGATTGCGTTGTATCGTGAAACGGCCATCGCACCGCGTGGCACGCAATGGCTGGCGTCGATGGGAAGGTTGAGTTACGAGATTTATCTGACCCACATGTTCATCGTCTTCAGCCTCGTGGCGATCTACCGGACGATCGATGCCGATCCCTGGTTCGGCTTTCTCTGGTACGCGCCGGTTGTGGGGCTATGCTGGCTGCTCGGCGCAGGCGTCGCCCACGGCTGGTCGATCCCTTGTGATCGCGCTTTGCGGCGACGCTGGCTCTGTCCGGAAAAGACCTCGGCCGCGATACCGTGAGCACAATGCAACGCTGGGACGAGTGCGGACCTTGTACGATCGGCAGACATACTCCTGGAGGTCCACTGATGAATACGAAAGCGGTGAAACCCGTTCCGGACGGCTACCACACGGTAACGGCCTACCTGACCGTCGACGATGCGGCGAAAGCGATCGACTTTTATGCCGATGCCTTTGGCGCGACCGAACTTTTCCGCCTGCCGATGGGCGATATGATCGGCCACGCCGAGGTGAAGATCGGCGATACCCACATCATGTTGTCCGACGAATTTACGGACATGAACATCAAGGGCCCCAACGCACGTGGTGGCCCGACGGCGGCATTCATGATCTACGTCGAGGACGCTGATGCCGCATTTGCCAAGGCAATCAAGGCCGGTGCCACGCAAGATCGCGCAGTCGAGACCCAGTTCTGGGGCGACCGCATGGGCTCGGTGTTCGATCCGTTCGGTCACAAGTGGTCCCTGGCCACGCATGTCGAGGATGTCCCGCCCGAGGAAATGGAGAAACGCATGGCGGCCTGGAGCGAATCGCAGGGAGGCTAGATCCTGGATTGATTTGTGTTGCTCAATTTCCGTTCGTGGTGAGCCGTGCCTGTCCGGGGTTTCTCAAAGAAAACCAGGATCGGAAGTTGGCGCAGAGGATTCGAAACCTCGAATTGCCCTTCGACAGGCTCGGAACCTGCCTGGTATCCGCTCCGCGGGCGAGCGATCGAGGAAACTCGTCCTTTCCCAGCGGTTGAGCAGCTCGCGTTCCGACTGGACGCATGCTTCAAGGACTACCAAACCGCACCCAACAACGGTCAAGACACAAGCACCGCGCCAGCGCCCGAATGATTCGCCTGGGCCCGACGGATATCAGTCGCGGCCGGGCACGCGCGCCGAGAAGACGGTGCAGGCTTGAAGCCATGGAATTGCGTGTTGCGGGCGTCGAATCGAAATATCCACGAATCCGGCCTCCTGCAAACGGGATTCGATATCGGCGCCGTAGTCTCGAAAGGCAAGGATACCTGCGCCCTTGCCCCACGGATCGGTATGGTAGACGGGCGGCAGCAGGTGCTCGATCTGTCCGTCTCGGATTCGCGCGCGCTCGACCGTTCCCGGCAAGCCGGAAAACGGAACGGTGAAAACCATGCGACCTTCGGCTTTGAGCACGCGCTTGAGTTCGGAAAACGCGCGCCGGTCGTCCGCAACATGTTCAAGAACCTCGGTATGCAGAACCAGGTCGAAAGCCTGATCCGGGTAGCTCAATCCCTGCACATCTTCATGTCGCGTTCCGTCACAGACACTGCCGGGCGCGGCGCCCTCCTGAAATTCCGAGATCGCCAGCGTGCGCGTGTTCTTGTTGAGAAAATCGACCAGAGGGCCGTTGGCGGAAAATTCGCAGACAGCCAGATCCGTCAGCGTGCCGATCTCGCTCCGAAGTACCAAGCCGAGCGACAAATGCACGGTGCTCGCTGCGCAGCGGATGCAGCGGATTCCCGACGAACTGAGGTCGAGGCGGACGAACAGGCTGGGGCCGCAGAATGGGCAGCTTGCTGGAGCACAGGCGAATTCACGCCATCGTATTGCACGAAAGCCGTTGCGGATTCGGCGGAAAGACAACATCTAAATCCATATCCAGATAATGGTCAGCGATCGCGATGCAATCAGCCGTGCGCGAGGTGTGGCGATTCTCTCATTTTCGAATGGAATAGGGCGCGTTGCCCGGGGCATTGCGTGCCGATTGGCGTCGAGCCTGTTTCAATGGGGTGACGCATTCGCGATTGCGCGAGGCAACCGAAACATGACCCGGCACCTTTTCCGCGTGCCTTTTTTATTTCGGTGTGTAGCAGCCTGTCCGCGTCTCTTGTGGGAGATCCGATCATGAGCCTGCTATCCGAGCGCCCCAGAAAAACCTGCATGACATTCACGTTTGGCGCAACATTTCTTGTCTGGGCCTCGGTCGCCTGCGCCGGAACGGTCACTTCGATGAACGTCGTCAACAGCGGCGCGTCGGCTTGGTTGATCGACAGTGTCGCCAATCCGCCACTGACCCTGCTCCGCGGCGAGACCTACGAGTTCGTGTTGCAAAACGTGCCGATGAGTCATCCTTTCAATATCAACACACGCAACACAACCGGCTCGGCGGATCTATACAACGTTGGCGTGACCAACAATGGCGCGACTGGAATGAGCACGGTCACCTTCGTGGTTCCGTTCGCCGCACCCGACAGCCTGCATTACAACTGCGGCAATCATGACTCAATGAACGGCACGATCACGATTCTGACCGACCAACTCTTTGCTGATGGCTTCGAACCGCAAGTTCCCGGCTAGGCTATTGCCCTGCGGCATGCAAGTGGATTTGAGCCCTGCCGTGCCTAGATGACAATGCCGGTTGATATTTCACTGCCGAGTCGCATGTATTGAGACAGCGGTCGGGTTAGGCTGCCAATCCATTTGCGTCCCTGAAAAAGCGATGTCTTCAAGTCCCGTCCTCGATGCGTTTCATCCGGCTGTCGCGGCCTGGTTCGCGCGCACATTCGACGCGCCGACGCCGGCCCAGGTTGATGCGTGGCCGACTATCCGCGAGGGTCGTCACACCCTGATCGCCGCGCCGACCGGTTCTGGCAAGACCCTGGCCGCGTTTCTTGCCGCAATCGATGGCCTGGTACGAGAAGGCATCGGTTACGGATTGCCCGAACAGACAACGGTGGTCTACATTTCGCCGCTGAAAGCTCTGTCGAACGACATCGCGATCAATCTCGAGGCGCCGCTGGCCGGCATCCGCGCCGAACTTGAGAGTCGTGGCCACATCAATATCGATATTCGCACCGGCGTGCGTACCGGTGACACGCCAGCGGCTGATCGCCAGCGCATGCTTAAATCTCCGCCGCATATCCTTGTCACCACGCCAGAATCGCTTTACGTATTGCTTGGTTCGGTATCGGGTCGATTGATGCTGGCCGGGACACGCTCGGTGATCGTCGATGAGATCCATGCAATCGCCGACGACAAGCGCGGCAGTCATCTCTCGCTGACCCTCGAGCGTCTCGAAGCGCTGTGCCAGCGTCGCCTGATTCGAATCGGCTTGTCGGCGACGCAGAAACCGATCGAGGAGATTGCACGGTTCCTGGTCGGCACCAGCCATGTCGATGCCGACGGCAAACCTGATTGCGCGATCATCGATTCGGGTCATGTGCGCGAACGCGACCTGGCCATCGAAATGCCACCAGTTCCGCTTGAGGCGGTGATGTCGAACGAGGTCTGGGAGACGGTCTACAACCGCCTTTCTGAACTCGTCGATGCGCATAGTACGACCCTGGTTTTCGTCAACACGCGACGCATGGCCGAACGCGCGGCGCGTCATCTCGGCGAGCGCCTCGGCAAGGAACAGGTCGCCGCCCATCACGGCAGTCTGGCCAAGGAGTTGCGCCTCGATGCCGAGCAACGCCTCAAGCGCGGTGATCTAAAAGTGCTGGTCGCGACCGCTTCGCTCGAACTCGGCATCGATATCGGCGATGTCGATCTGGTTTGCCAGCTCGGTTCGCCGCGTGCGATTGCTGCTTTCCTGCAGCGCGTCGGACGTTCGGGGCACGCAGTCGGCGCGACGCCGAAAGGGCGCTTGTTTCCGCAATCGCGCGATGATCTCGTCGAGTGTACGGCTCTGCTTGATTGCATTCGCCGTGGCGAGCTTGATGCGCTGAAGATCCCGATCGCACCGATTGATGTGCTGGCGCAGCAGATCGTTGCCGAAGTGGCGTGTGGCGAATGGGATGAGGGCGGACTGTATGACTGGATGCGCCGGGCCTGGCC
>JBBRBU010000090.1:0-12148 GCA_038205505.1 Lysobacterales bacterium | reverse complement strand
TTCTGACGCAACACATTGATTTTCAGGGGGATTCTGGTGGCTATGGGTGGACTCGAACCACCGACCCCGGCATTATGAG
Source organism: Lysobacterales bacterium (assembly GCA_038205505.1). Lineage (GTDB taxonomy): Bacteria > Pseudomonadota > Gammaproteobacteria > Xanthomonadales > Rhodanobacteraceae > Dokdonella. The sequence continues at coordinate 12,069 of JBBRBU010000090.1, read as the reverse complement.
TGCCGTGCTCTAACCGGCTGAGCTACATAGCCAGAATTCCTGATTGTACCGCGCTGACCCTGACGTCATGAGTGCCGGGCGCTTGCCGGCCGAGCATCATGACCAAGCGAGCCGAAGGCTCCAAGGGGGGTCGGATTCTAGAGCTTGCGCCGTGGGTGTCAAGCGTCGTAATCAGATCGGATGGACTTCACGGCCACTCATGCAGCTTGCCGCTCTGCTTTGCGCTGTGGAAGAATCGGGCATTGTGGTTGTTCAGCGTCGGTCTGGCCTTGCTTGAATCACGCCGTCGCTGGATATTGCCGCCAACCTTAGTAGTGAACTGGAGTTCTCGCGTGATCGATCCAGATGGCTTCCGCCCCAATGTCGGCATTGTCCTGATCCGGGATGATGGCCGCGTGTTCTGGGCGCGCCGGGTCAATCGCGATGGCTGGCAGTTTCCGCAGGGCGGCATGCGCACCGACGAGACCCCGATCGAAGCGATGTACCGCGAGCTTGAGGAGGAGACCGGTCTGCAACCGGAACACGTCGAGGTGCTCGGGGCGACGCCGGGTTGGTTGCGCTATCGGTTGCCGAATCGTTTTGTCCGACGCAATGTCCGGCCCACCTGTGTCGGCCAGAAACAGGTGTGGTTCCTGTTGCGGTTCATGGGCGATGAAGCGCATTTCCGCCTCGATGCCAACGCGAAGCCCGAGTTCGATCATTGGCGCTGGGTCGATTTCTGGTATCCGAGCGAACATGTCGTCTCGTTCAAGCGACATGTCTACGAGCAGGCACTCCGACATTTGCTGCCAATGGCCGAAGCGCTTTGCAAAACCTCGCTGCGTGACCTGGAGCCGGCGTCCGGGGCTGCCGAGTAGGTAGCGTGTTCGCGGCCGTGGGGATCACCGGTTTCGCCTCGGCTTGTTCAATCCGCATCCCAAATGTCCCGAATGGCCCGAATGGCAAGCCGCGGGAGCGGCGCGTCATCCTTTGACTCTGCTTCGGTTTGAAAGGCGCTGGACCCCTGCCTTCGCAGGGGTGACGCAGGTGGTGGGCGATCCGCAGGAGCGGCGCGTCATCCAGTGACTCTGCTTTGCTTCGAATAAAAGGCGCTGGACCCCTGCCTTCGCAGGGGTGACGGAGGCGGTGGGCGATCCGCGGAAGCGGCGCGTCAGCCAGTGACTCTGCTTTGGTCCGAAAGGCGCTGGACCCCTGCCTTCGCAGGGGTGACGGAGGTGGTGGGCGATCCGCGGGAGCGGCGCGTCATCCAGTGACTCTGCTTCGGTTTGAAAGGCTCTGGACCCCTGCCGCGGCGAAGCCGGGCCAGTCCTGCGCTTGTCGATGGGCAGGGTGACGGGGTTCCTGGGGTTCAAGGATCGCTTTGACTCGAAAGGCTCTGACCTAAGGGCAGGGGCGCCGGAAATATGGGTTTTGCCGGCGCCGCCGGAGCCTTGGCCGGAAACCGGGATGCGGGGCGTGTTGACAATCATTCGCATTTGCAATTAAATGGGCCGCGTCCACTCCATGGGTCCCGACGATGTACGTATGTATCTGCAATGGAATCACCGATAGCGCGATCCGCGAGGCTGCGGCGCGTGGTGTGGGTTCGCTTGAAGAGCTGACCATGCGGACCGGATGCGGAAGTGGTTGTGGCTCGTGCATCGATGTTGCTCGCGAAATTCTCGCCGAAGCCCGACCGCCCATCATCCGGGCGTTCCCGTTACGGCTCGCTGTCGCGGCCTGACCTCGACCCTCCTGCTTGCACGCATCAATGCGTGCGATTCGCGTTACCCACGGTTTTCTCCGCTTTGGCTATAGTGGCCGAGGTGGTCGACGACGTGCGGCCAAAACTAATCAAAGAACGGAGAATGCGGACATGAAAGGCGATGCCAAAGTCATCGAGCACCTGAACAAATCACTGCTCAACGAATTGACGGCGATCAACCAGTATTTCCTGCATTCGCGCATGTATCGCAATTGGGGCTACGCCGAGCTTGCCGAGCACGAATACAAGGAGTCGATCGACGAGATGAAGCATGCCGATCGGTTGATCGAGCGCATCCTGTTTCTCGATGGTCTGCCCAACCTGCAACAGCTTGGCAAACTGATGATTGGTGAAAATCCCGGCGAAGCGATCGCATGCGATCTGAAACTGGAGCAGCACGCGGTTCCAGATCTCAAGGCAGCCATTGCCTATTGCGAGAGCAGCGGCGATTTCGTCAGCCGCAAGCTGTTCGTCGAAATCCTGGAATCCGAAGAAGAGCATATCGACTGGCTTGAAACCCAGCTCGGACTGATCGCACAGCTAGGCGAAGCGAACTACCTGCAGACCAAGATCGGAAGCTGATTCAGACGCTCGCCGATTCCGGAACAACTCCGCTCGCGGCGAACGCCTCGAGGACTCGGCGGTACTCGTTCTCGAGACGTTGCGGCAGCGAGCCGAGATGGTCGCTCAGTCGCGCCCTCGCATCGATCTCGGCACGCTTTGCAATTTCAGCGAGCACCAGCGCACCGATATTTGCGCTGGATGATTTCAATGAATGGGTGATATCCGCGATGCCATCGTGGTCGCTTGATCCGGCGGCGAGGCGCAAGCGCGCTATCAGCTTCGGCGTGTCATCAAAATAGACCTGGACCAGTTCGGTAAAGCCCTCACCCATGACCTCGAGAAGTTCCTGCACGGTGGCCTGATCCACGGCCGCCGTCAGCTGTGGATCGGCTGGCGCAGAAAACGCGGGTGCTGAAAATACAGTCGACGGTGAGGCGACAGCGGAAGGAGAAATGGGCGCCTGGTTCGAGGCTGAACCCGATCGGCTTGAAGTTCCGCGTGCCGGAGAAATTTCCAGCCAGTGCGCCAGGGTCTTTTGCAGAAGCGGCCGATTCAGAGGCTTGGTCAGGTAGTCATCCATACCCGCGGCGAGGCACTTCTCGCGGTCACCGACCATCGCGTTGGCGGTCATGGCGATGATGGGCAGGCGCGGCAAACCTTGAACCTTCTCAACTTCCCGTCGCGCTCGCGCAGCGGCATAACCGTCCATGACCGGCATCTGGCAATCCATCAGGACCAAGTCGTAATCGTTCTCTGCGAGCTTCTTCATCGCGATGCTGCCATCCATCGCGCTGTCGACTTCGATGCCGAGCAACACCAGCAACCGGTTCGCCACTTTGAGATTGACCGGATTGTCCTCGACCAGAAGGGCGCGACCGATGAGCCTGGCATGCTCCGCCGGCTCGAATGGGGGGGTGATCCCGGTCGGCGCTGCGCTGCCCAGCAACGGCCCCTCGCGATTGACTTCCGCATGGCCGATGCCGAGTAGGCGACTCAGAGTATCGCGAAGTTCGCGTTCATCAAAAGCGTCTGAAAGCGCGGCTTGACGCTCGTCGGGGCGCAAATCCTGCACACTATCGTGCCTGCCGGAAAGAACGATTCGCAATTGATCCAGCGCAGGATCGCGGCGGATATTGCGGACCAGGGCGATCGTCGCCGCACCGATCGTGTTGACATCGATGAGCAGGAATTCATAACCCCAGCCCTCGCTTGCACCCGAGCTTGAACGCAGCCGGGTCAAGGCATCCACGGCGAGGTTGCTGTCCAGATGGCTCATGCCGAGCTGGTTCAGCAAACCTCCGGCGCGGCGGATGAAGGTCTCGTTTGAACTCAGGACCAGCGCGCGCACACCGCTCAGGTCGGTGCGAGTGCGAACATCGCCAATGGCTTTCTGCAACGGTGCGTTGAACCAGAACACCGAACCGCGACCCGGTTCCGAGCGCACGCCGATCTTGCCATCCATGAGATCGACCAGGCGTTTGCAGATGACCAGACCCAGGCCCGTTCCACCAAATACGCGGGTGGTCGAGGCGTCGGCCTGGGTAAAGGGTTTGAATAATCGGCCAGCGGCTTCCGCCGTGAGGCCAATACCGGTATCCCGTATAGCGAACGTGACCTCGTGGTGCGTGCGCGTTTCACCTCGCTTGCCAATCTGGATCGTCACGCTACCGCGTTCGGTGAACTTGATTGCATTGCTGACCAGATTGGTCAGCACCTGGCGCAAGCGGACCGGATCACCGCGCACGGCGAGGCGCACTGCCGGATCGATGACCACGCCGAGACGCAGTCCTTTCGCGGTTGCGCTGCCCTGCATGAGCCTGGCCACCGAATCAACCAGTTCCTTGAGGTTGACACCGACGCTTTCGAGTTCAAGCTTGCTCGCTTCAAGCTTGGAGAAATCCAGAATGTCATCGACGATGCGCAGCAGTTCCATTGCCGATTGATACGCAGTCGCCAGATACTCACGTTGATCCGGTTGCAGCGGCGTCGACCGAAGGATGTCGAGCAACGGCACGATGCCGTTCAACGGCGTGCGGATTTCGTGGCTCATCGTGGCAAGGAATTCGCCCTTGGCCATGGTCGCGGCTTCAGCCTCCTGACGTGCCGCAAGCAGCTCGCCCTGAATCGCGCGCAGCGATTCGAGCTCACGCATCGTCTCGGCAGGAATCACCAGAGACGGTGCTGTCGAGCCAATCGTGATCGGTGCCTGCAAGCCCGGCTGCGCGATGGGGGTTGGCATGGACAGGGCAAGGATGCCAACGACCAATGCGACGACGATCACACTTGATGCCAATACGATGGGCGGAAATTGCGGCACAAGGATCAGCCCAAGCGCCGCGAGCAGGGCGATCGCAGCCAGAGCGACGATGAGCGCGGAGCGCCAGCGTGAGTTTGGATTGGCGGAAGGCATGGTTTGATCAGACTCGTTGAGGACGGTCAGGCGTTTGTGGCCTGGAAATTGTAGGCCGTATCGCGCGTCGCCTGCTGCACGAAATTGCCCTGGATCAAGTCGATGCCGCAGGACCACAACGACGCTGCAACGCGCGCCTCCTCGACGCGCGGGGCAATGACCTTGCGACCGCTGGCATGGACTATCTTGACCAGGTCGCGAAGTTCGTTGCGCAGATCACCTTTGCTGACGTCGGCATAGCGCTGAGAAAGCCTCACGAAATCGACGGGCAGATGCATGAGCATGTCAGTTGCCTGGTCGCCGCCGTTGACCCCGGACAGGGTCAGGCAGACTCCAAGCTGCTTCATCGCCAGGGCGAATCCAATCGTGCCACCCAGATCCGCCGCGGCATCGTCCAGGCGCAAGTCGAGTGACAGCTGAGCTGCCGGAACCCGCCTTGATTCCAGTGCGTGGCGCATCCAGTCGATGCGATCCGGATCACGAATGCTCGATGCCGACTGGTTGACGAACAGGCGGATCCTTTCGCCCGCGCGCAAATGCTCGGCAATCGTATCGAGGCAACTGGCGAGCATCCAGCGATCGACATCCGCGATCAGGCCGGCGGCTTCCGCAGCGGGTACCAGTTCGGTGGCCGAATAGACGCGTCCACCGGCGTTGGAAAGCCGCAGCAGTGCCTGGAACTGCTTCTCCTCCTCACCATGCAGCGAAACGATCGGCTGGAACACCGCGCTGAACGCCGATTCGGCCAGACCCTTGCGCACGACTTCGATGATCGGATCGACCGTCAGCTTGGCCACGGACGGGACCGCTTCAGCAACAATCGGTGCGTCCGCCGATGGTGCGTCGAGCAGGGCTCTCTCGGCAGATTCGATCATTGCCAGCGCATCGCCAGCGGCGCGGGTGAATGGACAAAAGCCGATGCCAATGGAGATCTCGGCTGTGCCCTTCGGGCCAGTCAATGAGGATTTTGCTACTTCATCGCGCAACTCGCGCGAAAGCTCTTCAAGTGCCTCCGCGGGGCGATCCGGATTGAGCAGGAGGAATTCGCCATCGCCAACGCGAGCCAGCTTGTCATTCTTGCCCAGCCGACTTTTCAGAATTTCCGTCAGCTTGTCGAGGACTGCGGCAAACTTTGGTTTGCCAAGACGCTTGCGCAGCTCGTCGGCACATTCCAGGGCAATGAACAGGACGCCGCCGTGACGCGTCGCCGCATCCTCCATCGCCAGCATTTCGGTCAGACGGGAATTGATCTGTGCAGCATCCAGGATGCTTGGCACCGCAACGCGCGCGGACGTGGGGCGGCGACGGGCCACCAGTCGAGCTCGCTTGACCCGACTGCCCACCGCAGTGATCAGATGACGCGGAGCGATCGGCTTGCTCAGGAAATCATCACCACCGGCACTGAGCGCTTCGAAATGTTTCTCGGTATCGCCTTCACCGGACAGAAACACGATTGGCGTCGAGATGTAGGCTTCGCGTTCGCGGATCAGGGCGGTCAATTCGATGCCGTTGCAAACCGGCATATTGAGATCCATCAGGATCAGGTCGGGATCGAACTCATCGAGCTTTTCGAGCACCTCGGTGGCATCGCCGATGGAGAGCGTCTGCATGCCGTTCTTGCGCAGGATCGACTCGGCGAAAAAAGCCTGCGATCGATCATCCTCGACGATCATGATGCGAAACGGTTCGGCCTGGGTGCTGAGATCGAGTTCGCGCAGGCGATCGATTACGGCTTCGGCGTTTTCCGGTTGCACGATATAGGCGTCGCAGCCGGCGCGCATCGCGCGCAGTCGAGCGGCCAGGTCCGATTTGCCGGAGCCATGCACCATCAGCAGTACGCGCTCGTCGGTACGCGCCCGCGCAGCCTGCACCAGAGCGCCGATCTCCTCGATGTATTTCTGATGTTCGCCGTCGAGCATGACCAGTGACGGTATCGAGCGGCTCAGCCATTCCTTCAGTCGATCGACATCCTCGACGTGAACCAGTTCATAGCCAAGCAGGCTGAGCTGCCGGTCGATGGCCGCTGCGAGAGTGCTGCCCTGGTGCAGGTGGCAAGCCTTGCGCTTGTCGTTTGCGAGCTCGATTTCAAGCTGCGGTTGCGCAACCTGTTTCGTGATGCGACTCTCTTCGATTGGCGGAATTTCAACGACTTCCGGTGTTTCCGGCGCTGGCGCCAGAACCGCTTCGGTTTCGATCAGGATTTCCTCTTCGCGCGATTCGTCGAGCACTTGCGCAGGCAATACTTCGACGTTGGCGGCCACGCTTGGCATGCGTGGAAGACGTTCGGGAGCCGGCAACGATGCAAATCGCTGCCAAAACCGCGACGGCGGTCGGACCAGCAGGGGGAATCCGTTGTCCTCGGTGGCGGCGTACCCGAACAGGGTTGCCTGGTGCTCATCGCCCGGCTCGATGTCAGTCTCGGCTTCAACTCGGTCCGAGTCGAGGTTTTCGAACCTTTCTCGAAGTTCGACGATCATCTGTTCATCGGGAATGACCGGTGGATCGAGCAGGGCCCACAGCGTCTCGGCGAACCTTTCCAGGCGCTTGGCAGTTGCGACCTCGCCGAGCGCGTGGCAGGTACTGGCCAGCGATTCGGCATCTTCGGCCAACTGCAGGGACGCATTGACATCCCAACCTGCCTCGCACAGCCGCGTACCGCGCTCGCGCAGATCTGCTGTCCGCAGCGGAATTTGGGTGACGTGAGCCGCGCGCAAGCGCGGTAATCGAGAGAACGGCGCTCTAGCCTGCATGCATGTCCCCTATCAGAGTCGGACTATACCAGCGCATCGCTTCGAGCCCGCCTTCAGATTGGTTTGACAACGACAAGTATGACGATTCCGATCAGCAGCAGCGCGGGGATTTCGTTGAACAGTCGCAGCCAACGACTTGAATGCTGGCAATCATCCCTGGCGAACTGCCCGACCATGCGCACAAGCATGAGGTGATAACCGATCAGGCCTGCTACCAGCAACAACTTCAGGTGAAACCAGCGGCCTTGGAACAGGGCTTCCGGCGCATTTCGCATCCACCAGAACATCAGCGCAATGCCAAAACCAAGCGCGAGCGCGCCCCCGACATGGGTGATCATGAGCAAGCGGCGCTGCATGATCTTCAGTCGCTCACGAACAACGTTTTCGCTGGCCTCGACGTGGTAGACGAAAAGTCGCGGCAGATAAAACAAGCCGGCGAACCAGGTCACGACAAAAATAATGTGAAAGGCTTTCAGCCACAGCATGATTCAGGAAGCCTCTGATTAACCCCTGCGCCGACCTGCGCGCTACCATGCGGAAAGTATAACTGCGCTTGACGCTTCGCTGTGCCGATGGCTATAAGCGCAGTCCACTCGGGCCGCCAGGCCACCAGCAAACTTCCGACTCCCATGGCACCTCAGAATTTTGTCGTTCGACAATTGGATCCGGCACGTTCGCGGCGTGTCTGGTTGTTCCTCATCCTGCTGTGGCTCGGTTCGCTGACCCTGGCAGTCGTCGCAACCAGCCTCTGGCTGGTGCCAGGAGCGCCGACTGCCACCGAGCAGCGGAACGTCGACAGCATGGATACCGACGCGATGAAGAACCGCATCGTCATGCTTGAGCGCTCCGAGCAGGTGGCCAAGGCGGCGCTCGGCGAATTGCAGGGAACTCTGCGCGATCGCGAGGAAGAAATTGCCGGCGTGCGCGCCGATCTGGCCTTCTACGGTCGTCTGGTCGGCGGTGCCAAGCGCGAAGGACTGGCTGTGCATGCGCTCAGCTTGACTCAGGTAGCCGATTCCCGGGCCTGGAACTTTTCCGCCACATTGACCCAGAACTTCAAGCGCGGCCCGGAAACTCGCGGCAAACTGACGCTCTCGATTTCAGGGGTCAACAAAGGAAAGCTTGAGACGATCGAGTGGAAAGATCTGGCGCAAACATCCGACAACTCCGGAATCGGCTATGCGTTCAAGTATTTCGAGCAAATAAACGGCACCATCATGCTGCCTGAAGGTTTCGAGCCGAATCGCGTACGCGCAAGCGCCGATGGCGATGGCGGCCACAGCAATCAGGAATTCTCGTGGGACGACGCGGCGAAAGTCGAGGAGACAGACAATGTTCGGCAATAACAAGCGAGGCAATCATTCAATGGCATCGATCACCACCCTGGTGGCGGAAGGTACGGTGATTCGAGGTGATCTCGAGTTCAATGGCGGCCTGCACATGGATGGCTGCGTCGAGGGCTCGATTCGCGCACAGGGTGACAAGGCCGTGCTGACCTTGAGCGACAAGGGCCGTGTTGAAGGCGAGATCCGCGCACCAAACGCGGTCATCAATGGCCACGTCAAGGGCGACATCATCATCACGGAACGCCTGGAGCTCGCCGCCAACGCGCGCATTGACGGCAATGTCTACTATAAAGTGCTGGAAATGGCCGCTGGCGCGCAGTTGAACGGCAAAATGATCTATCAGGCTGAACCACCAAGACAGATCAGCGGGCCCGGCGCCACGGTCCAAGATGACGACGATGCCGTCGATGCCGAACCGGCGCGCGCTTGAAAACAGGCCGGATCGCCTTGATTTGTGAGGGTTGAGACAGCGGATTGCGATGATGGCGAGCGAATTGCCGCTGAAACCGGAAAACGGCCTTGCCGCAGATCGAGCGGCAAACAATCGCGGAACCCTGTGTATCCAACGTAGAGCTGATCGTCATCATGAGTGAAACCGCCACCCCCACCTATCTCGATGCCGCCGAAGCGCCGATGGTCTTCACCACGGCAGCGGCAGGCAAGGTTTCCGAACTGATCGCCGAGGAGGGCAATCCCGAGCTCAAGCTGCGCGTCTATATCAGCGGCGGCGGCTGCTCGGGTTTCCAGTACGGATTCACCTTCGACGAGGATCGTGCCGAAGATGATCTCGCCATCGAGCGCGATGGTGTCTTCCTTCTGGTCGACCCGCTGAGTCTGCAATACCTCGCCGGTGCCGAGATCGACTACTCCGAGTCACTGACCGGTGCCCAGTTCGTCATCCGCAACCCGAACGCAAAAACCACCTGCGGCTGCGGCTCATCATTCGCGGTCTAGCACAAAGACCCGTCACCCCTGCGCAAGAACGACGAGCGAGGTTTTACACCCCCAATCTCCCGTCACCCCTGCGCAGGCAGGGGTCCAGCGCCTTTCCTTCGAAGCAAAGCAGAGTCACTGGCTGACGCGCCGCTCCTGCGGCTTGCCCTTCGGGCCATTCGCGATGCGAATGTTCGCTTCGGCTTCCTGCCTTCGCAGTCCTGCCTACGCAGGGACGACGAGCGGAAGATTGGCGCGCAGGAATGACGAGCGGAAGATTGGAGCGCAGGAACGTTGAGCATGAGAGGCGTAGGGACGACGAGCAGTAGATCGAATCTGGCGCTCAACCGGCATGAAATTCGATGCCCTCTATACTTCAACTCCTCGAACCCGTGTTTTCATCCATCTTCAGGATTTCTTGATGAGTGCCGAACGGCGCAGCCGTAACAATGTCTTTTCCGGGCTCGCCCTTGATCGCTGCAGCGAGCGACGCCTGGACGCGGATTGGATCGATCAGAAACTGCGCTCGCCTGAGGCGCGTTTCATCGTGCTGGGTGCCGACGGCAAGGCCGTGGCTTCGAGTGACGGCGCCTGCTTGCGCTGGCTCGATGGCGGCGAGCGTGAGAAATTCCTGGGTGACGCAGCGCCTTGCCTGCTGGGTGTCGACAACCAGCACGTCCCGTACTTTCTTCTCACCAGCGATTCCGCGGCGATCAAACAGATTGCCGAAACCTGCAGCGGCAGCCTGATCGATCTGCGTAGCGCGGGCCTTGGTCTTGCTGCCTTCGAAGCCGGCATGTTCGCCTATGCGCGCGGGCTCGCCCACTGGCAATCGCGAACCCGCTGGTGCGGCGCTTGCGGTCATCCGGCCACGCTTGAGTGGGCCGGACACCGCGCGCATTGCAGCAATCCGGACTGCGCCCTCGAACACTACCCGCGTACCGATCCGGCGATCATCGTCATCGTCACCTGCCGCGATGCCTGCCTGCTCGGGCGCCAGGCCACGTGGCCGAAAGGACGATTCTCGACACTGGCCGGTTTCGTCGAACCCGGCGAAACCCTGGAGGATGCGGTGCGCCGCGAGGTTTTCGAGGAGGCCGGTGTGCGCGTCGTCGACAGCGATTACCACTCCTCGCAACCGTGGCCGTTTCCGTCGTCGCTGATGCTCGGCTTCACCGCGCGCGCAGACGATCCGGCCATCCAGGTTGGCGACGAACTCGATGAAGCGCGCTGGTTCGAAGTGGATGAGTTCGTCCGCGATGTCGAATCGGGCGCACTTGGTCTGCCGCCGCCGTTGTCAGTCTCATATCGACTGGTGGAACACTGGCTCAAGCAGGCCAGTGGCCTCGATTTGTCTGCACTGAAGTCACCTGCAACCTGGTCCTGACTGGACGCCCGCACTGCGCGGGCTACAATCGGATCATCCTCGACATTGACGGATCCCATGGCCAAGACCCTGATCGCGATTCTCATCGTGCTGCTGAGCACACACTCGCTGCCGGATCTCGCGCGTTTCCGGCGCTTTCCCTGGCTGCAGAACGGGCTAGGGCGGGACGATAATGATGCGGGCGCCTCGCGCACCCTGCTTCTCGGCGGACTCGCATTGCTGGCCACCGGACTGATCCAGGCCGTATTGCACCGTCACTGGTTCGGCCTGTTCGAGCTGGCCTTCATGGTTGTCATCCTCTATTTGAGCTGGGGACCGCGCGATCTCGACACCGACATCGACGCCATCCTCAAGTCACCAGACAGCGAGCGGCGTCGCAACGCGGCACAGCGGCTCAACGATGGCGTCAGTGACCAAGCGCTTCCATACCGGGCGTCCGCACTCGTCGAAGCGAGCTTCATGGCGGCGTTGTCACGTCGCTTTGGCGTGCTGTTCTGGTTTGTTGTCATGGGCCCGGTCGGTGCCCTGGGCTATCGCCTTGTCCAACTGCTGGCGCGATCACCGGCGTATGCGGCCGCAGCCGGAGAGATGCGCCCGACCTTTGAGCGTACCGCCCTGATCCTCGATTGGGCACCCGCGCATCTGCTCGCATGGACGCTCGCCCTGGTCAGCGATTTTGATGCCACGGTGCGCGCCTGGCGCGACTATCATCTCGCCCACGGGCAGGGCTATTTCAGCCTCGATCTCGGTTTTCTCGGTGTGATCGCGCGCGCCAGCGTCGACGCCGATGTGGCGGCCGGCGACGAGGGGATCGAGGGGATCAATGATCCGCTCACCGAACTCGTCGATGCCCGCCTCATCCTGCGGCGCGTGCTCTACGTCTGGATTGCGGTTATCGCCGTGGTCGTGCTCAGCGGCTGGGCCACCTGACTTGG
>JBBRBU010000089.1:0-12738 GCA_038205505.1 Lysobacterales bacterium | reverse complement strand
CGAATCGTCGGGGTAGCGCCGCCGTTTCACTTCTCGCTAGTTCCGGGAATCGAATCGTCGGGGAAGCGCCGCTGTGTCACATCACGCAACTTCCGGGAATCGAGTCGTCGACGAAGCGCCGCAGTGTCACATCACGCAACTTCCGGGAATCGAATCGTCGGGGAAGCGCCGCAGTGTCACATCACGCAACTTCCGGGAATCGAGTCGTCGACGAAGCGCCGCACCCCCCCCCCAGGATTCCGTCACCCCTGCGCAGGCAGGGGTCCAGCGCCTCTGCCTTGATGTCTGCCATTTGGTGATGCACCCGTCTCGATCGTTTCGTGAGATCTCGAGAGTGACGCAAGTCCTGCGAGCCCATGAGAATTTCTGGCAACCATGCCAATCGGCATTTTGAGCGTGGTGCTGGCGGGCGTAGTCTTGTCGGCTTGTTGATTCGATTGTCCAACCGGGGAGCCTGATCATGCGCCTAGCGACGTCACCGATTCTTTGCATCTTGAGTTCGATATTGTTGACCGTCGCCAGTGGCGCGAGCGCTGCGCCAGCGCGCGAGAAAAATGCACCGATGCTAGGTTTCAACGATCAGGCCGCAACCGTTCAGCGCGATCTTGAAAGACGCTTCGATGCCGAACTCAAGGCCGATGACCAGCGCGAATGGTTGCGCAAGATGGCCTCGGCACCAAACCACGTTGGCTCGCCGCACGGCAAGGCGAATGCCGAATTCATGCTGGCGAAGTTCAAGGAATGGGGCTGGGATGCGCGCATTGAGACCTTCGATGTCCTGTACCCGACGCCGAAATCGCATTTGCTTGAACTGGTCGAACCCACGCGCTTCAGTGCGGCGCTGAAAGAACCGCCGATTGAAGGCGATTCCACTTCATCGACAATGGAAGGTGGTCTGCCGCCTTACAACATCTATGGTGCCGATGGCGATGTCACCGCCGAGTTGGTCTACGTCAATTACGGCATGCCGGATGACTACAAGGAGCTCGCCCGTCACGGTGTCGACGTCAAGGGCAAGATTGTCATCACGCGTTATGGCCAGGGTTGGCGCGGACTCAAACCAAAACTTGCCTATGAGCATGGTGCGATCGGTTGCCTGATCTATTCCGATCCTCACGAAGATGGTTATTTCGCAGGTGATGCCTATCCGAAAGGGGGCTACCGCCCGGCAGACGGCGTCCAGCGCGGTTCGGTACTCGACATGATCCTGTATCCGGGCGATCCGCTGACTCCCGGAATCGGTGCAACAGCCGACGCCAAGCGCCTGGCGATGGCTGATGCGGTGACCATCCTCAGGATCCCGGTCATGCCGATTTCCTATCGCGATGCGCAACCGCTGCTGGCTGCGCTCGATGGTCAGGTTGTACCACGTGGCTGGCGTGGTTCGCTGCCGCTGACCTACCACATCGGTCCGGGACCGGCGAAGGTGCATCTGAAAATTGAATCGGAGTGGACACGCAAGCCGGTTCACAATGTGATTGCGAAGATTGCTGGCGCAACGGATCCGGATCAGTGGGTCGTGCGCGGCAATCATCATGACGGCTGGGTTTTTGGTGCCTGGGATCCGCTCGCCGGCAATGTCGCGATGCTGGCCGAAGCAAAGGCGATCGGCACCCTCGTCAAGCAAGGCTGGAAACCTGCACGCACTCTCGTCTATGCGAGCTGGGATGGCGAAGAGGCGGGTCTGCTCGGTTCTACCGAATGGGTCGAGGCACACGCCGATGAACTCAAGCGCAAGGCTGTGCTGTATGTGAACTCCGATACCAACAGCCGTGGTTTCCTCGAAGCCGAAGGCAGTCATTCGCTGCAACATCTGGTCAACCAGGTCGCAACCGAAGTACGCGACCCGCAAACCGGTGTCAGCGTTGGAAAGCGCTTGCGCGCGGCAATGCAGGTTGAAGCATTCGAGAATCCCGGTGACGACAGCAAACGCCTCGCCAAACTGGCTGCCGATGGCAGCGATCTGCCGATTGGCGGCCTCGGATCGGGATCCGACTACAGCGCTTTCCTGCAACACATCGGCATCGCCTCGCTCAATATCGGCTATGGCGGAGAAGATGAGCAAGGCGGCGTCTACCATTCGATATACGACTCGTTCGATCACTACGAGCGCTTTGGCGATCCGGGCTTCGTCTACGGTGTTGCGCTCTCGCAGACGGCGGGCCGCATCGTCTTGCGTGCGGCCAACGCCGAAGTGTTACCGATGCGTTTCGGTGATTTTGCCGATACTGTCGCGCGCTACTCCGAAGAAGTACACAAACTCGCTGATACCAGGCGCCAACGCAGCAATGAACTCGGCCAGCTGCTCGACGGCGATGCCTTCAAGCTGGCCGCCGATCCGACCCGGACGTCACTTGCACCTCCGCGCGAGGACGACGTTCCGTTTATTGATTTCGCCCCGCTCGACAATGCGCTGATGCGCCTGAGCCGCAGTGCCCAAGCGTACGACTCGGCGTATGCCAGCGTCCAGGCAGCCGGTGTGGCGCTGTCGGCAAGGCAGCGCACAGATGTCAATGTACTGTTGCAGGGCATGGAGCAGACATTGCTCGATGCGAAAGGCCTGCCCGGACGCCCTTGGTTCCAGCACTTCATCTATGCGCCGGGAATGACAACGGGCTATGGCGTCAAGACCTTGCCCAGTGTGCGCGAGTCGATCGAGGATCGGAAATGGGATCTCGCCGATCAGGGTGTGGTGCGAACGGCAGGTGTTCTGGATGCCTACAGCCAGCGCCTCGAGCAGGCGACGGCGGCTTTAAAGCTCAATTGATTCCGGGAAGTCCTGGTCAACTTCGGTTCGAGGTGAGCTGAACTTGTTGACGGGAACCATGATAGGAAGTCGGTGGATTGAATCAACCCTGATGGAAGCGTCCTTCGACAGGCTAAGGGCGAACGGTTTGGGGAAATCAGATCTTCCTTCGAATTTGAACGCGGCGTCTTGAAAGGGTCGAGTCATGAGACGGACCATTGGCTGGAGAGTATGCAATGCGATTTGAAAAGCTGGCTTTCGTGATTGTGGTATTCGCATTGCAGGCGACGGGCATTGCGATTGCGAAAGCGCCTGCGGGAGAAGGCGCTTCGGCACCGGCCGATATTTCATCAGCCACACGCGGCAGCGAGCACATTGCCGGTTTCTTCGATGTCTATCGCGACACGAAGAAGGGCCGCGTCCTGCTCGGCGTCAATGACTTCAACAAGCCGTTCCTGCTGATCAGTTCGCTGCCATGGGGGCTGGGATCAAACGACATTGGCCTCGATCGCGGTCAGAGCGGCGGATCGCAGCTGGTCGAGTTTCGCCGGGTTGGGCCGCGTGTTCTGCTGGTTGAAAACAACACGCGCTTTCGCGCGATCTCGCCAAATCCGGATGAGGCGTTGAGCGTGCGTCAGGCATTTGCCGAATCAGTGCTGTGGGCAGGTGACATCATTGGCGAAAACCAGAATGGCGTTGGCAAGATCATCATCGATATCAGCTCGCTGCTGACCTCGGATCGCCATGGCGTCTCGCGCCAGTTGGGACGGGCCGGGCAGGGCAAGTATGAGATCGACGAGAAACGCAGCGCGGTTTCACTCGGCGATGCAAAAAGTTTTCCGGACAACACCGAGCTCGAGGCGATGCTCACGTTCAGGGGTCCGGGCGAGGCTGAGTTCGTCAAGGATGTCGCGCCGGATCCCGAGAGCCTGACCGTGCGCCAGCACCTGAGCCTCGTGCGTTTGCCGGAACCGGGATTCAAGCCGCGCGCCTACCATCCGGCATCGGGTGGTTTCAGCACCGGCTACTACGATTATGCGCAGCCGCTGGCATCGAGCATCGATGTGCGCCTGCAGCCGCATTTCCGACTCGACAAGATTGATCCTGACACGACCTCAAGCGCGGTCAAGAAGCCGATCGTGTTCTATGTTGATCGTGGTGCGCCCGAACCGGTGCGTTCGGCCCTGCTCGAAGGCGCGAACTGGTGGAAGACCGCGTTCGAGAAGGCCGGATTCAAGGATGCCTATCGGGTCGAGCTGCTGCCCGAGGGCGTCGATCCGATGGATGTGCGGTACAACATCATCAGCTGGGCGCATCGCTATACGCGCGGCTGGTCGTACGGCGCTGCCATCGTCGATCCGCGCACCGGCGAGATCATCAAGGGTTCCGTGACGCTCGGTTCGCAGCGCGTGCGCCAGGACATCCTGATCGCCGAAAGCCTGCTCGCGCCGTACAACAAATCAAATGCCGCTGATCTGAAAGACGAAGCGGAGCAGATGGCGCTCGCGCGACTGCGCCAACTGGCTGCGCACGAGGTCGGCCATTCGCTTGGATTCGCGCACAACTTCGCTGCAAGCCGACACGGCAATGGTTCGGTCATGGACTACCCGCATCCGATGTTGAAGTTCGATGCCGATGGCGCAATCCGGCTCGATCATGCCTACGGCGTCGGTGTTGGGCCCTGGGACGATTTCATCGTCGCCCATGGCTACCAGCAATTTGCGCCAAGTACCGAAACGGCGTCATTGGCGAAACTGCGTGCCGACATAGCGAGGCAAGGATTTCGCTATTTGAGCGATGCTGATGCGCGCGGCCCCGGTGATGCCGAGGTCGATGCCTTGCTCTGGGATTTCGGTGCCGACTCTGTCGCAACGTTTGATGCGTTGCTGGCGGTACGGCGCAAGGCGCTTGATCATTTTTCGATAGGCGTCCTGCCGCCCGAGCGCCAGGCCGGCGAACTCGAAGCACGGCTGGTACCGGTCTACCTGTTGCATCGCTATCAGACCGAAGCGGTCGCGCGACTTCTCGGTGGTTCGACTTACAGCTATTCCGATGCCGTCGATCATCGGTCCGGGGCGCAGGTCGTTGCCGCCGACAAGCAGCGTGCAGCTCTGGATCGTCTGATCAAGTCATTGAGCGCGGAGCAACTGGCCTTGCCTGCAAGCGTGCTTGATCTGCTCACGCCGCCGTCCAATGACTACGCACGCAACCGCGAATATTTCGCCACGCGGACAGGACCGATGTTCGATCCGATCGCGGCAGTCGGAGCTGCGGCGGCGCAGACAACGATGTTTCTGTTTGCATCGGAACGCCTGAATCGACTTGCGTGGCAGCACGCACGCAACGCCGATGAGCCCGGTGTCGCCGAGGTCCTTGATGCGGTGTTCCGCGGTACCTGGCAGCGCGCAGCCATTCCACCCAGTGTTCCTGCGGGCAATACCGTACAGGCCGCCGCCAACTGGGTGGTACTCGATGCACTGCTGCATGTGCTCGAAGAAGGGAGCTTGCATGCACAGGTCGATGCGGATGTGCGCGCCAACTTGCAGGCGTGGCAGCGCTGGCTGGCGAAGAATGCAGGGCAGGGAAGTGATGCAGCCAGCCGCGCGCAAGCGGCCTCTCTGATTGGCAACTATCTCGCCGATCCGAAGTCGGTCAAGCTGCGGCCGCTGCCGGAAATTCCGCCCGGTTCACCGATCTAGGGCTACTCCGCTGCGACGATTGCCTCGAAACCGCCACATTTCAGGCACATCGACGCCTTCCGTAGCAGGGAGCATTGAAGACGTCGCGAACACATGTTCGCGAGCTATCACTCCCATCCAGACGCGACCCGAGAGAACCCATGAAATTCCTGCTGATGCTTGCCCTGATTCTGCCTCTTGCTGCCCACGCACAGAGTCCATCCCTGCGCAAATCTTGCGACGACTTGAAGAACGAAATTGCCGCAAAGATCGAGCGCAACGGTGTCAACGCCTTCACGCTCGAGGTCATAGCAAGGGATTCTTCCTCGGACGCGAAGATTGTCGGCAGTTGCAATGGCGGCGAGCAGCGTATCGCTTACCGCCGGGGCAACCTGGGCAAAGATGCAGCCAACGGCCGCCGAGTGGCCGCCGCTTCGCGCTAGAACAAGAGCTGCGTTGAACGGTTGTTCCGGCTGAATCCTGGTCACGATTGCCGCGCAATGCGGCAATCGATCGACAAGGTATTGGGCACCTGCCTGCGCAAGGGCGGTGGTCGCTTCGTGTCCAGCAGTGTCCGGGGTGATTTCGCGGCCAGGGGAGGGGACACCGATGCGTTTGCGCCAGAAACACAAGACTCAGTTGGTCTCTGGAGTTGCAATCGATCGATTGGAAGTTGTGATCAGGAGGCAGGTTCCTGGCCTCGAAAATCTACTCCGGCAAGTCGGCAAAGACATAGTGGAACAACGCACAGTTTTTCAAGGCGGAGAACAGCGCCGTTAAATCCTCGCTTTGCCGGGCGACTTCTACTGCGCCGTAGCGTTCGCTGAATTCGGCGAGTACGGCATCCAGACCCGCTCCGTGGAGCATGGATTTCAGCATGTGGAGTTCAGTGGCGCGGAAATCGAGGCCGATCACGTTTGGAAAACGTTCTGTGTTACCGGTCATTTCTGCAACCCAGCGCATGACCTGATCGACGGGGTCGACGACGCGTAGCTCGCGCTGGACCAGGCGCAGAAGCTCCTCCCTGTCGAACACATTGAGGAACAGGGCGAGCAGGAAACGGTGGCCCGGATCGTGCAGTTTGCGTCGGAAATTGATGACCGCACGGCTCAACAAATCATTGTGCGTGGACTGAAACAGTATCTGGCGTTCGTCGGCGGGCAACGCCGTGCACAAGGAAGAGAGAACGCGCGCCAATTCCGGTTTGGCGGAAATTCGCGTTTGCTCCGAGATCAGCAGATAGGAGAGAAGAAGGTCGGCGTTCGCCAGAACACGGTGCAAATGCGCGTGCGCGGCATCTTCGTCGAGTACGCGCAACATGCGCAGATACTGCAGTTTGCGAATGGTCGGAGGATGACGCTGGAAAGGGTCGAAGGCCAGCCCCGGCCAGCGGTAGTCGTACTGCACTTCGGTCGCTGAATCATCGGTGATGGTACGGATCACGATCGTCACTGACGGGCGGATCATGTGGAATAGCGAATGGATCAAATCGCTGCCGCGACTGATGATGCGGGTATCGCCCGCGTGCAGCACTTCGAGGTCGAGTAGCTGGAGGAGGCCGGTGAACGCGCGCTGCCCTTGGGCCGGGGCACGAGTGGCATCGAAGTGATAGCGGCTGTGAATGCTTGAGCCAGCCAGCACATGAAAGGCGCCGCAAAAGGCGTGCTGGTGAATGCTGGTGGTGCCATCCAGCCAGGTGAGCGCCGAGATGTCGAAATCGCCACCGTGGTAGAGCGATACCGGAGGTTCGGCGAACTTGCCATCCAGATCTGCTTGCCTGCACAGGGTGTCAGCGTTGAGCACATAATCAATGAGATCTTCATGCGTGATGTGTGCAGATGGATTGAACGCTGCCAGTTGCTTCGCAGCGACGCGTTCGAGATTTGCATAAACCGCTTCGCGGCCTTCTCCAAGTTCAGCCGCAATGGTGTCGCCCAGGTCCTTGAAAAAAGACTGCACCCGATGCGTGGATTCTCGCGTGGATGCGAGCATCGGCATCGCCGTCTGTTCCATCACCGTCATTGAATTACTCGTACCCGTTCTGTCGCGACGGTGTGGTAACGCCTGCTCGCGCGACTCACGCCATCACCCCGTCATAATCCTCGTCGACAAAATGAAACAGCAAGGAGGCAGAGCGATGTCCATCAGGCAGCACATCACGACCGTGCGACAGCTCCCGTCCCTTGAGAATCAAGGCCTCGCCCACGCGTTGATGCATCAAGTGGATTGTTCCGTCACGGCCCTTCAGCTTGAGAGCCCAAGGTGAGCGGTCATCAGAGTCGAGTGGCGCGTAGTCAAGCAATACCGTAATCGTGTACTCGCACGGCGGAATGTCGGTGTGCCAAAACAGACTCCCGCCCTCGATATAAAGTGACACGTAGGAATAGGAAGGCTTGGTTCGTCGCCCGGCCAGTTGTGACACGCGCTCGTTCAATTGATGGTGCCAGAAGCGGGCGACTGGATGATTGATCGCTGTGAAGCGTCGAGTTCCGCGCTCGCTATTGCAGGCAAGAAAGCCTTGCTCCGCCAAGGCCTGGAAATACCTTCCCATTTCACGGACGTGCTCGGACGGGAGCAGATTCTCCAGCATGGCAAAACCCTCAAGCTGGAATTGCGTGTGGACAGCCTCTCCATCCAGAACCGTTTGCGGCTGCCATGCCGAGGGTTGTTCGGTCTCACTGCGGCCAATGAGTTCAACGGCCGTGGCGACCTGGATCGGAGCCCATACGCTGCCGTGGTGATGTGGTTCAAATCGGAGCGCTTGCTCCCGCCATTCCACGGGAATGCGCATTTCGGTCAGGTGCGAGTTCCGGCTCCCCGCAGTATTGACACCGGAGCCCGATAGCAACGTGCCCGCACTCTCGGAGTCGCGCATCGGAAATTGATACGCCACCGGCTGCGGCATCACATCCGCGTACGCGAACAGGCCGATCTGACGCAGTTCAGCCGCGTCCTGCTCGCCGATTTTTACGTCCTTTTGGCCGTCGATCAACGTCGAGCAGAGAAAAGCATGCGCGCCGGGCAAATTCTCGGCACTGACCCGAACGCAAGATAGGGAGGCGCCCTTGATCGGAGCCTGGATCAGAAACGAGGGCGGCTCCTCGTCGCGCTTGATCGAGATTCTGGCACTCGGATTGAGCTCGAAGGTCATGGGCTTTGGACTCATAGGGCCAAGTCTCAACCAACAGCGGGTCGCCAGTCGACGAAACTTTCCGGATCCGCCCGAACAACTAGCGTTGCCGCACACGGTTCTGGACCCGAAGCTCGCTGCTCAGGCAACGGCGCAGAAAAATACAGAGGCGAGAATCTCGCCTCTTTTGACTTGATAATTCAGCTTTCGCCCTAGTCCTAGCTGTCAATCGAACTCAACGAAGGAGTAGGCGGTGGCCCCGGTGGTGACATATCCGGCCCGTCGCCATAGGCGGCGGACTGTGCGCAGTTACGCACCATGGCATTGAGTTGCTCGACAACATCCCTTGATACTTCCAGCTTGTCCTGAGGTTCCTGATTCATCTGAAGGTTTCCTTGGTCGCTTGGGTTGAAACGGGATTTACGTGGGACACGCATGGTCAAGCTAGAACCACGTTACTGCCAAGTCAAGCTTGGACTTGGTGCATTGCCTTGGGCTGCCCGGGCTGTCACCCTTGGCCGCTGTGCGCCCCCCAATGGAGATCCACGAGATCAACGCGGCTACCTTCCTCGTGATTGGAATCCTGATGACGCCGGCAGCGGTGCTCGCGCAATCGGCGATGCCGCAATCCAAAACCTGGACCTTCAAGGAAATCATCGCCGATGATCAGTATGCCGCGCCGCCGTTCCGGAGCATTGCGCAGAGCAGGGAAGGATTGATCTACGTCTCGGACAACGTCGGCGTACTGGAATTCGATGGCATCAAGTGGACTCGCCTTCCGCTGCCTAATGCGCGAGTGGTGACTGCATTGGGCATAACCGACGATGGCGAGATCATTGTCGGCGGCTCCGAATCCTTGCTCGCTGTTTCCAGCGAAGGTCATGAGGTGCGCGTCAAGGACCTGGGCGGCGAAGTGCCAGGCGGGCTGGTCGGGCTGGGGCATTTCTGGGAATTCGCAACAGGAACGGCTGGTTGGTGCGTACGTTCGGAGCCGAAACTGCTTTGCAAGGATTCGCAGGGGATGTTCGTACTGCCCGCCAAGAATCGATTTGGCCGGTTGTTCCGGGTACGTAATGAGCTCTATGTGCGTGACGAGCACATCGGCCTTATGCGTGTGTCCGGCCGTAGTCTGGAGCTTGTCAAGGGCGGTGCATTCTATGCAGAGAGGCGAACCGCAGCCCTGATCCCGTTCGGCCTCCATGGCATGGCCGGGATATCGCACGATCCCTTTGAAATCGAGACATGGCTTGACCTGGACCATGCCCCGATTCCTGCAAAGATTGTTGACTCCGAGGCAATGAGCGGGTCTGTTGGTGCCGCAAGTGCACTGGTGGACGGAGCGGTCGGATTGCCCTTCGTCAACGGGGACCTGGTGATACTGGACAAGACCTGGCACGAAATCGCAAGGTTTCGGGCTAGCCAATTCGGCTCTCTGCCTGGCGCTCAAGCAATCCATGTCGATGATGAGGGCGGCATCTGGGTTGCATGGAGCAACGCAGTTACGCGAATTGACTGGCCTTCACGGGTATCGCTATTCCAGGAATCACAGGGAATAACCGAGGCGCCGGTCGGTGTGATCGAAGACAGCCTCGGCATCATCGCCTATACCAGCAAGAGTCTATTGTTGCTAAAGAATGACGAGAGCATGACGGCTTTCGAGCGGATGCCATCGAATTATTCATGGATTCATCGGGTCGTGAGTCACGCCGGCGAACGTCTGGCGCTGACAGATGTTGGGCTTCGCAATAGTCAGGGCCAGCTGCTGGCACTTCCGAAGCGAAACGTCTTCTCGCACTTCGTCAGCCCGGCGCATCCGAACGATGCGCTCGTTGGACTGCGATTCGGCTTGGCCCGACTTCAAAAGGTCGGCTCGAGCTGGGTCGAACGCGAGGTGCGCAACGATGTGAGTTTCGACGTGCGTGAGATAACACAGGATTCAGATGGCACGATCTGGCTGTCCTCGAATCTTGGCCGGGTCGCGCGTGTTGTTCCCACGGTCGACAGCGAAGTTCTGGCGGACGCCCAGATCGTTGAATTCGATGAAAGCGACGGGGTTCCGTCCGGCGAGCTCGTCCTCAAGCTTGTTGGAGGCGAGGCACATGTCGGCAGCCTCAGTGGTTTCTATCACTTCTCCGGCGGACGATTCGAAAAAGCTTCAAGACTTCCCTACGAGCAAACCGGGCCGGTCAATCAGTTTCTGCAATTGAACGCGAACGAACTTCTGGTCGCCGGCTCATCCGGCAGACTCAGACTGCTTTCCAGAGGCGTGTCGGGCATCTACTCGCGCCAGAAAAGCGCATTCGACGGGATCGCGGGGTTTGGCAATATCCACGACATCATGATGGACAAGACCGGGATCGTCTGGCTGGCCACAGATTCCGGAGTTGTGCGCGTCGATCCGTCGGTCAATCTGCCCGCCAAAAACGCCCAGAAAGTTCTTGTCCGGGAGATATCCAGTGGCGAGCGCACGCTCTACTCAGGTTATGGCGGGCTGCCCGAGTTGAATCTTGCAGAAGGTGACAGCATGCGGTTCGGCTTTGCCCTGCCAAGCTACCGGGCCCCGGAAATCAACGGCTACCGCTCGCGGATCAGACACGAGGGCGGTAGCGCGGAGTGGAGCAAGTGGAGCAACGAGGTCCGGCGGGATTTCACCAACCTTCCGGCCGGAAGTCTGCTCTTCGAAGTGGAGGCGCGCGACGTGGCAGGTGCGTCGGGCGGTATCGCTTCGGTTCCGATCACCGTCGTTGCGCCATGGTACCGACGCACATCGACCGTCGTCGCGTTCTGGCTTGCGGGATTGGCCGTGGTCGTCATCGCCGTTCAATGGCGGGTTCGTGCGCTCCGCGCGCGAAGTGCGGAACTGGAGCGTCTGGTTGCGTTCAAGACAGAGGCGCTGCAGATTGCCGCAGCGACCGACCCGTTGACCGGACTCTGGAATCGGCACCGCTTCAGCCAGTGGGTTTGCGTCGAGATTCCCGCGATTACGAAGCGCGCGACGCGCGTCAGAACCAGTGACCCGGTCGACGTCATCGTCTGTGCGATCGACCTCGATCATTTCAAGCGCATCAATGATCAGCACGGTCATGCTGCCGGCGACATGGCCCTCAAGGGTGTCGCCCAACGACTGCAGGAAATCAAAGGCGACGACGACCTCATTTTCCGTTTCGGCGGCGAGGAGTTCATCTATCTTGGATTGAACCGGCACCGCGACGAGGGCGAAGAACTCGCCGGGAAGATCGTGGAAGAGTTGAGGCAGACCTTCATTGAGTTGGAAAGCGGTGTGCTTATCGATCCAACTGCCTCGGTGGGTTGGTCGGTCTATCCCTTCTATCGCGAGCGTGTCGAATTATTCAGTATGGACTTCGTCCTCGGCGTCGCCGACCGCGCTTTGTATCTGGCCAAGGAGAAAGGGAGAAATCGTGCATTTGGATATTTGCCAAATCTCGCCGTTGAAGAGATCGATCGGACACAGGCAGATTGGCGCTCTCAGGTATTCGAACGCCACCCGGATTTTTTGAAACAGGTGTAAATCGTGGCGGGCTCAGACTGGACAGGGACATCCAATGCGTGAAGTGAGGCCGGGACGTTCAACTTCCGAAAGGATTGTGCGTCACATGGCGGCAATTCTCTCGAATGCTCGCTGCTGCCTGGATAGGTAGAAATCCATCTTGACCCATTTTACCTCGAATCTCCCTCAATCACCGAGGGCGATGCTTTACTCGCGGTTTCGATTCAAGTCAGGTCGGGGCGTTTGATTGTGAGTTCGCTGGAATCGATTCAGGCGACTCGTCGAGAGTCATGCTTCGCTTCCGGCTGCGGTTCAAGGACGCATCGGCGGTAGTCCGGTTGTTGCCCGGTCGTTGCGGGCGTGGTCCAGGTTGGTTGCGCGGGCCATCCGCGTCCCGAATTCATCCGCTATAGGAACTGTCCGGTTCCCGTGTCACCATCTGCAGCACGCTGCCGGAATTTCCGTGGTTGCAGCAAAGGAGGGGGGAATGCCTATGACTACGATGGTTGCCGGGTGAGCGGGCTAATCGGCGGGTGAGCGGGCTAATCGGAAAGCATGGTGCTGTCGGGCGATATCGTCTGAATCTTCTCGGCTTTCGGACCATTGCGACATTCATGGTGGCGCTGATGCTGGTCGTGCCGCTGGCTGCCATGGCGCAGCTGGTTCGATTGAATGC
>JBBRBU010000088.1:0-13053 GCA_038205505.1 Lysobacterales bacterium | reverse complement strand
CCACGCAGCGACGCCCCCAATAGTGCGCACCACTGCAGGCCTCCATGGCCACGACCGTTTCGGCGGGCAGCTGCACCAGGTAGGCCACGAATGCATCGCGTCGAAGATCCTTCCGATCCAGCACGCGCCCGGAACTGTTCGCCGAGCACACCGAAAAAACGTTCTTCGCCAGATCCACGCCAATGGTTATAGTACTCATGGAGACTTCCCCTTCTGCTGACGGTTGTGTAGAAACTCCATCATGGCACGCGGGTTCTTCGGGATCCTCGATGCCGAAAGAGGTGGGAAGTCTCTTTTACTCAATCGAGCCGACCGCTGACGCGGCGGCTGATTTCTGGTGTTAGGCATAGGGATGCTGTCTGATGAGCCCTGAAGTTATATTTGGCATTTGCGTTGCCGTGGTGGTCGTGGTCGGCTTCATCAGTAACCTCATTCCAAAGCGCATGCCGCCCTCCAAGTCTTTCAAGTGCGGTCGCTGCGGTGTACAGGCACTTCATACCAACCGCACTGCGGAGGCCTGGCGCAATGGCAAGACAAAATTCTTCTGTCAGTCTTGCCACCACAAGTGGCTTCAGTCGCGTCCGCCGCAAGGGCGCGAGTCGTATAGTGCACGCGGCTCGTCAGGGCATGGTTCGGGGTGTCTTGGTGTTGTGGTGTTATTTACGTTGGTTCCAGTATGCATGTGGGCTGCTTGGGCGTATGCCTAACAGTTCATTCGGGGCGGACGGCTACGCCGCCGCTCAATTCCAGCGTTGGGCGTCATGGTCATGGTGGCGGCGGGTCATACTCTGGCAATACTATCTGCGGCATGAAAGTCGCTATCTCCCTCCCGGACCCAATCTTCGTTGCGGCCGAGCAGTTGGCAAAGGAGCTTCGTGTTCCCCGAAGTCAGCTTTACACCGACGCCATAGCGCAGTATCTCGATCGTCGCGGCAGTACGGCCATCACGGCCAAGTTGAACAACGTCGACTCCGAGCAGCAGTCCGAAATTCCGGCGGCGTTCGCCAGCGCCCAACTCGTCGTCGTTCGCAATGAAGTGTGGTGAACTTTGGTGGGCTTCGACGCCTGGGCCAACGGGCTCCTTGCCAGGGATTAAACCGCCTGTCGTGGTGGTTCAATCAAACCCGTTCAACGAGAGCCGCATAGCCACGGATATCGTTGCGATCGTCACGTCAAATTTGCCGCTCTCCGATGCGCCTGGAAATGTTCTGGACTGTCAAAGGAGCGGTAATCAATGTTTCACAAATCAATACGCTCGATCGTCAGCTGCTCACCGGTCGTATCAAGGCACTGCCAGCGCCGTGCGTGGCCCGGATTAACGAAAGGCTGCGCTTGGTTCTCGGTGTATGAGACCAACGATTGATCCAGGCCGACCGCTAACGCGGCGCCTTAACTTGTTAGGCGCCAAACCATCATTGCTCGGTGAATATGGCTTTCAGTGAACTCGAAGCGAAGCGGTTGGCCAAAAACGTCAGTGCATTTATCGATGCGCGCCGACCGCCTCCGCACATTCGATCGCAACTTGATCTGGCCTTCCGAATTGCTGGTCAGTCCGTCGAGATATTCGAGGTTCGTCTCCTTTGGCGCGGTAAAGCGGGCGAAACGATGGAGCATGGCGTCGCCAAGGCAACTTACGTCAAAACGCGGGAAGCCTGGCGTATCTTCTGGCAACGTCCCAATCTCAGGTGGTACAGCTATGAGCCAGCGCCAGAGGTTGGTAGTCTTGAAAAGTTCCTATCTCTTGTCGCAGAGGATAGGCACGCATGTTTCTTCGGCTAGGGTTGGCGTTCAACACAGCGCTCAAACCGACGCCAAACCGTACCGCTGTTTGCCGCGGCTTAGCTTTGCATTTGCGCCAATGAAACACATTGAAATATTTATTATTGTTGTTTCGCTCTGGATCCCAGCGAGCGCCCGCGGCTCATATTTCGAGTTCTGCGAATTCGAGGCTAGAATCCAAAGTGTCCACCGTTCACCAGCGGACACTTACGAGCTAGAGGTTGATGTCGTTCGGGCGTCCAAAGCGACCAAGCATGGAGGTGATAGCTACACCGATTGCACCGAGTACATTGGCAAGCCCCTGGAGGTAACCTTTAACACTTCAGAGCTGCCAAACGTCCCTGCAATCGGCGATATCCTTTTGTTCTCTCGCTCCGTTATTGACGTCTTCGGCACGGACGGTTCTTACGCGGGAACAAGTGTGAATACGCGCGTACGCAAGTTGCGAAAGGCGAGTCCTGCGACGACCGAGCGCTAACCAACAGTTCAAGCCGCCGTTCTGCCGCACGCGTCTTTACATAGGTGTTATGCCCTGCAGGAGTTCATGCCAATGCGGTATCTGGTCTCAGCGATGCTTGTAGTGGTGGGCGTCATTCATTTTCTTCCCTTGTCAGGGGTGCTCGGTAGCGAACGGCTCGCTGCACTCTACGGCCTGTCATTTAGCGAGGCCAATCTCACCATCCTCATGCGCCATCGCGCAGTGCTATTTGGCCTCTTTGGTCTCTTCTTTTTTCTCGCGGCCTTTCGGCCACAGCTTCAAACGCTCGCGTTCATTGCTGGCTTTGCCAGCGTTGTGTCTTTTCTGTGGTTGGCTTGGTCTGTCGGTGGCTACAACGCTCAAGTTGCACGCGTTTTCATGGCCGACATCATTGCCCTGGTTTGTCTCATCATTGGCGCTGGTGCCCATGCTTACGTTCAAAGCCGGGGCTGACTATTCCTCGAGAGACTTCCGTCAACCCCGGGCGAGTGATGCTGTTGCCCTGAGCTTTCAGGCTTCTGATGGTCATTGGACTGTTTCGCTGTTGCTTGCTGTGTTGACAGTGCGATGCGCGATGTGGCTTTGAAACGGATGTCAGACTGCCAGTGGAACAAAGCGCATGTTGCCTTGACGCGCTGCCGTGGCAATCGCCTCGGCATCATTGCGTTCATTCTTGTTGCGCGCACTCTTGCGGAACGGTTTGACGAACTTGGCCGCCATCATGCGCGGCTGCAAGCCCAGTTCCACGCTGCGGCGACGCCAATAGTGTGCGCCGCGGCAGCCCTCCATCACCACGATCGTGCCCGCCGGCAACTGCGCCAGTCAGGCGGCAAACTTGTCTCGCCGTAGATCCTGGCGGTCCAGTACGCGCCGGATCCGTTCACCGAGCACACCGAAAACACGTTCTTCGCCAGATCCACGCCATTGGTTATAGTAGTCACGGAGACTTCCCCTTCTGTTGACGATTGTGTAGAACTACCATCATGGCACGCGGGTCCTTCGGGATCCTTGATGCCGAAAGATGTAGAAAGTCTCTTTTTACTCATTCCAGCCGAACTCGCTTCGCGGGTCGGATTGTTTCTGGTGTTATGTGTCTTGGAAACTTCTGCGGTTTGTGTAGACAGAACGTATTAGTAGTAGCTTCAATTTATTAGGGGAATAAGTACTTGAGCAATTATTCGTTGGTTTTCCCAATGTTCGCCATGGTTCTGCTTGCATTCTCTGTGCTTGTAAGGTTATTCCAAGCACGGTCCAAATCCGTGTCTAGCGGCGCTGTAAACGCTTCATATTTCAGAACCTATCAAGGGCAAACGGAGCCGGATTCATCTGTCTTGCTAGCGCGCCATTTCGCAAATTTATTTGAGGCGCCGGTACTATTTTACGTCTGCTGTCTATCAGCGATGGTCACTGGCGTAACCGGCTTTCCGTTCTTAATTCTTGCGTGGCTCTACGTGATAATTCGAATCGCACACGCATACATCCATACAGGCAATAACCGTTTACTACCGAGAATTTACGCATATTTCTCCAGCTGGATTGTACTGCTCATAATGTGGGCGCTTCTCGCATTTCGCGTCGTAATTTCAAGTTAATGTCAGCCGCATCGAGCAAATGGACACATGACAAGCGGTTGCAACGGTCAATTTTCCCTCTACGCGCTATCGTGCTCCACGGAAAAATTGCCGCTGAACCACGGCGTTATGTGTCATCCGTGGAGTAATTCTCATGTTATGGATTTTAATTCTGGTTGTTGCCGTATTTGTAATTGCGACGCTGGTCGCGGTTGCGGGTAAAAGGACTAGCACTGGCACAAGCGTAGGGTTTCCATACGTTCCGGCAAAGGCGCTGTTCTCTGCTGCCGAGCGTTCGTTTCTTGTTGCACTCGATCTGGCCGTTGGCCCAGAGCATCGTGTCTTTGGCAAGGTTCGTGTTGCGGATCTAGCGGCAGTAAAGCCTGGTCTCACCAGTTCGGCGCGCCAAGGCGCGGTCAATCGAATAGGTGCAAAGCACTTCGACTTCGTAGTTTGCCGCGCATCGGACTATTCCGTGGTTTGCGCCGTAGAGCTCAACGACAAGTCACATACCAGCAAAAGCGCACAGGCTCGGGATGCTGTAAAGCGTCAAGTCTGCAATGCAATTGGTCTACTTCTGTTTGAAGTTCCCGCCAAACGTGAATACTCAGTCTCGGAGCTGAAAGAGCAACTTGCTCCGGCTATCGGAGTGATTTGAGAAGCTACGGCGATTGCCACCGTCAACCCCAGGCGAGTGATGCCGTTGCCCTGAGCTTTCGGGCTTTTGCTGGTCATTGGATTGTTCCTTTGTTGCATGCAGAGGTGTCAGTGCCATGCAGCTTTGAAACGGATGTCAGACTGCATTTCCTTGCCACAAAAGGCGACTTCCTTCGGTCGCTACGGTCTTGTTGAGTCGGTGTGGCTGACTCGGACCAGGGCATAAACCGCACCCGGAGACCTCGTTCATTCATCGGTGTCGTCAGTGTTCGAGGATCAGTCGAAACACCGTGTGACGGCCGGAAAGTTGGTCAGGTTTTCTCCAGGTCGGTCTGAACCGTTGTTTCACACGGACTGCATGGAGAGTCTTCGATGTGTCTTGATGTGCCGTCGTGCAGCAGCCGTTTAACATGGCGCTAGGCCCCAGGTATAAGCTCGACGCAACTCACAGGAAGAACCTTCATGCTCAAGCTCTCCGCTCTATGCGCCGTATTGCTGCTGGCGGTGCAGCCTGCACTCGCCATGGCCGGCGCCGCGTCTACGTCTACGGTGACACCACGCCCGTGCGCTTCACCCAGTCAGAAGATCGACGAGAAGGGTTTCGTGTCCATCGGCGGCATCGAGCAATGGGTCACCGTGAAGGGCGACAGCTGCGCCAATCCGATCATCCTGTTTCTCAGCGGAGGTCCCGGCAACCCGCTCAGCCCTTACTCGGATGCGGTCTTTGGCGCGTGGAGCAAGGACTTCACTCTCGTGCAATGGGATCAGCGCGGCGCCGGCATGACCTATGGCCACAGCCCGCCGGGGCCCGATTCTACGCTGACAATTAAACAAATGAGCGATGACGGCGCAGAGCTGGCCGTCTACCTTGCACATCGCTTCGGTAAAAAGAAGGTCATCCTTTGGGGCAGTTCGTGGGGCTCCATTCTGGGCGTCCACATGGCAAAGGCTCACCCCGAACTGTTCTACGCCTACCTGGGCACAGCCCAGGGGGTGAGCTACCGGGAGAACGAGGCGGCGAGCTACGCCAAGCTGCTCGGGCTGGCGCGTGCTGCCGACGATGGTGCCTCGCTCGCGGTGTTGGAAGGCGTTGGGGAACCGCCTTGGACCGACCCGCGGAGCTTCGGCAAGGTTCGGCGTGTGGTCCGCAAGTACGAGGCCAAAGTCACCACGCCAGCGCCAGAGCACTGGTGGAAGTCGGCAGCTGAATACACCACGGCCAAGGCTAAGACTGACTACGAAGCCGGCGAGGAATTCTCGTTCTTGGCTTTCGTTGGCCTCAAAGGCGACGGCATGTTTTCACAGGTTGATCTAGCTAGACTGGGCTCCGACTTCGCTATTCCGATGTTCTTTGTTCAGGGCGCTCAGGACCTGCTGTTCACTCCCGATGTGACACAACGCTACTTTTACAGCCTGAAGGCGCCGCAGAAGGCGTTCGTCCTGGTGGAACATGCAGGCCACGATCCCAATCAAAACGTCATCGACGCCGAGTACAAACTGCTCATTGAGCGCATCCTGCCACTGACGAAGTGATAGTTGGTGCGCAAGGCATCAGCAGCACGGCTGGGGGCCAACAATTCGTTCAAACCTAACTTGCTTCCCTCCACCCACTACATGGCAGAAAAAGCTTGCCATGTAGTCGGCTCCGCTCCACAAGTCGGCTTGACTCCGCTGTCATGCCTCACAGACCAAGGGGGCCTCAATGAACGGTTCTTGCGCTGGTGGCAAATTTACGTGCCGAAGCGGCGATCCCGTTCAAGCACGTCGTTGCGATACGATCCGTTGAATCGATTCGACCGCACGAGTCGCCGAGACCTTCTTGCGTCAGCGGCGTGCTTGCGGGATCCCATACAGACCACCGGCGGACATCAGACGGGCAATCCGATTCGGACTGGCGGACTCGCCCGCGTCACACAGTTCTTCGTGCATCCGCGGCATACCGGTCACGCCGTCGCTGAGGGCATGACGTTCACGAATGCACACCAACAAACGCTGGTTGGCCGATGTGCTTCGACTGGGAAAACGTTTGTTCCACGCATGGAATCGACTGCTCGCGACCTTCAGGCAATGACACATCAACTGAACAGGACAATCACCACGGCAAGGTTGAACCGTCTGATACTTCAAGACGATTCCCTGCCGAAGAACGCCGCCGCATCGCGCAAAAAATCCCGATCCTGCCTGGTCTTGGGCTACTCACGTTTGAGCGCCGCCAGTTCCTGATCGCGAGCAACACCCGTTTCGGTAGACGCTGCCCCCTTGGCGCCATCAAGTTCGCGCCGCCAACGACTGGGGAGATGGGTATTTATCCCAAAATCGCGGGCAACCTGACTGATGGAAACCCGGATTGTCGAGCTAGTTCGATCGCCTCACGCTTGTACGCTTCGCTGAACGTTCTTCGCTTGAACTTGACACTCCTTTTTGCTCATGATGAGCCTACTGGGAAGTGCCCGCATCAACGGGGTAAAAACCGGCCCCCATTCGAGACTTTGTATGCAGATCGAGTATCAAGATAGCGTAGTGCCCGGCGTGAAGGAGGCAATTGATCTCTATAAACGCTCCACGCTTGGCGAGCGACGCCCGGTCGAGAGGCCGGACATATTTGCAGGGATGCTCCGCAACGCCAACCTGACGATAACTGCCTGGGACGGTACGCTACTCGTCGGCATCTCGCGTTGCCTCACCGACTTCACCTACGTGACGTATCTCGCGGATCTTGCCGTAGATGCTTCGTATCAGCGGCAGGGCATTGGCAAGCAACTCGTTGAGGAGACGAGACGGCGAGCGCAACCCGAGTGCATGATTGTGTTGTTGGCCGCACCCCAGGCCAACGAGTATTACGCCAGTCTGGGCTTCGAGCATAACCCTCGCGCCTGGGTGCTCCGCGGGGGCTAACTATTTGACCAGGCCGTCCCCTGGCGCGACGGCCTGACACTGGCATTGGTTGAAAGAGTGATGGAGCAAATGGCAAGTATCTTCGAGAGTGACTGGGAATCGTTGGCTCACACATTATTCGTGGGCGTCTTGTCGTACGTAATCTTGATTGTTTTTTTGCGCTTGTCCGGTAAGCGCACGTTATCCAAGATGAACGCGTTTGATCTCATCGTGAATATTTCACTGGGTTCGATCCTGGCTACAATTTTGCTCAACGACTCAGTGCCTCTTGGTGAGGGGCTTTCAGCTATTGCCGTCTTGATCCTGTTGCAGTTCGCCGTCACCTGGTCAAGCGTCCGACAGCCGTGGATACGACGCTTGGTCACTGGCGAACCCTCGTTGCTCCTCAAGCGAGGATGCTTCATTTCTGCGGCAATGAAGCGGGCACGGATAACGGAAGATGAAATACGTGCTGCGGTTCGATCCGCCGGGCTTTGCGACCTCGGCTTGGTGGAGGCTGTAGTCATTGAAACAGATGGTTCATTGAGCGTCGTTCGGAAAGGCGAGGCATCAGGCTTATCGAGCCTGGCGGATGTGAAAGGACATTCCACTTCGGATAGCGGAGCCGCCTAGCGATTCTTCAAGCTGAGACCGCCTCGTGGCGCAGCTTGCGCGGTGTCGTGTGTCGACCCGTCGCGTCGCTACGCAGTTCGGTTCAACTCGGATGACATGCGTCCGACAGTCATGATCGCGCTGGTTGCTCGATGAAATTGTCGCGGAATAGCTCGCGCAGCGTGCTCGAGGCCGCTGCTCACTTGCCCGATGGTCCCGCCGGCGCATTGGACTGCTCTACGAAGTCCACCCACCGTCTCAGGGATTTTTTGTATCAATTGCAAAACCGCCGTCTCAACTGCCTGGACTCCAAGGATCACTTCTGGTTCAAATCACTGAGCGGGCATGTACTTTTGTGTCGTGCCGTAAAACCCCGAATCGAGCCGTGATCACAGGCAGCTAGCGGTGCAAGATGGTTGGAGTTTGAGTTCATCAGTTCTGCTTGGCAGGTACTCCGATCAAGTGCACAGCGGCTTGTGTCTTGTGGGTAGGCGCGCCAAGGCACATGACTATTCGTTCAAACCGAACCCCCGACTTCCATGCATCAGGGTGCGGTCCGACAATTCTTTCAAGCCGGATCCCTTCCGCGGCTTGGCTTGTTTCAGACGGTAGGCGGCAACTGATCGAGGTTTACTTGCATGGCAAAGGCAACTTCACCGGATCCACGGCGCGTCAAGGACGGCGACTTCTGCCAGGTCATCGGTGGAACGCACAAGGGAAAATCCGGCACCGTTCGTGACCTCAACGTCAGCAAGTCTGGCCACCTGACCATCACCGTGGTTCAGCCCGGCGGTGCGCGCTTCAAGACATTGGCCAAGAACGTTTCTCTCCTGTCCAACGATGACGCCTGACCGTTTATTCAAGCCGAACCTGCTCCGTTGCCTGCGCTGGCAGGATGGCCGGCGCGGCTCATCATCCGTTAGGCATTGCTCATGAATGCATCCCGCGTTCTGGGAGACCCTGCCGGCAAGCTTCGTTTGACGATTGCCAATCCGCACGCGGTGCATTCATATCGGCAAGGTTCGGAGCGTGCCCGGTTTCAACTGTGCGGCGATTGCGGCGTGTTGGTAGCTGTCCTTTTTGAGCACGGTGGTCGCAACTATGGCGCGGTCAATGCTGGCTGCCTGGATGGGGACGCAACTCTCGCTGCGGCAGCTTCCGCCTCTCCGCAACTGTTGAGTGTGGAAGAGAAAGTAGCAAGGTGGTTGCAGGTATGGGTGCCCGATGTGCGCTTGTTTGTTGCTGGCGACCGACCGCAAATTCAAGTTGCATGCGAAAATTCACGCGGCTCATTTTCCGGCGTTCGGCCGCCAGGAGTCGGAGGCATGCATGTGCGCAATGACAGTTTGTATTTTCTTGTGCGCGGATTTTCTTGTGGCCATTTCTGTCGCCGCACCTGATCCCGGCATTCCTTCCGATCGGTTGCCGGATACGCGAAGTCATCTCTTCCTTGACGAAAGAATTCCTGCTCCATGCGAAACAGGCTGCGACGGATTTGCTCAAGTCGTTTGTCAACTGCCGTGATATTCTTGCCACTGGAGGAATGAAGATGTCTCTGGATCGAATCTTTGGAATGAAGTTCTCTTCAATCTATCCGCTCTATGTGCAGAAGGCGGAACGCAAGAATCGCACGAAGGATGAGGTTGATCAGATCATCTGCTGGCTGACTGGCTATGATGATGCCGGATTGAAAAACCAGATTGGCCAGCACGCTGACCTTGAGACTTTTTTTGCCGAAGCTCCCGCCCTTCACCCGAACACCTCGCTCATCAAAGGCGTGGTCTGTGGTGTCCGCGTGGAGGAGGTGGAAGATCCGCTTATGCGAAAGATTCGATATCTTGACAAGCTGATTGATGAGCTTGCGAAGGGAAAGTCAATGGAGAAAATTCTGCGCTGTTGACCGACGACTTCAGTTCGCTCAATTCGAGCCAGCTTCGCGGTTCGGCATATTCTGGCGTTTGACGGCTCGAAACTCCTCGGGCCCAACGGGAGAAGACATGAAACGCGTTACCGGAATCGGCGGGATCTTTTTCAAATCGAGCGATCCAGAGATGCTGGGTGCCTGGTACAGGGATCACCTTGGACTGGAGGTGACCGACTGGGGCGGAGCCATTTTCAACTGGGGCGGCCCCGACAGCGAAAAAGGCATGACCATCTGGAGTGCATTCAAGAAGGACACGACATATCTGGATCCTGGATCTGCCAGTTTCATGGTCAATTTCAGGGTCGCTGACCTGCACGCGCTTCTCGCAGCACTCAAAGAGGAAGGCTGCAACGTGGAAGAGCGAACTGAAGAATCAGAGCAGGGCAAGTTTGGCTGGGTCATCGACCCGGAAGGCAACAAGGTCGAGCTGTGGGAACCGCCCACTGACGCATGACCTGCAACCAGCCGAAACTCGGACATTGGCGCTGGTTGATTCAGGCGTGACTGGATACGGAGGTTCCGATCTTGATTCCTTCAGGCGTCGGCTCGAACTCGCCGTGATTATTTGCCAGGTGGTTTTGCGAGCCGGGTTCGAGCTGATAAGTGCTGTCGGAGGAGGAGCTTGGCCAAAGGGTGGCCTCGTTTAGACCCGCCGTCGTCGAAATCGAAACACCGCCCCGATAACCCTGACACCACGCGATGAGTCTGCTATCGGAGCGACGAACGCGTTGTTCCGCGAGCCCAATGTTCGGTTCCTGAGTGAGACCTGCGGCTGAGCGACCCGGAGGGGACGTGGCTATTGCGCGGGTTGCAGTCGGTTCACGTATGACCGTTTGTTGGCATTGCGGGGGCGCATTAACGCAGGCGTGAGCAGACGTTGTATTGTTGCCGGGTTTCTTGATCAGGGGGATTCCAGGATGCTTGTTTCAACCGTATTTCTCAGCGCCGCGATTCTTTCGTCGGCGCGCTTCGGACCCAACGACATGGTGCTGGTCGAGAAGGAAGGCACCGGCGCTCGAATCACCGCGTATGGCGATGCGCAGATCGTCAAGATCAATGCGCTGGATTTTGAGGTGGAGGACTGCCTTGAGGTATTTCGCGACGGCTTGAATCCGGGCCGCTGTCTGTTTTCCGATGGCAGCTTGATCACCTTGAAGCGCGACCCGAACGGTACCCGCTTCATTTTTCAGGGCATCAGTACGACCAACATTGTCGACTTTGTCGTCTATCCGCCGGAACGCAAGCGTGCTGCCGAGGCTCTGGCCAAACCTTGAGCGGGGATTTTCAGATTCTGCGGATCGGCGCGTGTCCAGCGATCGAATCGGCGCATTGCTGAGGCTCGCTTGCGGACTCTGTCAGCGATGACGACTGCTGAATCTGAGGTGTTTCGATTGCGCCTGATCGAGCAGAAATCCGAGCTCGATGCGATGGCCGATGCAGGCGAAGATGCGGCGCGCCCGATCGAACTTGATCAGTCGCGGATGGGCCGATTGTCGCGCATCGACGCCTTGCAAGGCCAGCAAATGGCACAGGAAATCGAGCGTCGCCGACAACAACGGCTGGCCGCCATCGCTGGCGCCTTGAAGCGCATCGACTCGGGTGAATTCGGCGTTTGCTTCTCCTGCGGCGAGGACATTGATCGACGTCGACTCAGAGCCGACCCGGTGATGACGCGCTGTTTCAGCTGCGCATCAGCATGAGTGATGCTGGTCGAAGACTCGTGGTTTTGGTCGAATCCGCCTGGCCGTGCAAAGGCTCGCGTCGACTCGATACGCAGACGATCCAGGCACGGCGCAAAGCCTGTTCCTGAAGCCGCCAGCTTGAAGGTCAGTGATTCGCGCTACAGTTGGTGCAATCCAAACTGGTGATTTCACTGATGAAATTCTTTCCGCATCTGCTCGCACCCGGGCTCCTGCTCGCACTCTTCACGGTGGTTTTGACTGGCAACGTCATCGCTGCGGACGAAGAGACGCCAGCGCACCTGACCCTGCGCATTCCGTCGAAGTTGTTGGCGGAAACGCGCGTTATCAATGTCTATGCGCCACCCGAGTACGACGGCAAGTCCACTGCGCGTTATCCGGTGCTGTACATGCTGGATGGTGGTTTGAAGGAGGATTTCCCGCATCTTGCGATCACCCTTGACGCGCTGATCAAGGACAAGGTGATTCCACCGATGCTGCTGGTTGGCATCGAGAACACCGAACGTCGCCGCGACCTGACCGGACCGACCACGATCGACAGCGATCGTGAGACCGCGCCAGTCGTCGGCGAGTCAGCCAGGTTTCGTGAATTCATCGCCAAGGAACTGAAGCCTCAGATTGCGATGTTCTACAACGTCAATGACAGCTCGGCGATTATTGGCGAATCGCTGGCTGGTCTGTTCGTCGTCGAGACCATGTTTTTGGAACCGAATCTGTTCGATACCTACATCGCCTTTGATCCGAGTTTGTGGTGGAACGCGGAGCAATGGTGGCGCGAGGCAAGTACGCGCCTCGATGGCTCAACCGCTATCCGTGCACGGCTGTTTTTCGCTGCCTCTGCCGACAGCGCCATCTCGTCCGGGCATCTGGCCGATGCGCTATGCCGGAACCCGTTGCCGGATTTGCACTGGAGCTACGCCGCTCACCCAGAACTGCGCCACGACACCATTTTCCGCAGCCTGGAAAAGGACACGATGATCGAAGCGTTCTCGGGAAAGCCGATAGATCCTCAGGAATGCGCAGGCGAACCGTGAGTGGATAGCTGGGAGGTCCGATGATTTTTCGTCGCCCCTGCGCAGGCAGGGGTCCAGTGATTCTGTCGTCTTGTGCATGTTTGAACTGCGCTACGCGCGCGATTTCTGAGCAATCGCCGAGCCCGTGCGTCACGGCGCGTTGAAGATCAGAGCACAGATCAGAGCACAGATCAGAGCACAGGCGCTGGATCCCTGCCTGCGCAGGGATGACGGAAGTTGGATGATGAGGTTCTGTTCCGGTGAATCGTGCCGGGCGGAGGTCCTGTTCCGGTGAAACATACCGGGCGGAGGTTCTGTTTCGGGGAATCGCGGCTGGAGATTGGCGAGATGCGTGGTCTGCTTCAGCTCATCAACCCTGCACGCGTCTCCCCTGCGCAGGCAGGGGTCCAGTGACTCTGTCGTCTTGTGCATGTTTGAACTGCGC
>JBBRBU010000087.1:0-13436 GCA_038205505.1 Lysobacterales bacterium | reverse complement strand
AGAGAGCCCAAGGAAAGTTCAGGAAAAAAATTCAGGACACCAATAATGTGCCTCCAGGACTGACCTCGATCGACGTCAAGAGATCATGATGTCCCTGATCACCAAGGCCCCATTTTCGGCTACCGTCTTTAGTGGCCGCCTTTTCCTTTGTCTTTTCCTTTGTCTTTTCCTTTGTCTTTGCTTTTTCCTGTGTCTTTGCTTTTGCCTTTGTCTTTGCTTTTGTCCTGATGACCCTTGCCCGGCTTGCCCTTGTGCTTCGACCCACCGTGGGCCTTGAGCTTGCTGTGGCCCTTGCCGACCCGGCCCTTGAGCTCATGGAATCGCGTCGATCCCGGCTTGATGCCCATGCGCTTGGCGAGGGCACCCCAGCCCTGACCCGGATGGCGATCGTAGTCGCTGACGATCTCGTGGCACGGCCGATCCGTCATCTGCGCCAGCGCGCAGGCGTAGTAGATGTCCCCGGGCGCCCAGCGACGCTCGTCGTATAGCTCGCGCACATAGTCGTGCGGTACGCCATAGCTGGAACTCATGTCGTCGTAGAAATAATCCGGATCGCCGTGGCCGTAGGTATTGATCTCACCCAAACGCATATCCACCCACACATCACCGGTGCGCGGACTGTAGGTCAGGGAAATGGACTGTGCCTGGGTGCCAGCAGAGATTGCGAGGATAGCGGCCAAGGCGAGTTTGATAATCGAATTCTTCAAAGGGAGTCCTGCGAGAAAGTGGGGTGGAAGCAGTGTGGCCCCATGGCATGAATCCCGTCTGAGGACAGGGAATCCAACGCTTTTCCTCCCAGAACTCTACAAACGCGGGCGGCCGATCGCATGCTTCAAACCATGAGTGCAAAGTCGGGACCCGATGATTCCTCCCCAGAACGTAGTTATCCCCTATCCTGCTTGATTTCCCGCATCCTCCATCGCCAACCTGCGAGTCTTGTGCGTGAGGCAGCGTCCCCGAGTGTGCGGGATCCGAGCGCAAGAGTGCCGGCTGAGATCTGGATCCACTCGGTTCTGACGTCGGTCAATCGACGGTTTCGCCACCGCCCGACGCGACGGTTGGCGAGATCGTAAAATTGCGTCACGTCGTTCGCGACGATTCGTGTCCACGACTAGTTCAGAGGGGGTGCCTCGCCATTGATCCACAAGCGCGAACTGAACCCCCCGGCGTCATCAAGCAATGCATTGTCCACATGGTTGCGGAATCGCCAGGCCCACGGATCCACGCCCTGGGGTGCCATCCAGCCCCAGGGATCAACCGCGGCGACACTCGAATCGCGATCATGCTGGCCGCCAGCGAAGCGGTATTCGAAGGTACTGCGGAAGGATAGATTCCGATGGCGGGCCACTGACAGATGCAGGTGTTCCCCCGTCGATGATCCCGTTGTCCCGATTCGACCAAGGATCGTTCCAGCACTGACCACATCGCCACGACGCACGGCGGTGTCCTGCGTGTGCGCGTAATACGTCGTGAAAATTTCGGCGTAGCGTCCTGTTCCCACCTGGTGGCGCACGAAGATCTCGCGTTGATAGGGATCCATGCCGGCCGGCGCATACATCGGGACGTGTCGCGGGACGGCCATCGAGACGCGTCCGGTTGCCGTCGACACGGCATAACGCGAGCTGGTTACGTCGATATCCACAGCGGGCTCGTTGACACCGGAATTGTCGTAGCCGCAGGTGGATGGCACCGCGTTTGGGTTGCCGACACTGCGCTGGCGACCCCGATTGTCGATTGCGCATGCGTCGTAGGTTCCGGCAGGTTGGCCGAAGTCGGTCACGCTCATCGCAATGTTGTACGGATCATGGTTGAACGCCTGGGTATTGCCGATGCCGCTGTGCGAACCGGAATAGGGTCGCGAAAATATCGGAAGCTCGCCAGCCGTCGCGGTGAAGACGCAGTTCGAGCGGCCGGACGAGTCGGCAAATGCCTGATCGAAGGGCTGTGTGCCGTTGCCGCCACGCAAGGTGTAGAAGTTCCCGCTGCAGGTTCCGATGACCCAATTCAGCCCTGTCAAGGAATACATGCCGGAGCGTTCGATGACCAGCGTCGGGTTGCTGTCGATCAACACCTGACAGGGATCACTTCCTGTCCCTTGTGGAAGCAGTCCGTATCCGCCGCCACTGGCATTGCGCACGCTGCAGTAGTTGCCGAAGCCGATCGGTGTCGCCACGACTGGCGTTGCGGATGCCGGTGCATCGAGGCCGTCGAATTCGAAGTCGGCGCCGAACAACTGTTCGCCGGTGATCGCGGCAATCACCGGGGCATATGGCCCGGGTTCATTGAGAATGCCATCACCGTCATGGTCGAACACGTTGTTCGGGTAGCGATGGCGATCGGCAATGAACAGCGGATTGCCGTGGTACCAGGTGGCATCGATCATGACCTCGGCAACCTGGAAGCGGCTCGAATCGCTGACATTCTTTTGGGTAACCTCGGCCAGTGTGTGGAACTGGATTCCGTCATTCGAGTAGGCATTGGCTCCCGACCCTACCACGCTGCCATTGGCTTCCATGCGCAGGGTCACGGCATCGCTGGCGCCATAGGTTGTTGCGTCGGCTTCACTGTTGTCGTGCGTCCCGAGCACATAGAAGCTGCCATCGTCGCGCATCAACAAACGTCGCACGTGCGTGCCACCCGGCTCACGCGGTGAACCGAGGCCATAGCTGGAAAACCGAAACCCTTTGCGGCCATCGCCATCGAACGCCGTGTCCAGTGTCCCGTTGCTGCCGCGTATGGCAAGCACGCAGCCGGACGGGTCGAGATTTGCCGAAAAGTATAGGTCGCAAGCCACCATCAGGCGATTTCTCCCGGCGTCCCAGACGATGTCGGACAACGAAGGAAACGCTGCGATCGCGCTACCGTCGCCGACGATGAGGCGTCCCTGGTTTCCAAAACTCGTGACGAAACTGCCGATCGAGTTAAGTCGCGTCAGGCCATAGGCCTCATTGCCGGTTGAATCGGTCACGATTCCGCCCGCAACGATATCGCCGTTTGGCAGCACGACCATTCGCGAGCAACTGTCGCTGCGTACGCCGCTGACATTGAAGTCGATCTCGACATGCCCGGTGCCGCGAAACGTCGTGTCGAGCTGACCGGAAGAATTGAAACGCAGGACCAGCATGTTGCGATTGCTACCCCGTTCCACCCAGCCGCAGGCCAGGATATTGGTGCCCACCGCCAGCACGTGATTCAGGCGCGACGGCAGGCCGAGGAACGGCGCGAGATTCTTGATCGCCAGTTTCCCATCCGAGGAAAAGCTCGTGTCATAGGCGCCACTCGAGTTCAGGCGAACCAGAAATCCGCTCAGCCCTGTCGTCGAGGCGCCCCAACCGGAAATGACAGCACGGTTGCTGGAATCGACGTCGATGGCCGTGCACAGATCGACATTGTTGCTGCCCATGTCGGCCGCCACGCGGCGGGTGCCTTCAAGCTCGTCCGGACCGGTATAACCCATGTCGAGCAAGCGCGCATTGTTCAGGTGGCGTGTTACCCCGCAGTCGATATTGGCGTTGCCGGTCTCGCGCCACTCGTTCAAGACCAGGATCCTCTGCTGCCGGTCGACCGCGATGCCATAGCCGTTATGGCTGCTCAGGTGTTCCCGGGTGATATTGAGGAACACGCCGCTGGCTCGATCGGGCCCAAAGGAATCCCATGTGGCACCTGTTCCTGCTTGTGCGTGCACGAGATCGGTTGCTGCCAGTGCGATCAAGGCTGCGAGGAGTCGAATGTTCATGGTTGGCTTCCTGCAATGAGGGGAAAATCAGGGCTCTCGAATCCACTCCACGCAGTGCGGTGGCAGCAGGGGCCACTTCGGTTGAATTGCGAAAAAAAGCGGGACGGGTTCCTCCTCGTCAAGCCGACACTTTCGATAATGTGGTGGGAGTCGCGCGGTCTATTCGAGGTAAATCCAGGTGGTGCGCGAACCCGGAACATCCACAAGGTGGACCACGGCGTCCGCCGTTGCCGAGCCGCCCGAGGTCCGCAACTTGAGCCGCGCCTTGCGTGAGCGGTTGCGCGGCGCCGCCGGCCTGGGCGATGATGGACAGCGCGCGCACCCAGCCGCAGCAGCTGCCCGGAGGCGCACGTGACGCAGGACGCAGCAAAAAATGTGGCAGCGCCCGCGGGGACTCGGTTGGTTCTGACCCGCCCCGATGACTGGCATCTGCACCTGCGCGATGGTGACCTGCTGGCTTCAGTGCTGCCCGATACGGCGCGGCGCTTTGCACGCGCAATCATCATGCCCAACCTGCAGCCACCGGTGACTACGGTCGAGCAAGCGCGCGGATACCGCGAGCGGATCCTGGCGGCGCTGCCAGCAAACGCATGCTTCGAGCCGCTGATGACGCTGTATCTCACTGATATCACCCCGCCCGCGGAGATCGCGAGGGCCAAGGCCAGCGGGTTCGTGCACGCGCTCAAGTATTCCCCGGCCGGCGCGACCACCAATTCCGAAAACGGCGTCACCGATCTGAAACGCATCCATGCGGTGCTCGAGGCGATGGAAAAGCACGATCTTCCCTTGCTGCTGCATGGCGAGGTCACCGATGCTGCGACTGACGTCTTCGACCGCGAAGCGGTGTTCATCGATCGCTATCTGGCATCGCTGGTGCGCACGTTCCCGGGACTGCGCATGGTGCTGGAGCACATCACCACCAGTGCCGGCGCGCAATTCGTCAGCGCGGCCGCCGACAATGTTGCCGCAACCATCACCGCGCACCATCTGCTGCTCAACCGCAATGCGATGTTCGCCGGAGGGTTGCGCCCGCACCACTACTGTCTGCCGGTGCTCAAGCGCGAAGCGCACCGTCAGGCGCTGCTGGCGGCGGCAACCGGCGGAGATCCGAAATTCTTTCTCGGCACCGACAGTGCGCCACATCCGCGCCAAGCCAAGGAGTCCGCCTGCGGCTGCGCCGGCATCTACACCGCGCACGCCGCCATCGAGTTGTATGCCGAGGCGTTTGAGGAGGCGGGGGCGCTGCGCCGACTTGAGGCTTTCGCCAGTTTTCATGGCGCGGACTTCTATCGCCTTGCGCGCAATACCGACACGCTCGTGCTGGAAAAACAAGCATGGACGGTGGCCAGGATGATCGGCGCCGATCGTGATGCGATTGTGCCGTTTCGGGGCGACCAGTCGGTGGCGTGGCGGCTCGCCGATTCGCAGGTCGGGCCAGCGACAGGAAACAAGTCGCCGACATCATGACCAGCATGAATCCGATCGTGCTGGTTTTTTGCTCGGGAACTCCAAACGGAACTCCAGAAAACGGAACTCCAGGACATCCACCATTCGTCGCCAGAATTGGGCTGTCCCGAGTTCAGCCCGAGTGAATTGGTCGGAATGCAACGTCCATAAAATACAAACGGAACTCCAGGACACCCGCCATTGGTAACCAAATTGTGGGTGTCCCCAGGTCTCTTTGTCTGGAATTCAAGCTTCAAGACTCGCCCAATCATTGCCAGATCAATGCGATGTAGAAATGATCAGGCTAATCAAAGCCGTTCCTGAAAATGGGATCGTTAGGCGCCAGGACAGAAATATTTTCAAGACTGGATCGTGTCGACGTTCCGGCGCGTGCGCGCAGTTGATAGTTGCCTGGAGTGTCGGCTCGCAAACTGTCGAATCGCGCAGTTCCAGCGACGACTGGTTCCATGGCCCCATTTAGCGTCGCGCCGCCGGGCCCACTTTCAATGCCAACCACTACCTCAATGCCGTCGGGAACGGGCCCATCGAAAACGTTGACCACGCCGACTTCGAGCGCGGGAGAAAGCGGCTGACCGACCAGACCGACACTCGGCTCGACCAGGAAAACAAGTTCGCTCGGCAGTAGTGGCGCATCCTCGGCACCCACCTGCAGTGCATCGATGGTCAGCTCCGCCGCAGCAGTTGCGTTGCCCAATACGCCGATCGCGATCGCGCCCACATCACGACTGCTGACGGTGTGTGCGCGATCGACCACGAGCTCGGTATTGTCCAATAGCACCGAATAGGTGTCTGCATCGGTGTCGAAGATAAAACGCAACCGGTAGAGCTGGCCGGCGTTGTAGCTGATCGGCGGCAAGCTGACGCCGCCGTCAGCGTCGGTCAGAGCCAATGT
Source organism: Lysobacterales bacterium (assembly GCA_038205505.1). GTDB lineage: Bacteria > Pseudomonadota > Gammaproteobacteria > Xanthomonadales > Rhodanobacteraceae > Dokdonella. The sequence goes on along the minus strand of JBBRBU010000087.1, from coordinate 7,341 downwards.
GCCGTCGTTGAAGAACCGCAATGATGCGAAGTTCGAACTCGACGTGTTGCGCTCCCTTACAAGGAACTGGTAGAAATCCCTGATCGCAAACCGCACGTCAAAATCGAATGCGATCACGCCGCTGTCGACTTCGAGATTGTCGAGAAACTGGAAGCGCACGGATTGGGCGGTACCTGCCCCGGCATTTCGCAGCCTAAGGCCGCGGTTTCCCACCCCATTCTCGACCACTTCGGTTTGCAGCCCGGTGGTAATCGCTGTCGGCTCGCCGACTTGTGCCCCCCCGGTGCCAATCGGCTGGCCCACCGTCTTGTCGTCGAAGTTGGCATCCAGCACCAGCGGCAACGGCCCAGGCGCATCCACGGTGAGTTCGTCGAGGTCAAACGGGGATGCGCCATGACCACTGTTGTAGCCCGTCAGCACGCGTCCTACACCGCGATCGACGATGCCATGGGATCGCCCAGAAAATACCGGCAAGCCATTGACAGTCATTTGACTGGTCCGCGCATCCATGTCGAATTCCATCACGACAGCAAGCTCGGCGTTGGCGGCGTAGGTTGCGTTGGTCACCGATATCACACCGGCAGCATCCGTCGCACTGAACGTTCCGTTGGAGGAAAAGGTGACTGCCAGGAACGTGCGCGACGATCCACCGCTTTCGCGGACGCCAAGGCTGTAGCGATCGAGTGCACTGGGTGTGAATTGAAATTTGAACGCTACCGTACCGGTGGTAATTTCTGCATCGTTCAACAGATCCCAACGCAGACTGCGCCCATCGGTAAAGCCGGTATTGTTGCTGACGCGCAGGAAGTTGTCGCCGGGAGATTGTTGAACAATGACTCCGTCCAGGGCGCTGATGTCGCTAGGTTCCCCGACCTGCGCACCACCTTCACCCAGGATGTCGCCTGGTATGCGGTTGTTGAAATTCGCATCCAGTAGATTCAAGTTGCCAACCGGGACTCCGGCGTTGACCGAAACCGTCACCGCGATGCCCAACAGGGCGACCAGCGCGCTCAATCGACATGACTTCAATAACATAAGGATATCCTCTGTGAGTTGATGCCATCGGCGATCGACAGTAGTCATCACGGCCCATGGTCGTTCGAGGCTGATCCGCAAGATCGAATATCCATCAATCGGGCAGACAAATGGTGGGCTGCTATTGCAGTACTTCATGACTACCTGGATGCCGACACGGAGCAACTGTACGTCCCGGAATCGCCCAATTGCCTGAGCGAACCGATACAAGAGCGGGGGCATCGTGCGGTTACGATCCAACCTGCCCCCCGCTTCCACCAGCCTGATCGTTCGAAGTCAAAAAAACATGAAGGAATTCTGAAATTTCTCTGCAATCTCACTCGAACACTCGAAAAGCGAGGCAGAATTCGGGTTTTCCGGATCGAACATTGCCCACAAGCAGGCAGGGTCCCAGCAGCATTGCATCGCTCGAAAAGCACCTCCCCTCGCCCTGCAGATGCGAATCTGTTCCGAAGCTGCCTCGAATCGGCGGGTAGGGTTCGTCCCGGCAATCCGGTTCGCGTAAGGATCCGGGTGAAAGTACGGGGGAAAGTACGGGACACTCACCATTCGCCATCAAGATGTGGGTGTCTCGGGCGCAGGCGTCGATCATCGAGGGCGACCTTTCGATCGTGGTTTTGGTCGAGGTCGAGATTGTGGGTTTCCCCGTTGTTGCGTTCCAACCCAGAAAAAGTGCGGCAAACTGCGTTAGGCACGAACCGTCCCCATGCATGTCATCCGTGCTTTCCAATTCGCCTATTGTTCTGGCAAGCTGCACGATATAAAAACCAATGAATATGGACGTTTCCATGGATATTATTCAAGGAAGTCGATCGAGTTTTCTGGCAGTTGTCTTTGTAGGCATCTGCAGTAGCGCAGCAGCAAGCGATTTGCCAAAAATTTTCATGACTTCGGTGAAGGGCAACGGAAATCTATCTACGTGGCCTGATGCTCAAGGCCAGACAGGGCTGCAGGCAGCCGACCAAATCTGCAGAACCCGGGCGACCGCCGCTTCCCTAGCTGATGCGAACAGATACATCGCGTTTCTGTCAGACAGCAATACTGACGCCTACTGCCGATTGCACGGAGCCTCGGGGCGCATTTACGTCAATCAGTGTGGATCGAGCACATTGCCAATTGGCGCTGGCCCTTGGTTTCGAATGGACGACCTTCCCGCCGTCGATGTTTCGCAGAATGCCTTCGTTTTTTACCCGCTGGCTGGTTACTCGCCGAGGCACATCCTGTACGACGAGTTCGGCACCAGCCTTCCTCCGTATCCAAGCAACGACAATCTGGCCTTCTCCGCAACCATGGAGAATGGCGTCCTCGTCAATCCAATGTATACCTGCAGCAACTGGACCAGTACATCAGGCGAGGTGAGTTTGGCCAACGCCTACCGGGGCTACGGTTGGACCTACACCAATACATGGACGTGCGACAGAGAAATGCGTCTGGTTTGCATGGCGAAGGGTCTCAACGGCAGTGCCTTGCCACGGCGCAGACCTCCGACCGCGAGAATGGCTTTTGTGACCTCAACTTCCGGAACGGGCAAGTTCTCGACATGGGCGGATGCGGGCGGAGAATCCTCCCGCGCCGCTGCGGACGCTATCTGCCAGAACCGCGCATTGATGGGCGGCCTCCCACTGCCGCAATCATACAAAGCCTGGATTTCAACTTCGCTCGACGATGCAATCGACCGACTCCACAATGACGGCCCCCTCTATCGAACCGACGGCGCCTTGATAGCAAGTTCCTATAGCGATTTTACCAATGGGGTACTTCGAGCTCCTTTGCAGATCAATGAATTCGCTGAGCCAATATGGTCAGCCAACGTTTGGACTGGCACATTGGGAAATGGTCGAGGCAGCGGCTCTAATTGCAACAGTTGGACAGTTGATGATCTGGGAGGAGGTAGCATTGGGGATTCGAGTGCCGCCGACGTTTTTTGGACCGATTTCCCATACGGCGGACTTGGATGCAGCTCATCCCAACCTGGCCTCTATTGTATTGGCGACAATGACTCGCTATTTCTTGACAGCTTTGATGAGTAGCGCGTCTATCAGGGAAGCAGCAAGCGGATAACCAGCAAGCGGAAACCGATTATTCAACACGAGAGATCATGTGTGTCCTGAACAGCGCTTCTGCCTTCGCAGGAATAAAGAAAAATGGGGTTTTGTACCTACTTTGCGCTTAGGTCAGTGCCATTCGGGTCAGAGTACGCTTTCAACAATGAGTCGGCCGAAAATGGGTCGACGGAAGCGGAAAGTGCAACCTGACCCGGGTTTCGCGCTCGACGTGACACGTAGCCCGTTGCGTGGGCTACGTGACCTGGATCAGGGCGTGATGGTTGCCGGACTAGGGACTATTGGTCGGCGCCATACCAAACTCAAATCCATCGGCAAAGATCAAGTCACTGATCGCACTGTCGACCAGCTTGGTCACGAAGGCATCCCTGACGCCACCGAATACGCTCTGAAAGGGATTCAATCTCGGAAAGTTCAGCGATTCGGTCCAGCCGGCGACGAACGCACTGCCGATCAGATCAACAGCGACGCCCTGCCCCGAGTCGTTGCTGGAGCCGCCAAGATACGTGGAGTAGATCCACGCGGATCCACTCGGGTTCAATTGGGTCACGAAGGCATCCGAGGGTCCCTTGAGGAAAGTCTGGAAAGGCGAACGAGTCGGGAAGTTGGCCGAGGTGGTACTGCCGGTCACGAACGCGTCAGTTGCGCCATCGATCGCGATGCCGCGACCCTGGTCATCGCCTGATCCGCCGATATATGTGGAATAGATGATGGCGCCGCCATTCGGGCTGATCTTGGTCGCAAAGGCGTCATTGACACCGCCACCGTAGAGCAACTGCGCAGGGGTCAGAGTCGGAAAATTGGTCGAGGTGGTGCGTCCGGTCAGGTAGGCATTCATCGGCGCATCGATGACCATGCCGAAGATCTCGTCGTCGCCCGATCCACCGAGGTAGGTGGAATACAGCAGCGCGTTCCCCGCCAGGCTGAAATGGGTCAGGAAGCCATCGCGTGCGCCTGACTTGGCCGGCTGCACTGAACTCGCCGTTGTCGGAAAATTGGCCGAGTTGCTGCTGCCAACCACAAACACTGCGGCATCGTCGGCGACGGCCATGTCGAATGCGAAATCATCACCGGCGCCTCCGAGGTAGGTCGAATAGACAATCGAATTGCCGGCAACGCTGAACTTGGTCATGAAGGCATCCATGCCGCCAGCCAGAGCCGCCTGGAAAGGCGTCTGCGTCGGAAAATTCGGCGCGCTGGTATTGCCGGAAATATAGGCGTTGTCAGCCGGGTCGACGGTCACGCCAGTGCCTTCTTCAAAACCGGTGCTGCCCCAGTAGGTGGAATAAACCAGACCGTTGCCGGCTGAAGTCAGTTTGGTCAGAAAGGCGTCGGTACCGCCAACCTGCGCAGCGATGGCTGGGGTTACCACCGGATAGTCGATCGATGTCGTGGAGCCGGTGATATAGGCCGTGCCGGCGGCGCTGACGACGATGTCATTGGCGATGTCGGTACCGATGCCGCCAATGTAAGTGGAATAGGTCAGCGAGCTGCCGGCCAGGCTCATCTTGGTCACGAAGACGTCCTGGTTGCCGTGCTGGACGCTAGCCGGAACACCCTGAATCGGGAAATTGACGGAACTGGTCGCGCCCGTGACGTAGGCGTCGCCGGTGGCGCCTACGTCGATTGCATTGGCCTGGTCGGAGCCGCTACCTCCCAGAAACGTCGAGTAGGCGAGCACCGGGTCAATGATCAGCGCACGCGAACGGTCGAAGCTGCCGACGTTGAAGGCAATCTCATCGCCCTGCACCACATAGCCACCAGTTACCAATTCGGCGCCGCTAGGACCATTTTGGTAGATCACGGGCGCCTGCTGGCGCAATTCGCCACCGGCAACCTTGACCACCAGTTCGCCAGCCGCACTGACCAGCGCACTTTCGGCGCCGTCCAGCTTGAGCCGGATCGCAGCAGGATCGACACCTGCGCTCAACACGAAGTCGTATTCGACGTTGTGCTTGTGTCCGTAATAGACCAGATCTATGCCCGGGTAGATATCGTGATAGCGCACCTTGGCAAAGGACACGATGTCGGTGTGCCAGCTCGCCGGATTCTGGCCAATGATGTAATTGGTGATGCCCGGCAGAGCATCCTCTCCCTCAACACGCGGCTGTGGGTTGGCGCCGACAAAGCCCATGCGCAACACGGAAGCGCCAGACTTGGTAGCGACATCGTCGCCGTCGCGCGTCGAGCGAATCGCTTGCCCGCCGAATACCATCACAGCCTCGCTGGCGGTCAGGAACAAGGTGTAGCCGTTGGCCCGGGTCAGGAATTGCACCGGGCGGTCAGTCTGACCGACATTGGGCTCAAAGCGGATGGGCAGCCCCGCGTACTGGGCGTCGATTTGCGCCCGCTCGGTCGGACTGTTTCCGGCCGCGCCTGGATCCTGCATCGGAGCCGCTTGCAGCAGTGAACATGAGAAGGCAGCGAAAAGCGCCGCGCCGGTGAGGCGGGATTTTTTGGCATTCATCGAGTTTGAATCCTTATCCGACAATCGGAAATCGCCCATGATCCGGATACCAGCTGTCGCTCACCGTTCGCTAGTACACATAGACCCGTACAACACTGCTGCATCCCGATGAAATCCGTCAGAACACGACTGTTCACTGTGAGCGTCGTTCAGGCGGGCGCGGCGAACTCGGGACAGGGAAATCGGCGGCCGAAATCAGAAACTCCAGGACACGGCAAGCCCAGGACACCCACCCTTCGTCACCAGCGCGTGGGGGTTCCTGTTGTCGTGAATGTGGGGCAATCTCGGAGCCTGACCCCTGTTTTTCCGATCAGCGTGGCACCTTGCCAACGAAAGACGTATGGTTTGCCCTCCCATCAGCAGACTAACCATGGCAACGCAGAAGCCGTTTCCGCAAGCAGGATTTCTGCGCCATTTGGAGCTGCTCGTCGGGCCTGCTTCGGGAACTCCGCACGCATCGATGCCTCCAGCGCTGGGACACATGCTTCTGGCTTCCGATGGAAGCGGCGCGGCAACGCCAGCGGCCGCGCACCTGATCGAACTCCTGATAGCCCGCAAGGCGATGCTGCAGGCGGACCTGGACACGGAACTAGCCGCCGATGAGTTGCGCCGATACCAGAAGTTTTCCAAGCCGGGCCAACCATCGCCGCATATCGTTTTTCTGCGGCAGAAACAGGCGGGCGCCCGGCACGCCCGCAATCAGTCGAAGCAGAAGTTCATCAAGGCAGCCGCGGCGTTCGTGAGGGACGCCGATATCGAGATTTCGCCGCGGGTGTCCCTGGAGGTCTTCGCCATTGGGTGGATCGATGCCAACGTACCCGCGGAATTCCCCCCTTCGACCTAGCCGCGCTGGCTCCTGCACGAAATAGGGGTCCGACAATCAAAGAGCTCAGAGTAATTGGTTTCTAGCTAACCAAAATCAATGACTCTCGTATCTTGACTCCGCCGAACGAATTCAGGATCTTGATTCTGATGCAACGGCCGGACCGACTGAGGCTGATTAGACTTTAGGCCATTGAGCCTGTGGGTCAGATAAGTCCGTCGATCCGTTTTTCGTTCGTCGATTCCGAACGGTAACTTAGGCCCGATTTTTCATCGAGAGCCTGCATACGAGGATGGACAGGATGAACGAGGCTGCCGTTGGCATTGATGTGTCCAAGCTTAAGCTCGATGTCTGTGTCACGAATAGCAAGAAGTTCAAGAGTAAGGTCTTGAGCAACTCCGCTTCGGGTCATGCCGAACTGAACTCATGGCTCGTTCAACAGGAACTTCCTGCCGATACTCCGGTGGTTCTGGAAGCGACCGGTCCCTATAGCGAGAGTGTAGCCATTGCCCTGTCAATGGCGGGCTGGCGAGTGAGTGTGGTGAACCCTTCGCGGGTGAAGGGGTTTGCCCAAAGTCAGCTCAGTCGCAACAAGACCGACAAGGCTGACGCCAAGCTGTTGGCGTTGTTTGCCCAACGCGTCGAACTGGAACTTTGGCAACCACCGAGCCCAGCCGTGCGCGAGTTGCGCGCCTTGGTGGAACGCTTGCAGGCCCTGTTGGATATGCGCCAGCAGGAACGAAATCGTCTCGAAGCCATGGCGCAGGGATTGCCTTCCAAGGTCACACAGATGGTAGAAGAACACGTGGATTGGATGACCGCGCAAATCCGCAAGATCGAGGCGGACATCAACAACCACATCGATGGAAATCCAACGCTTAGACAGGACGCTGAGCTGATCCGCAGCATTCCAGGTTGCGGACCGAAACTGGTCGCACAGTTCCTCGGCTATA
>JBBRBU010000086.1:0-13488 GCA_038205505.1 Lysobacterales bacterium | reverse complement strand
CAGGTTGTCAGCGCGAGCGGCAACAACGCCGCTCGCACGATGCTGCAGCGTGACGTCAACAATCTCACCGCATATCTCGGTCGCTTCGCGCCCGAGCTGTTCGATACCTGGTATGCCGAGGAAATCTGGGCCTTGTTCGAGGCCGGTGAACTGCGTGTCGACAGCGAACTGACCGGCGAATTCGAGCACGATGAAAGCGAGATCGATCTCGACGGTGTCCGCGAAGCGATAAACGATGCGCGCGAAGAAGCCTTGATCCGCCAGCAGGGTCGAGAAGCGGCGGAAGAAGCCGACTACTAGCTCGCACACCGCATGTCAGAGGTAGGGCGGAAGCACCGCAGGTGATTCCGCCAATCGTGGTGCCAAGAGCTTGCCTCTGACGCGACGCCGACACTCGGCCGCCTGCGGTCTACGACTCATCATCGGCAAACGTCAGTTCGACGCCATTGCCTGCCGGATCGCGCAAAAACAGCTGAATCTGTCCGGTCAGCGGGACGTGCGCGGTCTCGAAGACCACCGCGTTGGCGCGCAATCGTGATTCCACTTCCGGGCGCCCGTCGGCGGCAAATGCCACATGATCGAAGGTGGTTGAAACGTCAGTCCGGCGCACCTCTTCCGGCGAGCATTCGGTCAGGTGCAGGATGTCCCGATCTCCGGCATACAGCCAGAATCCAAACCTGCGAAATGGCGGTCGCTCTCCCACGGAGAGGCCGACGATATCGCAATAGAACGCACGCAACGATTCGAGCAGTTGGCGCGGTGCGCGCAGGTTGTAGTGACCGAGTCCAGTGATGGGCATGGGTATCCGAGTCGGCGTTGTTCAACGCGCCTTGTCGAGCAGATCCGTCTTCTTGAGCTTGATCTCGAAGATCTTGGGCCAGAGCTTGCCGGTAACAAATAATCGATCGCGCTTGGCATCGTAGGCAATGCCGTTGAGGACATCGACGCCACTCTCTCGATCCTCGGCGTTGAGAAGGCCGGGCAGGTCGATCTGCGCGGTGACCCGGCCGCTGGCCGGGTCGATGACGACGACGCTGTTGCTCTGCCAGACGTTGGCCAGGATCCGTCCACGCACGAATTCGAGTTCGTTGAGGTTGGCCAGTGGTTTGCCCTGATAGGTGACCTCAAGCGAGCCAATCGGCTGATAGGTCTCCGGGTCAAGAAAGCGCAGGGTCGCGGTTCCGTCGCTCAGGATCAGGCGCTTGGCATCGTTGGTGATACCCCAGCCTTCGCCGCTGTAATTGAATTGTCCTGTCGGCTTCAAGGTTTTCAGGTCGTAGGTGAAACCGACCTTTGACTGCCAGGTGATCTGGATCAGGCGATCCTTCCAGTTGGTCAGGCCTTCGGCGAAATACTGCTTGGATACGGTTTCGTGCTGCACAACCTCGCCACTTTCCAGCGCAACCTTGCGCAAGCTCGAGCGACCGTTGAGGCCGGTGCTTTCGTAAAGGAAGCCATCCCGATAAACCAGGCCCTGGGTGAAGGCGCCTCGATCATGTGGCCAGGCCTTGACGACCTCGTATTCGAGCACTGCCGGTGGACGCGCGTCTTCGCTCATCAATGCCGGGGCGGCGATCACGGATGCCGGGAGCAAGGCCGTCAACACGATTGACGACACAAAATGGATTCTCTCGATCATTCGAATTGCCGCGTTGGCGCCATGAAGTCTGGATACGTGCATTAGCGGCTCTCAACACCTCATGAAGGTTCTACCCAGCGCCATCGGCTGAACGGACTCTGCGGCATTCTGCCGGTCCGCTGTTCATCACCATGACGATGTCGCGATTGATGCAATATGGGTCCAGCCGCTGCCGAGGATCGGCAGCGGTCGGAAATCGGATCAGACTACTTGCTCTTCTTCTTTTCCGACTTGGCAGTGCGCTTTTCCTTCAGGGTTTTCTCGGGTTTCTTCTTGTCGCTCTTCTTTGAATCCATGCCTTTGCTCATGACGTTCTCGCTGGATAGGTTTTCGGATTGCTGATTGCACGCCGCTTTTTTTGGCGGGCGCGATGCCTTTCTATCGTGGAATGAGCCGGTTGACTAGGGGATGCGCGCTCTGAACGAGCAGTTCACGATAAAATCGATGCATGATCCTCAACATTGCCGCCTACCAGTTCGCCAAGATTGAAGCCCCGGACTTGACCGCCAGGGCCCTGCAGGAGCTTGCTGAAACCCATGCCCTGCGCGGGACGATCCTCATCGCAGGCGAGGGTTTGAATCTGTTTCTGGCCGGATCCGACGCGGGGGTCGAGTCGTTCGTTGATGGACTGCGCGCCGATCCGCGTTTTTCCGGCATCGTGATCAAGCGCAGTCGCAGCAATACCCAGCCATTCGCGAGGCTCAAGGTCAAGCTGAAGTCCGAGATCATCAGTTTCCGTCAACCCGGTTCGACACCGTTGACCGGTCGCGCCAATGCTGTGGAACCCACGGCGCTGGCGCGATGGATCGCGCAGGGCCAGGATGATCAGGGCAATCGCCTCGTGCTGCTGGATACGCGCAATCAGCAGGAAGTGGCTTACGGCAGTTTTGCCGGCGCCATGACCTTGCCGATCGACAAATTTACCGACCTGCCGGCCGCCGTCGCGGAGCATCGTGACGCGCTGGAAGGTGCGACCGTGGTCAGTTTCTGCACCGGCGGCATTCGTTGCGAGAAGGCCGCGCTTTGGATGCAAGCCGAAGGGATCAAGAACGTGTACCAGCTCGATGGCGGGATTCTTGGCTACTTTGAACAGGTCGGCGGCTACGGCTACGACGGTCGCTGCTTCGTGTTCGACGAGCGCGTAGCGCTTGATAGCGAATTGAAGCCACTCGTTGGTGAGCCTGTCGAGTCTTCCGAATAACCGCGCCGGTCAACTGTCTGTGACTTTCTGATCGAGTCAGCAATTGATTCCACGCTCCCTCTGAAAGTGCCGGCCTACCTCAGCCGTTCGCCCGGAGCCTGTCGAAGGGCGAATACGAGTTGCTGAATTGCCCCGTCAACTTCCGCACATGCTTCCCTTCGACACGCACAGGAAAGGCTCGGCTCACCACGAAGGAGGTTGGTCAATGTTTTCTCAGGCTACGCTCGCTGGTCGAGGAAGCGCACTCACGTCAATTTACGAGCCCACTCAATAGTCGACAGCTCGTTGCGTTCTACGCCGCAGTCCGCTTGGACAGCGCCATGATGATCTCGCGGGCCACGCGGATGCGCTCGCTGGCACCCTCCAGTTGCAGTTTGATCTTGAGCTTGTCCTGGCCATCCAGCGCATAGACCTTGGGCAGGGTCTGGATCATCCGGATCACCGTCATCGGATCGATATTCGGCTTCGGATTGAATTGCACTCGGCCACCATTGGCACCAAGTTCCATCTTGCGGATGCCGAGTGGTGTTGCCAGAAGCTTGAGTTCGGTGACAGCGAACAGGTTCTTGACCTGGTCGGGGAGCAAGCCGAAACGATCGACCATTTCGACTTGCAGATCGCGCAAGCCCTCTTCGTCGGTGGCGCTGGAGATGCGCTTGTACAAGGTCAGGCGCGCATTGACGTCGAACAGGTATTCATCGGGAATCAAGGCGGCCATATGCAGCTCGATTTCGGCTTCGTGCTCGCTGGTCAGATCAAAATCCGGAACCTGACCGGACTTGAGTGCGCGCACCGCGCGATCGAGCATGTCGCGATACATCGAAAATCCGATTTCCTCGATCTGTCCGGATTGTTCCTCGCCGAGCAATTCGCCAGCACCACGAATCTCCAGATCATGCGTGGCCAGGGTAAAGCCCGCGCCAAGGTCTTCCAGCGAGGCCAGCGCTTCAAGGCGTTTCTCGGCATCGGCGGTTATCGCGCGCCCTTCGGGCACGATCAGGAAGGCATAGGCGCGGTGATGCGAGCGCCCGACCCGGCCACGCAACTGGTGCAACTGGGCCAAGCCAAACTTGTCGGCGCGATTGATCACTATGGTGTTCGCGCTTGGCACGTCGATGCCTGATTCGATGATCGTCGTGCAGACCATCACGTTGAAACGTTGCCGGTAGAAATCGAGCATGACCTGTTCAAGTTCGCGCTCTGGCATCTGGCCGTGGGCGATGCGGATGCGCGCATCCGGAACCAGTTCGGCAAGGTTGCGCGCGGTCTTCTCGATAGTCTCGACTTCGTTGTGCAGGAAATAGACCTGGCCGCCGCGTTGCAGCTCGCGCTGGAACGCCTCGCGGATCAGGGCCGGATCCCAGTGACCGATGAACGTCTTGACAGCAAGCCGATGCGCGGGCGGTGTGGCGATGATCGAAAGATCGCGCAGCCCGGCCATGGCCATGTTCAAGGTGCGTGGGATCGGCGTCGCTGTGAGAGTGAGCAGATCCACCTCGGCACGCAGCTTTTTCAGTTGCTCCTTCTGACGCACACCGAAGCGTTGTTCCTCATCGACGATCAGCAGGCCGAGATCCTTGAACTTCACATCGGGCTGCAAAAGCTTGTGCGTGCCGATGACGATGTCGATCTGCCCCTCAGCGAGCTTGGCCAAGATCTCGGTCGTTTCCTTCTTCGATTTGAAGCGCGAAAGCACTTCGACACGGATCGGCCAGTCGGCCAGGCGGTCGCGGAAATTCTGGTAGTGCTGCTGGGCGAGCAAGGTCGTCGGCGCGAGCATGCCGACCTGCTTTCCAGAAATCGCGGTGACGAACGCCGCGCGCAGTGCGACTTCGGTCTTGCCGAAGCCGACATCGCCGCAAACCACGCGATCCATTGGCCGGGCGCGCGCGAGATCACCGATAACGGCCTCGATCGCCTGCAATTGGTCCGGTGTTTCCTCGAACGGAAACGCCGAGGCAAACTGGTCGACCATGAGCCGATCGATCGTCATCGCGGTTCCGGGTCGCGCCTCGCGCTGAGCGTAGATCGCGAGCAATTCGGCGGCGACATCGCGAACCTTCTCGGCGGCACGTCGCTTGGCCCGGTCCCAGGCCTCTCCGCCGAGCGAGTGCAGTGGTGCCAGTTCCGGCGCAGTGCCCGAGTAGCGACTGACCAGATGCAGTTGCGAAACGGGCACGTAGAGCTTGTCGCCCTTGGCGTACTCAATCGCCAGAAATTCGCCGTCGGCGCCGCCCACATCGAGTTTGAGCAAGCCCTGATAGCGTCCGACACCATGATCGACATGCACGATTGGAGAGCCGATGCCAAGCTCGGTCAGATCACGGATCACCGCTTCCGGATCGCGTGCAGCACGCTTGCGTCGACGACTTTGCTGAGCGCGTTCGCCCAGCAGTTCGCGCTCGGTCAACACGCTCAGTGCGGGTTTGACCAGGGCAAAACCCTGTTCGAGGGCGGCGACGGTGATCGCGAATCCCGGTGCTTGTGTGGAATGGGCAAATTCCTGCCACGAGCCAACCGTCACGACCGACAAACCGGCCGCTGCAATCTGCTCTATCAGCGCTTCACGCCGACCGGCCGATTCCGTCGCGATCAGGACACGTCCCGGATAGCTCGCAACGAAGCGTTGCAGCTCGGCCGCAGGCGCTTCATCCCTGCGATTGATCGGCAATGAAGGCACCGGTTGCGTGCCGAGATCGACACCGTGCTCGTCGCTTCCTGGAGCGACGAGATCCAGGCGCAGTTGTTGATTCAGCCGCTCGCGTAATCCAGGTACGGAGAGATACAACTCGGAAACAGGCAGGATCGGGCGCTCGACATCGTGTGCGCGCTGTTCGTAGCGATCCTGGGTCTGTCTGGCGAACTGCTCAGCCGAATCAAGTGCGCCGTCGCAGACGATGAACAAGGCATTTGCAGCGAGATAGTCGAACAGGGTCTCGGTCGCGCCGAACAGGCTTTGCGCGAAAAACATCGGCAGGTAGTACTCGATGCCGGCCGGTGCCGTGCCTTCCTTGATGTCCTGGTACAGCGGACAACGTCGTGGGTCGATCGGAAAGCGCTCGCGCAAGGCATTGCGGAAATCCTTTGCGGTCTCCTCGGTCAACGGGAATTCGCGCGCCGGAAGCAGACGCACGTTGTCGACCTTGTTCGCGGAGCGCTGAGTCTCCGGATCGAAGGTGCGGATCGAATCCACTTCCTCGTCGAACAGTTCAATGCGATACGGAACGCTGCTGCCGGTCGGAAAAATGTCGACGATCGCTCCGCGCACGGCGAAATCGCCTGGCTCCTGCACCTGCGGAACGTTGCGGTAGCCGGCCTCGGACAACCGACGCTGCTCGGCGGCGAGATCGAAATGCTGGCCGCCTTCGAGCACGAGCCCCGAGCCGGTGATGAAACTGCGGGGCGCGAGGCGCTGCATCAGCGTCGCAATCGGCACCACGAGCACACCGCGCCTGAGGTTGGGCAGGCGGTACAAGGTTGCGACACGTTGCGAAACAATGTCCGGATGCGGCGCGAACAAATCGTAGGGCAGGGTTTCCCAATCCGGAAACTGCAAGACTTCAAGATCGTTGCCGGCAAAGACCCCGATCTCGGTCTCGAGTGTGTGTGCCGCGTGCGTATCGCGCGTCAGCACGACAACGAGTCCGTCGTGACGGCGGCCGGCTTCCGCCAGGGCGAGGGCCAGTGCGGATCCGTTTGGCGTATTCCATTGGCGGCGCTGCTTCGGAGAATTCGGCAGCGGGGATTGGATCAGGGTCGTGTCGGTCATCGAGTCAGCAAACAGCGGCAGCGCCGGAGCGGGGTACGTCCTGCGCGGGGCGCGCAGTTTAGCCGTTCGACGCGGTTTCGTCTGGTGTCTCGGCGCGCAGATCCAGACTGAAACGGACCAGGCTTGCATCTTCGGGCTCGCGTCGATGGCTGAAGCCTAGGCGGCTGGTCAGAGCCAGCATGGCGCTGTTGCCAGCCTGGGCATCGCCCCAGATCTCGTCAATACCCTGGCGTCTGCTCGCTTCGATCAGATGCTCGACGAGAATTCGGCCGAGGCCCCGACCGGTGTATTCCGGGTCGATCGCGATGGCCAATTCGGCCGTTTCCGTGGCCGAATCGAAATGTACGCGCGCCTCGGCACGGATCTCGGCACCATCAGGGTCGGTGGCGACCAAGGCAAACGCCTGATCCGGATCGACCCGACACATGGCGCGCGCCACAGGCTCGGGAAGTTCGTTGAGCGCATGGAAGACGCGGGCACGCACCTGCGCCGGCGTCATGCGTTTGAATGCTCGCATCAGTGCGTCGACATCGCCGGGCCGAATTGGCCGCAAATGGAGCATCGCTCCATCGTTGAGAAAAACCGGTTCCGCGCATTGCGCGGTTTCGATCTCATCTGCGCAAGTGCGAAACAACCCATTCGTGCGGCGATGAATGGGATGAACGTGAATAGGGAAGTGCACGGGGATAGTCATGCGGACATGCTGCAGGGCGGAATTGGAGCAGACCATCCAATCCGTTGCAGACGGTTCAGGTCGAACCGGTCACGCGTTGATCCGATCGAGATGCGTGGAATAGGCTTGCAGGCGTTCGATGACATCCTCGACCTCAATCAGATCCATTACCCCCGGAAACTCGAGCTTGGTTCCCCATGCGAGTTTATCGGCCGATTTGCGCCGATATTTGCGTGCCGCCGCATCATAGCGATCGACGCACCATTGTCGATCCGAATACGGGCCCGATCGGTGCGGATTGCTCGCTGCATGCAGACCTAGAACAGCGGTTCCCACCGCATTGGCCATGTGCATTGGTCCAGAATCGGGTGCGAGCACGAGATCGGCGCGGCGAAGCAGGGCAAGCAATTGCTTGAGGGTGTCCTTGCCGGTCAGGTCGATGCAGTGGCTTTGCATGTGTGAGCGGATCTCGTCGGCGAATTCGCGCTCGAAATCGCTCGGCCCACCGCAAAGCACCACGCGCCAACCCATCTGATGCGTGGCATGATCGGCAATGGCGGCATAACGTTCAGGTCGCCAATTGCGCAGGCGATGGCTCGACGTCGGACTGATCACAAGGATGCGCTTGCCGTTTGGCAGATGGTTTTCGGCAAATGCCTCGGCTTGCGCCGGAATCGGAATATCCCAACGCACCGATTCCTGCATCAACCCCAGGGGTTCGAGGAAACTGGCCATTGCATCGAGTACATGCTGGCCCTTGCGCGAGGGAATCCGGCAATTGATGAACAGGCCATGCAGATCTTTCGAGCGGGCGCGATCGTAGCCGATACGCAGCGGCGACTTGACCAGGACGCTGAGGATATTCGAGCGCAACGCAACCTGCATATGCAGCAAGGCCGAGAAGCGCCGCCCGGTCAGCTTCTCTCGCACGGCGCGAAAACCCTCGCGTTTGGCCGATTTGTCAAACACGATGAATTCCACGTCAGCCAGGTCACCGACCACTCGGTGCTCGAGCTTGCCGATCAACCAGGTCAGCCGGGTTTGCGGCCAGGCAGCCTGCAAGGTATGAATCAGTGGCACGACATGGGTTACATCACCGATCGCAGAAGTGCGCAGGATGCAAAGGGATTCCGGCACCACGGCGGGTTCGGCTGCTTCTCGATTCCGCATGCGGCGGCGAACTCCTGAACGTTCGGGGACTTTGTATTGTCTCAGGCATCGTCGGCGACCGGGAAATGCATTTGATCACTTGCGTCGATCGAGTTCATCGGGCAGGCGATTCTCCGTGGCTGGTCAAGCTGGGTGAAAAATCAACGTTCCGGTGTCGCTGGAGCAGGCTTCTTGCCTGGCCTTGCTAGACTTCACCCTCTGAAGGATTCGAATGATTCCAGACGCAATGATCAAGGCGCAAATCCAATCCACCGCAAGCGGCGCCATCCTGTTCGATTCTGCGCAGATGGCCAAAGCCGATGAGCACTGGTTCGAGCAAGTTGCGCATGCCGATGGGACGCTGCGCGGCGGGCGCGGCGAGGTGGTTTTCTTCGATGCCCCCTTTGGTGCCTGCGTGCTGCGTCACTATCGTCGTGGCGGCCTCGTCGCTCGCGTCAATTCCGATCGATATCTATGGACCGGCCGCAAGCGCTGTCGCGCGTTTCGGGAATTCCGACTGCTCGCCGAGTTGATGGATGCCGGGTTGCCGGTGCCGGCGCCGATGATGGCGCGTTATGTGCGCGAAAAAATGAGCTATCGCGCGGATCTGATCACCCGACAGATCCCGGGCGCGCAAACCCTTGCGCAACGTTTGGCCTCCAGCAATCTCGATGCCTCACTCGCGACCCGGGTTGGACGGACGATCGCTGATTTTCATGCTCACGGTGTCTGGCATGTGGATCTGAACGCGACCAACTTGCTGGTTGATGCGGGCGGCAAAATCTGGCTGATTGATTTCGATCGCTGCGGCATACGCAAGCCGGCCATGCCCTGGCAGCAGGCCAACCTCGAACGACTGCTGCGCTCGTTTCGCAAGTTGCATGCGCCCAGGCAGATGAGTGATTTCAACGAGATCTTCTGGCATCCGATGCTGGCCGCCTATCATCGCAGTCTTGCCGATCGCCATGCCCGAGGAGAGCAACATTGAATCTTGCCCTGCGATTCCTTGGCGTTGGCAACGCAAATGCGGTCGAACTCGGCTCTTCGGCCGCAGTGATCGAGCAGGATGGCGTTCCGCTGCTGATGATCGATTGCGGCCCGGATGCGCTGACGGCGTATCTCGAGCGCTATCAGGCGGCGCCGAAGGCGATCTATCTGACCCACGCACACATGGACCATGTCGGCGGTCTCGAGCGCTTGTTCTTCTCGACGTATTTCAACCTGGCCGAACGCGGTCGTTTGCGCATCTACGCGCACGCGGCGCTGGTTCCGATCCTGCAAGCGAGAGTCGCCGACTATCCGCAAGTGCTTGCCGAGGGCGGGGCGAATTTCTGGGATGCCTTCCAGCTGATTCCGCTGTCGCGTGGATTCTGGCACCAGGGGCTTTGGTTCGATGTGTTTCCGACCCGCCATCACGCGCCGATGACTTCGTTCGGGATCGGACTGCGGCAAAGCGTTGTCTGGACCGGCGACACGCGACCGATCCCTGAAGTCCTCTCGTGCATCGCCGGCTCGAACGAACTCGTTGCCCACGATTGCGTCGTCGTGGGCAACCCCTCGCATACCGGCATCGAAGACATCGAGCGCGAATATCCGGTTGAGCTGCGCGAGCGCCTCATTCTCTATCATTACGCTTCAGCGGCTGAGGCTGAAGCGCTGCGTCAGCGCGGTTATCGCGTCGCCGATCGCGGCGAGGCCATCGCGTTGTCGTCACCGCATGAGTCGTCCATCGTTGCGATGGAGGCAGCCGGCTGATGGGCGCTCGCATTCCCTTGCGCGTCGATACCGGGCCGCCTCTCGATCGGCGCTCGCGCGCATTGACCGATCTGCGCATTTCGGTGATTGACCGCTGTAATTTTCGCTGCCCGTATTGCATGCCCGAGGATGACTATCCTCGCGACCATCAATTCCTGAGCAAGGCCGGGCGACTCCGCTTCGAGGAAATAGAACGACTCGCACGGATCTTCGCCGGACTTGGCGTGCGCAAATTGCGCCTGACCGGCGGCGAGCCGCTGTTGCGGCGTGAACTGCCCGAACTCGTGCGCCAGCTGGCCTCCATCAACGGCGTCGACGACATCGCGATGACGACGAACGGCAGCCTGTTGCCGAAATCCGCACAGGCGCTGCGCGATGCCGGGTTGCATCGGATCACGTTGAGCGTCGACACGCTCGATGCCGAGGCGTATCGCAAACTCTCAGGCAACCGCGGTGAGGTCAGCGAGCTGTTTGCGGCGATTGACGCGGCGACAGCGGCAGGTTTTGAATCTCTCAAGCTCAACAGCGTGGTCATGCGCGGCATCAATGATGCGCATGTGCTCGACATGATCGATTACTTCCGAGGCAGCGGGCATATCCTGCGCTTCATCGAATACATGGATGTCGGCACCTGCAACGAATGGCGTCAGGATCTCGTCGTGCCGAGTGCGGAACTGCGCGAACGCATTGCCTCGCGCTGGCCGCTCCAGGTCTTGCCGGCCAACTACGGAGGCGAGGTCGCGCAGCGCTGGGAGTTCGTCGATGGCGGCGGCGAGATCGGCTTCATCAGCTCGGTCAGCGAACCGTTCTGCGGGGATTGCACGCGGGCGCGACTCTCCGCCGACGGACGTCTTTACACCTGTCTGTTCGCCAATAGTGGTCACGATCTGCTTGGGCCGATGCGCGCCGGTGCCACAGACACCGAGCTGGCAGCGCTGATTGCAGCCGTCTGGTCCGCGCGTGATGATCGCTACAGCGAGATCCGCGGCCAGGCCAATCCCTCAGAACGCAAATTCGTAGAAATGTACGAGATCGGCGGCTAAGTCGTCGTCCACTCGTGCAACTGGTTCGACGCTCTAGAAGTCACAATTTCAAATGCTTCTCCCGCTGGCGGGAGAAGCTGCCGACAGGCTGATGAGGGTGGACGGATTTGCCGTAATGCATGACTGATTTCGATGAAGCCCCACCCTCATCCCCCTTCGGGACCTTCTCCCGCCGGCGGGAGAAGGGATAACCGCAAAGCCGCAGTGCAATTGGCACAATCAAAGAGCAGTAATCGAGACCCCCGATGTCAAAAAAGCTGACCCATATCGATCCCGACGGCCGACCCGCAATGGTCGATGTCGGCGCCAAGCAGGCAACCCGTCGCGTCGCAGTCGCCTCGGCGACAGTGCGTTTCCCGGCCGATGTCGCCGCAACACTGCAAGCCGATGGTCTGCGCTCAGCCAAGGGCCCGGTCCTCGATACTGCGATCATCGCCGGCACCCTGGCGGTCAAGCGCACGCATGAACTGATTCCTTTCTGCCACCCACTGCCGATAGAGAACTGCCGTTTCGAAACCGAATTCGTTTCCGCAACCGAACTGGTGATCCGCTGTGAAGTCGGCATCACGCACAAGACCGGCGTCGAGATGGAAGCCCTGACCGGCGCCAGCATCGCCGCACTGACCGTCTACGACATGTGCAAGGCGCTCAGCCACGAGATCGTGATCGCCGAAGTGCGCCTGCTCGACAAGCGCGGCGGCAAGCGAACGGTCAAGGCGGGCAGGGTGCAGCCATGAATGTCCGACTGCTGTATTTCGCCAGCCTCGCCGATCAAGCCGGTCGCGCCGAAGAATCCGTCGAAACAAGCGCCAACAACCCGGCTACGCTCTACGACGAAGTCCGCCAGCGCCATGGCTTCAGCCTCGATACGGGTCGCCTGCGCGTAGCCGTGAATGGACAGATCGTCGACTGGACTCACGGCATCAATGAAGGCGATGAAATCGTCTTCCTGCCACCGGTGTCGGGCGGATGAACCGTTTCAGTGTGTCCGAAAGCCGAATCGACCCAGCGATCGAGAAACAAGGCCTCGACGATGTGGGCGCCGGTGCCTGCGTGATCTTCGAAGGCTGGGTGCGCAATCACAACGAGGGCAAATCGGTCCATCAGCTCGACTACCAGGCCTACGCACCACTGGCTCGGAGCGAAGGCGAAGCCATCCTTAGCGAAGCCATGAGTCGATTCAAACTACGCGCCGCCAGCGCCGTTCATCGCACCGGTAGCCTTGCCATCGGCGACATGGCCGTCTGGGTCGGGGTCAGCGCTGATCATAGAGATGCCGCCTACAACGCGAGCCGCTGGATCATCGACGAGATCAAGTTGCGCGTACCGATCTGGAAAAACGAGCACTACGCCGATGGCGAGTCGGGATGGTTGCACCCGGACAATACGCCGGTTGATTGATCAAAGTGAGGAAACGCGGCAATTTCCGCTCATGGTTACCTCCGGCAAGCGCAGGACAGGTCCGGCTCGCCACGAACGGAAGTTGATCGGACGTAGTTCAAGCTCGAAGAGAGTGGCAGCCTCGCCAGCCACCTCCCGGCACCCGAGTCGCTTGCTGCCGTTGCTTCCTTCCGGCCTGGTGGGCGAAGTGGCGCGCTTATACGTTGTCGTCGGACAACGCATGCGGTGCTGAGCGACCGGCCATGGATGGCCGGGCGGGGAGCAGCTCCATGGATGGCTGCTTGCGACGAAGTGTTTCTATCTTTCAAAAGAGTGGCAGCCTCGCCAGCCACACCCCGGCACCCGAGTCGCTTGCTGCCGTTGCTTCCTTCCGGGCTGGTGGGCGAAGTGGCGCGCATATGCGTTGTCGTCGGACAACGCATGCGGTGCTGAGCGACCGGCCATGGATGGCCGGGCCGGGAGCAGCTCCATGGATGGCTGCTTGCGACGAAGTGTTTCTATCTTCAAAAGAGTGGCAGCCTCGCCAGCCACACCCCGGCACCCGAGTCGCTTGCTGCCGGTGCTTCCTTCCGGACCTGGCGGAGTTCACAAGCTATCGTCGCGAGGGGGCCGACGAGGCCACCATAAGACGGGCGTTTGATTTCAGCGGGTTCGCATCCCGCTCATCCGCAAGACCGAAATCGAAGCGGAAACTCGAATCTTGCATCTGGATAAAATCTGGCGGAGAGAGCGGGATTCGAACCCGCGAAGCGGGGTTTAGCCGCTTACACACTTTCCAGGCGTGCTCCTTCAACCACTCGGACACCTCTCCACAACCTTCGATTTCGGCCTTCCTTGACACAGAGCTCGACGGGCGGC
>JBBRBU010000085.1:0-13760 GCA_038205505.1 Lysobacterales bacterium | reverse complement strand
TTCGTCATCAAATTTGCCAACGTCAACGGCTCCGGTTCCGCGTCCGCCAACGAACTGTTCGCAAAATCTATCCTGCGCATGGGCGTTCCGGTCAGCCCGCGCAATATCTTCCCGTCCAACATCCAGGGTCTTCCCACCTGGTACGAAGTGCGTGTCACCGAAGCCGGCTGGCTTGGCCGTCGCGGCGGCGTCGACCTCATGGTCGCGATGAATCCGCAAACCTGGGAGGCCGACGTCAAGGAAATAGAAACCGGCGGCTACCTCTTCTACGACAACAGCAAACCGCTGCCGAAATCACGCTTCCGCGAAGACGTCACCAACATCGGCATGCCGCTGACCCACATCAGCAATGCCACCTACGACGATCCACGTCAGCGCCAGTTGTTCAAGAACATCATCTACGTCGGTGCGCTCTCGTCGTTGCTCGGCATCGAGGCAGAAGTCATCGAAAAACTGATCACCGAGCAATTCAAGTCCAAGGCCAAGCTGATCGATGCCAACTTTCACGCCTTGCATCTCGGTCGCGATCACGCGAAAGAACATCTCGATCCAATCGGCCTGCACGTGCGGAAGGCAGACAATGTCGGCGACCGGATCTTCATCGAAGGCAACGCCGCCGCCGCGCTCGGTTGCGTCTACGGTGGAGCCACGGTCTGCGCGTGGTATCCGATCACGCCTTCCTCATCGCTGGCCGAAGCCTTCCAGTCCTATTGCCAGAAATATCGCGTCGATCCAGAAACCGGCAAGAACCGCTACGCGATGATCCAGGCCGAGGATGAGATCGCCTCGATCGGCATCGTCACCGGCGCCGGCTGGAATGGCGCACGCGCCTTCACCACCACTTCCGGCCCCGGCGTCTCGCTGATGAACGAGTTCATCGGCCTCGCGTACTTCGCCGAGATCCCGGTCACGATCATCGATGTGCAACGCGGCGGTCCTTCGACCGGCATGCCGACGCGCACCCAGCAATCCGATGTGCTCGCCTGCGCCTACGCTTCGCATGGCGACACCAAGCATGTGCTGCTGTTTCCGGAAGATCCGCATGAGTGCTTCGAGTTCTCCGCGCAGGCGCTCGATCTCGCCGATCGCCTGCAGACACCGATCTTCGTCATGACCGATCTCGATATCGGCATGAACCAGCGCCTGTGCAAACCGTTCGTCTGGGATGAGGCGCGCGACTATGATCGCGGCAAGGTCATGACCGCCGAGGAACTCGAAGCGGGCAGGGACTTCGGCCGCTACAAGGATGTCGATGGCGATGGCATCCCGTACCGCACCTATCCCGGCACGCACCCGAGCAAGGGCAGCTACTTCACGCGCGGCACCTCGCGTGATCCGTATGCGCGCTATTCCGAACGCGGCCCCGATTACCTCTACAACATGGAGCGCCTGCTGCAGAAGTTCGATACGGCCAAGGCCCTCGTGCCCCAACCGGTCCTGCGCACGGCGAATAAGACCGCGAGATTCGGCGCGATCTATTACGGTTCGACCAGCCCCTCAATGGATGAGGCCATCGAAGTCCTCGAAGCACAGGATCTGCATCTCGACACATTACGCATTCGCGCCTTCCCGTTCCCCGAATCGGTACGCCAGTTCGTCCTTTCCCACGAGCGCATCTTCCTGATCGAACAGAACCGCGATGCCCAACTGCGCACGTTGCTGATCAACGAGTTCGATCTCGATCCCGCCCGCGTCGTCAAGATTCTCCACTACGACGGCACCCCGATCACCGCCCGCTTCATCGCCCGCGCCATCGCCGAGCACATGCGCGGCGCCAGCGTCTCCGCGCACGCCTCCGAGAGAGTCGCATGATCCGTCAATCGCAGGAATGCCCGAATTTCCGCGCGTTACAAATTTTCCGTCGCTCCTGCGAAGGCAGGAGCCCAGCGCCTTTCGCTCCCTCTCGTCATTCCTGCGAAGGCATGAACCCAGCGCCTTTCGCCCCCTCTCGTCGTTCCTGCGAAGGCAGGAGCCCAGCGCCTTTGTTTCGCAACATACTCACCGAAAACATAAAGGTGAGTGACCTGCACGCAACGACCGAGCTAACCGCATGACCTACATCACCAAACCCAAACTCCACCATCCGACCCTGCCGAAAAACGCGCTCTGCCACACCCGGCGCGACTACGAAGGCAAGATCTCCACACTCTGCGCAGGCTGCGGCCACGATTCGATCTCGGCCGCGATCATCCAGGCCTGCTGGGAACTCAACGTCGAGCCGCACCGCGTAGCCAAACTTTCCGGCATCGGCTGCAGCTCGAAAACACCCGACTACTTCCTCGGCCAGTCGCACGGCTTCAATACCGTGCACGGGCGAATGCCCTCGGTGCTGACCGGCGCCAACCTGGCCAACCGCGATCTGCTCTACCTCGGTGTCTCCGGCGATGGCGACTCGGCCTCTATCGGCATGGGCCAGTTCGTCCACGCCATGCGACGCGGCGTCAACATGGTCTACATCGTCGAGAACAACGGCGTCTACGGCCTGACCAAGGGCCAGTTCTCCGCAACAGCGGACGAAGGTTCGATGTCAAAGAAGGGCGTCAAGAACACCGACTCACCGATCGACCTGATCGGCCTCGCCCTGCAACTCGGCGCCACGTATGTCGCGCGCAGCTTCTCCGGCGACAAGACCCAACTCGTACCGCTGATCAAGGGCGCCATCCTGCACCAGGGCGCCGCCTTCCTCGATGTCATCAGCCCCTGCGTCGCCTTCAACAACCACGCCGGCAGCACCAAGAGCTACGAATATGTGCGTGAGCACAACGATGCGGTCAACCGCATGGATGTGATCCCGATGCGCGAAGAAATCGTCGTTGACTTCGAACCCGGCGAAACCATCGAAGTCGCGCAGCACGATGGATCCGTGTTGCGTTTGCACAAAATCGATCCTGACTACAATCCCTGCGACCGGATTTCCGCCAGCAACTATGTGCAGCAGCATCATGCGATGGGCGAGGTCGTGACGGGGTTGTTGTATGTGGATCCGGAGCCTTCGGATCTGCATGAGCATCTCGGGACGGTGGGAGTGGCGTTGAATGGCTTGGGAGTGGGGGAGTTGAGTCCGGGGGCTGAGGTGTTGGAGAGGATTAATGGGGGGTTGAGGTGAGGGAGAGATTGTCGAATGGAGTTCAACTATGACTTGGCACCGCGGATTTTTGATATGCAATTGCAAGGAGGCTGAATCAGTCGAAGTCGCACTCAACAACGAGGCGCAAAATCGCAAGTTGATTCAACAGGGTGGGAAAACGGCATTCGCATTCGCCGCGCGCAGCATGCCCCAACTCGCATTTCCCAACATGATATGCGCGGGCGTGGATGAAAGCTCAGGATCGCTAGCCTTACGCGGAGATCCGCACTTTCGAACCGGGAAGCTGACTATTCGTGTCGGCTACACTGTGGGTCTGTCGCTGCGCACAAACGATGCGCGAAGACTCCATGTTCAATCACCATGGAAATCGTTGTTTCGATCGCTCGGCACACCTTCCGAGAAGTCGACCAATAGCGGTCAGGTCACGTTTCGTTGGGATATCGATCAACGCCCTCTCCATTGCTCGAAAATTGATAAGGTATCGCGCACACTGCATGCATTGGCCGACATCCACGATGCACGGAAGTTGGAACATTATATTGCTGCATTCGATTCAGGATTCGGAATTTTTCGCGGCGAACTTGAGCCCAGCGGGGACACTTTCTGTGGTCCGGACATCTACCTCAGAATCGACTGGACTGACTCGAATGGTTCACGGAACTCCTTCACCGCTAATACGTGTGAATTCATGGCATCCGGCGACGACCTGCCCGACGACGATCTAGGACCTTAATGAGCGCTATCGCCATCCTGTGCGACGAATCTTTCGCCCACCTCGAAATGCTTATGCGCCACACTCCAGACGCTACGGAATGGCGCTACATTGTTGGCGTGTCGGTCTTTGGCAATGAGATTGAAGAGGGCTTCACCGACTTCGTCCCAGGTCGCTGGTTCACTACGTGGTCCACTTCCCAACAGGACTCTGTGAGAAAGCGGCTCTCCCCTCCCACGGAGAACCTTTCCGCGCTCAACTCATATCTTCACGACCTGCAGCTCGCTCACACAAAAGCAACCGGCGGGCCGCTTGACGGAATGTACTTTCAAGTAGAGGTGACGCGCACGCAGACGCGTATGTCGATCCGCTAAACCGCAAAGTCGCTCTTTGAGCAAGTCGTGAACGCGCTGATTGACTCTAACCGCAAGACCGGAATTGACGTTAACATGTGGTATTAATTGCATATCTACCGGCCTGAGAATTTGTATGACTGAATTTAATCCGACTGACGTCCGCTTCATAAAGCTGGGCGAGAAAGGGCGCTGGGAAAAGCCCTGCATCGACGACGGGACGATCCGGCTGGGATATCAAAGCGGGCAACATCTGGCCTCGCTTGAGGGGCGATGGGACGAGGTCAGTGAATCCTGGGGCCGAGGTGCTGCGGCTGGAGTTGCAAAACGGCACGTCAACCAGATCCGCGACTTTTATGAATTGCCGGCATCCTCGTTGTGGATCACCATCTATGATCGTTTCCTCTACTGGTGTTTTGCTGACCACGAAGTGTGTGAGCGTTCCGACGACAAGAGTCGCGTCCGCAGGGCGATCAACGGTTGGTCTAGCAAGGATTTAAATGGCCGCGATTTGCATATCGAGAACATTGACGGCCGCATCACTCAAGTGCAAGGATTTCGAGGAACAATCTGCAAGGTCATGCTTCACGATTACCTGTTCCGCAAGATCCGCGGCGAGATCATGCCGGGCGCGATTGCTACGGAAAAAGCGTTCGATGATCTGCGTGCAAAGGTTGCAGATCTAATTCAGGGTTTGTGGTGGCACGATTTTGAACTGCTCGCCGAGATCATCTTCGCGAGAGCTGGATGGCAGCGCACGTCGGTTATGGGCAAAACCGAAAAAGACATTGACATTGACCTTCACGCACCATTGACAGGTAGGCGCGCATTCGTGCAGGTCAAGTCAAAAGCGGATTTGGCAATATGTGAAGCATCAACAAAGGAGAAAGCTGGGTACGAAGAAATGTACTTCGTCGTACATACTCCAAGTGACGACCTTATCCAGTGGGCAGCCCCCAAAAACGTTTATGTGCTTACTGGGTTGAAGCTCGCGGAACATACGATCAACGCGGGTCTGTCGAGGTGGCTTCTGAGTAAATGCGGATGAGTTGAGCATGAGAGCGGACACAACGGCACAGCACAAAGGAGGCGGGGGTCACAAAGGAGGCTGGGGTCAGATACCGTCTTGAAAAGCAAATGGGATGTTGGGGTCAGGATGTTGGGGTCAGGTCTAGCAAAGTAGCATCACCCTCGGTAGACTCTGCTCATGGCTCGCCCACTCCGACTTGAATTTTCTGGTGCGCTGTATCACGTGACGTCGCGTGGGGATCGTCGTGAGGCGATCTTTGAGGATGATGCGGATCGTGAGCAGTTCCTTTCTGTTCTGGCTGATGTGGTGGCGGATTTCAACTGGGTCTGCCACGCGTACTGCCTGATGAGCAATCACTATCACTTGATGATCGAGACGCCCGACGGCAACCTGTCGAAAGGGATGCGTCAGTTGAATGGGGTATTCACGCAGATTAGCAATCGTCGGCATTGTCGCAGCGGTCACCTGTTTCAGGGGCGCTTCAAGGCGATCCTGGTCGACGCGGACAGCTACCTTCTTGAGTTGGCGCGCTACGTGGTATTGAACCCGGTGCGTGCCGGTATGGTTCGCGATCCGGGCAAGTGGCCGTGGAGCAGCTACCGGGCGATGGTTGGCGATGAGCCGCCGCCAGACTGGCTGGCTACCGATGGTTTGCTCGCCGCTTTCGGCAAGCGACGCGCCGATGCTCGAAGACGCTACATCCAATTTGTCTCGGAAGGGAAAGGCGTCGACTCGATCTGGATTCACCTCAACAACCAGGTGTTTCTCGGTGACGATGCCTTTGTAGCAAAGAGTCTTCGACACAAGAAGGTCAGCGACGACGTAAGCGTGCCCAAAGCACAGCGGCGTCCACCGCCACCGTCACTTGAGTCCATCGCAACGCGGCACCCATCACGCGATGCTGCGATCCTTGCCGCACATGCCACTGGCGGGTACAGCTATCAGCAAATAGCCGAACATTTCGGTATGCACTTCACCTCTGTCGGTCGTATCGTCAGGAGTGGGAGAGCCAGTTCACGTAGTCAATAACGAAGCTGGACCTGACGCTGTGCTCCCTGTGCCACCGGCGGATACAGCTATCAGCAGATAGCCGAGCATTTCGGTACGCACTTCACCTCTGTCGGTCGTATCGTCAGGAGTGGGAGAGCCAGTTCACGTAGTCAATAATGCATCGAAGCTAGACCTGCCCCTGTTCTCGATAATGCATCGAAGCTAGACCTACCCCTGTTCTCGGACCCCGTTCTCGCGCTTTCACGCCGGCCATTAGATATGCCATGTCCCGGCTGATTAATTTGTTCCTGCCTCCGTTTAAACTGCTGAGCTATGCTTACAGGCCAAAATTCGAGGTGCTGCCTATGCGCCAGTGTTTGCCCGCGATCTTCGTAGCGTTGGTCCTGGCGCAAATGCCAGCAGTGGCCTGCAGTCCGTCACTGGTCTCGATCTCCCCGCTGGACGCCATGGGGCCGACGTCGGTCTTGAAATTTTCCCGAGTTGTGCTCGCCGAAGTCGTGGGCACCTCAGCTTCAGATTTCCGATTGGCCAAGTTGCAGGCGTGGCGAAGTAAGAGTCTGGCATCCGCTGCGGTGCAAGTACAGGCGAAAGCCCGCTACGCGGAGCTGGTGGCGAGCGCCACCAAAGAGGGACGCGAAATCCCGCCGCCGCTGCCCCCATTGCCAGGTCTGCTGAAGGAACGCCAAGATCAAATGCCAGTGATCGTTGACTTGTTCGTGCTTGAGAATCTGATCGGTGCCCCTGCGGAACAGATTCGGGTGACCGCAGGTGGTCAGTGCGGAAGTTTTCCCCAAGTCGGTCAAGAGGTTTTGGTCTTCATTGAAGAGAATGGCCTCACGCACTTGCTGCAGCGGTCAGCCGATGGTGGCCCGTATCCTTTTGATGAGAAGTACCTCGATAAAGTTCGCGCCTGCGCCAAAGGAAACTGCCCGGAGACGGGTGGGCGATAGCCTTTTTGTTGCTGGGTGAGGTCAGGATGCTTGGGCCCGGGCCCAGGACTGTACTAATCCTCGCCACTCCGCGATTCGTTCAATGACTCTGCGAGTTTCCGTTGACTCAGGCAGCTTGTCGCCGCGATAGGCGTTGGGCTTCGCCGAGTCCCTTCAGCCAGCACTGCCCGATGGCCGCTGCCTTCTCGAAGGCGACAGGTGCTAATGCGTTGATAGGGACCAGCGGTGCCTTGGCAGCGTCGGCTTTCGCCTTGATGCGGATAGTGCGATTGAGGGCACTCGTGTGGATTGAAGATTCCAGATTCTCGGCGATGCCGGCGCGAATCGCATTGAGATCGACAGAGATCATGCAGGTCAGCACGGCCGCATCGTCGAGCAGCGCCTGGCACTTGTAGCGAATTTGACTCACACGGATGTGAGGAATGCAGGTTTTGCAGGACGCAAAAAACCTGCCCAAGAATCGTACATCCAACATCTAGCCTTCTGGATTCCTTGTATGCGGGTATCGCGGATAGGTTGTCTCCCGGATTGGTTGTCGGTGTCGGCAGATAGCTAGAACGGGAAGCCAAGTAGTCAAGCGAGAACGTGGTTTAGCATTTGTTTGCGAGCGGTAGCGATGAGGTGCTTCCGCTCTTTTACCCCGCTACTTCTATATCTGATCACCGGTCACCGGTCACCGTGTGCATCTCGACCTGGCTACTGCTCGGCAGGTAGGGGCTTCCGCGATCCGGACGGAAATTGACCGTGATCTGGTGTTTTCCTGGTTGCATTTTTGGTATTCGCCATGTGGCCTGGCCGCGCGCATCGAGCTTGCCGGCGTCGCCGCCTCGTTTGCCATCGAGCATGTATTCAATCGTGCCTGACGGAATGCCTTGCTTGTTCATTGGCCGCACGGTTGCCGTGAGCAATACGGTTTCGCCCGGCTTGCTCGGATCGGGCGTGTCGTTGATGACGACCTGCGTTGCGCCGGCTTCAAGGCGATGGCTCATCAGATAGGTCTTGGCGAAGCCGACTTCTCCCGTTACGCGCACATCAAAGATGCAGTCTTCCTTGCGTGCTTTCGAGGTGATGGCGCGACAGGCGCGTTTGGCAATGGCCAGGCTTAGCGGTTTCACGGGTATCGCATCCGGCAACGTGCATGGCGGGTTTTGCGGCGGCCAGCTTGCAATCGTAAATGTGTCGGTCGATGTTCCGGAGGCGTAGTCAAACAAACTATTGGACTTGGTCACTCGCCAGGAATCGGCAAACTTTTGGTAGAGGTCGGTGTAGCGCTGTGCCAATGCGGCCGGCTTCGGACCGAGCGAAGTGCCATCGGCGAGCGACGGAAGCCAACTGCCGGGCATGCGCGCTCCCATGATTCCTTCGAGCGCCGAGGTTTGAAAAACATTGACATTCAAATACCACTTGCTCTGACTTGACCACCATCCCGGCGTGACGATCATTGTACTGTCGTCGGGGAAATCAATCTGGATGCCGCTTCCGCTCGAGGGCACGATACGGGCGGATGCACCGAGCTGGATTCCGCCCGGGCCCAGTTGCTTGAGCTGGCCGTCAATACGAAGCTGCAGGCCATCGGGGTTGGGAACTCCGCTGAGGTCGGGTTGGAATGTCACGCGGTGTTCGCCGACGCGCGCTGCCACGGCGGTATTGAGACTGACGCACGTGGTCAAGCCCGTATACGGATTGGTGATCACCGATGCGGTTGAAACGGCGGTCTGTCGTGTCTGGATTTCCATTCCGCCACGATCGCGCAAGACAACAAACTCGCCGGCGCTCTGGAAATCGTAGTGGGTGCCGTCGACCGTGGTGATGTGCGGGTCGCCTTCATTGGCGGCCGGACCACCGGTGACGCGGTCGGTATAGGCGTCCCATCGCGTGGTTCCATCCGGGTTGTCGCCCGTGCTGTTGGAGACATCGGCCCAGATCGGGTGTGCGAGTCCCTGGAAATACGCGAGGCCGGAATAGTCTCCGAACTGGATGTCGAGTTGGCCGGCCGCGGGTGGATTTGAGCCGGTGCCGGTTGATGCGGCGTCGCCGATCTGCGCATTCGCGAAGAAGGTGGGTGTGGCGCCGCTGGGCGTGGCGATCGAGCAAAATTCCTGCATCGCGGTGTTGGCCGCGGAATTGCGCGCGTCGTGCCAGCAGACTGCGATGTTTCCCGAGAGGGCATTGCTTGCGATGCGCGGCAGGAACTGGCTGCGGGTCGTCGCGTCGTCGTTGACGCGGATGGGCGGGTTGCTCCAGTTGAGACCGTCGTTGTCGGAGAAGCGCACCATGATGTCGGTATCGTTGTTCTCGTTGACCGGTTCCTCGGTATAGACCAGATACAGGCGTCCGAAATGCGGGCTCGCCGGATTGCCACCACTGGCGGCCAAAGCGTCGTAGGCCAGCCCGGCTTCGGAATCTACCGAACGCGTGTTCTGTGCCGGTATGAAGTCGAAGCCACCGACATTGGTCGTGGTCGCAGCGACGCCGGCACTGAACGGATTGGGTCCCAATCCATCGGCCTTGGTGTTGACACGGATCGTGGCGGGGCCCTGACCGCCGGTCGGCGTCTCGCATGTCTGGACTACAGCGCCGCCGGGTGAAATGGCGAGGTCGCCGAAGCTGCATCCTGTGGTGTTCGGTATCGTCAGCAAGGTCCCGAATGCGCCGACGTTGGCGACGCCGAGGCCGGTGACAGCGGCGCCGCGAGCGACCATCTGATTGCTCTGGTTCCATACGATCCAGACTTGCCCTGCAGCTGCCGCCACGGTTGGCTGGTCGACGCTGGCCGGTCCGAACGAGGCCAGGTTGTTGAAGGTCAATCCACCATCGGTGCTGAGCAGGGTGACGATGGTGTTGGCGTTGCCCAGGTAGGTAACGAAGAGATTGCCGAAGTTGTCCCACGCGAGTGTCGGGTCGCAACAGGCGAGCGCGCCCTGGTTTGCATCGCCGTCGGCAATGGTCTTGTCGGCGTCAGGATAGGTCCAGGTGATTCCTCCGTTGGTGCTGCGGGTTGCGAACAGCCCGCCCAGCGCGTTGTTGCAGGATGCGAACAGTTGCAGCTTGTTGGTCGGATTCTTGGCGATGGCGCATTCGTTCTGGTAGTTGGCCAGCTTGGACGTGTTGACATCGGTGCCGCCGCCAACTTGCGCCTGCAGCGGTGAAACGGTCGAGATCAGAATCGACAGGAGCAGTGCTGTCGTCGACAGCTGGGACCGGCGAATTGAATTGCAGTTGAGATGGCTCATGACGTTCTCCCTTTACTGGCCGGCAGGTTTGTTCGCCCACACGCCGCGCTTCCCTTTTTGTGCCTCTTGTTCCGCCTTGGAAAACTCCTGGTACTTGGTGTCGTAGCCCGCTTTTCGGCGGACGATGCCGGCCTTGAGCATCAACAATCCGACATCTTCGACGCCTTTCGCTGGATCATCGGTCTGCAACTGGCCAACCATTTCACCGCGTTCATTGCGCCCCTCGAAGCGCAAACGCACGTTCTTGTCGAGCACGAGCTCGCGGATGTAGTCCGATGAGCGCTTTGCAGACTCGGGTTCTTTGGGTGGCTCGATTCCGGCGATGCGCACCAGATACTGGCCCTCGCCATAGTCGAGCAAGACCAGGTCGGCACCTTTTACCTCAACGATCTTTCCGTAGATCGAATCGCCGGCGAGCAGTGGCGCAGCCGCGAGAATCAGAAGCAGCAGGCAGCAGCGCGGCCAGATTCCAGGGTGACGATGCGCGGCGTGGGATGAGTATGGATGAATTGAGGTCATGGCAATCTCCCGGTGATCCCTGCAAGAGTTCTCGGCTCAACGCCAGGTAGATTCAGGAAATCACCGGTTCCATGTGTCGTAGCTGCCCCGGTATTCCCGCAGATTCCAAAGCGTCAACAGGTTGGTGCTGAATACTGTTGCGCAACTTGTCGATACAGCGTTGCCGACTGTGCGCCCGACCCTGCGCCGGGAGCTGGAAAACGCCTGCCGGCGCTGCCAACCTCCCTCGTGAGCCAGTTGCATTGATGATGTGGAAACTCGCAGTCTTCCCTTGAACGTTGTCTGCTCGCTTGTCCCGGGAGCCGTCGAGTTGTCTTTATACGGCTGTCATGATGCCCATAGTCGCTTTGGTAAAACAGATGGCGGAAGACTGCAGATTGTTAGATGCGCTAAAGTGCATTTGATTGCGCGCATGCAGCGGGTTCAGTTCGTGCGGGGCTAAAGTACGACTAAGTAATTTTGGTTAGTTCCACTGATATCTAAGAGCGACTGAAGGGGGCTGCAATGGCTATCCCGAAGCGTCGTCTCTCCGACACGTCGTTTGCCGGGGCACTTCCGACGCGGATCCGGCATTCCGGACGTTTGGGGAGACTGACGCAATCGGCGCTTGCTCATCATCGGCGTGCAACCAAGCGCGGGGGCGCAGTGGGAATTGCCGAACGGTACCTCGCCTACGGTTACTCACTTGCTGAGCGTGGTAGATGCGTGCGGTGCCGCGTTTGAATGGCTGGCAACGGGCAGGGGAGGTGCCGGCGTTCAGGCGATGGAAATTGCCGCCGTGGATGCAAGTTCCTCTACCGAAAACCAGCTTGAGGATCGGTTGCTTCTCGCATTCAGCCGGATTCCCACGCGCAAGGTCGAGTCGCTGGTGGCTTGAATGGAGTCATTTTTCCAGGGAGGAGTGACTTTGCAGTAAATGATGTCGTTGAACTGTTTATTTATGTTGAAGAAAACCCTGGTGGGCCGGCCTGGGCAGTGGGACCGTGTATTGGGTATCAATAAACGTTATTTATAATAATGTTGTAATCAAGAGCTGACCGCGTATAGTAGTTTGCCTTGACTTCAACCGGGGATCAGTCATGAAGAGCTTGCAGGCAACGCGCCGAGTTCCGAGTTTTGCCACCCTCGCATTGAGTGCCGTCTTCGCCATCACGGGCGGCTCGTACCCCCTTGTAGCGCTTGCCCAATCCGAGCAACCCATCGCCTACATCGGCCACGGCGCATTCTTCGACAGCGCAGGCAATCAGATTCGGATAACCCGTGCGTTTGTGGAGAAGACGCAGGCCTGGTATCGGGCGGATCTGCTTTCGGCGTTCGAGAATTCCGGCAAGCGCAAGTTTGCGGATATCGAGAAACGGATGCTCGCTGCCGTGCCGGCCAACGGCCAGGCGCGCCTGATTGCACAGCAACGCATGTTGATGTGGCTTTTAGCGAACTCGCCCGGGAATCTGGATGACGATCGAACCCTGGGCAAGTTGCGCGCGCTGGATTTCCAACTGGCTCTGAAGCTGCCGGAGCGCGACGACCCGACATTTGCGGCAGATCGCGAGGCGTTTTCGCTCGACCCTGATCTCGTGCGCAAGCTTGAATCGATCTTGCCTTACGGCGGCGGCGTGCAGATCAAATCGGCAACGATCAATACCGGGCAGGCCTACCTTAATGAATGCGTGGCCGCGAGAGTGCCGATTCCTCCCACGATCAACGTGATGGATCCGGCCGGTGTCGCGGGCTGGAAGTCGCAAGGCTTCATACCGACTGGGGAGCAATTCATCGTGAATTCGCCTGCGGAAGTGCGAACCTTTCGAAGCACAACGCCCGCCGGCATGTGTTATGCATTGCCGCGATACAGTAGCGCGTCGTTGACGACGGTTTCGCTGGATGGGGTTATCTGCCTCAGCGAAGAAACTTCCAAGGTGTGCTTCTGGGACAACCAGATGTCCGGCAGCGGTTTCTCGTTTCCAGCTGGAACGCAGATTCCGATCGGCGTAGCCGATCCCAGCATCGACCCGATGGGCCGCTATCAGGCAGGCGGATTCGAGTTGCTCGGCGGTTCCGGGGGTGTCTGCACTGACTGTCACGCGGGTGAGAATCCCTTCATCACCCATCCAAATTCCAATCTTGGTGGCGGCGTTGTCTGGGAATCGTTGTCCGCGGCTCCGCAGAACCTGCCCACTTTCGCACCCAATCGCTACGACCCGCTGGTCGCCGCCGCTTGGCCGCAAAACCAGCTGTCGCAGGCCGGGCCCACGGTGCCAAGCGAGTGCAGCGCCTGCCATTTCAAGGGCTTTGCCGGGCGCTTCCCGCACCTGTCCAACCAGCTGCCCGGCTACTGCAATACGATTCTCGCGCAGGCGATCACCAACACCATGCCACCGGGAAGTCCGGGCAGTGCAGCCACCGCAGCCAATGCATTCAAGGCCAGCTACTGCAATGATCCACCCAACGCATCGGCTGCGGACGCGGGAGATCCGCACCTGACCACGACCAATGGCATCCGCTACGATTTCCAGTCCGCCGGCGAGTTCGTCGCGCTGAAGAACTCCGATACGGGGTTTGAATTGCAAACCCGACAGTCGCCCGTGCAGACCACGTTCACGCCACCGGCCAATTCCTACACCGGGCTGGCCAGTTGCGTGAGCCTGAATACAGCCGTGGCGCTACGCGTCGGAAAACACCGCGTCACCTACCAGCAATCCAGCGCCTCCAAGCGAAGTCTGGAGCTGCGCATCGACGGTTCGCTGGCGAATGTGTCGGATGGCCCCATCCATCTCGGCCCCGGCAACATGGTGACCAAGGCGGGATCGGGCAACGGACTGGCTATCAGGACAGCCGACGGCACTGAAGTTTCAGTGAGGCCGCTGTTC
>JBBRBU010000084.1:0-14410 GCA_038205505.1 Lysobacterales bacterium | reverse complement strand
CCGTTTATCACTCCACATTCCGTCACCCCTGCGCAGGCAGGGGTCCAGCGACTTTGCTGTTGGTTGTTGCGCTCCTCCGTAGCGCGGCATCCTTGCCTTTTATCACTCCACATTCCGTCAGCCCTGCGCAGGCAGGGGTCCAGCGACTTTGCTGTTGGTTGTTGCGCTCCTCCGTAGCGCGGCATCCGTGCCGTTTATCACTCACTCGCCATGGATGGAGAGAGGCGTCAGACAGGATGTCTCCACACGTAGCGCGGGAATCCCAGACCAAGCAAGGTCAATGGACTCCTGCCTCTGAAGAGGGCAACGGCATGAGCGTGATGAAGGGTGAGGCGAGCGTGTTTGCCTGAATGTATTTTTTATCCGGGCAAAGCCGACTGATTAGCCCATGCGCTCAAGAATCGCCAAAGTCGGCTTGGCCCGATTCAGGGTGTAAAAGTGCAGACCGGGCGCGCCGCCGTCGATGAGTTTGCGACAAAGGTCGGCGACCACGTCGGTACTGAATTCCCGGATTGCGGCGGTGTCATCCGCATAAGCGGTCAAACGTTTGGTCAGCCAGCGAGGAATCTCGGCGCCGCACATCTCCGAGAAGCGTCTGAGCTGGCTGAAATTGGCGATCGGCATGACACCCGGCACGATCGGTACATCGACGCCGATCTTTCGCACCGCATCGACGAAACGGAAATAGCCGTCGGCATTGTAGAAATACTGGGTGATCGCGCCATTCGCGCCGGCTTCGATCTTGCGCTTGAAGTTGCTCAAGTCGGCATGCGCGTCGCTGGCTTGTGGATGGACTTCCGGATAGCAGGCGACCTCGATGTGGAAACTGTCACCGGTTTCGGCACGGATGAATTCGACCAGTTCGCTTGCATAGCGCAAGTCGCCGATGCTGGCCATGCCTGAAGGCAGGTCGCCGCGGAGGGCGACCATTCGTTTTATCCCGAGTCGCTGGTATTCCTCGATCAAGGCGCGAATTTCGCCGCGCGATCCGCCCATGCACGAGAGGTGCGGCGCCGCATCAAGTCCGTGATTAGCGCGCAAGCCCTTGATCGCTTCGACCGTATGGCTCAACGTTGATCCACCAGCACCGAACGTCATCGACACGTATTCAGGTGCCGTCTTCTTCAGTTGGCGGACGCTGTTCTCCAGACCAATTTTTTGCTCGTCGGTCTTGGGCGGGAAAAATTCGAAACTGATCGAAGTCATTCAGCGATCCAGAATTGGCAAGAGCACGAGTATATCGCTCCATCGCGATGAATGTATATATTCGTGCATGGGCTCGTATCGCACCGAAACGTGGCCTACTTCGATCCATGTCGACCCACGAAATTCAGCCTGAGCAATTCGAGGCGCGCGATTACAGACTTCTCCTGCAAGAGCTGCGAGAAACCTGCGAGCGCGCACGCCTTGGTGGTTTTTTCTATCCCCTGGCAGTCGGTCTCGGATTTCTCGTTACCACGCGGGAGTATCTGGTGCCGGCCATTGCGCTGACCGTGTGGTTCACGATGCTCGCTGCGTTACGACTGGCAATTCGCGTTCCGGACGCGCCGGACTACCGCCGTGTAAAAATCCAGCTTGGGCGGCTATGGTCGATAGTCCTGGTCACTAATTTCTGCTGGGGCGCGTTCAGTGCATGGAGCTTCCTGGTGCTTCCCGAGCCGGCACCACTGATATCGGTCCTGTTTTCAGGGGCTTTCGGCATGGCGCTCGCGCATTCGCTGTGCATGCGTCGGTTGCCATGCGCCCTTGGCATCCTGGCGGTCATGCTGCCAAGCCTGGTACTGCTGTGGCGAGGGACCTCGTCAGGCGTTGGCGTGATGTGGGCCATTTACACGATCTACATGTTGCTGGTGCTGATGCGAAGCTATCGCGAGTACCGCGCTCGACTCGAGCTGGAGGCGGATCTGCGCGAACAGCGCAATCTGTTCGAGATCCAGAGCAGAACCGACGTCCTGACCGGGATTTTCAATCGGCGCACATTTGCCAGCGCGCTGGCGAGGTCGCTGGAATTCGCGCGCAAGGGCGGATCGATTTCGCTGCTCATCCTCGACATCGATTTCTTCAAGAACATCAATGACACCCACGGCCATCTGGCCGGTGACGACTGTCTTGTCGCAATGGCGCAACGGATGCGCAAGCATTTCAGTGAGCCCGACGACACAGTCGGCCGGCTCGGTGGAGAGGAGTTTGGAGTCGTCATGCACTGCAATGCCGTGCGCGCCCATCAACGCGCGGAAAGATTCCGACTTGACCTCGAGTCGACGCCACTGGCTTTCGAAGGAGGCGATGCGCCGGCGACCGTCAGCATCGGTTGCGGTTGTTTTGACGTAACGCGGCACGCGAGCTCGGAAGTGCTCTACCGCGAGGTCGACGCGGCCTTGTACAAGGCCAAGCTGGAAGGGCGAAATCGAACCGTATGCATCGGCGCGATGCAACCGGTTCCGGCGGGCGTTGCGCCCGCCGGATAGATTCACTCAATAACGGTAGTGGTCAGGCTTGTACGGACCTTCAACCGGCACGCCGAGATAATCGGCCTGTTCCTTGCTCAACGTGGTCAGTTTGACGCCGATCTGGGCCAGATGCAGGCGCGCGACTTCCTCGTCGAGCTTCTTCGGCAAACGATAGACCGTCTTCTCGTAGGTGTCCTTGTTGTTCCAGAGTTCGATCTGGGCCAGGGTCTGGTTCGAGAAGCTGTTC
Organism: Lysobacterales bacterium; assembly: GCA_038205505.1. GTDB lineage: Bacteria > Pseudomonadota > Gammaproteobacteria > Xanthomonadales > Rhodanobacteraceae > Dokdonella. The sequence continues at coordinate 11,713 of JBBRBU010000084.1, read as the reverse complement.
GACATCACGAAGCTCGGGTGGCCATGCGCGCAACCGAGGTTGACCAGGCGACCTTCGGCGAGCAGATACATGTTGCGACCACTCGGGAACGTGTACTTGTCGACCTGCGGCTTGATCTCGACGCGCTTGACGTCCTTGGCGCTGTTCAGTCGATCGACCTGGATCTCGTTGTCGAAGTGGCCGATGTTGCAGACCAGGGCGTTGTTCTTCATGCCCTGCATGTGCTCGAAGGTGATGATGTCCTTGTTGCCGGTGGTGGTGACAAAAATGTCGGCCTCACCGAGGACGTCTTCGACGGTCTTCACTTCGAAGCCTTCCATCGCCGCCTGCAGGGCGTTGATCGGATCGATCTCGGTGACGATGACGCGTGCGCCAAGGCCACGCAGACTGTGTGAGCTGCCCTTGCCGACATCGCCATAACCGCAGACCACGGCAACCTTGCCGGCGATCATGAGGTCGGTGGCGCGCTTGATGGCATCAGCCAGCGATTCGCGACAGCCATACAGGTTGTCGAATTTGGACTTGGTTACCGAGTCGTTGACGTTGATCGCGGGCACCAGCAGCTTGCCGGCTTCCATCATCTGATACAGGCGATGCACGCCGGTGGTGGTTTCTTCCGACACGCCGCGCCAGTCCTTGGCCACGGTCTTCCAGAATCCCAGACGTTCGCTGCGGGTGCGCTTGAGCAGGTTCTTGATCACCTGTTCTTCATGGTTGGCGCCAGGCTCGTCGCACCATTTGCTGCCGTCTTCCATCTCGACGCCCTTGTGGATCAGCAAGGTCGCGTCGCCGCCGTCGTCGACGATCAGCTGTGGACCGGTCTGGCCGGGAAAGGTCAGCGCGTCGAGCGTGCAATCCCAGTATTCCTCAAGCGTCTCGCCCTTCCAGGCGAATACCGGCGTGCCGCTGGCGGCTATTGCGGCAGCGGCGTCGTTCTGGGTCGAGAAGATGTTGCAGGAGCACCAGCGCACATTGGCGCCGAGGTCGCGCAGCGTCTCGATGAGAACGGCGGTCTCCTTGGTCATGTGCAGCGAGCCCATCACGCGCACATCTTTCAATGGCTGTGACTTCGCGTACTGGGCGCGGATCTGCATCAGGCCGGGCATTTCCTCTTCCGCCATGGTGATCCGGCGGCGGCCGAAATCGGCCAGGGACATGTCGGCAACTTTGTAGTCGGTGTTCTCGGAATCTTTAGCTACGGCATTCATGCGGTTCGCTCCGTTGGATTGGGGCGGGCGCCGTTTGAAGGGAATCGCTGACCGAGCCTGAGTCCGAAACCTGTGATCAGGGTCGACCTGCAGCGCCCCTCGGTCGCGAGAGGTCGCCTAGTATATCGCTTATTCGCGATGGAGGGATGAATCATGCTTCAGGTTGGCGAGCAGGCATAAAAAAACGGGCCGCAATGCGGCCCGTTCAGTTGTTACATCGCAAGCTGCGCGATTACGGGATCGGCAAGCAGGTCTCGACCTTGAAGTTGTCGATGTACATGCCGTTGGGAACTGCCGCAGTCGTATTGGAGTCGCTCACAGCACGGAAGCGAACCTGCACGCTCTGCCCCGCAAAACCTTCCAGATCGACAACCGAGACCTTGGGTGTCAGGACCGGGAACGGTGATGGAGCATGACACCAGCCCTGAGCACCAGCATTCGCTTCGCCCGCGGACACCAGACCGTCATATGCATCGGTGAACATGCGGCTGTTCTGCAGATAGGTGAACGCACCTGCGCCAACCTTGATGTCGAGCGTGCCATTGTCCCAGCAGCCGGTTGGACCATCGTCCTCGAAGCTGTGATAGGTCTGGTAGGTCATGAAGATTTCCTGCGCCGTAGCGGGAATCACGATGGACGGCGTAACCAGGCCCCGATCGCTGGTCGTCGCATTGTTCGGGATGCCCCAGCCCTGCGTCGTCAGGCCGGTTGACACGAGTGGAATCTGCTTAGTCCAGGTGGCCGCTCCGGTACCGACGGTGGTCCAGCCATTGGCACCTGCGGCATTGAAATCATCCGAGTAAAGCGGTGTCAGCGCAGTTCCGCTCGGGCACTGCCCGATAAGGCCGGTCGTGAACGTGAATACCAGTGAGCTCGAGCCCACTCCGCAATAGTTCTCCGGAGTTACGCGCCAGTAGTACTGCGTACTTTCGCTCAGTGCGGTATCGACTTTCCAGCTCGTGCCAACCACGGTGGCGCTGGCGACGATATTCGCGAAACCCATGTCGCTGGCGACTTCCACCTTGTAGCGAAGAGCACCCGCAACGGCACTCCAGCTCAACGATGGCAGGATCTTGATTCCAGTCGCGTTGTTGGCCGGGCTGACGAGATTCGGTGCTGTAGCTGCACTCGTTGACACGCCGAGACTCAAGTTCGTCGAGCGGGTCAGTGGGCCGCTGACGCCATTGACCAAGAACGCATATTCACCGGCGGTGATGGCCGCACCACCTGCCAGTGTCAACAGGCTCGATCCCGGCGCAATGATCGGATTTACAGAGAAGTTAGCGGTGGTGCCTCCAGGATTGCCAATCGCAGTCAGCGCAACCGAACCAGTGAAACCATTGAGCACGCCAGCGCGCAGATCCCAGGTTGGATCACCACCTGCCGTTGCGCTGCAGATTTCGACGCGGGCAGGAGATTCATTGACCAGGGCGAAATCGGCAGTGCCGCAATCGGGGAAGGTGAACGAACAGACGCGTGTTCGCCATGAGGAGCTCGTCGTGCTCGCGAGATACTCGGTAGTGAAGTAGAACCGGCATTGGTCGACCGGATCAACGCTCATCGAGGCGTAATCGCCCCAGCGGCCGCTCGAGCTGGTCTGTGAGCCGGTGGTGCCGCCGACGCAGGCCTGTTCACCGCGCATGATGCCGGCCGGATCATTCAAGGTCCGTCCGGTGACCATGATCTTGGGGTTCAATGCCGAGCTTGACTTCGAGTAGCCGAGGCCGATATTGCCGCTTCCATCGATGGCAATGCCGCCCATCCAGCGCGAAGTGCCGTCTGGGGCGAACGTACCTTGGTCGATCAGTGTCTTTGTGGTCAGCGTTTGCGGAACGATGGTCGGTAGCGGTGTGCCATCGAAACCGTCACCAAGAATTCGGTCTACGACGCCCGAAGGCTCGGTGGCGGGTTTGAGGTTGAAATGCACCCACTTGATGCCAGCCTGCTGGGTATTGCCCTCGACCACATGGTTGACGACCAGAGAAATGCGGGTCGGCGCAGTGATATCGAACGCGCGCGCCGTGGCCCGGTACATCGTGTTCGAGCCGAACGAATCGAGTGCGCTGGCGGTGCCCTGCTGCGCGATATCATTGAAATACGGGAAGAAGGAATCGGCGTCGACACGGGTTGGATTTGCCGAAATTGTCGAGCTTGCCGGAGTTGCCCAGTCGATGCACATATCCCAGAAGCGGTATTGGCTAGTGGCGAAATCGAAATGCACGAATGACGGGCAGGAGCCCGCTGGCGCGGAATTAAGGCCGCTGAGATGAACCGGTTGCACACCGTAGGCGTCAAACCCCGGGAATCGGACCACCGCTGCCGTTGGGTCGCCAGCGACCATCTTGTCGCGCTCCATGGCAATCAGTGCGGCACCCTGGAACGTCTGCGGGACACCGCCGAATTCGTGGGTGATCACCGTATATGCATCTTGGCGCTGGTTGTCTTCCGTCCAGATACCCATCTTCGGGTAGTCGCCGAAGATCGGCCACTGGAATTCGTACCGATAGTACTCACCCAGCGGATCCGAGGTCTTGGAGACGGCGACGCATTGCGCGAAGGGCGCGCTCGTCACGAACTGGCTGATGACCCAACGTTTGGCCTTGGCATCCCAGAGTGCAGTCGGGTCACCGGAATTTGTGGTTTCGCATTTCCCCCCAAAACCCACATAGAACGAATTTCCGGGAGTGGGAGCCTGGACCACCGCGCCGGTGGTCTTGTTGTAGACCGCCCATGCACCGTTGGTGGTCTGGATGTAATGCTGGTCGCTGACGTCACCATTTGTGTCAGGGGGCAGACAGCCGCAACCGGATGTCGCCTGGGTAATCGCGTCGAACTGGATGTCGACAGCAGGTGCCAACGTGCCGAACGGCTCGGTCTGAGCGCGCGAATAGTCAGGCACCATCCAATTGGTCTGGTTGCGCGGCTTGATGAGGATATTGGGGACCTCGTAGGGGGCCGCCTCGGTGCCACCCTCCATCGGCGCAGCGGGGGGCATCATGCGGACGATGTCGCGCATTGGCGCGGAAACATCGTGGCGGGTCGCATGAATGACATCGGGTGCCTGACTGGCTGCTTCAGCGGTGACGCTCAGGGCGAGCAGTGCCGCTGCTCCCAGCGTGGTCAATTGGTATCGCAAATCCATGTTGAAGGCTCCTCATCAAGATATGGGTAGTTCTTGCACTTCAGCCAGCGGAGTCAATTGGCTCCTCTGCCAATGGTCGATCGTTCGGGTCCTTGCTACTGCGAGGCTCGGCCAGATTCCTTTCCGTCGAGGCGGTGCAGTTGATCGTCGAGATAGTTGCGTGTTTCGCGGGTCAATGACTGATCCGCCAGTGCCTCCTCAATCGCACCACGTTGCTGTGTCGGGTATCCCCTTCCGAGCGCAGCATTGGATCGCTCTATCAAGAGTCTGTTTGGACTTCGAAGCCAGCGAGCGAGCAATTCTCGAGGTGCCAGGACCTCGCGAATATTGAACAAATCGAATGCGAGCAGCACAAGGCTTGTCGCGTTCCAAGACTCCAGAGCATATCCGCCTAGAGGCGTAGTTTCCAGTACTTCCTCGGCTGCAGCCTGCCACCAGTCGCCGAATTGCTCAGGTCGTTCGGTCGCCGCCTGCAATAGCAGGATGCGCGTAGACGGATCAGTTTTTGAGCTACGAGCAACCCGTTCGATGCCCTTGCGATCCGGCACTTTCAGGCCATCGCCAAGGGTCGGGTCCAAAGCGATCTGGGCGGCCACGAGCGCCCGCATTTTCGCATCGTTGCCGTCCAGAGTCTTGAGCAGGAGCTCAAGCAGATGTCGATTCTCGGGTCCGCGATCACTGCCAGCGACCTCGAGGATGCTGCGCAGTTCAGCGGAATTCCTGAACAGGGCAGGTTCGACGCCGGAGCTCGAGATCAGAATAGCGCCTTGCCGATTCAAGGAAACGCCTGCAGGCGCGAGCTTGTCCCGATGGGTCATCGAATAAGCGAACAGATACTCGTCGCCCAGCGCCACCGACTCAACTACCGAAGGCGATACGCGCACATCGATCATCTCGGGTACGTCACTGTTTTTGCTCAACACATGCCCGCGCGCAAACACGATGCGACCGGCAGGATCGATTTCGACGACCTTGCCACTGACCAGTCGCGAGGTGCCGGAAAGGAGCAGATCCAGCGGCGGTTCAACGGGCGCCGCAACGGCCGCAGAGTGGACCAGCAACAGGCAGAGCAGGACCGGCAGGAAAGGAAAGGGTAATCGAACGCGAGCTGTTCTTGAGGTTGACATACGTTTTCCCGGTAATTGCATTGACGCTCCGGAAATATCGGGACAGCGCCATTCGTTCCGCGAGACTAAGCGATGCACGCCGGATGTGAAACCCGCCGGGAATTCCTGGCCGATGTCTCGATCTTGATTCAGCCAGGTTTGCGGTGAAGCCAACGAGTGCGCTGGCGGGCAGATTGCAGGCTGACTCACACCCTGTATCTGCGCAGCAGGTTTCGACGCGGGCGGGAGATTCGTTGTCCAAGGCGAGATCGGCAGTTCCGCAACCGGAGCACGTGAACGAACAAACACGCGTCCCCCCGGGAGAGCGCTAGTGTTCGTGAGGTGCTTGCGGAATGCTCGGCGGCGAAGCAGAAGCGGCACTGCCTTGACCGGGCGACGTTCATCAAGGTACCCGCGGCCGCTTGAACGGCTTCGCACGCCGGTAGTGCCGGCTGACGCAGGCCGTTCGCTGCATGATGACGGGCCGATCATGACTTCGTGGTCAAGATGCCCGGCTTCAATGTCGATCGCGACGTGGAGAAATAGAGGCCGTTCTGCCGCCGACAGCGGTCGCGACGTCGCTCGGCGATCCGTCGTCAGGGGGATCGCTTGCCGTCGAATAAGACACTACACTCGGCGGGTCGCGCTTGCGGATTGGCCTGAGAGTTGGCCGACATTCCGTCAAGCCAATGTGACGTCCTTCGCCCTACTATTTTTTAGCAGTCTTCTTCAATGACATCATTTCGGGGAATCGAATGAAATCGAACACTCTTGCCCGCACTGCCTTGGCAGCTGCGGTGATTTTCGCGTTGGGCAACGCCCAGGCCGCGCCAGGCCCGCTGCAAAGCGTGGCTCCGCAAGCAGTGACGGCTGACCAGCTGACCGACGCGAAAGCCAGCGAACCACATCTTCTTCTGCTCCGCTCTGGCCTGATCGACCCGACTGCACAGCGAATCGACTTTTCGGCCACAGGCGCTGCGGCGGATGTCGTTTCCGGTCGATATGCGATCGTCCAGTTTGAGAGTGACCCCGCAAAGTCCAGGGCGCGTCTCGAGAAGCGCGGAGTGACCTTCCTCGGCTACGTGCCGAACAACGCGTACCAGGTTCGACTCGAGAACAATGCTCTGCAGGAATTGCGTGCCGATGCTTCGGTACGCTGGGTAGGCATCTATCAGCCCGGACAGAAGCTCGATCCGGCGCTCTGGACCGCTGCTCGCAGTGACCTGGCGCTTGCGCCGCAGGGCGGCCTCGAAATTGACGTCTTCGGCTTCGCAGGCGAGTCGGCCAAACAGATCGGCGCGGCGCTCGTCAAGGTATCAGGTGTCACCATCGTATCGATCGCGGAAGACGACTCCGTGCCGTTCGTGCGCGTGCACGTGGGCGAGGCCGGCCTTGATTCCTTGATTCGTTCGGCGACGGCGGAAGACAGCGTCGCATGGGTTGCTCCCCACTTGCAGGAGTACGTCAACAACGCCGCAGGCATCGGCGTCATTCAGGGTAATTCGGCGACAACGAGTACGGCAGGATCCGGCGGTGTCGAAGCGGGCCGCCAGCCACTGTGGGATCACAATCTGTTCGGTACTGGTCAGATCATCAGTATTTCCGATTCGGGACTCGACGCCAACGAAGCCTGGTTCACGGTCCTCAACAAGGGACTGGGTGATCACATCGAAATCACCACCGCCGATTCGCCTGTCCCCCCCGCTCAGGGCGCGACCCATGCTGACAACAAGGTCTATGCCTATTGGGTGCAACCTGGTGCAGAGGCGTATGACAACAATTCAACGTGCCCGGGCGGAAGCGCGACGAGTTACCACGGCACGCATACCAGCGGAACCATCGCCGGAGATGCCGGCGGCAGCGTAGGTGCAACCAACTACACCGCATCGACACCGACATCCTCGGGCCACGAACTCGCTGACGGCATGGCGCCAAACGCGCAGTTGCTTTTCCAGGATATTGGCAACGACACGACCGGCTGTCTCTCGATTACCAATCTCGGCGGAACGCTGCGCCAGGCGAATGACGCGGGCGCCCGCATTCACAGTGCCAGTTGGGGCAGTTCCAGCGCAGGTGCCTACAGCGGCAGCGACCGCGTCGTCGATAGCACGCTCTGGTCGCTCGAAGACATGATCTTCGTCGTCTCTGCCGGCAACTCAGGCAGCTCTGCCACGACGACAGGTTCGCCGGGTAATGCGAAAAATGCCATCACCGTAGGAGCGCTTTCACACGCCGGCAACAAGATTGTGGCGACCTACTCGAGCCGCGGCCCGACCGTTGACGGGCGCGTCAAGCCGGACATCATGGCTCCCGGCAGCAGCGTTGTTTCAGCAGCCGGTGATGCAAGCACAACCGCCACAATTGAAGCAGCCGCTTCCAGTACCAAGAGCGGGACTTCGATGGCCGCACCGACCATTGCCGGCAACGCGGGTCTGGTACGTCAGTTCTTCACCGAGGGTTTCTACCCGAGGGGGCTGAAGACCGCGGCTGATTCGTACAATCCCAGCGGCATGGTGTTGAAAGCGGTGTTGCTGAACGGAACCAACCCCGTGCTCGGCTCGGGCCCATCCGAGCAGTTCGCTACCGGCAGCTATGGCTGGGGACGCGGCTGGACCGATTCAAACCTGTGGTTCTCAACCACACCCAGTGCATTTGGCGACGACAATCGGCGCATGCGCTTGTTCGAGCGCACCAATATCTCGGGCCTGAAGACTGGCGAGCAACAGTCCTACACGATCACCGGCGTTCCGGCTGGAAAGGAGCTGCGCGCAACGTTGACCTGGTATGACCCCGAAGCCACCAGTGGTGCAGCGCTCAGTCTGGTCAACAACCTCGACCTGGAAGTCGATGGCCCCGGCGGAACCCTCTATCGCGGCAACGTGTTTGCGGCGGGCGTCTCGACGACGGGCGGCGTCGCCGATATCCGCAACACTGTCGAACAGGTCCGCCTGACAGCGCCGACGGCCGGAACCTACACGTTCCGAGTCAAGGGAGCCGCGGTACCGGGCGGCTCCCGTTCCAACACTGATCGACAGGGCTACGCTTTGGTCGTGTCCGGTGGATTCGGCTTGCCGGACAGTGTCGTGCCGTTTGCAGCACCGACCGGGCTCGGTGTGAGTTCCACCGGCGCGGGTGCCTCGGTGGCATTCAGTGCAGCCGGTGGCGCTCAGGGATTCCAGCTATATCGGGCCGCAGGCACTTGCGCGGCATCGGCAGCGGGTGATTTCCGCCTGGTTGCAACCGGCGCGTCGAGCCCACTTCTCGATACCTCGAGTCAAGGCGGATATCCCTATGCGTACAAGGTAAGGGCTATCAGCAATGACGTGGAAGGTGATGTTTCCGCCTGCGTCGACACGACCTTCAGCGGTGCATGCACGTTGCAGCCTTCGTTCGATACTGCCAGCGTGATAGGTGGCGCTTCGCTCAACTCCGTGTGCAGCGTGCCGTTGAGTTGGGATGCTGCAAGCTCCAACTGTCCCGCGTCTCCCGGCATCAGCTATGTGGTACAGCGCTCGGTTGATCCGTATTTCAGTGCGCCGTCAACCATTGCCATCGGCGTTCCTTCAGCAAGCTACGAGGATTTCGGCGTAGTGCAGGGAGCTCCCTACTACTACAAGGTGGTCGCGATCGATGCGGAGGGCAATGCGGCGCCGATCAGCTCGACGGTGGGCGGCACCGCAATTGGCCCAGGCGGGGTTGACGGCAATTACTATCTCGATGACGGTGACACGCACGTCTACTCGAGCCTTGATGCGCCATGGCAGGTGACCAACACTGCCGCAACCGCAGGTACGCTGAGCTATCACAGCGGCGCAGATGGCGCGAACTATCCAGCCAGTATCTGCGGCGCGATGACCACGGCACCGATCGTGGTCCAAGCCGATGCATCGCTGAACTTCAATATGAAGTACAACATCGAGACAGGCTGGGATTTACTTGTGCTTGAGATTTCGACGAATGGTGGAACGAGCTGGACCGACCTGACGCCGAATGGCGGATACCCGGCTTCCGGAACGGTCACCAATGCAGGCAACGCGTGCGGCTACCCGGTGGGCAAGAGGGGCTTTGCCGGATCGACGTCGGCTACCCCAACCAATGATGCCGCTCCATCCGTGTTCCAGCCGTTCTCGGCAAATCTTGCCGCCTATGCCGGGCAGACGATCCAGCTGCGCTGGCGTTTCTCGTCCGACGGCGGCTATGAAGTGGGCGGTGCGTTTGTCGACGAGATCCGCTTGTTGAGCACCGACCGAATCTTCGTTGATGGATTCGATCCGGCCAATCCGGCGTTCATTTGCACGGCATTCTGACTGCTGTCGCAAGTTGTTTTTGACACGACGGGTGCGGATTTCCGCACCCGTTTTTTCATCTTGAGTGGTGGAGAAATCGGTCGGGGCAGTTTTTCGCGTCTGGCGCTGCTGGGCCTGTGGCGGTTGCAGCAATCAAGCCAGAAGGCGCGCAGCGCGTGCCCTGAACAGGGCAACTATTCCTCGGCCACATCCCAGTCCAGTACACCTCGCCTTGAGAAGCGAACCCTGCACTCGCAGGGTTCGCCCAGTCGCTGTTACTTCAGCTTGGCATCTTCGCGCAGAGCCTCTGCCTTGTCGGTCTTTTCCCACGAGAAGGCGGTTGCCGTGTGCTGCTTCGCCGAACTATCGGTGTAGGTGAACTCGACCGGTTTGCGGCCGAAGTGACCGTACGCTGCTGTCTGCTGGTACATCGGGTGGATCAGATCGAGCATCTTGATGATGCCGTACGGGCGCAGGTCGAAATGCTTGCGGATCAGTTTTTCGATTTTTTCGTCGCTGATCTTGCCGGTGCCGAAGGTAGTCACCGAGATCGAAGTCGGTTCGGCCACGCCGATCGCATAGCTCACCTGAACCTCGCAGCGGTCGGCGATGCCGGCGGCGACGATGTTCTTGGCAACATAACGCGCCGCATACGCAGCCGAGCGATCAACCTTGGACGGATCCTTGCCGGAAAATGCGCCGCCGCCATGACGAGCCCAACCGCCGTAGGTATCGACGATGATCTTGCGACCGGTCAGGCCGCAATCACCGACCGGTCCGCCGATGACGAACTTGCCGGTCGGGTTGATGTGGAACTTGGTGCCCTTGTGCAGCCACTTGGCCGGCAGCACGGGCAGCAGAATGTGCTCGCGCACGGCTTCGACGAGATCCTTCTGCTTGATCGAGGGATCATGCTGGGTCGAAAGAACGACGGCATCGATCGCGACGGCCTTGCCATCCTCGTAGCGCAAGGTGACCTGGGACTTCGCATCCGGACGCAGCCACGCCATCGGCGAATTCTTCTTCTTGCGCACCTTCGCTTGCTGCTCGACGAGACGATGCGCGTAATGGATCGCGGCCGGCATGAAGTCTTTCGTTTCGTTGGTTGCATAGCCGAACATCAGGCCCTGGTCGCCCGCGCCCTGTTCTTCCGGTTTCTTGCGGTCGACGCCCTGGTTGATGTCGGGCGACTGCTTGCCGATCAAATTGAGTACGCCGCAGGTTTCGCCGTCAAATCCAACCTGCGAGCTGTTGTAGCCGATATCGAGGATGACGCCGCGGGTCAGCGTTTCCAGATCAATCCACGCATTCGTCGTGATCTCGCCGGCGACGATGGCCACGCCGGTCTTGACCATGGTCTCGCAAGCGACGCGGGCGCGCTTGTCCTGCAACAAGATCGCGTCGAGCACGGCATCGGAGATCTGGTCGGCAACCTTGTCGGGATGGCCTTCGGATACCGATTCGGAAGTGAACAGAGTGCTGCTCATAGGGTCATATATCCTTCAATGCGGATGGATGGATGGATGTTCAGGGCGCGCATGATACACGCGTCCGCAACAGATTGTAGGGTAACGAATCCTTTACCAGGCGACGGTAACAATAAACGCGCGGGGTTTTCTCTTCGCTCGATCGCAGGTGGTTCAAACTCTGCGAAAATGCACGACAGGGTCGACTCAAATCCATTCCGGAGCACTGTTGATGATTTTTCCACGCCGAGTTTTCCTGTTCAGTATCCTCGTCGCTTGCCTGTGGTGTTCGTCTGCACAAGCCGCGCTTGAACCCTTCGCCTGGTCGGAGTCACTGGCGGTGCCGGATTCCGACGTGCCCGCTTTACTTCTGCCGGTCGTCGATCAATCGGCTTTGCTGGCGGAGGACGAAGCATTGCTCGCCGCAGCGGCAGGCGGACCGCTCAACAAGCGTATCCGTGTCGCACGAGGATCGGACGTCAGTGCCAGCTCAGCCAATGACGGG
>JBBRBU010000083.1:0-14665 GCA_038205505.1 Lysobacterales bacterium | reverse complement strand
ATCCCGAATCCCGAATCCCGAAATAGCAACCAATGGGGAGCCAAACCGGTGACATCCACCGTGCGGCGTTCGGACCCAAGGAGACAAAAAAATGGCAAAGAAAGTAGTTGGATACATCAAGTTGCAAGTGAAAGCCGGCCAAGCCAACCCCAGCCCCCCTGTGGGCCCTGCGCTGGGTCAGCGTGGCCTGAATATCATGGAGTTCTGCAAAGCGTTTAACGCGGCTACGCAGAAGCTCGAGCCTGGCTTGCCGACGCCGGTCATCATCACGGCCTACTCGGATCGTACGTTCACGTTTGTGACTAAGAGCACGCCAGCGACGGTGCTGCTTAAGAAGGCGGTCGGCATCACGTCTGGTAGCAAGCGTCCGAATACGGACAAGGTTGGCAAAGTCACCCGCGCGCAGTTGGAAGCCATCGCGAAAGCGAAGGAAGCCGATATGACAGCGGCGTCGATAGATGCAGCGGTGCGCACCATTGCCGGTAGCGCCCGCAGCATGGGTTTAGTGGTGGAGGGCTAAGACATGGCAAAGATCTCAAAGCGTTTCAAAGCGTTGTCGACCCTCGTCGCGCCAGGCAAAACCTATGCGCTGGATGATGCGATCCGCATTCTCAAAGAAAACAGCAAAGTGAAGTTTGTTGAGGCTGTCGACGTTGCCGTGCGTTTGGGCGTCGATGCGCGCAAGTCCGATCAGCAGGTTCGCGGCTCCACTGTGCTCCCCGCAGGCACCGGCAAGACCATTCGTGTCGCTGTGTTCTGCCCGCCGGGTGCCAAGGCCGATGAGGCACTGGCGGCTGGTGCAGACGCCGTTGGCATGGACGACCTCGCCGACAAAATGCAGGCCGGCGACTTGAACTATGGCGTAGTTATTGCCACTCCGGACGCGATGCGCGTAGTCGGTAAGCTGGGTCAGCTGCTCGGACCACGTGGCTTGATGCCGAACCCGAAAGTCGGCACCGTTAGTCCGAATCCGGCCGAAGCCGTGCGCAATGCAAAGGCCGGTCAGGTGCGCTACCGCACCGATAAAGGCGGCATCATCCACTGCACCATCGGCAAGGTCAGTTTCGAATCTGATGCGCTGAAGAATAACTTGCAGGCGTTGCTGGCTGATCTGGTGCGTGCGAAGCCCTCAACCGCCAAAGGTCAATACCTGCTGAAGGTATCGCTCTCGAGCACGATGGGCCTTGGTATTGCAATCGATCAGTCGACTCTACCGGCGTAACTATCCGGCTCGCGTTTCATCACAAGCTTAGGTTTCGACGAACTAAAAACTCGTCATTCATTTTGAAGGCACTCGGGTCGCGAAAGCGGTCCGAGTCCGTCAAAGACCGCTGGTCCTTGTTCGTTGACGTCAGGATGACGTGCCATCCGCAGCAGGCGGATTTGGGCGACAAGGGTAATTGGGAAACCGGCCAGCGTAGATGGTGCAGCCCTTCTGGAATTGTTCTGGATAGGCCACCACCGGGATGCGCAGCATCCCCGGCGTCAAGGATCGACGCCGCCCCGGACCGTAAACGGCAGGAGCCGCGAGCGGAGTTCATATGGAGGAGTGCAATGGCGCTTAATCTGTCTCAAAAGCAAGTAGTAGTGGCCGAGCTGGCAGAAGTTGCAGGCAAGGCACACTCCTTGGTCGCAGCCGAGTACGCAGGCATCACCGTCGGTCAAATGACGGCGATGCGCAAGAAGGCACGCGAAACCGGTGTGTACTTGCGTGTAGTCAAGAACACACTGGCCGCGCGCGCAGTGATGGGAACCGAATACGAGTGCGTCAAAGACGTACTGGTCGGTCCATTGCTGTATGCGTTCTCGACTGAGGAGCCCGGCGCTGCCGGTCGCCTAATCAAGGAGTTCGCCAAGGGCAACGACAAGTTGCAGGCCAAGGTCGTGTCGATGGGTGGCAAGTTGATGCCAGGTTCCGATTTGGAACGTCTGGCTTCTCTGCCGACCCGCGACGAAGCCTTGGCCATGCTGGCGCGCGTTCTTGCCGAACCGGCAAGCATGTTTGCCCGTGCCATTCGTGCGGTGGCTGATCAGCAGGGCGGTGGCGATGTTGCCGCTGATGTAGCCCCGACTGAAGACGCGCCGACGGAAGAGGCGACGGCTTAACACGTCCACGCTCAAGCCTGATCGTCTGCCTGCGAGGGCAGCACGAAATTCAATCAAAACACTACAGAGGTATATGCAATGTCCCTTACCAACGAACAGATCGTCGACGCAGTCGCCGAGAAGACCCTGATGGAAGTGATGGACCTGGTTAAGGCCATCGAAGAGAAGTTCGGTGTGACGGCCGCCGCGCCGGTCATGATGTCTGCCGGTCCTGCCGCTGGGGCTGCTGCTGTCGAAGAGCAGACTGAGTTCACGGTCGCCCTGAAGGCTATCGGCGAGAAGAAAGTCGAAGTGATCAAGGCGGTTCGCGGAATCACCGGTCTTGGCTTGAAAGAAGCCAAGGATCTCGTCGAAGCCGTCGGTGTCGTCAAGGACTCTGTCAGCAAAGACGACGCGGCCAAGTTCAAGAAGGATCTGGAAGCAGCTGGCGCGACCGTCGAGGTCAAGTAAGCCGCAGCCAAGCGTTGTTCGGATTTCGACAGCGCAACGCCGAGCCTGGGGACGTAAGTCCCCGGGCTTGGGGTGTTTTAGCCGTGATGTGATTGGGGATTGGAGATACAAGATTCGAAACAGCGGCTGCTTCGAATTTCGCATCCCTAATCCCGAATCCCGTTCTACACACTTCCGATACTCCGAGGGGCCACCAGCCCCTCTCAACTAAGGGTGGTACGCCGACCATGACCTACTCATTCACCGAGAAGAAGCGCATCCGCAAGTCCTTCAGTAAGCGTCCCTCGATTCTCGAGGTGCCGTTTCTGTTGGCTATTCAGGTCGACTCCTATCGCGAATTTTTGCAGGAACAAATTGCTCCCGCGCAGCGCAGCGAGCACGGATTGCACGGAGCGCTGAAATCGGTCTTCCCGATCGTCAGCTATTCCGGCAATGCCGCCCTTGAGTACGTCAGCTACAAGCTCGGTGAGCCCCCGTTCGATGAGCGTGAGTGTCGCAATCGCGGCTTGAGCTATGGCGCGCCGCTGCGTGTGACCGTGCGTCTGGTTATCTATGACAAAGACAGCCCGGCGTCGAACAAGGCCATCAAGTACGTCAAGGAGCAAGAAGTCTACATGGGCGAATTGCCGCTCATGACTGACAACGGCACCTTCATTGTCAACGGCACTGAGCGCGTCATCGTGTCCCAGCTCCACCGCTCGCCGGGCGTGTTTTTTGATCACGACCGCGGCAAGACGCACAGCTCGGGCAAGCTGCTGTACAGCGCCCGCATCATTCCTTACCGCGGCTCGTGGCTGGACTTCGAGTTCGACCCGAAAGACGCGCTGTTCACCCGCATTGATCGCCGCCGCAAGCTGCCGGTCTCGGTGCTGTTGCGTGCGCTGGGCTACACCAACGAAGAAATGCTCAAGACGTTCTTCGAGATTAATACGTTCCATATCTTGCCGGAAGGCGTCGAGCTGGAATTGATCGCCGAGCGTCTGCGTGGCGAAACGCTGAACTTTGATCTCGCGGTTGGTGGCAAGGTCCTAGTGGAAGCCGGCAAGCGCATCACGGCGCGTCACGTTAAGCAGCTTGAGCAGGCCAAGATTCAGGCCCTTGAGGTGCCGGACGAATACTTGGTCGGGCGCATCCTTGCTCACGATTTGGTCGATCAGACCAGCGGCGAAGTTATCGCGACCGCCAATGACGAGCTGACTGAAGAGCATCTGGCCACCTTCCGCAAGGCGGGCATCGCTGCCATCGGCACGCTGTGGGTGAATGATCTTGATCGCGGTGCCTACATCTCCAACACGCTGCGCATCGATCCGACCCGCACGCCGCTGGAAGCGCTGGTTGAAATCTATCGCATGATGCGACCGGGCGAGCCGCCGACGAAAGACGCCGCGCAGAACCTGTTCCAGAACCTGTTCTTCGCCACCGAGCGCTACGACCTGTCGGGCGTTGGCCGGATGAAGTTCAACCGCCGAGTTGGGCGTAAGGAAGTGGAAGGCAAGGGCATCCTCGACAACGAGGACATCTTGGCCGTCATGAAGGTGCTGATCGAAATCCGCAATGGCAAAGGCACGGTGGATGACATCGATCATCTCGGCAACCGTCGCGTGCGTTCGGTTGGCGAAATGGCCGAGAACACATTCCGCGTCGGTTTGGTCCGCGTTGAGCGCGCGGTGCGCGAGCGTCTGAGCCTGGCCGAAAGCGAAGGTTTGACGCCGCAGGAGCTGATCAATGCTAAGCCGGTAGCGGCCGCAATTAAGGAGTTCTTCGGCTCCTCGCAGCTGAGCCAGTTTATGGATCAGAACAATCCTTTGTCGGAAGTCACCCACAAGCGCCGCGTATCGGCACTTGGACCCGGCGGTTTGACGCGTGAGCGTGCCGGCTTCGAAGTGCGCGACGTGCATCCCACGCATTACGGTCGCGTCTGCACTATCGAAACCCCGGAAGGTCCGAACATTGGCCTGATCAATTCCTTGGCCGTTTACGCCCGCACCAATCGCTATGGCTTCCTTGAGACGCCGTATCGCCGCGTGGTGGATGGCAAGGTCACGATGGAAATCGATTTCCTTTCGGCTATCGAAGAGAGTGAGTTTGCGGTGGCTCAGGCCAACGCCAACCTGACCAAGGATGGCGGCTTTGTTGAGCCGTTCGTGCCCTGTCGCTATCAGGGCGAGTCGCTGCTGAAGGCGTCCTCTGAAATCCAGTACATGGATGTCAGCCCGATGCAAACCGTGTCGGTCGCCGCAGCGCTGGTGCCGTTCATCGAACACGATGACGCCAACCGCGCGCTGATGGGCGCCAACATGCAGCGCCAAGCCGTACCGACGCTGCGTGCACAGACCCCGCTGGTCGGCACGGGTATTGAACGTGACGTGGCGCGCGATTCTGGCGTCAACGCGGCGGCTAAGCGCGATGGCGTCATCGATCAGGTTGATGCTGGTCGCATCGTGGTGCGCGTTGACGAAGATCAGGTCGGCGAGAACGATGCCGGCGTCGATATTTATTCGCTGACCAAGTACACCCGCTCCAACCAAAACACCTGTATCAACCAGCGTCCGCTGGTGAACGTCGGTGATCGTGTGCAGCGTGGCGACGTTCTTGCCGATGGTCCGTCCACCGACATTGGTGAGCTCGCGCTTGGGCAGAACATGCTGGTCGCCTTCATGCCTTGGAACGGCTACAACTTCGAAGATTCGATTCTGATCTCCGAGCGCGTGGTGCAGGAAGATCGCTACACCACGATCCATATCGAAGAGCTGACCTGCGTTGCGCGTGACACCAAGCTGGGGCCTGAAGAAATTTCGGCCGATATCCCGAACGTGTCTGAGCAGGCATTGGGTCGCTTGGATGAATCCGGCGTGGTTTATATCGGCGCAGAAGTCGCCGCCGGCGACATCATGGTCGGTAAGGTGACGCCGAAAGGCGAAAGCCAGCTGACGCCGGAAGAGAAGCTGCTGCGGGCTATCTTTGGCGAAAAAGCGTCCGACGTGAAGGACAGCTCGCTGCGCGTGCCGCCGGGTATGGACGGCACCGTCATCGACGTGCAGGTATTTACGCGCGACGGTATTGAGAAGGACAAGCGCGCCAAGCAGATTGAGGAAATGGAAATCCGTCGGGTCAAGAAAGACTTCGACGATCAGTTCCGTATTCTCGAAGGCGCGATTTACGCCCGCATGCGCACCCAGCTGGTTGGCAAGATCGCCAACGGCGGGCCGAAGGCGCTAAAGAAAGGCACCGAGTTGACCGAGGAATTCCTCAACTCGCTGAAGAAGGACGAGTGGTTCACCATCCGTTTGAAGGATGAAGACGCTGCCGACTTCCTTGAGCGTCAGCAGAAGCAGATCGAAGCGCATCAAAAAGCCTTCGAGAAGCGTTTTGCCGACAAGCGCGCCAAGATCACCGCTGGCGACGACCTCGCCCCCGGCGTGCTGAAAATGGTCAAAGTCTATTTGGCCGTCAAGCGCCGCATTCAGCCGGGCGACAAGATGGCCGGTCGCCACGGCAACAAGGGCGTGATCTCGATGATTCAGCCGGTCGAGGACATGCCGTACATGACGGACGGTCGTCCAGTCGACATCGTGCTCAATCCCCTGGGCGTACCTTCGCGTATGAACATCGGTCAGGTGCTTGAGACGCATCTTGGCTGGGCGGCGAAAGGCTTGGGCGAGAAGATCCAGCGGATGCTGGAAGACAATCGCAAAGCCACCGAGCTGCGTGGGTTCCTCAACCAGATTTATAACCATGATCTGGCCGAGACCAAGAAAGAGCGCGTTGATCTAGGCTCACTGACTGATGCCGAAATCATCGCCTTGGCGAAGAACCTAAGCCGCGGCGTGCCGATGGCGACACCCGTGTTCGACGGCGCCGACGAAAAAGAAATTAAGGCGATGTTGACCTTGGCTGATCTGCCGACCTCCGGCCAGACGACGCTGTTTGACGGCCGTACCGGCGAAGCTTTCGATCGTCAGGTGACAGTTGGCTACATGTACATGCTCAAACTCAACCACTTGGTGGATGACAAGATGCATGCACGCTCGACCGGGCCGTACTCGCTAGTTACGCAGCAGCCGTTGGGCGGCAAGGCGCAGTTCGGTGGTCAGCGCTTCGGTGAAATGGAAGTCTGGGCGCTGGAAGCATACGGCGCGGCCTACACCCTGCAGGAAATGCTGACGGTGAAGTCCGATGACGTGCAGGGCCGCAACCAGATGTACAAAAACATCGTCGATGGCAATCACGAAATGAACGCCGGCATGCCGGAATCGTTCAACGTGCTGGTCAAAGAAATTCGTTCGCTGGGTATCAACATCGAGCTGGAAGAGCACTGAGGATACGGACAGGGGATCCGAGATTAGGGAGTCGTCGAGGCGCAAGCCAGACGACCCCAAGCCTCGAATCTCCGCTTTAACGAATCCCGTACCCCGTATCCCGAATCCCGGAGACTGCAATGAAAGACCTGCTTAACCTATTCAATCAGCAGCGCGCGCCGCTCGACTTTGACGCGATCAAAATTCAGCTGGCCTCGCCAGACCTGATCCGCTCGTGGTCGTTTGGCGAAGTGAAAAAGCCGGAAACGATCAACTACCGCACGTTCAAGCCCGAGCGTGATGGCCTGTTCTGCGCAGCCATTTTTGGTCCGATCAAGGACTACGAATGCCTCTGCGGCAAGTACAAGCGCATGAAGCATCGCGGCGTCGTTTGCGAGAAGTGTGGCACCGAAGTGACCTTGGCCAAGGTGCGCCGCGAGCGCATGGGCCATATCGATTTGGCGAGCCCCACCGCGCATATCTGGTTCTTGAAGTCACTACCGTCGCGTATCGGTCTGATGCTCGACATGACGCTGCGCGATATCGAACGCATTCTGTACTTCGAAGCCTATGTCGTTATCAACGAAGGCATGACCACGCTAGACCGTGGTCAGCTACTCAATGAAGAGCAGTACCTGCAGTCGGTGACAGAATTCGGTGACGAGTTCGACGCGCGCATGGGTGCCGAGGCGGTTTACGAACTGCTGAAGACCATCGACCTGAACGCGGAGCTTGTGCGCCTGAAGGAAGAAATCGCAGCCACCAATTCCGAAACCAAGCTGAAGCGCTTATCCAAGCGCATCAAGCTGGTCGAGGCGTTCATCGAGTCCGGTAACCGTCCGGAATTCATGGTGCTAACCGTGCTGCCCGTGCTGCCACCGGACCTGCGCCCGCTGGTGCCGCTTGATGGCGGTCGTTTCGCGACCTCTGATCTGAACGATCTCTATCGTCGCGTCATCAACCGCAACAATCGCCTGAAGCGTCTGCTTGAGCTCTCCGCTCCGGACATCATCGTCCGCAACGAGAAGCGCATGCTCCAAGAGTCGGTCGATGCGCTGATGGATAACGGCCGTCGCGGTCGCGCCATCACTGGCACCAACAAGCGTCCACTGAAATCCTTGGCCGACATGATCAAGGGTAAGCAGGGTCGCTTTCGCCAGAACCTGCTGGGTAAGCGCGTTGACTACTCCGGCCGCTCGGTCATCGTGGTTGGTCCAACGCTTCGCCTGCACGAGTGCGGCCTGCCGAAGAAGATGGCGCTGGAGCTATTCAAGCCGTTCATTTTCTCGAAGCTGCAGCGTCGTGGCTTGGCGACGACCATCAAGGCTGCCAAGAAGCTGGTGGAGCGCGAATCCGCCGAAGTGTGGGACATCTTGGAAGAGGTGATCCGCGAGCATCCAGTGATGCTCAACCGTGCGCCGACCCTGCATCGCCTTGGCATCCAGGCGTTTGAGCCGGTGTTGGTTGAGGGCAAGGCCATCCAGCTGCATCCGCTGGTCTGTACTGCCTTCAATGCCGACTTCGATGGCGATCAGATGGCCGTGCACGTCCCGCTGTCGCTTGAAGCGCAGCTGGAAGCGCGCGCGCTGATGATGTCGACCAACAACATCCTGTCGCCGGCCAACGGTGAGCCGATCATCGTGCCAACGCAGGACGTGGTGCTGGGTCTGTACTATATGACCCGTGCGCTTGACGGCCGTAAGGGCGAGGGCATGATCTTCGCGAACCTGTCCGAAGTGCATCGCGCTTACGACAATCGCGTGGTTGAGCTGCATGCCAAGGTCAAGGTGCGCATCCTCGATACCATCGTTGCTGAAGACGGCACGCGTACACGCAAAAACGCGATCATCGAGACCTCCGTAGGCCGTGCACTGCTGGCCGAGATTCTGCCGGACGGCCTACCGTTTGCGCTGGTCAACACTGAACTCAACAAGAAGTCGATCAGCCGTCTGATCAATGCTTGCTACCGCGGGCTGGGGCTGAAAGAAACCGTCGTGTTTGCCGATCAGCTGATGTATACGGGTTTCCGCTACGCCACGCGTGCGGGTGTGTCGATCGGTATCGACGACATGCTGATCCCGGACTCGAAGAAAGGCATTCTGGCCGAAGCTGAGACTGAAGTTAACGAAATTCAGGAGCAGTACCAGTCGGGTTTGGTCACCGCCGGCGAGCGCTATAACAAGGTCGTTGATATTTGGTCGCGCACCAACGAGCGCGTTGCCAAGGCGATGATGGAAGGCATCGGTACCGAGACGATGGCCACCCACGACGGCAAGATGATCGAGCAGAAGTCGATGAACTCGATCTACATCATGGCTGACTCCGGCGCGCGTGGTTCCGCCGCGCAGATTCGTCAGCTGGCCGGTATGCGCGGATTGATGGCGAAGCCAGACGGCTCGATCATCGAGACGCCGATCAAGGCCAACTTCCGCGAAGGCCTGGACGTGTTGCAGTACTTCATCTCGACCCATGGCGCACGTAAGGGTCTGGCTGATACCGCGCTAAAGACGGCCAACTCCGGCTATCTGACGCGTCGCTTGGTTGACGTGGCGCAAGACGTAGTGATCACCGAGGTCGACTGCGGTACAAGCGAAGGCTTGACGATGACGCCTATCGTTGAAGGTGGCGACGTGGTTGAGCCGTTGCGCGAGCGCGTGCTGGGCCGAATCGTTGCCGAAGATGTGTACCTGCCCGGCAACGACGAAGATCCCATCGTTACCCGCAACACGCTGCTGGACGAGCGCTGGGTGGACAAGCTCGAAGCCGCAAGCGTGCAAAGCATCAAGGTGCGCTCGACGATCACCTGCGTATCGAGCTTTGGCGTTTGTGCCTCCTGCTACGGACGCGATCTGGCGCGTGGCCACATTGTCAACATCGGCGAGGCGGTCGGCGTCATTGCCGCGCAGTCGATTGGCGAGCCGGGCACCCAGCTGACCATGCGTACCTTCCACATCGGTGGTGCGGCATCGCGTGCGGCGGCGGTCGATAGCATTCAGGTGCGGACTAGCGGTACGGTCAAGTTCAACAACCTGAAGACGGTCAACCATGCGGCTGGTCATCTGGTCGCGGTTTCGCGCTCTGGTGAGCTCTCGGTGATGGACGGCCACGGTCGTGAGCGCGAGCGCTACAAGTTGCCGTACGGTGCGTCTATAACGTTGAAAGACGGCGCGGCGGTGAAGGCCGGTCAGCAGGTCGCGAACTGGGACCCGCATAACCACCCGATCGTGTCGGAAGTGGCAGGTTTTGTCCGCTTCATTGATTTCGTCGAGGGAATGACCGCCATCGAGAAGGTCGATGAACTGACCGGCTTGACCAGCGTTGAAATCACCGATCCGAAACGTCGTGGCTCAGCAGGCAAGGATCTGCGGCCAATCGTGCGTATCGTCGATGCCAAGGGCAAAGACCTCAGCATTCCGGGCACCGATTTGCCGGCACAGTACTTGCTGCCGCCGAAGTCCATCATCAACCTGCAGGATGGTGCTGCGGTGGGCGTGGGCGACGTGGTCACCAAGGTGCCGCAAGAAGCCTCGAAGACCCGCGACATCACGGGCGGCCTGCCGCGCGTTGCCGACTTGTTCGAGTCGCGCAAGCCGAAAGACCCGGCAATTCTTGCCGAGATTTCCGGCATCGTTAGCTTCGGCAAGGACACCAAGGGCAAGCAGCGCCTGATCATCAAAGATCCAGACGGCAAAGATCACGAAGAGCTTATTCCGAAATATCGCCAGATCATCGTGTTCGAAGGCGAGCACGTTGCGAAGGGCGAGACCGTGGTGGACGGCGAACCGACCCCGCAAGACATTCTGCGTCTTCTGGGCGTCGAGCCGCTGGCCGCCTATCTGGTCAAGGAAATTCAGGACGTATACCGCCTGCAGGGCGTCCGCATCAACGACAAGCACATAGAAGTCATCATTCGGCAGATGCTGCGCAAGGTGGAAGTCACCGAAGCCGGCGACAGCCGCTATCTGCGCGGCGAGCAGGTTGAGCGCGTGCGGATGAATGAGGAAAACGCCCGTGCGGTGTCGCGCAATGAGATTCCGGCGAAGCTAGATCCTGTGCTGCTAGGCATTACTAAGGCCTCCTTGGCGACTGAGTCGTTTATTTCTGCGGCTTCGTTCCAAGAGACAACGCGCGTTCTCACCGAGGCATCGGTGCGCGGCACCCGCGATACATTGCGTGGGCTAAAAGAGAACGTCATTGTCGGTCGTCTGATTCCCGCCGGCACCGGTCTTGCCTATCACAGCAAACGTCGGCGTTCGCCCGATGGGCTGACCGATGCGGAGCTCGAAGCGCTGTCGCCGTCAATGATTGATGTCAGCGCCGACGCTGAGGGCTGAGCAAGGGCGACGAAACAAAGCCAGCGCGTCAAAAGCGCGCTGGTCGCTTCACCCACATACGAAAAGAGACGCAAGGATGCGTCTCGTGTTCGAGCGCAAGAGGCGCTAAAAATGTTCCCGCTACGTTGACGGATTAAAACGTACCGGGTTATACTTCTCTGTCTAGGCAGGCCGAGTATGGCCTGCCTTCGTTCATATCAAGGTTTCGAACGCATGGCGACGATCAACCAGCTGGTGCGCAAGCCGCGTCAGCCACACACCTACAAGAGCAATTCCCCGGCCCTGGCCAACTGCCCGCAGAAGCGTGGCGTGTGTACCCGTGTTTATACCACCACCCCGAAGAAGCCGAACTCGGCGCTTCGTAAAGTGGCCAAGGTGCGCTTGACCAATGGCTTCGAAGTGATCTCCTACATTGGTGGCGAAGGCCACAATTTGCAGGAGCATTCGGTGGTGTTGATTCGCGGCGGTCGTGTGAAAGATTTGCCGGGTGTGCGTTATCACACCGTGCGTGGATCTTTGGATGCCGCTGGCGTTTCCAAGCGTCGTCAAAGCCGCTCGAAGTACGGTGCCAAGCGCCCGAAGAAGTAATTCCGCGATACGACCCTATTGGCGGCTTCATCGTTGATGTGGGTCGTTAAAGCACTCGTGCCGAATTCGTCGGCACGCATCCGCGACACTTGACCGATCTTTTCAAATTCAGGCACGCATCATGTCCCGTAAAGGCTCGCCCGGTACCCGTTCCATTCTGCCCGACCCCAAGCACAGCAGTGAGCTGATCGCGCGCCTGATCAATATGGTCATGCTGAGCGGCAAGAAGTCAGTTGCTGAAAACATTGTCTATGGCGCGATGGACGTCATTAACCAAAAGAACAATGACGCACTGAATCTCGTGCAGAAGGCGCTCGACAATGTCGCGCCGACAGTTGAGGTGAAGTCGCGGCGTGTCGGTGGTGCCACCTACCAAGTGCCGGTTGAGGTGCGTTCGTCGCGCCGGACTGCGCTTGCAATGCGCTGGCTGATTGACTCCGCTCGTAAGCGCGGCGAAGCCTCAATGCCGCGCAAGCTGGCTGGCGAACTGTTGGATGCGTCTGAGAGCCGCGGCGGTGCCGTTAAGAAGCGCGAAGAAACTCATCGTATGGCGGAGGCGAACAAGGCGTTTGCCCACTACCGCTGGTAAGAAAGAAAAGGATTTCCCGTGGCCCGTACTACCCCAATCGACCGCTATCGCAACTTCGGCATCATGGCTCACATTGATGCCGGCAAGACGACAACGACCGAGCGCATCCTTTTCTACACCGGCGTCAATCACAAGATTGGCGAAGTCCACGATGGCGCAGCCACCATGGACTGGATGGAGCAAGAGCAAGAGCGCGGCATCACCATTACCTCAGCGGCTACCACCTGTTTTTGGCAGGGCATGGATAAGTCGTTGCCGCAGCATCGGTTCAACATCATTGATACCCCTGGGCACGTTGACTTCACCATCGAAGTAGAGCGCAGCTTGCGCGTGCTCGACGGTGCAGTCTTTGTGCTGTGCGCGGTCGGCGGTGTGCAGCCGCAGTCGGAGACTGTGTGGCGCCAAGCGTCGAAGTACTCGGTGCCGCGTCTTGCGTTCGTCAATAAGATGGATCGCACCGGTGCCAATTTCGTCAAGGTGGTTGAGCAGCTGAAGTCGCGTCTGGGTGCTTACCCTGTGCCGATGCAGCTGCCCATCGGTGCCGAAGAGAACTTCGAAGGTGTCGTGGATCTGCTGAAGATGAAAGCCATTGTTTGGAACATGGCTGATCAAGGCGTGACGTTTACCTATGCCGACATCCCGGCCAATCTCGCTGACGACGCTGCGAAGGCGCGCGAGTTTATGGTTGAGGCGGCTGCAGAGGCGTCGGAAGACTTGATGAACAAGTATCTCGAGGGCGGTGAGCTCAGCGAGGACGAGATTATGGGCGGCATTCGTGCGCGCACGTTGACCTGCAGCATTATTCCGATGTTCTGCGGCACGGCGTTCAAGAATAAGGGCGTCCAAGCGATGCTCGACGCGGTCGTCAACTATCTCCCAGCGCCTTCTGACCGTCCGCCGGTTAAGGGTATGGACGAGCGTGATGAGGAAACTACGCGCGAGGCTAATGACAAAGAGTCGTTCTCGGCGTTGGCTTTCAAGATCATGACCGATCCGTTCGTGGGTTCGTTGACGTTCTTTCGCGTCTACTCAGGAACGCTCAATGCTGGTGATCAGGTTTTTAACCCGATCAAGGGCAAGAAGGAGCGCATTGGTCGCGTCCTCCAGATGCATGCCAATCAGCGCGAAGAAATCAAGGAAGTGCTGGCGGGCGACATCGCTGCGGCGGTTGGTCTTAAAGACGTGACCACAGGTGATACGCTGTGCGCGCAAGATAATGTCATTACGCTTGAGCGGATGATTTTTCCTGAGCCGGTTATTTCGATGGCCGTAGAGCCGAAGACGAAGGCTGATCAGGAGCGGATGGGGATGGCGCTCGGTCGTCTCGCGCAGGAGGATCCGTCCTTCCGCGTGCGAACGGACGAAGAGTCGAGCCAGACAATCATCTCGGGCATGGGTGAGTTGCATCTAGAGATCCTCGTAGATCGCATGCGCCGCGAGTTCAATGTCGAGGCAAACGTCGGCAAGCCGCAGGTGGCCTACCGCGAGACCATCCGCAAGGCGGTCAAGCAGGAAGGCAAGTTCGTGCGCCAGTCCGGTGGACGCGGCCAGTACGGCCACATCGTGATCGAGATGGAGCCGCAGGAGCGCGGCGGCGGTTATGTGTTTGAGAATGCCATTGTTGGCGGCACTGTGCCCAAAGAGTACGTGCAGGCGTCGGACAAGGGCATTCAAGAGGCCATGACGACAGGCATCATCGCCGGCTTCCCTGTGGTGGATATCAAGATTCGCGCCGTTGATGGATCGTTCCATGACGTTGACTCTAACGAAATGGCGTTCAAGATTGCTGGCTCAATGGCGTTCAAAGAGGCGATGGCAAAGGCCAGTCCGGTGCTGCTTGAGCCGATCATGAAGGTCGAGATCGTTACGCCTGAGGATTACCTGGGTGACGTGATGGGTGACGTTAGTCGTCGTCGCGGCATTTTGCAGGGTCAGGACGACACGCCGTCAGGCAAGGTGATCAACGCGATGGTGCCGCTTGGTGAGATGTTTGGTTATTCGACCACGCTGCGCTCAATGAGCCAGGGCCGCGCTACCTACACGATGGAATTTGACCATTACGCGGAAGCGCCGGCCAATATCGCCGAGCAGGTAACCAAGCGCTCTTAAGCGTCTTGGTGCCCGTAGAAATTTTCACAAAACTTTAGATCTAAAGAGGATTCAGGCCATGGCCAAGGCAAAATTCGAGCGCAGCAAGCCGCATGTGAATGTCGGCACGATTGGACACGTTGACCACGGTAAGACGACGCTAACGGCGGCGCTGACCAAGATTGGCGCTGAGAAGTTTGGTGGTGAGTTCA
>JBBRBU010000082.1:0-14680 GCA_038205505.1 Lysobacterales bacterium | reverse complement strand
TGCGTCAGCCCAGGCCGACGCGTATCAGCCCGCGAAACAGCCGCGATCATTTCTCGCGCTGGCGACCATCGGCGAACATCTCCCACGACAATTGGAACAGTGCCTGGGTGTCGCGCTCGAGTTCCTCGTTGGCCGGCGCAGATGTCAGCACGTCGCGTTGCAGATCATAGCGCTCGGTGGAAACCGCCTTGCGAAAACCCAGCGTGACGATTTCGCCATGCCGCATCATCGCGATATTTCGATTGTGGTTGAAGATCGCGTAGCCATCGTCCGCGTCCATGCGCAGGATGTCGCGGCCCGGCAACCACGATTCATAGTTGAGATGAAGCAGGCCGAGCACGGTCGGGCCGATATCGACCTGGCTCGACAGCGTACCAATGCGTTCTGGCGTGATGATCCCCGGCGAATGGACGACGAACGGGATCGGGTAGTTGGACACCGGAATCTGGGCACGGCCATAGACCCGGGCGCCATGATCGCCGGCGATCACCAGCAACGTGTCCTTGTACCAGGGCTTCGTCTGCAACTGGTCGAAGAACTTGCCAATTGCGTAGTCGGCGTAGCGCACGCCGGCCTCACGCCCACCGCCTTTCGGCTTCACACCGGGAATGCCTTCGGGGAAAAGATACGGCCGATGGTTCGATGTGCTCATTACCAGCGAAAAGATCGGTTCGCCACGCGCAATCTGCTTGTCGAAATCGGCCAGAGCATTGTCGAACAGTTCCTCGTCGGAAATACCCCAGATGGTCGCGAACTTGGGTTTTGGCATGTCGGTGCGATCAAGCACGCGCCAGCCATTCTTGCGGTAGTACGAGTTCATGTCGTCGAAGGTTCCGTAGCCGCCGTAGATGAAACTTGGCGAATAGCCCTGCTTGCGCATGATGGTCGCCAGATTGAACAGGTTTTCGTTGCCGGTGCGCTTGACCACGGATTCCGGAGGCACCGGTGCCAGCGATGTCGTCAGCGCCTCCATGCCGCGTACGGTGCGCGTGCCGCTGGCATACATCCGGGTAAAACTGAGACCTTGTTCGGCGATGCGATCAATGTTCGGAGTAAAGCCCTTGCCGCCCAGGCTGCCGACAAATTCGGAACCCATCGATTCCTCGAACAGGAAGATCACGTTCAACTTGCGTGGCGGACCGAGATCGGAATTGTCGACCTGACGCGCAAGCGGATTGCCCGGTGCATCGGGTGCGCCGAGCCAGCGCGTGTTTGATTGCTCGATCAGCTTGCGCACGCGCGTGATCGCTTCGGCCTCGGGTAGGGTCACGTAGTAACGCTCGTAGTCGATGCGCGCGTTGCGCAAGGCGCTGAAGAACGAGTAGACACCGTTTGCGGCAACCTCGTCGGCAACCCGGTTCGATGACAACGACTGCACGGACTCTAGGCTGATCGCCCACACCGTCGCCACGGTGGCCAGCACCAGGACAAGCAAGATCAGACTGCGTCGACCAAAGCGGATGCTCGTGGCAAAACCTTCGGCGATGTGACGGCGCAACAGAACCGTGATCAGTAGAGCACCAAGCGCGCACAACGAGAGCACGCCATCGACCGGATAGGAATCGCGGATGTTGCCGATCACTTCGGTCGGGTAGATCAGATACTCGACAGCGGTGTAGTTGAAGCGCGAATTGAATTCTTCGAAGAAAAAATACTCGGCAGCGATCAGGTAAAGCAAGCCGAAAATGGCTGCGGCAAAACCGAAATGGATCAGGGCGCGACTGACCCGGGATGAATACCATCGCGCCGGCATCAGCCAGAGAAACAATGCGAACGGCAGGCATAGATAGAGCCCGGCAAGCGCATCGAGCAGCACACCGGCGGCAAAGGCATAGGGCAACTGAAGCAATGAAACCTGGCTCGCATGCAGGCTGATCGCGGCAAGTACGACGCGGGTGATCAGCGAGGTGGCAAGAAACAATAGCCATAGCAGCAACAAATGCCGGAATTGGCCCCAGCGCGATCGCGCAATGGCATGGGCGCCGCGTGATACTTGGACATCCGACATTCGACCCGCAACTCCCGATCTGCTTGGAAGTGCGCCAGCCTAGACGGGGCGATGTCGAAGTCCCGTCTTGATCATGTCGAATTTTCGTCGAAGGATGCCCGATCCGTTGCTGCGCAGGCGCCGATCAGGCGTCCTCCAGATCGATGTGGAAGCGCGTTCCACGTTGCTCTCCGTCGGTTTCCGCAGAGACGCTGATCAGCCATCCCTGCTGCTCGCAGACGCGTCGAGCAATGGCCAGGCCGAGTCCGTGATCCAGTTCCGAGGGATGAGCGGGATCATCCTGATCGTGAAGCCGGCCATGCTGGTAGCGTTCGAACACAAATGGCAGGTCGGCCTTGTTGATGCCGGGCCCATCGTCGGCAATCAACAGTCCCTGATCGATCAGGCGAATACTCAAGGTCGCCGGGGCAGCATGATCAATGGCATTGCCGATGAGATTGCGCAGCACGATCAGCAACGCGTAACGATCCGCCTGCAACGGAAACTCATCGGGCACCTGATTGCTCATCCGCAAACCGGCGGCCTCAGCGCGCGCGTCAAGAGTGGAACAGACATCATCGATCAGCGCGTGAAGATCGAAGCGCTGCCGATTGGATTGCACATGGGGACGGCTCATCGCGCGCGCCGCCTGGATCGTCGCGCTGACCTCATCGACCATCCGCGCCATGCGCGAGTAGCGCTGGCGCTGATCGGGCGTCGACTGTGCATCGAGACCGGCCATTTCAATATCGGTGCGCAATGCGGCCAGCGGTGTGCGCACCTCGTGACTGAGATTGGCTGCGAACTCGCGTTCGCGAGCAATCGAGCGATCGACCCGATCCTGCATGCGGTTGAACGCTTCTAGCAATCGACCGGCTTCATCGCTGCCGGTCGCGCGGCGATCTTCCGCTGGTGCGGTATCGGGATCCCAACCGGCAAGGCGTTCGGTGATGGCATGCATGCGCCCGACGACAATTCCAGCCGTGGCTCGCGCAAGCCAGAAGCCTGCAGCCAGGCAAATACCCCAGAGGAGCAGCATGATCAGGCCGAACTGGGTGACCCGTGCTTCGTTGAGGGTTGCATCGAAAACGACGGTCAGATGTCCGACCGAAGTGTCGGCGACGACGGCATGCAGCACGCGATCGCCGACCTCGATCTCATGAGGCCCAACGGACATTCCACGAAATTGAGCCGGCATCGCATGATCAAACCCTTGTCCGGAAATCCATGCCTTTGTCTTTGGACCGATTTCGATCGGTTGGCGATGGACATCAACTTCGCCGAGTTCAAGCCGCTCGATCAAGCGACGCATTTCGATCTGCACGAGCTGATCGGCGAGTTCGTCCTCCTGCTCGTACATGATCGAAAACGCCAGCGCTGCCATCAGCCCGACGAACAATGCGACCGTCGCTGTCATCGCCCAAGTGACGCGCCAGGCCAGCGTGTTGCTCATTGCTGGCTCTTCGAAGCGTGCAAGCGAAGGCCGACCCCGTGGAGGGTTTCGATGCCATCAAATCCGGCATCCGCCAATGCCTTGCGCAGCAGATGAATCTGGCTGCGCAAGGCATCGGTTTCCGGTGGATCATCACCCCACAGTGCATGCTCCAGCTCGACGCGAGTCACGACCCGGCCCGGATCCCGCATCAACACATCGAGGATATTCCATCCCTTGGGCGTCACTTTCACCAGCACACCATGGACCTGAAGTTCATGACGGCGTGAATCGAGACTGAGTGGCCCGAATCGTTTCAGCGGCTCGCTGACGCGCCCACTGGCGCGCGCGATCAGCGCGCGAACGCGCGCTTCGAGTTCGACCAGGACAAACGGCTTGGTGACATAGTCGTCGGCACCGCGAGAAAAACCGGCGAGCTTGTCGCTGATTTCATCGCGCGCGGTCAGCAGCAGGACCGGCACATCGAGGCCCAGCTCGTTGCGCATCCGATGTAATACGTTCAGTCCGTCGACCGAGGGCAGGCCGACATCGAGGATGACAACCTCGAAGGCTTGCGCGGTCAGTCGCTGCAGAGCATGGCGACCATCGAACGCGGCATCGACCGTAAACCCGCGCGACTCGAAGAACGCGAACAGATTGCCGGCGATGATCGGATCGTCCTCGACAATCAACAGGCGGGGCAAGCGATTGGTCATGGCGAACCTTCATTCAACAACTCAGGCCGCTACTTTACATGCTGCAAATGGTCGCGCTGAGTTGTGACTGCGTTCGAGATAATCCCCAATTGAACGGGCGCCGGCAGTTTGGTCGGCGAATCGAGGAAGTGACCTCGCGCAATGGCTTACCGTTGGACGTCTTCTTGCGATGTGTTTCCGGCAGCCGGAATAACCGTTCGAAAGCACCTACCCGGCCATACGATCTGGAACGTCGAAGCTCTCGGAACCCGAGCGCAGTCCAGATATCAGCAAAGTCGGTAGCGTATTGGGAGGAACGCGGCCGTTGAGTTCGCAATCGTCCATCGGCGAAGTCTTGCTGCATCGAATCGTTTGTCATTCGAAGCCGCTGCGGCGGGCCGTCCCAGGCGATCTCCTGAATGCAACCACGAGGTCAGCCGATGCGATCGAACAGCGCAACGACATACGCAGCCAATGCGAACGCAACCAGCAGTGCATTGACTTTGTGATAGCGATCGTTGCGAGTTACGGCAGCGACAAGTGCGCAACCCACGAACAAGCCGTGGAAGACAAGGTTGAGAGGATCGGGAAAGTGTCCGGAGATAACCAGATCTTTAGCCAGACTGACGCTGATCATCGCCACCAGAAGCAAATAGAATGGCCGCGAGTTGTCGAAATACGCGCTGCGCATATTCCAATCGGACTCTTCGTCCGTGCCGGGGAGGGAAAGTCCTGCAACCATGTATAGCAAGGCCGTCTGCGTCAATACGATCGCGTACTTGCCGAAGGTCCAGTCACTTTCATCATGCAATCCGAACAACGCCCACCAGGTCTGCGCGCAAACAACCAGCAGGATAAATCCCCAAAGCAGGGCCGGCCAATAGAGGATGATCCGACGTCGAGCCAGCAGCGATCGGCGGAAGCCCTGCAGGATCTCCGTGACCGCGAGTCCGAGGATGATCGAGAACAACACGGCGAGATAGTCGAAGATCTGGTTGGAGTCGGTCATCGGTTAATTCTCACGCTGCGAAAACGCTGGACTTGTCAGCACAGATTATCCGCGATTCCACGCCGTTGGCGGATCCGGGCAGGTTTGCCCGGCCCGCCATGCGAGCCCTGCAGTCTTTGCTGGATACGATGCGCGATCTACGCCCCTTTGTGGATACGGACCATTGAGCAGCTCTTCGCCTGGCGTCGTCATGCGTCCCAATGCGATCCGCGACGAAAACCCTCTGCGTCCCCGCCAACCGTAGTTATCTTCAGCAACGTCAGGCCCACACCAGCTTGAGCGGGCAATCATCGAAGGATCCGAATTTTGCTTGTTGTCGATTGCGGCCCTTCCTGTTCGTCGATCATGACAGAAGCCGAGCGTGGTTCTCGCCCGGCAGGCAACCCAGCAAACTGGAGGTTTCACCATGCGTTTCATGCTGATCGTCAAAGCCAGCAAGGATTCCGAAGCCGGCATCATGCCGCGTAGCGAACTGCTCACCGCGATGGGAAAATACAACGAGGAGTTGGTCAAGGCCGGCGTCTTGCTTGCCGGCGAAGGTTTGCAGCCGAGCTCAAGGGGAGCGCGTGTCAATTTCTCTGGCGAACTGCGCAGTGTCCGCAAAGGTCCTTTCGCTGAAGCCAGTGAACTGGTCGCTGGTTTCTGGCTGATTCAGGCGAAGTCGCTCGACGAGGCGATCGCCTGGGTCAAGCGTTGTCCGAATCCGCACAACGATGACAGTCATATCGAGATTCGCCAGGTCTTCGAGGCTGAGGATTTCGGTGACGAATTCAGCCCCGAACTGCGCGAGCAGGAGAAGCGACTACAGGAGCAGGTGTCCAACAAGACCTGAATTCTCGCGCCCGCCGCGAGTTGAGTTCAATGACCCGCCTTGTTGCGGCGAACCGCCTACGCCCTCGCCCCAAATCAACCCATGCTGTCAATCCAGGAAAAAAGCCATGTTCAAGCAAATCTTCGTCAACCTTCCGGTCAGGAATCTCAATCGTTCAGTTGAATTCTTCAGCGCCCTGGGTTTCACGTTCAATCCACAATTCACCGACGAGAATGCGACTTGCATGATTGTCGGCGAGAATATTTTCGTCATGCTGTTGGTCGACACGTTTTTTCAGACCTTCATCGACAAGCCGGTAGGCGATGCCAGCAAGACGGCCCAAATGTTGCTCGCATTGCCGCTGGACGATCGCGCCAGTGTCGAAGTCTTCATCGAAAAGGCTGTCAACGCTGGCGCCACCACACCAATGCCCCCAAAGGACTATGGTTTCATGTATCAGCACGGCTTCGCGGATCTCGACGGCCATCATTGGGAGGTTTTCCACATGTCGGGCATGCCGGACTGAAACGGATTCCGGTCAGTGCGCATACGGCTTGTCTCAGCCCCGCGACGATGGTTTGATCCTCGATCATGAGCACGCCAGACATTCAACGCACGCTCGATGCGCTGTGGCGCATCGAGTCGCCACGCCTGATCGCTGCGCTCGTGCGCATGCTGCGCGATGTGGGAACCGCCGAGGAATTCGCCCAGGATGCGTTGGTCAGTGCGCTGGAAACCTGGGCGAATAGTGGAATCCCCGACAATCCGGGAGCATGGCTGATGACTGCCGCCAAGCATCGCGCAATCGACTTCCTGCGCCGCAAGCAGATGCTTGATCGCAAGCATGATCAACTCGGCTGGTTGCAGCGGGATGCGCAGGATGACGAAGCCGCGCGCATCGAGGCCGAGCTCGATGACAACATTGGCGATGACCTTCTGCGCCTGATCTTCGTCGCCTGCCATCCGGTGTTGTCGACTGAAGCTCGAGTCGCGTTGACCCTGCGCCTGATTGGCGGCCTGACGACGACTGAAATCGCCCGCGCCTTCCTCGCTCCCGAATCGACCATTGCGCAGCGCATCGTGCGCGCCAAACGCAGTCTCGGCGGAAAAGACATCGCATTCGAAGTACCGGGACCCGAGGAACGCGTCGAGCGCCTGCATTCGGTGCTTGAAGTCATCTATCTGATTTTCAACGAAGGCTACGCGGCGACCTCGGGCGACGACTGGATGCGCCCGGAACTTTGCGAAGATGCGCTGCGGATCGGTCGCGTTCTGGTCGGGCTAGTGCCGGAGGATGCCGAAACCCTTGGCCTCATTGCGCTGATGGAACTTCAGTCATCACGAACCAGGGCTCGCATCGACGCAGGTGGCGATCCGATTTTGCTTGGCAAGCAGAATCGCGCCTTGTGGGATCGACTGCTGATCGGCCGGGGCCTCACCGCCCTCGCTCGTGCGGAGCAACTGGATTCCACGCGAGGTCCGTTTACGTTGCAGGCGGCGATTGCTGCCTGCCATGCGCGCGCGATGGATCTCGAATCAACTGACTGGAAACAAATCGCCGCGCTCTACGCCGAACTGGCTGGTATCGCGCCATCGCCCGTCATTGAACTCAACCGCGCGGTCGCCGTGTCGATGGCCGATGGAGCGCAAGCGGGGCTCGACTTGCTCGACGCTCTGTCGAACCCGGCCACTCTGACCGAATATCACCTGCTGCCGACCGTGCGTGGCGATCTGCTCGAACGACTGGGTCGTAGAGACGAGGCGAAAGCGGAGTTCGAGCGTGCGGCAAAGATGACGAAGAACGAGCGTGAACGGACCCTCCTGCTCGACCGCGCAATCGCCTGCGGAAATGCTGCCGAACCCAGGCCCCCGAAAAAGGCCCGATAGGGCTGCGTTTGAGAGGACGAACAACGGACGATGAAGGGAGCAGCTCAGGCTCGCTCAAGCATCTGCACGGCAAACCAGTTTCTCGAATCCGTCCATGTGCGTACCACGCGCAATCCCGCTTTCGCGGCCATCGTGGCGAAGTCTTCCTGCGAGTACTTGCAACTGTATTCGACAAGCATGGCTTCATCATTTGCAAACGTTACATTGCGATCACCGATGCGAACGACCTGATCGGCACGACTGAGAATATGCGTTTCGATGCGCCCGGCAAGCGCGTTGTATTGAGCACGATGCTGGAACCGCGAAAGATCGAAATCGGCGTCAAGTTCTCGATTGATGCGGGTCAGCAGGTTCAGAGTGAAGTCGCGCGTAACTCCGGCCGCATCGTTGTACGCCGCTTCGAGGATGGCGCTGTCCTTCTTCAGATCGATGCCAACGATGGCGGCGCCATTGCGCCCCATTTCAATGCACATCGTACGCAGCAACCGGGTTGCCTCGCCCAGTTCGAAATTGCCGAGAGTCGAGCCCGGAAAGAAAACGACGGTGCGCCTGGCCGCCTGATCGGGGCTCGGTAATTCGACTGGCTGAGTAAAATCCGCACTTACCGGCAGCATGTCGACGTCCGGGAACTCCTCGGCCAGATTCTCGACACTTGCCTCGAGCGCACTCGTCGAGATCTCCACAGGCACGTAACCGACCGGTTCTTCAAGCGCATCGAGGAGCAAACGCGTCTTGATCCCGGATCCGCTGCCGTACTCGACCACCAGTGCGTTTGGCCCGATCGCCGCAGCGATGTCGGTTGCGTTGTCTTCGAGAATTCCCAGCTCGGTGCGGGTCAGGTAGTACTCGGGTTGCTCGCAAATCTCCTCGAACAGTTCCGAGCCGCGCGCATCGTAGAAATACTTCGACGCAATGCGCTTGGGATTGCGGCCGAGGCCATTGAGGATGTCGCGCGAGAAATCGTCCTCGACAGTGACATCAGCAGGTACTTGGGCGGGGCATGAAGAATTCATCGATCCATTCCGAGTCGGAACCCCATGAATTGCCAGCGATCGGCAGGGGTGAAGAAGTTGCGATAGCTGGCTCGAACATGCCCGACCGGGGTCACGCAGGAACCTCCGCGCAACACATACTGGCCACACATGAACTTGCCGTTGTACTCGCCGAGTGCGCCGGCTGGCGAGCGATAGCCCGGATAGTTGACATACGGACTTCCGGTCCATTCCCAGACATCGCCAAACATCTGCTGCATTCCCGATCCCGCTGGCGCGGCGACAGGATGAAGCAGACCGTGCTCGACGAAGTTTCCTTTCGCGGGATCGAGACCCTGCGCAGCGGATTCCCACTCAGCCTCGGTCGGCAACCGCGCCCCGGCCCAGCGCGCGTACGCGTCGGCTTCGAAGAAGCTGACATGGCTGACCGGCGCATGCGGATCGATCGACTTGACGCCAGCAAGCGTGAATTCACTTTCTAGAGAATCGGACCAGTACAGAGGATGTGCCCAGGCGCGCTCGCAAACAGTATTCCAGCCTTCACTCATCCACAGCGTCGGTGTGCGATAGCCACCATCGCGAATGAACTCTGCAAACTCGGCATTGCTGACCGGACGATTGGCCAGCGCGTGGGCATGCAGCAACGCGCGATGGCGTGGGGTCTCACAATCGAAGGCGAAACCTTGGCCGGCGTGGCCGATTTCGACGATTCCCTGTTTGCCATCACGGAACTCAAGTGGGGTCGCGCTCGATCTGCTCGACTGCGCCGATTCGCGATACACCGGCTGCAACGGGTTCAGCGAGAATAGATGCTTGATGTCGGTTAGCAGCAATTCCTGATGCTGCTGCTCGTGGTTCAAGCCAAGGATCACCAGCGACGCCAATTCGGCATCAATGCCGCGGTCGAACAAGATCGCCAAGCGTCTATCCACGCAAGCGCGATAGGCGAAGACTTCAGCCAGTGTAGGTCGGGTCAGCAAGCCACGCTGCGGGCGCGCATGCATTGGCCCGACTGACTGGTAGTAGGAGTTGAACAGGTACAACCAATCGGCATTGAACGGTCGATAGGCAGGATCGCGACCAAGCACGAACTGTTCGAAGAACCAGGTCGTATGCGCGAGATGCCACTTGCTCGGACTGGTATCCGGCATCGACTGCGCCACGGTGTCTTCAACGGCGAGGCCGCTGACCAGATCGAGGCTGGCCTGGCGCACCCGGCGATAGAGATCGACGATTGGCTGATTCAGTCCGGGCGGCGGATCCGGTTTCGATTCTGAAACGATTTCGGGTTCAAGCATGCGGCTCCCCGTTGCGGGTCAATCGAATCATTGTCCACGCACCGTGTTTACCCCATCTGAAGCGATGCTGGCAAACCCGAAACTCCGATGCAAATGAATCAGTAGTCGAAAAACTCGACCACGCCCGTTTCCAGGGAATATTCGGCACCGATGATACGCAGCCCTTCGTGTTCGAGCAGGTGTTCGAGGACTTGCGAGCCACGCCGCAGCTGATTGACCGACATGCGGATATTGTTGCGTACCGAGCGACGCACCAACTCGTCGTGATTCTTGCCAATCTCGGTTTCCATCAAGGCCTCGACCGAAGGGCGTACGCGATCGACGATCGAGCGCAATTTGTACGATTGGTCTTCGGGCTTTCGGCCAAGCTCCTCGATCGTGGCGAGAATCGCACCACATTGTGAATGGCCAAGTACCACGACCAGACGTGTGCCGTGGCGCGCCGCGGAGAACTCGATGCTGTCGACCTGTGAGGGAGCAACGATATTGCCGGCAACACGGATCACGAACAGATCGCCGAGTCCCTGGTTGAAGACGATTTCGGCAGGGACGCGCGAGTCTGAGCAACCGAGGATGATGGCAACCGGTTCCTGACCTTCGACCAGTTCGCGTCGACGCGATTCTCCGTTCTGGACGCTACCGCCGCCAAGTTCGGCGACGAATTGTCGGTTGCCGGTACGCAATCGCTCCAGTGCTTCATCGGCTGTGATCATGAGGCCTCCTGAGGTTCAAGGTGGGCAAGGTCCGACGCGGAAAGCGGCTACCTCGCGGGGGTTGGCCCCCTATTGTGAAGCATTGAGGCACGATACGGAAAAGAGCACGGCGAAGCGTGCCACCGTCAAAGTCTGCCCTCCTCGCATCCGCGCAATTTTTCGATCGCATCGACAAACGCATCGGCTCCGGGCCACTCGGTGATACGACCGAGCTTGCGCCCATGTCGGAATACAAAGAAGACCGGGATTCCATGCAATCCGAATCGCGTCGCTATGTCGGGATCGGCGTAGACATTGGCATGCAGCCAACGCACGTCGGGCCATCGGAAGCGTTCACTGGCCGCCAGCATCGCCGTCTTGGCGATCTCGCAGTTGACGCAATCGCGACCCCAGAGGAACAGGATGTCGAGCGCCGCTGGCGAGTTGGCCAGCTCGTCGTCGAGTGTTTTCGTTGAAACCTGCAGGAGCCCCTTCTGCGGCGATCCTTCAGCCTGCCGCGTCGGAAACGCGTGCAGGAATTCATCCGTGCTCGATTTTTTCATGGATTGCACTCTCATCGCCGATCCCGGCTGCGCGCTGCCCACGGTAGACCAGCGCATGCTGCCAATCGGCAGGAACCTGCGCGTCGCTAGCATCGAGCCGAACGACCTTGCCCCCGATCAGCGCGGCAACCGCAATACCGTCGATGTGCAGGATGCGTGATCCGACGACCGCTGGTGTTCTTTGGCCGCTGGTCAGAATGCCAACGAGATTGAGCGGATCGCTGGCCGCAATCACGATCTTGCTGCCGTCGCGGTCGCGCGAGCGCGCCTTGCGCAGTAGCGGGATCGCTTCGGGCAAGGCGAATTGTTCGCCCGACAATCCGGCGATGAAGCGGCCACCGCGAATTTCGCCGCGCGCTTCCAGTTGACGGTAGACGCGCAGCAATTCGCGCCAAGGCGGCAGCCAGGACGATTCGCGTGCCAGCAGCCGCCAGCAGATCACCCCATAGCGGCGCAGCAAGGTGCGCGCGACGTGTTCGATCGATTCCTTCTGCGTTTCGCGCGCAAGCTCGGCAGACGCAGACGATGCGGCACTTGGAGTGCGCGTCAGCGCCCAGCGACCGGCATCCTCGATACCCATCAGGTTGGCGCGGCGCGTGCGCCGTGCGTGTTGCGAGCGTTTCGCCGCAGGCACGAGCAGAGCGCGCAGCCCAGCGAAGCTATCGGCATTGATCAGGCCGCGACTGACCAGCTCACCGAGCGCCTCTTCGAGCTCGACCTTGAGCAGGCGCGTACCCTGGAGGATCTCGTCGAAGAACGATGCACCTTGCAAGCGCAGATGATCGAGCACGGCTTCGGCACGCGACGAGGTTTGCACCGCATCCTCGGCGGAAGCCTCGGCCAATCGCGACCAGATGCGCAGACTGCGCCGCGGCAGGACCAGGATCGGTGTGCTTCGCAAAGGCCCCGCCGCGCGTTCACGATTTGCCGATGCGCTGCTGGCGAAGCGCGTCCAGACGATGCGTCCGCTGCGGCATTGTTCATCGAGCCAGTGAATCGAATAATCGGCAATGCGCGCCGGCAGCAACTCGGTTTCCCATGCGCCGGCTCCAGATTCGAAGCCTTCGAGCTGCGCGAGTACGCTGGCCAACGCGTCCGGCCCGCGCGCCTGCGAACCGACGGCGATGCGATGCCAGTCAAACAGGAAGCGCATGTAGTCGCGGGCCTCGACCGGTTCGATCTCGCGACGCAGGCGCTTGAGCGTATAGCGATGAATGCGTGCGAGCAGATGGCGTTCACACCACTCTTCGCTGGCAGCCGCCGGGGTGAATTGGCCACGCATGACGAAGCCCTGGGATTCCAGAGCAACCAGAGCAGCCTCGATGCGAGAAACATCGAGATCCATCGAATCGCCAAGGACCGCTGTCGTGATCGGTCCGAGCGCAGTCAGGCGCGCACGCAAGCTGTCGATCAGGGCGTCTTCGGCCGACCATTCGATCACCGCGTACTCGCTTGGCACGTCGACACTTGGATGCAACGAAGCGTGCGGGAAAATTGCTTGCGCCTGAGGCAGGCGTTCGGCAGCGAACCAGAGTTTTCGGGATTCGGCTGCATGGCCGATATCGATCCGGGTCGCCCTTGCCTTTCCGGCAAGTTGCTCCAGCCAGTCTTGCCACTCAGGATGAGCCGCCGCCTCGTCGGCGCTGACGAAGCCGATGCTCATCAGCGTCTCGTGCATCTCATCGGCGTCGCGCGGATCAGGCCACGCCTCTTCGCGCACACCTTCGATCGCGGCAAGATCGAGCGCGCCAAGATCGTCGCCAGACTCGGGGTCACTCCAGCGGCGCATCTGCACGGCCCGGGTGCGACGCTCTTCGAGCGGCGCGTCATCGAGGAAGGCATACGGCCGCGCACCGAGGATTTCGGCGGCCAGCGGCGAGGGTTCGGGCAGATCGCGGGCAACGATACCGATGTCGCCACTTTCGAGGCCGCGTAACACATCGAGCCAGCCATTCACATCCATCGCTTCATGCAGGCAATCGTTGAGCGTTTGTTCGACGAGTGGGTGATCCGGAATCTGGCGTTCGCCGACGATATTTTCGAGGCAAGCGACCTGATCCGGAAACACCGTGGCAAGCAGATCCTCGGATTTCATGCGCTGCAGTTGCGGGGCGACCTTCTGACCGCCGGCGAAGCGCGGCAGGGCCAGTGCCGTGGTTGCCGCCCAACGCCAGCGCACACCGAACAGGGGCGCATCGAGCAGAGCCTGGACGAGAATGTCCTGCGCGGTGGCCGAGTGCAGATAGCGTGAGACCTCGATCAGCGGAAAACTGTGGCTGGTCGACAACGACAGGATGATCGCGTCCTCGGTCGCCGCCGCCTGCAACTCGAAATTGAACGAGCGGCAGAATCGCTTGCGCAGGGCCAGACCCCAGGCCTTGTTGATGCGACTGCCATACGGCGAATGGATGATCAGCTGGGTGCCACCCGACTCGTCAAAAAAACGTTCCATGACGATCTGCCGGCGTGTCGGCAAAACGCCGAGCGCATTGCGCGTACGCGCCAGATAGTCGACCAGTTGCTGCGCGGCCCCGGCACCGATACCAACATCTTCGACCAGCCAGCGACACGCCGCAGCGATCCTCTCCCGGGCTTCCGCGGGAAGCGGCGTCAGCCGCGATGTTTCTGCACTAGTCGTTGTTGAATCAGAAGCATCGCGGCTGAAGCCGCTTCCTGCAGCGGCTGGTTCAGACGCCCAAGAGACTGCGGTATTCGTGTCGGCTGTCAGGCGTGCCTCGACCTCCTCGCGCAGACGCGATACGCCAATCGACAATTCGTCGCTGCGCCCCGGCGCTTCGGCAACCCAGAAAGGAATGCTCGGCGGCAGACCATGCGCGTCCTCGACGCGCAGCTTGCTGCGTTCGACGCGCAGCACGCGGTAGCTGGTATTGCCGAGCTGGAAGATATCGCCGGCCATGCTCTCGATGGCGAAATCCTCGTGCACGCTGCCGACCGTGATTGCCTCTGGCTCAACCACGACCGCGTAGTCGGCGGTATCGGGAATCGTGCCGCCCGAGGTCAACGCGGTCAGGCGCGCATTGCGTCGGCCCTTGACCTTGCCGTGAACCGCGTCGCGATGCAGATAGCCCGAGCGCGCACCGCGCCGGGTCGTGAATCCGTCGGCGAGCATGCGCACGACATCGTCGAAGTCCTTGCGTGCGAGATCGCGATACGGCCAGGCCCGGCGCATCCAGTCATACAGTCCGCCCTCATCCCATTCGCCACACGCCACTTCGGCAACGATCTGCTGCGCCAGCACATCAATCGGTGCGATCGGGATCTTCAGCGCATCAAGCTCGCCACGGCGAATGCAA
>JBBRBU010000081.1:0-15155 GCA_038205505.1 Lysobacterales bacterium | reverse complement strand
GACCGATGGCTGTGCAGTGGAAGCTGGCGAATGAGCTTCCCGGCGATCTTTTCGCTCAGTTTGCAGCGGCTGTTTCTTGAGCGCAAAGCTCCTGAGAAAGTGAAGCAATAATTCCACAAGCCGCCCGTTTGTTAGCCCGGCCTTCTTGCCGCGCGATCAGGTTTTGTAGATCGCTTTCAACTACTCCGAAATGATCAGCCTCAATCACGAAGCTGCGAACGGATCTTCTCGGAGAAATCCACGCGGTCGGCATGCTCCCGCGCAAGATCATTGATCCGGAATGCGGCCCGAAACTGTTCGCGTGGCAGGTCCGTGTCGATCAGACCGAGATCGAAGGCGAGGTCGTCCGAATAGGCGGGTAGCAGGGTCTTGTAGCTGAAGGGAATCGGGTGGGGTGCGATCGGGTTGACGTGGTCGACGATGTTGGTGGTGCAGGTGTTGCTGAGCGTGTTGTAGAACTCGGGCTTGGCCACCAGCGCATTGGCGCGTTCCAGCATCGAGACGAACAGGGTGCGTGTAGCGTCGGGTGTCGCGCGCATCGGGTAGAGGTGCACGTCGTCGTGGCGGTGGTTGGCGCGCAGACCGATCAGATCGCGCTCGTCGCCGACGATGTAGGTCAGCTCGTACTGGCGCAGGAGTCCGTGTAGCGGCGAGAACGACTCGCCTTGTTCCTTGCGGATCTCGACCGAGATCGCAACGTATTCGCCGTTGCCGAAGCCGAAACTCAAGAACGTGTGCGCCGGTCCGCGCCAACTGGCGAAGGGCTCGACCACAAACCACACCGATTCGAGTCGGCGCAGGTCGTAAGACCGATCTTCCCAATGCACATCGAAGTCTGTGGTTGAGCGATAGAAGGTATTGCGCACGTTCTTTACGCGCACGATGTCGCCGGAGAATTCGGCGCTCGCAAGGCGCTGTTGGTCAGGCGACCAGTCGCGATTGTTGGACGGATGCACGAACAGCATGAGCAGCAGGTAGCTCGCGATCGCGGCAATGGCGAGAACGAGCAGGCTGCGGCGGATCAGATGGCGTCTGGGTTCGGCGGCGGTCATGTCGTCGCCATGGTAGTCGGAGTCGGAGCAGCGGTGCTTGTTCGGCGCGTGACCGCCAGAATGCGCTGGGTTCGATCGGGCGTGGGGCCGGGTCGTGAAACTTGAATCGGCCAACTCCGGGGATTCCGGAAAAGACCTTCTGCGCAACAGCTCTGCCCTGATAGTCACGCGCTGGTCGATATGTTTCGGTGCCGGGGCAGCAAATAATGGGACAAAAGCATGGACACCAACGACCGGAAAATCGACGCGCTACGCGCACGGTTTCCTTCGTTCGTCTGCATCGTCGGTTGCCATGATTGCTGTGGCCCGGTGACTGCATCGTCCGAAGAAATGGCCAGGCTGCCGGTCAAGACCGAGGCCGAGCACGCGAGCGCGCTGGCTGAGCTGAGCTGTCCGCATCTCGGCGCGCACGGCTGCGAAGTCTATGCCGAGCGGCCGTTGATCTGTCGCCTGTTTGGCACCACGCCCCGCCTGCTGTGTCCCAATGGCCAGCGCCCGGTGTACATGATTGATCCCCGCACCGAAGACGAAATCCACCAGTTTCTGGCGAAAACCCGACAGGTTCTGGTCTGACCAGGACGCGGACTGCACTAGGCATCGAACGTATCGACCGCGCTACTACCGCCTGAAGGCGAAACGCCGGGAATTACCCGGCGTTTCATTCTTCGCGATGACATCGGCTGGCTGCGCGCATTCGCAACTGACGTCCGGATGATGCATGACTGCTGTTGACCGTCCTGGTCAGGCGGGCTTGTCTTTCTGTCGCGTCGCGGTCACGCCATGAATGATGGCGATGCCAATCAGGCAGAGCACACCGACGCCAATCCACTCCAGCGGCACACCCAGCAGGTTGGCGCCTACGCCCAAGCCAATGATCAAAATAATGTAGCCAACCAAATAAATCCCGAATGACATAAGCGCCTCCAGTAACAGGTGAGTCCGGCCAGAGATCAATCCCCGCAATGGCCGAAGGACCCTGTAGATACGCTGTTGCCTCCCAACCTCAGGTGAACCACGGTATTCAATGGTTTCGTCACTTCGATCATTGGATCGGGGACTCGCCAGACGTCGATCTCACGAAAAAGCGCTGCTGACTCGATGGAATCCTGATCTACCGCGCCGCAAACACCGTTTCTGGAAGATGCATCGGTCAATTCATTCGCGCAGCCAGCGAATCATGTGAGGAAACGGCGGCACCCCATCTCGAATGGCGTCAGTTCCTGACGACGCGAGTCCGGCCTGATGCAGACCGTGGCAGCCCGGGTAGACGCCGGCCGAAAACGTCGCGATCAATGCCGCGGAACGACCGTGATAGCCGCCTTCGTGGAATAGAACCTCGGGTCGGAGGCCGAGGTGGACGATGGCCGCCCATGCCCATGCAGTCGCTTCGATTTCGCCCGCGAATGGAATCGACTCGTGTCCGTCGAGTGCATCGCTCGATGCGTTGCGCCGTTCCGTTGGCAACACCGCAAGGTGGCCGGCTTCATGCAGCAGGTCGCCAGGCCAGGCCAGGGCATTGCGATCGACGACGAGTTCCCCATTGAAAATCATCAATCCCGGGAGGAACGATTCCTTGGCGAACGCTTGTTCGCGGACACGGATGCCGATACGGCGCA
Source organism: Lysobacterales bacterium (assembly GCA_038205505.1). Lineage (GTDB taxonomy): Bacteria > Pseudomonadota > Gammaproteobacteria > Xanthomonadales > Rhodanobacteraceae > Dokdonella. Next base: position 12,487 of record JBBRBU010000081.1, on the reverse strand, counting down.
GGAAGGTGATCAGGGTCGTGGTGAGGTCGGTATCGGTCATCGCTCGTCTGTTTGCGGATTGTTGCGCCAGCTCGGATTCCAAGCAGGCCAAGCCGATTGAGCGACGCGACAACTGTGCGTCAACCCGCCATCGCTTGCAGCATCAATCCGGTCAGCCACGCGCAGTAAGTGCCGAGCGCGTAGCCGAGCACGGCCATAAGCACACCAACCGGAGCGAGGCTTGGATGGAAGGCGCTGGCGACCACGGGCGCGCTGGCGGCTCCCCCGATATTGGCTTGCGAGCCGACCGCCATGAAGAACAACGGCGCACGAATCAGCTTGGCGATGCCGAGCATGATCACGGCGTGCACGGCAATCCAGCAGAATCCGAGCGCAAACAGACGCGGTCGTTCGACCAGGGCGCCAATATCCATGTGCATGCCAATCGTCGCGATCAACACATACAGCGCGGCCGAGCCGATTCTTGATGCGCCGACACCTTCAAGTTGGCGCGCTCGGGTGAAGCTCAAGGCCAGCCCGATCGTGGTGGCGATCACCACAACCCAGAAAAAACCTGAAGTCAAACTGTAGCGTTCAAGTGATGGAGCCGCCTGTCCGATCCAGGCCGCAAGCGGTTTCCCGATTGCATGCGACACGCCCATCGCACCGAGCCCGAGCGAAAGGATGATCATCACGTCGGAAAACGTCGGGATGCGCGAGTGTTTGGCGTTGAAGGATTCGATGCGCTGCTTCATGTCATCGATCGCGCTGGTGTCAGCGCCAGTCCAGCGATCGAACGCCTCGGCGCGGCCAGCGAGAAAGAGGATCACGGCCATCCATACATTTGCGACAAGTATATCCACGGCGATGAACTGCCCGAACAGGTTGCTGTCGACGTTGAACACCTCTTTCATGGCGGCCTGGTTCGCGCCGCCGCCGATCCAGCTTCCGGCCACGGTCGTCATGCCGCGCCAGGTGTCGCCGGCCACAGTCTGCGGCGAAATGATCTCGAACAGGCCGAATGCGAATACCGCGCCGAGCATCACGCCGAGCGTGCCGACCAGGAACATGATGATCGCCTTCGGCCCCATGCGGCGGATGCCTTCGAAGTCGATCGACAAGGTCAGAAGGACCAGGGCCACCGGCAAAAGGTAGTCGCGTGCCATCGGATAAAGGCCGCTTGCGTTGCCATCGATCAGACCAACGCTGTTGAACACGGCCGGGATGAAATAGCACAGCAGCAATGCAGGGACATACGTGTAGAAGCGCTTGAAAAATCCGGCAGGGCGCGCAGCCGTCCAGAACACGAGGCCGAGCGAAGCGGCCAACAATCCCATGACCACGGTGTCGTCAGTGATCAAAGCAGTCGAGACTTCAATTTCCTGCATGATGCCTTTGAGCTCCGAACCAAGAAGGTCGTCATCGGGGACGATCCTCGCACAATGCCCCGTGCATTGTCCGAACGGTGGTGCGCAGACACGATGGACCGGCTTTGATGCAGGCGGCGGCGTCTCCTGTTCAGTCCGATAACTTGACGCGAATCGCTCAACCGACGATGTTGCGCGAACCTGGATTCCGGAACCCGCCATGCAATTCCTGCTGCTGATCTACACCGACGATGAAATGCTCGATGCCTTGCCCGAGGGTGAGTTCGATATGCGCATGAACCACTGTTTCAGGAATTCCGACGAATTGCGTGAAGAGGGCAAGCTGATCGACTCGCAACAGCTCGAAGCAGCCAAATCAGCGAAGAGCGTGCGCATCCGCAACGGCGCGCTTTCAGTCATGGATGGGCCATTCGCCGAAACCAAGGAACTGCTCGGTGGATTCAACCTGATCGAAGCCGCCGACTACGACGAAGCGGTGCGCATAGCGGCCACGTTTCCATGGGCGCAGACTGGCTGTGTCGAAGTTCGCGCCGTGCGCGACATGGATGCGGTGAGACGTCGGGTGGGAGCGGAGACCCCCGCAATCTGATTCACCGCCATCAAGTCGGTCTTGCCTGCGCCGATGCCGGTCACCTTGAAAAAAGAGACGCGGGCTTTCGAATCGTGGCTGCCTCGCATGTTTCGTGGTCACGTAGTCAAATAACAGGACCGGAATCCTTTCGAGTCCTGATTTCGCCCCCATGTCACGGGCTTCTGTCATGCGGCCGTATCGGCATTCACGATGATCGCGCACAAACCTCATCCTTCAACCGAAAAGCCCGAGCTCGCGCGCAGCTTCCTTGGCGCGTTCCGCTTCAGTCGGCGCGCGATTGAGCTGGTCTGGAGTACCAGCCGTGCCTTGACCCTGGCTCTGGCGTTGCTGACCTTGATCGCGGGTTTGCTGCCGGCCGGGATCGCCTGGGTCGGTGCCCATATCGTTGATGCGGTGGTCGCGACGACGCAGGCGGTGCGTGCGAATGGCGCGCAGGATCTGGCCCAAGTGTTCTGGCTGGTCGCTCTCGAAGGTCTGCTGGTTGCGGCGATGGCGGCGGCACAGCGGGGCATTTCTTTCTGCCAATCGCTGTTGCGCGCCCAACTCGGCCAGCGTGTCAACGAGATGATTCTCGAAAAAGCGCTGACCCTCGATCTCGCCCATTTCGAAGATTCGGAGTTCTACGACAAGCTCACGCGCGCGCGTCGCGAGGCGTCAAGCCGGCCGTTGTCGTTGGTCAACCGCACGTTTGGGCTGGCGCAGAACCTGATCGCCCTGGCCAGCTATGCCGCATTGCTGATCAGCTTTTCGCCGTGGGCCATGCTCATCCTTGTTCTTGCGGGATTGCCGGCCTTCATCGCCGAGACCAAGTTTTCCGGCGACGCCTTCACGCTGTTTCGCTGGCGCTCGCCTGAGACACGCAAGCAGATGTACCTGGAAACGGTACTCGCACGCGAAGACGGGGCCAAGGAGGTCAAGCTGTTTGGGCTGGGCCCGCTGCTGCTCGATCGCTACCGCGACATCTTCCACAAGCTCTACGGCGCCGATCGCGCACTGACCTTGCGTCGCGACAGTTGGGGGCTCGGGCTCGGCTTGATTGGAACGCTGACGCTTTACGGTGCCTACGCCTGGATCGCCTTCACCACGATCATGGGCCGCATCACGCTAGGTCAGATGACGATGTATTTCATGCTGTTTCGACAAGGCCAGTCGGCGGTGTCGGCTATCTTGTCGTCGGTCGGTGGCATGTACGAAGACAACCTGTACCTTTCAACACTTTACGAGTATCTCGAAACGCCTGTGCGCGCGCCGTCCGGCAGCGTCCTCAAGGGAATCGATTCAAGCGACGGCATCCGCTTCGAGCAAGTCAGCTTCACGTACCCGGGTGCCGACACCCCGGCCCTGCGCGACATCAGTCTGCATATCCGCCCTGGCGAATCGCTCGCCCTGGTTGGTCAGAACGGCTCCGGCAAGACCACCTTGATCAAATTGCTGACGCGGCTGTATGCGCCGGACAGTGGTCGCGTGTTACTCGATGGTGTCGATCTGGTCGACTGGGATGAAAACGCACTGCGGCGGCGAATCGGCGTAATTTTCCAGGATTTCGCGCGCTACCAGATGCGCGTCGGTGAAAACATCGGCGCTGGTGACGTGGATCATTTCGAGGACGAAACTCGCTGGCACGAAGCGAGCGAAAAGGGCATGGCGAAAGAGTTCATCGACAGCCTGCCCCTCGGCTACGAAACACAGCTCGGCAAGTGGTTCAACGACGGTCGCGAGCTTTCGGGTGGGCAATGGCAGAAGATCGCCCTGGCTCGCGCCTTCATGCGCTCGCAAGCCGACATCCTCGTCCTCGACGAACCCACCGCGGCCATGGACGCCGAAGCCGAGGCGACGATCTTCGAGCACTTTCGGGCGCTGTCGAAGAACCGGATCGTGATCCTGATTTCGCATCGCTTCTCGACCGTGCGCATGGCCGACCAGATCATCGTCATCCAGGAAGGTCGCATCATCGAGCATGGCAACCACGAACAACTCCTGCAGCAGGAGGGCCACTACGCACACCTGTTTTCGTTACAGGCGAAGGGCTACCAGTAGTTCCAGTGACCCCGCGCTTTTTCGCCGGTTTCGCCACGTTGCCACGTTCTGCGCGCGCAGCGTAAACTGGACACGGCCGATCGCATTGGCATTGTCTTCAGAGGGTTCTGATGACAACTGGTTGAGTGCTGCAGGACTTCGCGAGGGGGCGGGGATGGTCGGGAACGGGCTGGCGAGAACCGCCGCGATGACGCTGTTATGCCTGCTTGTCGTCGTCGATGCGACGGCGCAGCAGCTTTCTTTTTCCAATCAAACCACAGCCGCTGGCATTGCCAACACGCAGACATCGATCGCGCAGATCAACCCGATTCTTGGCGGAGGCGTTGTCGGCGATTTCAATCGCGATGGTTGGCAGGATATTTTCTATCCCACGGGAAAAAACGGCGCCGACAAGCTTTTTCTCAACAACGCCGACGGCACGTTTACTGATCAGGCATCGGCCTGGGGCGTAGCAGTCGTTCACCTGTCGAGCGCTGCGGCGATCGGCGACTTCGATGGCGACGGCTGGCCTGATCTCTTCGTGACATGCCTTGGCCACGGCTCCACTTCTGAAATGGGGCGTCATCACCTCTATCGCAATACGGGAACGGGCTTTGTCGACGTCGGCGTGGCCGCCGGGGTGAACCGGTGCAGCACGATACAGCCCGATGGATTCGGTGGGGCCTGGGGAGATTTCGATCTCGATGGCGATCTGGATCTGGCAATCTCGGGTGCCATGGATCGCCAGACCGGGAACTGCCTCATGCGCAACAACGGTGACGGCACGTTCACCAACGTCACGACGTCTGCTGGCCTCAGACCCGGCGTTCAGGGTCTCGCCGGGTATACGCCACATTTTGCCGATATGAACAATGATCGATATCCCGAATTGATCTGGATCGGTGATTACTCCACCAGCCTGTACTTCATCAACAACGGCAATGGCACCTTCACCAACGGAACAGATGCATCCAATACGAGTCAGGACTCCAGCGAAATGGGCATGACCGTCGGGGACTGGAACGAAGATGGATTGTTTGATTTCTATGTTTCAACGATCGGAACCAACAACTTCTATGTCAATCAAGGCAACCATGTCTATCTCAATCAGGCCGATGCCGTTGGTGTGACTGTTGGCGGGTTCGGGTGGGCCACACTATCGTTTGACATCAATCACGATTCGCACCGCGATCTGGTCAACGTGGCACAGATCGGCAGAAATTCCGTCTTCCTGAACCGGCTCGACCAAGGGGTGTTGACGTTCGAGGAAGTGGCCCAGAGCATTGGCCTCGGATTCAACGCAGACGGTCGCGGCATATCGCATTTCGACTACGACAATGATGGCGATCAGGATCTGGTTTTTTTCCCGGGCGGGCCGCCGATCATTCTCATGCGCAATGACTTGTCTGGTCCTGATACGCACTGGCTGAGAATTTTTCTCGATAACGCCGGCGTTCGCGGGACTACGCCTCAAGGTATCGGCGCGAAGGTAAGCGTGCGAATCGGCGCGCGCACCCTGATCGACCAGATTGACGGTGGCAGCAACTACCTCAGTCAAAGTGAATCATCGGCCCACTTCGGGCTTGGAAACGTCACCGTTGTCGACAGCGTCCGGGTCGACTGGCCGGGTGGCATGGTTACCGAGATCGAGAACGTCGCAGCGAACCAGACCCTCGTGCTGACACCGCCGGATCCACTGTTTGTGCACGGCTTCGAATAGCCATCCAATCTTCGCCGATCGCCACCCGGTCACTCCGGAAATTCGAAACCATTTGAGCATTCGCAGAAGCAGACTCCACTCCGCGCCCCGAAAATACATCATCCGGAACGGCGCTGAAGCCCTGATCGCGGAAGTTCGATCCAGCGGATTTCGAGGACATTGGATTGTTCAAAAATTGAACGCAACCTGGAAATAACGGTCGTAGTGGGATCCGCTGCGTACGTTGGCAGCCTTGGCTCGCAATCCTGATCGCCACTGTGAATTTCTGCTCGTGATCAGCGATCAAGGACCGGGAATCGATGAAGATCAGGGTGAACGCGAGTTTGATCGCTTTGTGGGCCTTGAGCCGCAATGTGGACTAAGGGCAGTGGACTGGGCTTGAGCGTTGTGCGCGCGATCGCGATTCGACATCAAGCGAATCCAAGGCTCGAAGCGGCAAACCCGGGACTACGCGTACGCCTGTCATTTCCGACTGCTCGCCACATCAACGTTCCGTAGTGTGATGGAAAGGTTGCCGCAAGGTTGCGCGGCGCAAGCTGCATGGGCCGGTGAGGAACCGGACCCTGCGACGAAAAACAATACGGAAACGTCCATGAAAATCGGTATCGCTACCGCATCCCTTGCCTTCTGTCTTGCGACCTCGGTCAGCTTTGCCGCCGCTCCCGCGCAACACTCGATGCGGGCAGTGACCGCTGCACAGACCGGCGAGCAGGCTACGCCGTCGGCCAAAGCGCTGCATTGCGCCAAGGGCGAGGTCGTCAGCAAGGGAAAGTGCGTCGCCGCAAAGCCCAGGCATTGATCTGCACTGCCTCCTCACGAAACGCCGGGCTTGTTCCGGCGTTTTCTGTTGCATATTATCTAAGTTCACAAAGTGTTCAGGTCAACATGCGGCCCGGTTCAGTCAATGAAAAGGAAGGCCATATCTTCGAGCACGGCAATGACGAACAATCGCTACAACAGGTCGGCCACTGCGCCCACATGCTCGCGTTGCGGACAAAACCAATGGCCCCTGGCTTCGATCACAAGCTTGTGGAACCCGGTTCCCTCCGCACTCCGCCAGCGAAATTTGGCCGGGCAGCCAGCTGAAGTCCTGTTTGCGGTTGAGCGCAATCCAGCCGCGAGGCGGGAAGTTCGCCGTGCAAATGCACTCGTGTCAGATTCCTGTAGCTTTGCGATTCACCGCCGCAACGAAACGACCTTGACCGGGGGCGTGAACGCCCTTCGGACCACGGGCTCAACATTGCCGTATCGTTCGCAACTTGCAACTGCATCACGTGACCCGCACTCGCGATCGACCAGGCAGGACAACCCATGGCGACAACCGGCAAGCGATCTTCTGGTTCGAAGCGAAAATCGTTGGCGCCTGACGCGGCGAAACCCATCAACCTCGCCTTGCAGGGCGGCGGCTCACACGGGGCCTTTACCTGGGGTGTGCTCGATCGCCTGCTTGAGGATGGCCGGGTCCGCTTTGATGGCATCTGCGGCACCAGTGCTGGCGCGATGAATGCGGTGGTGGTCGCATACGGCCTCATGCACGGCGGCCCCGATGGCGCCCGTGCCAGCCTCGAAGACTTCTGGCGGCGCGTGGGGGAACTTGGCACGAGGCTCAATCCGGTTGCCGCGCTCGGCGGGTCCAATCCACTGGCCAATGCCGGCACGAATCCGATGCTGGCGACCCAGCAATGGATGATGGAGTCGTTCACGCGCACGTTCTCGCCGTACCAGTTCAATCCGCTCAATGTGAATCCGTTGCGCGACCTGCTTGCCGCCTGTGTCGACTTCGAGGCGTTGCAACACTGCGAGGAGGTCAAGCTGGTCCTGTGCGCGACCAATGTGCGCAGCGGCAAGGCACGCATCTTCGACAATGCCGCGATGTCGGTTGATGCGGTGATGGCCTCGGCCTGCCTTCCGCACATGTTCCAGGCGGTCGAGATCGACGGCGAGCACTACTGGGATGGCGGCTACATGGGCAATCCCGTGCTCTATCCGTTGTTCTACGAAACCGCCACGCGCGATGTTGTCGTGATCATGGTCAATCAGATGTGGCGAGATGAGGTGCCGACGACTTCAGCGGCGATTGAGGATCGGGTCAGCGAGATCAGCTTCAATTCCTCGTTGATGCGCGAAATGCGTGCGGTCGAGTTCGTCAGTCGCCAGCTAGCCGAAGGCTGGCTCAAGCCCGAGTTCGCCAAACGCATGCGTCATGTCCTCGTGCACCTGATTCGTGCCGATGCGGACATGGGCAGACTGGCTGCTGCGAGCAAGATCAGTACCGACTGGAAATTCCTCACCGGCCTGCGTGATCTTGGCCGCGCCAGCGCCGGACAATGGCTGCAGGAAAATCATGCCGCCCTCGGCAAGCGCAGCACGGTCGATCTCCGCCGCGAGTTTCTCGATTGAATTGGCTTCGCTGCGCATGCACGACGAAGGTGATCCATTGGCCTTGTGGCGTCGATCAATTCCTGTGGCGTGAATCGCGGTGACTGGGTCGCAGTCGATGTATCGCGTTTTCGTGCTGACGACAGTCGCGATGCTAGCCTTTGCCGGCAATTCGCTGCTGTGTCGGGCGGCTCTCGCGAGCAATGCGATCGATCCTGGCAGTTTCACCGCGATCCGCCTCGGTTCGGGTGCGCTGACCCTGGCCCTGATCGTGCTTTTGCGTCAGCACCGCGCTGAGGGCCGCGGCAGTTGGCCGTCGGCCCTGGCCTTGTTCGTCTATGCGGCCGGATTTTCGTTTGCCTATGTCAGTCTGCCTGCAGCGACAGGCGCCTTGCTCCTGTTCGGTGCCGTGCAGGCGACCATGATCGGCGTCGGACTTTGGCGTGGTGAGCGTCTCGCCACAGTTCAAGTGATCGGACTGCTCTTTGCAGTGGGCGGATTGATCGGGTTGTTGCTGCCCGGTGTGTCCGCGCCGCCCCTGGTCGGCTCCGCGCTGATGCTGGTTGCAGGCATCGCCTGGGGCATCTATTCGTTGCGCGGAAGCGCCGGCGGCGATCCAACGCGGATGACCGCCGGCAATTTCATTCGCACGCTTCCACTAGCCCTGCTTCTGGTCCTGCTCACGCATCGACATTCAATGCTCGATCTGACTGGCGTCACGCTGGCCGTCGCCTCCGGTGCGATCACCTCCGGACTCGGCTACGCGATCTGGTACACGGTGTTGCCACGTCTGAAGGCAACCCATGCGGCGACCGTGCAACTCAGTGTGCCGGTGATCGCGGCACTGGGCGGCATTGTCCTGCTTGGCGAGGCAGGCAGCCTGCGCCTCGCCCTGGCCTCGTTCGCGGTGCTTGGCGGTATTGCCCTGGTCATCACGGGGAAGGCGCAGCGGGGCAATTGATCATGCCGAATTTGCGGGTTCAGCAACGCCGCAACTCCCCGAAGATCGCAGGGCTTGTGCGGGCGATCGTTCATGTCGGAATTGCCGAAGTCATCGATTGTCCGGGCTAGAATGCAGCCGGGTTGGTCGATCTGATTGGGGAGAATCGCATGAAAAAACTGGCATGGGTTTTGGTCTTGCTGACACTGTTTCCGGCCGCTGTGTTTGCGCAATCGCCGGGCGATTGGGTGCTTGGCAACTGGCGCGGTGGCGGCTATTGGTTCCCTGGCGTGGTGCAGAGCCACGAGGGCGGCAAGATCACGATCGTCTATGACGATGGCACGCGTGAGACCGTTTCCTCAAAACAGGTTCGTCCCTATACGTGGAAACTCGGAACGCGCGTCGAGTGTCGCTGGTCGGGCGGCAAGGCCTGGTACGGCGGCCAGATCACCGGTATCAGCAAGGATGGCACCAAGCTAGACATCAAGTATGACGATGGCGACAGCGAGCGCATCAGTACCGGCGGCTGCCGCTCGAGCTAAGGCCTGATCGGGAGTGTGGCCGTCCGTCCGACGTGTGGCCACACTCCTTCTGTATCAGCCGTCGATCAGGGCGCCTTGGCCGGACCATCACCCTTGAGGTAGGTGTCGAGGAATACGAGGATCTTGCCGTAGCCCTCGATCTGGTTCTTCTTCTTGCTGAAGCCGTGGCCTTCATCGTCGAACACGACATACTCGATCGGCACATTGCTCTTGCGCACGGCGGCGACGATGTCGTCGGATTCGGCCAGGATCACGCGTGGATCATTCTTGCCCTGCAACACCATCAAAGGCTTCGTGATCTTTTCGGCATGGAACACCGGCGAGATTGCGATGAGCATGTCGCGCTGGGTCTTCGGATTGCCGATTTCCTGATACAGCGCTTCGCGGAAACTCTCCCAGTACGGCGGAATGCTTTCGAGCGTGCGCAGCCAGTTGCTGACACCGAACAGGTCGACACCGACCTTGAATTCCTCGGGCTCGAAGGCCAGCGCGGCGAGGGCCATGTAGCCGCCGTAGCTGCCACCCATGATGCCGATGCGCTCGCCGTCGACGTAATCCAGTGATTGCAGATACTTCTTCGCCTCGACGCAATCCTGCAGTGGTTCATGACCGTGCTTCTGGTCATCGGCGGCGAAGAACGTCTTGCCGTAGCCCGAGCTGCCGCGATTGTTGATGCCTAGCACGACATAGCCGTTGTTGGCGAGGAATTGCGCGATCGTGTTGTAGCCGCGCGTGGTCTGTCCGCCCGGTCCGCCATGCACCAGAACCAGCGCCGGCAGCTTGTTGCTCGCGGTTGCCTGATGCGGCTTCCAGAGGATGTTCGGAATCTCCATGCCGTCGAAGCTCTTGAAGCGCACGACGCTTGAATCGACCAGCTCGTCGGCTTCGATCTTCGCGCTCAGCGACGTGGTCAGCCGTTTTGCCTCGGGCTCGCCAAAGGTCAGCGTATACAGCTCGCTCGGCTGACGATCGCCATTGACGTAGAACGCCATCCGATTCTCCGATCGCGCGATCGACACGCCACGGATCTCGCCGGCGGGCAGGCTAGGCAATGTCAGCCGATTGCCGGTGGCCGCATCGCTGATCGCAACTTCGGTGCTGCCATCAACATTGGTCGCGACGACGAGGTATTTGCCGGTCTGCGAATAGTGTGCGTAGACGATGTCCCAGGATGCCGACTGCACATCCTCGTGCTTGCCATCCGCGAGCACGTAGCGGCGCAGTCGCTTGAACTCGCTGCCCTCATCGCTGGTGTAGAGCAGAGTCGCCGAATCCGGCGAGAAGGTCTCGGCCGAGTAACTGGCGTTGCCGGTGTGCGGAGTCAGGTCGATCGTCTTCTTTTTCTGGCGATCGTGGAGAAAGAGATCGTTGTCGACCGTCGTACGCGTCTTCGACAGCGTCAGCCAGCGCTCATCGGGCGAAATCGCCCCGATGTCGTAGCCTTCCGTGTTCTCGTAGAGTCGGCTGCGCGTGTAGGTTTTCGCATCATAGCGGTAGAGGTCGAAGTACTTGGGGTCACGCTCGTTGCTGGCGACATAGAACGCGCCTCCGTCCGGACTGAAATCGATGAACTCGGCCTTGAGCTTGTCGCCCGGGGTCAAGTCCTTCTCGCTGCCGTCGGCCTCGATCACATAAAGATGATTGAGCTCGTCGCCGCCCTGGTCGCGCGTGACCAGCTTGCGCTCATCGGCCGGGAACCAAGCTTGCGAATAGGTGTTGTCGGTGGTCGACGAAGTGACCGCCGTCCATTCACCGCCGCTGGCCGGCATCGTGAAGGCGTTCCAGATTCCGCTCTTGTTCGAAGAGAACAGGATCTGGTCTTCATCGGGCGAAAATGAAGCGCCAGCCACCCCGGTGGTGTCGATGAAGTCCTCGATCGGATGACGCCTGGCTGGCGGTATGGCTTCAGCCGGCACGGCAACCGGTGGGGCTTTCTCGACCGACGCGGGTGGTGCGGGTGAGGGCGTGCACGCCGCCAGAGCGAGCAGCGGCAGCAGCAACAGATTGCAGTAGTGCAGGGACGAGCATTTCATCGGCGATTCCCGGGTGGGGTTCAGGAGTGGCGGACGCTAGCACAGCGTGATCGCGGTACAAGTCACTGAAGTCATGGATGCCGCTCAGGCGCCTGGATCGATTTCGCCATCGACATAAAACCAGCGGGCTTCGACGCGAAGGAACCGGCTTCGCTCATGCAGTCGCGAGGCGCGCCCACCGCCGACGCGGAAGCGGGCGATGAACTCGACTTCGGCGTGGTTCTCGTCGATGACGCGATGCATTTTCACGCTGAGCCCCAGCCATTTCGGACTATCGGCGAGATCGAGCGTCGCGGGTCGCGTCGAGGCGTGCCACGTCGCTGTCAGGTAGTCAGTGAGTCCGAGCGCGTAGGCGCTGTAGCGCGAGCGCATCAACGCCTCGGCATCAGGTGCCGGTGCTCCGCCATGCCAGCGAGCACAACATGCGCGATAGCCGCGGGTACTGGAGCATGGGCAGAACTCGGGATTGGCGGCTTCCACTCAGGTCATTCCCCGGATTGATCGGCGCAATGTTTTCGTCGCTCCATGACATTGCATGACGTCGATGTTTGGACGTCCAGACGTCGATACGCTATCGTGCTTGATACAGGCTCTCCTCAATTGCGGATCCCATGTCACGCATCCTGATCTTCCAGCATGTCGCCGCCGAGCCCTTGGGCACGCTGGATCCGCTGATCCGGCGACGCGGGCACCGCATGCGTTTCGTCAATTTCGAGCGCCAACCCGATGCGCAACCGTGCATGGATCGCTACGACGGGCTGATTGTGCTGGGCGGACCGATGAACGTCGAGGAGCAAGCGGAGCGTCCGCATTTGCGCACCGAAATGAAGGTCATCGAGCAGGCTCTCAGACAGGACAAGCCGGTCCTCGGAATTTGTCTTGGTGCGCAGTTGCTCGC
>JBBRBU010000080.1:0-15190 GCA_038205505.1 Lysobacterales bacterium | reverse complement strand
ACCAGCGGCGACCCGATTGGTGCATCGGGGAAGGTCTGCAACGAGAAATCAATCTGGAATTTGTTGCCATTGCCCCAGCCGCCAAGGCCGAGCAGTGCGTTGATCATGGAAGTGGAGTTCGGGCTCAACGCAGCCGTGGAGACGTTCTGGTGCCAGACCGCGCCATCAGGAAATCGTGGCGGCGGATTGGCGATCACGGGCAGTGCGGACATGCCGAGCACGGTAACCAGGAATGGTCGAATCGCTTTCATGCTATCGCTCCAGGAGTTGGCGAGGGTCAGTGCGCCTCTGATCAACCTCCGTTCTCTGTGGGTGTGTCATTCCAATTCGGGAAATCTTTGTCTTCGACAAGCTCAGAGTCTGCTCCGGACTCCGACTCGGGGCGAACGGCGGAGGTAGGTCGGTCCGATTCTGGATCATGCATTGAAGTTTCGTTGAAAACTGCGGGCGAATTGTCTATTTCGCCAATGTCGCGCTTTTTCGGGATCTCGCGAGCCTTGAAACCCCATTCCAATCACCCCGGATCATCGCTTGTTTCCTGGTGCGGCTCCATCCCTTGATTTGACGTTCGGCCGTGAGTGCTTCTACTCGAGTAGCGAACTCTTGTGAGAAGTCGAGAGTGATGGGCCTTCGGCTGCACGAATAGCAACCTGTAATTCGGCCCGCTGCATGCATGTCCAGCTGAGCTTCCAGATCGTCCGTATGACCGGTGTAGTAGCTGCCGACCGAACATTTGAGGATGTAGACCCAGAAGCTTGTTCCGAAAGGTTCCCCAAACGTCCTTCGACAGGCTCAGGCCGAACGGTATCAGACGGGAATTGTTGATTCTATTGATTTATGCCACGTCCACGTCCGAGCCCGAGCCCGAGCCCGAGCCCGCGCCTTAGTCCTAGGCCTAGCCCGAAACTGAAACCGAAACCGAAACCGAAACCGAAACCGAAGCCGAAGCCGAAGCCGAAGCCGAAACCGAAACCAAAGCCGAAACCAAGCACTCGGGGAAGCATCCGCACCGACAAGCTCACGTCCGTTCGTCCTGAGCCTGTCGAAGGATGAGCGGACACTCGCGGGAAGCCTGATAAACACGGCCTGGAACCGACTGACCGCATACAGGACGGCTGCGGCTGCGGTCGACCCGATTCGACCACTTCCGATCATGGTTGCCTTCGACGAGTTCAGGAAAAGCCTGGCTCACCACGAGCGAGAGTTGATCGGATTTCCCGCGGGAACCATCAACTCGCCTCCCAGCTGATAGCATTGAAAACATGTCCGATTCCCCCTTGCAGATACTCAACACGGTCTTTGGTTACGCCGCGTTTCGCGGTGAACAACAGGCCATCATCGAACGCATCTCGAGTGGCGGCGACGCGCTCGTATTGATGCCAACCGGGGGTGGCAAGTCGCTCTGCTACCAGATCCCTGCCCTGATCCGACCCGGCACAGCGATCGTCGTTTCGCCGCTGATTGCGTTGATGCAGGATCAGGTTGAAGCCCTGCACCAGCTTGGTATCGAAGCGGCGTTTCTAAATTCCAGTCTCGATGCGAATGCCCAGCGCGAGGTCGAGCAACGCTTGCGCGGTGGTGACCTCAAGCTGCTCTACGTTGCCCCCGAGCGATTGCTGACCGGGCGTTTCCTTGATCTGCTCGAACGAGCCGATATCAGCCTGTTCGCGATCGACGAGGCGCATTGCGTATCCCACTGGGGCCATGATTTCCGGCCGGAATACCGGCAGCTGACGATCCTGCACGAGCGTTTCCCGCAGGTGCCGCGGATTGCCCTGACCGCGACCGCCGATGCGCCAACCCGGCGCGAGATCATCGAGCGCCTCGGTCTTGAATCGGCGAGAAGCTTCGTCGCCAGTTTTGATCGACCAAACATCCGCTACAGCGTCATCGAGAAAGACAACCCGCGGCGTCAGCTCAAGGACTTCCTTGCCGCTCATCGTGACGAGTCGGGAATTGTCTATTGCCTTTCGCGCAACAAGGTCGACACAACGGCTGCGGCGCTGGCCGATGACGGATTTCTCGCACTTCCGTACCACGCGGGCATGAACGCCGAGTCGCGTGCAAGGAACCAGCAGCGCTTCCTGCGCGAAGACGGCATCGTCATGGTCGCCACAATCGCCTTCGGCATGGGCATCGACAAACCCGATGTGCGCTTCGTCGCCCATCTCGATCTGCCCAAGAGTCTTGAAGGTTACTACCAGGAAACCGGGCGCGCCGGGCGCGATGGCTTGCCCTCGGAGGCATGGATGACCTACGGCCTGGCCGACGTCGTCACCTTGTCGCAGTTCATCTCGAAATCCGATGCGGGGGAGGAGCGCAAGCGGGTCGAGCGCAGCAAGCTCAATGCCCTGATCGGCTATTCCGAAAGCACCGGCTGTCGGCGACGCCAGTTGCTGAGTTACTTTGGCGAGATGCCGGAGAAAAACTGCGGCAATTGCGACAATTGCCTGGATCCTCCGAAAACCTGGGATGCCACGGTGGCTGCGCAGAAGGCCCTGTCCTGCGTCTATCGAACCGGTCAGCGATTCGGCGTCAAGCATCTGTCCGAAGTACTGCGCGGCGTCGACAGCGAAAAGATCGGGAAATTCGAACACGACAAGCTCAGCACTTTCGGCATCGGTCAGGAATTGGATGACGGCCAATGGAGCGCGATATTCCGTCAACTGGTCGCCGCCGGCTTGCTGCTGCCCGACGACGAGGGCTACGGCAGCTTGCGCCTCACCGAGGCCAGTCGAGCAGTCCTTCGCGGCGAAGTGCTCGTGCATCTGCGCCACGTCGCCGACAAGGTTGAGCGCAAGGCAAAAAAGAAAACCACGCGCAACGATCGCAGCAAGCGGGATCAGGAGATTGCTCCGCACGAATCGGTTCTGTGGGAATCCTTGCGCAACAAGCGCGCGGCACTCGCAAAGGAGCAGGGCATTCCAGCCTACCGTATCTTCAGCGATGCGACCTTGCTGCAGATGTTGCGCGAGCAACCACAATCGCTGGTTGAGTTCGCCACGATCAGCGGTGTCGGCGAGATGAAGCTGGCTCGCTACGGGGAGGATTTCCTCGGCGTATTGACCGCGTTCTGATATCCCGGTTCAGACCAGATTTGCCGCTCGTTATACTCCGGCCTCATTCCTCATCGGAATATCGAATGTCATCCGAGCCATCCGCCGATCACGCCCTGACCCAACCGCAGCAATTTCTCGGACATCACAAGGGCCTCTACATCTGCTTTTTCACCGAGATGTGGGAGCGTTTCTCTTTCTATGGAATGAAGGCTCTGCTGCTGCTGTACCTGATCAAGTATCACTTGTTCACGGATGACTTCGGCTACAACCTGATCGGCGCCTATGGCGGTCTCGTTTACGCGATGCCGGTGATTGGCGGCCTGATTGCCGACCGCTGGCTAGGCATGCGCAAGGCGGTCGTGTTCGGCGGCATCCTGCTCGTGCTCGGCCATCTCGGCATGGCCATTGAAGGCGACCAGGCCACGATGATCGACGGCGTCGTGGTTCGCGACACCGCCGCCCTGCAGGTGTTTTACTTCTCGCTGTCGCTGATCATCATGGGTGTCGGCTTTCTCAAGCCAAACATCTCGACCATTGTCGGCAAGTTGTATCCGCCAAATGATCCGCGTCGCGATTCGGGTTTCAGCATCTTCTATGCCGGTATCAATATCGGAGCGACCGTGTCGGCCCTGCTTTGTGGCTGGCTCGGCGAAACCTATGGCTGGGGCTGGGGATTCGGCGCGGCGGGTATCGGCATGCTCGCCGGCTTGGCCAATTTCCTCTTTGGCCAGAAGCACCTGATGGGTCATGCCGAACCGCGTGATCCGGAAAAGCTCCGCGAGCGACTGTTGGGTTGGTTCACTCGCGAACATTTGATCTATCTTGGTGCGATCGCCGGCTTGTTCGTGATCTGGTTGTTGATCCAGGCGCATTCACTGATTCTTGTCCTCATCCCCGGATTTTTCGAGCCGACACCGGTCGTGTTGTCGATGCATCTGGTTTCGGTGTGTCTGTTCGGCGGCATTCTCTGGTTCATGTTCAAGCACTGCACCAAGGTCGAGCGTGACCAGATGTTTGCCGTGCTCACCTTCATCGGCTTCTGTCTCGTTTTCTTCACGCTCTACGAGCAAACCTACGGCTCGTGGGTGCTGTTTTCCGATCGCGCAATGAACCATCAGGCACTCGGAATCGAATGGTCGGCCAGCCAGCTGACGTTCCTCGGTGCGTTCTTCATTCTCGTCCTGGCGCCTTTCTTCGCGTGGCTGTGGCCGCGCCTCGAGGCGCGCGGCTGGAATCCGAGCAAGCCGGCCAAATCGGCCTACGGATTGATCTTTGCCGGCGTGTCGTTTCTTGTCCTGGTCTGGAGCGCACGCAATCCGCAAGCCAATGGACTGACCAATATCTGGTGGTTCGTGCTGGCTTACTTTGTTCTTGAAATTGGCGAGATGTTGTTGTCGCCGATTGGCCTTTCCGCAGTCACCCAGTTGTCGGTGCCGCGCGTCGTTGGCCTGATGATGGGCGGCTGGTTCCTCGGCACCTCGTATTCGGAAATCCTCGCCTCCGAACTCGGCAAACTTGCGTCGCTGGATATTCCGGAAGGTGCCGTCATCGACGTCGCCGAGGCACTATCGAAATACGAGGACATGTTCCTGTTCTCGGCCAAGATCGGCATCGGAGCCGGCATCGTCGTGCTTGTCCTGACGCCGTTCATCAAGCGCTTGATGCATGGGGTCAGGTGAAGCGGGAATGGGGAATAGGGAATAGGGAATAATATCGACAAGATCGAAAGGTTGATTCTGAAAGTTCCGGTTCGCTGACACCTTGGTCAATCCCAAGAACCATCAGCGAACCGCAGCTTTTCCGATTCTCCATTCCCGAACCCCGATTCCCGGCCCCTCACGGTTGCACCACCTCGATCGTCTTGACCGGATTGCGACCGATGCCTCGGATTTCGGGGCGGTACATGTCCTCGATCATGGTTGGCGGTACGAGGTAGGTTCCCGGCGAGACCGCTCGAACCAGATAGAACACGTCGGCCTGCTGTCCCTTGTCGAGTTTGAGTGCGGCGACATAGCGGTCATCGCGGAATTCCTCGTGCTGCACATCCGCGGCGCTACCGCGATCGCTCAGTGTGATTCCGCCGACGACGACATCGGCCCACTGCTTGGAGTCGGTCAGATTGAAGTTCTCGATCTCGAGTCCACCAGGCAGCAGATCGACGAGCAAGGCATCGGGTAAGGTCTCGCGCGCTTCGATCCTCAGGCCGACGATCAAGGCGTCACCCTCCTTGAGCGGGGCCACCACCCAGGGTTTGCCATCAAGCGTGTAGTACGTGCGCTGGATGGATACGTGGCTGTCATCGACGGGCGGCGCTGTGGTCGGAATACCGACGATGTCGGTCGTCAGGTACAACGGCGGACTTCCTTCCGGCGTCAGATGGACACCGGCGCGCAGCTCGCTTGCGTCGAAGCTGCGGCTCCACAAACGAGCGGATGCTAGCGACGTCTTCTTGTCACCAATATCGAGTGTGCCCGAGACGACGGCATCGCCATCCTTGATCAGATTCTTGCCGAGACGTCCAATCGCGACTTGTTCCTGGGTGCTCAGATAGATGCGTCCGCTGCCACCCCAGCGTGATTGCGATTGTTCGGCTTCGCGCTGATCGACCTTGAGCGACCGGGCCAGCTCGAACACGCGCGCACCGAATTCCGGTTTGCCCATGCCGAAGCGCTGAGCCAGCGACACCATCAGCGCGGTATCGCGCAGATCGGAACCGTAGTCACCGAGCCATTGCGGTCGCTTGACCTTCATCGCGAACGCTTCGTCGATCGCCTTTTCGGCGCGCGGTGCATCGCCCATCAGTTTCAGCGCGATGCCGAGATGAACCAGCGGCAGCGCGGTGATCGACTTCGAACGCTCGTTGTCGAACAACGCGCGCAAGGTGCCGAGCGGTGCGCGATTGACACGGGCCAGCACGTAGGCCGACCAGGCTTCATCGGCGAAGCGAAGATGATCCGAGTTTTCGTAGCTGTAGTAGGGGTGGCCGCCTGAGAGCAGGTCGTCACTGAGTCGCTGCAGCGCCTTCTGCAACATGGCATCGGGAACCACGAAACCCTCGTCGCGCGCATCGAGCAGGAATTCGACGACGTAAGGCGTGATGAAGGTGTTGACGCTGCCCTCTCCGCCCCACATCGAGAAGTGTCCGGAACCGATCTGCATCGAAGCGATGCGGCCGATCGCGCCTTCGATGCGCTGCTTGCGCTCGGCATCATCGAGCCCTTCGACGTGCAGGGTATCGGCCGTTTTCTGGTCGAGGAGCAGGGCGGCGAATCCCTTGCTCGTGGTCTGCTCGACACAGCCATACGGATACTTGAGCAGGTCGGCGAGCGCCGCCGAGAAAGGCAACGGCGGCAGGCTGCTCAGGGTCAAGCGGGCGCCGACTGAGTCGTCGATCAGGCCACTCAGTGAACTCGCACCGAGCGTGATCGGTGCGAGCGTATCGAGCGACTGCGGAGTCGATCGCAACACACTCGGCCAGGCCGCGCGCACGACCATTTCGAATTCGCGCTGGACACGAATCGGATTGCCGAGCGTGTCAGCCGATTCGGCCGAAACCCGGATCTTGCCGACGCCGTACCCTTCAAGCGCTTCGAGGCTGAAGTCGAGGGTCTCCTTGGCATTGTCGGCCAGCGTGAGTTTGCGTTCGCCCTTGCTGACGGCGAGCGGCTTGTCGGCCTCGACCTTGATGGAGAAGGCACGCTCGATGCCCGAGAAGTTCTGCAGATCGAGCGAAACCATGGCTTTGTCGCCCGGCGCCATGACGCGCGGCGTACTGATCTCGGCGACCAGGTCGGCACGTACAATCGTTTCGGTATCAGCCTTGCCATATTGTTCATCACTGAAGACCAGCGCACTGACGCGCAACGTGCCGTTGAAGTCGGGCACCTTGAGCTTGACGGTCGCATTGCCTTGCGCATCGAGTGTGACCGGGCCGGCAAACAGGTCGACGGTCTGTACCTTGGCCGTTGGTCGTTTCGCCTGGGGCAGGGCATCGAGGCTCATGTCGCCGCCGTAGCGAAGCTTTGCGGTGCCGCCATTGAAGCTTTCGATGACGCGACCATAGAGATCGTAGGCATCGACTCCAAGTCGGCGCTGGGCGAAAAACCAGTCATTCGCATCGGGCACGGCGAAGCGGGTGATGTTGAGGATGCCGAGATCGACCGCGGCTATCGTCACTTGTGCCTTTTTTCCGGCCAGCGCAGGCACCTTGATCGTCACCGCGAGATCGTTTTCGGGCTTCATCAATTTGATGGCTTCGAGTTGAACGTCGACCTTGCGTGCTGTGCGATCCATCGGAACGTAGGCTTCGCCGACCGCGCGTGCCGGGGTGATGCGCTCGATCGCCGATCCGCCACGGAATACCAGAGCGGTCAGATAGACGTCGTGACGCTCCCAATCCTCGGTAACCGGAATCTCGTAGGTGGCTCCGGCACGCGCTTCGATGTTGCGTGTATAGAGCATCTGGTCGGACTCGACGATCAATACGCCGGGGCCGGAGTGCGGTGGCGTCAAGGTGACCTTGAGCGTGTCACCGGCCTTGTAGCTCTGCTTGTCGAGCGACAGCTTGACCTTGTCCGGACGCGCTTCGCCACCGCGGTTGTCATCATTCCAGCTCCAGCCGGCGGTGAAAGGAAAACGCATGGTCAGGCCGGTCGCAGGATCGAGCACTTCAATGCGATAGCCGCCCCATTCGACCGGCACGTCGATCTTCGTCGCCTTGCCTGCTTCGACCGCAATCTCGCGGGTCTCGGCATTCTCGAAGCGCTCGGTATGGTTGAAATGCCAGCCGCTTTCCTTGTCCCAGATCCAGTGGTAGTCACGGCGCTCGCGCACGACGCTGAGCTTGAGGTTCGATCCGGCCAGCATGTCGCCGGCGGCATTGCTGCGGATCAACTCGAAGCTTGCATTGCCATTCGCACTGGCGCCGTCTTCGACGTCGAACAACGGGCGGATTCCGACCAGCACGTCAGCGGGCCAGACGGTCCGCTTGAGCGTGCGCGTGACCGTGCGGCCGCCGGTCTCGTACAAGCTGCCCGATAGAACGGCGGCAACCGGAGCCGGCTTGCTTTCATCGAGCAGTTTGATCTCTTCGCTCAAGTGACCCTTGCCATCGAGCTTGGAATCGACGACATCCCTGGCCTCTTTCGGCAGTTCAATCAACGGATCGCCAAAGAAATAGTCCTTGCGCGATTCGACGGGATGCACGTCGGGAGTGAGGGTCAATCGTGCGGTGAAACGGTTGTCCGCTGCCGGAGCGCCGTACAGGTAATCGCCCTGGACATCGAGCCTGAGCAGCTCATCGGTTTTCAGTTGATCCTGGGTTGTGAGGAGATCAAGCTTCATGCGCTCAGGCAGAAATTCCTCGATGCGAAGGGTCAAGCTCTGGGTGGCTTCCTTGCTCGCCGGGTCGAGGCGGAATTCGACCTGCCAGCGGCCAGTCGGTGCATCGGCCGGGATTTCTCGCGACCACTCGAAATAGCCCAGGTCCTTCGGCTCGAGTTGCGATTGAGCGTATAGACGTCCATCGGGCTGCTTGAGTGAAATGAACAGCGGCTGCGGTTTGATCGCCTTGCCGTCGTTGTCGCGCAGCAGGGCCGACAGGCGCACCGTCTCGCCGGGGCGATAGAGGTCGCGACCACTCCAGGCGAACACATCGAACCAGGCCTCATGGCGGCCTGATACGGCGAAATCAGAAAGATCGAGCGCGGGCTGATTGAACGGCACCATCGACACATTGCGGCCGGCGCGTGCGACCAGCACCTGATCGGCCTTGAGCTGGTAGGCGAGCATCGCGTTGCCGCTGCCATCAGAAGTGCCGCTGACCACGGTGTTGCCGGCCTCATCGAGGACGCTGTATTGCACGCCGCCGATCGGATCGCCGGTCTTCAGCGATGCGGCATGAACGAACATCTTGTCCTTGTAGGCGCGCGTGTGGACGCCAATGTCGCTGACAAAATAGAAGCTCGTATCCATCTCGTCATTGAAGCGACCGGGTTGCTTCATCACCGCAAAGTAAAGGCCGGGCTTCTCGAGTTCGGGAATGTTCTGGATCGGCAGATAGTTCAGCGTGCGCTCGTTTTCCTCGCCGGAAAGGATGAAGCGGTTGGCATAGACCGATTCGCCGATCTGCGCGACCGGTTTGCCCTTGCGTCCGTACCACTCGTATTGCGGATCGAGATCCCAGGAGCCGCGCTTGCCGTTCTTCTGATAGGCGGCAAAGAAGTTTGCAACCTCCGAATCATGCACGCGCAGGAACTCGACATCGACTTCCCTGACGTTTACCGAAACCACCGGCAAGCCGCGTGTTTCGCGCGCCGGCAACACGCTGCCTTGTGCAGCGAAACCGACCGCCGGTTGCAGCGGGCCAGTGAAGATATCCTTGGCCGCTTCGCTGCCGAGCGTTTGTCCATCGACTGCCGAGAGATCACCCTTGATGCGCACCGAGTAGCTCGTATTCGCCTGCACGTATGGGAAGCGCAGGATCTTGCCGCCCTGATCGAGTGCCCAACTTCCGCTGATCGTCTCGCCATTGCTGCCGGTTACGACAATCAAACTGTCGAAATCCTGGGTGCCGGTGAGCTGTTGCGGAAATTCGAGGATCAAGGCCAGTTGGCCCTCGTATTGCTCGGCGCGCGTCGAGGAGATCGCGAACGCGTTGCTGACGTTGGATTTGCCCGGCTCCGCCGCAATGGGTTTTTCACCCTGAACCTCGGGCACCGAACTGGGCCGCTGGCCGCAGGCAGCCAGTGCAAGCAGGCTGAGCACGAGCGCGAGGCCCGAAAAGGTGCGCAATCTCGATCCGGTCGGCAACGTCGACATCTTCAACTCCCTGGGCTGGACAGCATGCGCAGTATAGCGGCGCTATTGTGGCCGCCAGCGGGCGAATCCAGCGAGAAAAATGACGTTGGCATCACGGACATTGATAGACTTCCGCGATGACGTGCGCCCTGATCTGGTTCCGCCGAGACCTGCGCCTGGCCGACAATCCGGCCCTGGCCGCTGCCCTCGACGCGCATGAACGGGTTGTGCCTGTCTATATCCATGCGCCTGACGAAGAGGCGCCCTGGGCGCCCGGTGCGGCGAGTCGCTGGTGGTTGCATCACTCACTACAAGCGTTGATCGAAGACTTGCGCAAGCGCGGCGCGACGCTCCGTATCGAACGCGGCCCCTCGCTCGAGACCTTGAGAAGGCTCGCCAGCGAAGTCGAGGCCACGGCAATCTACTGGAATCGACTTTACGAACCAGCGATCACGGCGCGCGACAAGCAGCTCAAGCAAGCGCTGATCGACGACGGAATGGATGTGCGAAGCTTCAAGGCGAGCGTCCTGTTCGAGCCTTGGGAAATCCGCACCGGTTCGGATCAGCCGTATCGCATGTTCACACCGTTTTGGCGCAAGGCCCGATCACAGTTGCAGGTGCGCCCGCCGCTTCTGGCACCGGATGGGCTGGGTGACTTCAATGAAGACAAGGGTCTCAGCCTCGGAGAGCTTGAGTTGCTGCCGCAGACCGGTTGGGACCGCCAGTTTCACGATGCCTGGACGCCCGGCGAGGCCGGTGCAGTCGAGGCATTGGAGGATTTTGTCGAATCCGGATTGCACGATTACGCGAGCGATCGTGATCGACCCGATCGGGCCGGGACCTCGCGGCTGTCGCCGCATCTGCATTTCGGTGAAATTTCACCGATGCAGATTGCCTGGTCTCTTGAAGAGAGCATCTTCAAAGCTGGCGATTCGGCGAAATCCGGAGGCGCCGAGAGCTTCCTGCGCGAAATCGGCTGGCGTGAATTCTCGCAACAACTATTGTTCAATTTTCCGGATATGCCGGAACGAAACCTCAACCCGCGATTTGATGAATTTCGCTGGAGCGGTGATGCGTCGGTGCTTCGCCGATGGCAGCGAGGAAGAACTGGTATTCCGATCGTCGATGCGGGCATGCGCGAACTCTGGGCGACCGGCAGCATGCACAACCGCGTGCGCATGCTCGTGGCTTCGTTCCTGACCAAGAACCTGGGCCAGCATTGGCACCATGGCGAACGCTGGTTCTGGGATACGCTGGTCGATGCCGACCTCGCAAACAACGCGCAAGGCTGGCAATGGACGGCTGGATGCGGCGTCGATGCATCGCCTTATTTCCGCATCTTCAATCCGGTCACCCAAGGCGAGAAATTCGATCCGCGTGGCGACTACGTACGCCGCTGGGTGCCTGAACTGGGCGCCTTGCCGGCGGCGTTGATTCATCATCCGTGGACTGATCCCGCCTCCTTGCAGGCAACCGGCTATCCGGCTCCGATGGTCGACCTGGCTGCCTCGCGTGTGCTGGCATTGCAGGCCTATCAGGATTTGGCGACCTCCGAGAACCGGTGAGATCAGCGCAAATCTCAAGGAACGGTTATTGCGTTTTCCTGACGCTACCGGGATGCTAGCTCGGCGCTGAGGCTCGTTTGATCTTGCTTGGCGCTCGAATCCGGAGAGGGCAGGCATGTTCGAATCAGCAGACGGCAAACGTGAGGCGATGGCCAAGGTTGATACGGCCTGGCTGCGCATGGAGCGACCGACCAACCTGATGATGATCACCGGCGTGCTGATGTTTGCCGGGCCGCTGATCCATGCCGAGATCAAGCAATTGCTTGGCGAACGCTTTCTCGCTTACCGGCGTTTCCGTCAGAAGGCAGTCAATACGCCATCCGGCGCATATTGGGAAACCGATGCCGATTTCGATCTGGATTGGCATGTCCGCAAGGCTGCGCTCCCGGGCGCTGCCGAGAAGATTGAACTCGAGAACTTCGTCGGCGAGCTTGCTTCGACGCCGCTCGATCATTCCAAACCCCTCTGGCAGTTCCACGTCGTCGAAAACTATCGCGGCGGCAGCGTACTGGTTGCGCGGATTCATCATTGCTATGCCGACGGCCTGGCCCTGGTCCAGGTCATGTTGTCATTGACCGATACTGCGCCCGACCCTGAAAAACACGCCGATCTGGCCAAGACCTGGCTCAAGCGTGATGGCACAAACGTCTGGCAACGCATGCTTGAGCCGGCACAGGCCGGGCTTGGTAAGGCACTCAAGGTCGGCAACAAGGTTTACGGAAAGATGACCGAGATGATCAACGATCCCTCGGTCGCCGCCGATGTCGCTCGTGAGGGTGGTGAGATCACCCGGGAGTTGGCCAATGCGCTGCTCCTTTCCGATGATCCGCCAACGATGCTGAAGGGCCCGCTCGGCGTGATCAAGCGCGTGGCCTGGGCGGATCCGTTGCCGTTGGAAGAAGTGAAGACCCTCGGCAAGGCGCTGGATTGCACTGTCAACGATGTCTTGCTTGCCTGCGCCAGCGGAGCGCTGCGTGGCTATCTGCTCGATGAGGGGGGCGAAGTCGATGGATTGACCATTCGCGCCACCGTCCCGGTCAATCTGCGCCCGCTCGAACATGCCAAGAAACTCGGCAATCATTTCGGCCTGGTCTTTCTGGAACTGCCAATCGGCGAAGCGAATCCGCTGCGCCGACTCGAGCGGGTCGCTGCCTGCATGCGCGAACTCAAACGCTCGCGTCAGGCCATCATCACACTCGGTCTGCTTGGCGCGCTCGGCATGGGCCCGCAAGCCTTGCAGGCGCCAGCACTCGAGCTATTCAGTCGCAAGGCGACCATGGTCGCGACAAATGTACCGGGGCCGCAACAACCGCTCTACATGACCGGCGTCGAAGCCACCGAACTGATGTTCTGGGTCCCGCAATCGGGATCGATCGGCGTTGGTCTGTCAATTCTGAGCTACAACGGCAGAGTGCATTTCGGCCTTATCGGCGATGCCAAGCGCGTGCGCGATCCTGATGCCGTGACCAAGCGGTTTGCCGAGGAGTTCGAGAAGCTCGTGCTGATCGCCCTGATGGAAGACTGGGATGAGGGCATCGCCGCGAGTGGCGCCGAGGCGACGCTGCAACATCATCTTTGAGCGTGGCTGTTCGACGAGATCATGCCTATCCGGTCGACAAGCCGGATTACGTCAAGATCAATTTGCGTTCTCGTCATCCTGGCCGTTGAGAGCCGTCTGACTGATTGAGTTCTGGTGTTTGCCGGGCATCCCACGAATCGATGATCCATCGCGCAACCGTCTTGCCTCGATATCGAATGGCCGTTGAGAGATGCCGCTTGCGGCGAAGCGCTGCGCTCAATGCGCCGGTGATTCAAATCCGCTGGTAAAGATTCGGTCATTGATTCCGGCAATATCGGCAATCACCGCGATGCTGGTCTTGAGAATCGCCCCACCCATGGCCTGCGCATTTGGACCAACGTGATCCGGTGTGTCGGTAGTGCGGTGATAATAGGGATAGATTCCATAATCTTTCTCGATCGCGAGCAGGGTGCGCTTGCCGGCTTGCAGATACGGCATGTGATCCGAGCCGAACGGATTCGTGCTCAGAGTGACGCGCAGATCGGGAACATAGGTTGCCGCAGCGGCGGCGAACTGATTGAGGTAGGCATTCCACGTTGAATAGCTTTCGAACAGGACATCGAGCTGGCTGTCCGCGCTGTAGCCGATCATGTCCATCGTCACGACTGCCTGCACCTTGGTGATGTCACCCGAATTCTGCAGTGCGGCGACGTGCGCATAGCTGCCATACAAGCCTTGCTCCTCGCCGGCATAACACATGAACAGAATGCTTCGTTCCGGGCTGAACTCGACCAGCACCCGGGCAAGTTCGATTACGCCCGCACAACCTGATGCATTGACTTCTGCGCCGGGTGTGTTCAGCGTCGATCCAATGCTCGAATTCCGGGAATCGTAGTGTCCACCGACGATGATCCATTGATCCGGATATTGCGTGCCGGTCCATCGGCCGATGACGTTGTTCACGCTGATCTGGCCGCCACCGTTGCCGGGCATCTGGAACGCGGGCGAACTGACCGACAGCCCGAATCCGCTGAATTGCGTCTCGATCCAGGCGCGCGAAACGGCCAGCTCGGAACCGTAGCTTGACCGATCCCACCCGGCCAGTGTGGTCAAATCGGTGAACCAGCGAGCCGTATCAATCGAGTCGACGATGGACTGGACCAGCGGATCCGCCGCAGCGGGCGCGGAATCGGGACGATAGCGATGGGCGATGACGGTATCGGGCTCGACTTCGCGCCACTCATCGGAGTGTCCATCGTGAATACTCGGCAGTCCAATCGCGAGCTCGGTTGCGCTGAGCTCGCGCAACTCCCAACGACCGCCATTGGCGATCAGGCGACCCGGAGGATTGTCTTCGCGCACGCAACCGATCGCATGCAGACGCAGACGCTGATGATCAAAATCGACCAACTCACCAAGCACCTCCCGATCCGGAGCCGCTTTTCGCACCTCTCCCCGAGCGCCAACCAGTAGCAACTGGTCGCCGAGTTCAAGCCACCAGAGAACATGGCTATCCTGCTTGCGTGCGGTTACCTGTGCTGAGTCGGCATCGCGAATATCGACGACGATGGCACTTTGCTGAGGAAGGATCGGAGGGCTGGGCGGGGCATCGATGATGGGCACACGGGATCCTGGGGACAAGGTGGGTGGCGATGCGACGAGTCGCACGTTCGGCGCGCATTGTAATCGCAGCGCCCCGATCGGTCGTGTGAAAGGGAAGCGTCAGGTATCCGGTCTGACTCTCGTGAACATGCGTGGGCAAAGCTGCGTGTACCTGAACGATGTGGCTCCCTCCCCAACGGAAAACCGCATCTGTTCGGGTGCTTTCTTCGTAGATGCCGGCAGTAGCGACGTTTCGCGGCGCGAAAGATCTCGCGACGGTTGCGTCATCTTTAACAGGAGATAAAATCATGAACCGCCGAATGATGTTGCAACACCTTGGAGCGTTGGCGATGTTGCCGCTGCTGCCATCCTGCTCGCGCGCAGCGGATGAGCAAATCGAAGCACGGGGCGGAGTGGTTGTGCCGCTCAACAAATCGCACGAAGAATGGCGAGGTATTGTCAGCGCCGCTGCCTACGCGGTGCTGTTTGACGAAGACACTGAGCCATCGGGAAGCAGCCCGTTGAACGAAGAGCACCGGGAAGGAACGTTCGTTTGCGCCGCTTGTCGCTTGCCGCTCTTCACGAGCGCCAACAAGTTCGAGAGCGGCACAGGCTGGCCGAGCTTCACTCAACCGATTGCGGGGCAT
>JBBRBU010000079.1:0-15296 GCA_038205505.1 Lysobacterales bacterium | reverse complement strand
ATCCTGATGGCCTTCATTGTCATGCATCTGCAAGGCCTGAACGCCAACATCATGTCGCTGGGTGGCATCGCGATTGCGATCGGCGCGATGGTCGATGGCGCGATCGTGATGATCGAGAATATGCACAAGCACATGGAGCGTGAAGAAGTGACCGCGGCCAATCGTTGGCGCATCGTCGCCGATGCGAGCGTCGAGGTCGGACCACCGCTGTTTTTCGCATTGTTGATCATCACTGTGTCGTTCTTACCCATCTTTACGCTCAGCGGGCAGTCCGGGCGGATGTTTTCACCGCTCGCTTTCACCAAGACCTATGCGATGGCTGCTTCGGCTGTTCTTGCCATCACCTTGATCCCGGTACTGATGGGCTACCTCATCCGCGGCAAGATCACGCCCGAACACCGCAATCCGGTCAATCGCGCCCTCACGGCAGTGTACAAACCGGTCATTGATCAGGTGGTGCGTCATCCGAAATGGATGCTGGTCGGTGGCCTGGTGGTGGTGCTGGCCGGGCTTTGGCCGGCCTCGCAGTTGGGTTCGGAATTCATGCCGCCACTGGACGAGGGCGACCTGATGTACATGCCTTCGGCCCGCCCCGGCATTTCAGCCGACAAGGCGCGCCAGGTGCTGCAGCAGACCGACAAACTGATCATGAGCGTACCGGAGGTCCAGTCCGTATTCGGCAAAATGGGCCGGGCGCTGACGGCCACCGATCCGGCACCGCTGGCCATGGTCGAGACCATCATCCAGTTCAAGCCCGAATCGGAGTGGCGCCCCGGTGTCAGCAAAGCCGACATCCGGCGGGAACTGGAGCAGCGCGTGAAACTGCCGGGGCTGACCAACGCCTGGGTGATGCCGATCAAGACGCGTATCGACATGCTCTCCACCGGCATCAAGACCCCGGTCGGGATCAAGATCGGTGGGCCCGATCTGGCTGTGATCCAGGAGCTTGGCAAAGAACTTGAGGAAATGCTGCCACAGGTGCAAGGCACCACCTCCGTGTATGCCGAGCGCGTGGCCGGAGGGCGCTACATCAAAGCCGACATCGATCGCAACCGTGCGGCTCGTCTGGGCCTCAACATCAGCGATGTGCAGGATGTGGTGCGCACCGCCATTGGCGGCATGAACGTGACCGACACCATCGAAGGTCTGGAGCGTTACCCGGTCAACCTGCGTTATCCGAGCGACTGGCGTAATTCAGTGGCAAGTCTGCGGCAGCTTCCCATCGTCACGGCTCGTGGCGGCCATGTCACGCTGGGCGATGTCGCCGATGTACATATCGAGGACGGGCCACCGATGATCAAGAGTGAAGCGGCCCAGCTCACCGGCTGGACCTTCATCGACATTGCCGGGCGTGACGTGGGTTCCTACGTGGAAGAAGCGCAAGAGCTGGTCGCGGAAAAGCTCAAGCTGCCGGCCGGCTATTCGCTGACTTGGTCCGGACAGTACGAGTATATCCAGAAGGCCAGGAAGAACCTGGTCATGATCGTGCCGGTGACGCTGGTGTTGATCGCACTGCTGCTGTACATGGCCTTCCGCAGCGTGGGGCAGACCCTGATCATTCTCGGTACGCTGCCGATGGCGTTGGCAGGCAGCTACTGGCTGCTATACCTGCTGGGGTACAACATGTCGGTGGCCGTGGCCGTCGGCTTCATTGCACTGGCGGGCGTCACCACCGAGATCGGCGTGGTGCTGATGGTCTATCTCAATCAGGCGATGGCCCGCTATCTTGATCAATGCAGCAATGATGGCAGGTCAATCAGCTTCGAAGGAGTGCGCGATGCTGTCCGCGATGGTGCCCTGTTGCGTCTGCGGCCAATCTCGATGACCGTCGCTGCCGTTGTTGTCGGCCTGCTGCCGGTGATGTACGGATCAGGCACCGGGTCGGAAGTGATGCGCCGCATCGCTGCACCGATGGTCGGCGGCATGCTGAGCGCGCTGGTGCTGACCATGCTGGTGATACCGGCCGTCTACCTGTTGTGGGAATGGCGCCAACTGCGCAATCGCGACGAAGTCAATCCCGAGCTCGGCGAGCAGTCATGAGGATTCCCGTGAATCCGAGGAGAGTGTAATGAACTACCGCAAGATCACCGCCATTATCAATGCCGATTGCCTCCCGGCCGTGGAAGAGGTACTGCGGCATGAAACCACCATTGAAGTCGCCATTGCCCACGTCAAGGGCTATGGCGATTACAAGAACTTCTACGATCCCGAATGGACTTCGACAAAGGCCCGCATCGAGGTGTTCGCCGAGTTGAGCCATGTTCCCCGTATCGCCGAGGCGATCATGGGCGCGGCGTACGCCGGGCTGGACACCGACGGCATCGTGGCGGTATTGCCGGTGGAGGAGATCTACCGCATCACGGATCACGGGTCGCGTTTGTCCCGATAAGGAGATGCGCCATATCCCCGTCAACTCGATGGAATCAAGCTCGAAATGAGTGCGCGTCAAGTGCTTGACTTGCGCGTAACACACACGTTCAGGATGCTCTCTTGAATCCACCCAGCCATGATGTCAATCGGCGGCATTCATCGCAGCGAATCGCGGCAGCTGGATTGATGACCACTACGCCGCTTCAATAACGCACACGCTTGTGCGTCTGCAGTTTGTTCGCCGCGCGCAGCGACTCGGTTTTATTCGGACCGAAGTTGCGCGCTTCATGCGGCACACCACGCAGGGCGACGCCCCATGTCCTCAGGTGCGCGAGATCCTCGCCAGTCGGTTACCGCAGATGGCGCGTAACTGGTCGCCACAAATGACAAATTCCCCGACCGACGAGGCCGGGGAACTTTCCGCTGCCTACATCTGCGATTCGAACGGCAGCCAACCGAGCACGCGGATCAGGCCCCGTTGCCGGACGGTGGTATCCGGCTCCTGTCGCAACACCGTCGGTGGTGCCTGCATGCGGTCGAAGCTGGCGAAACTCACCACGTGCATTGCGGTAAGCCCAGTAGCTTGTGGCGGGCTCGGCCAGGCGCAATTACTCGTTGCTCACATCGATGGCGATGGCAGGGTCCTCGAACAGCGCGCCCATCTCGGTGTTGAGGGCGATCGATCGTGGATCAAGGTTGAACAAACTCACGAATCCGCGGGCATCATCCATTCTCGCCGAGCACGCGTCGATAGATTTCCATGTCGCTTCGGTAGCACACACACGCTGCCGCTGCGAGTCCGTCCCGATCGCAGACAATCATGTGCCCCCGCGAATAGCGGAACAGCTTTTGCGACTGCAGGATGCGCGGCAGCCGTGACGCCAACGCGTCGCACGCCGAGCATGAAAGCCAGAAATTCCCGGGTAACATCCAACGCATCCGTATGCGCCCGGTCCCGGGTCATCAGCAGCCATCGCGCAAGCCTCGCCTCGACCATGTGAAAGCGCGTGCAGGCAGCAGCCTGGGCAAGTTGGCCCACGAATATGTGGATGAATCCCAGCATGATCTGACGCAGCGCGGGGCTACTCTGCAGATGCTGCTTGAAGGTCGAAGCCTTGAACCGCAGGCTCTTGTCGGTTCCCTGCACCAGCGCACGCAGAGGTGCCTCATCGACCCCGAGTGCCAGCAAATGCCCGCACATGCCTTCGTTTCCGACCATGCCTGCTTCAAGCGTGTGGCCATCGACGGTGGTGAGCAGTGAAATGAAGCCCGTCGTCGGAAAATAGACATGACGCATGCGATCACCCTGCTCCCACAGCGTGCTGCCGAATGTCAGGTCGGCCAACGTGGCGTCCGTGAGAATGTGCTCCCTTTCCCCCTGGGCGGAAGCAAGGCGAGCAATTGTTTGCCTCGGTCGGCAGGCGGCACAATCGGCATCGGTTTCTCCAGCAAGAACGGCGCGAACTCCCGCGACGGCACTGGAAGGTCACCGGTATGATCCGGCGTGAGGTTCCGACGAGTTGCCAAGAGCTCGACCTGAGCCGGACGCGTTGAATGTGGCTACAAATGACGCGGCTGTCTGTCCCCAACGAACCTAGCCGAAGGTCCTTAGCCAAACGTCAGGGGTACATCCGCAACCGCATCGCGCCAGGACTTAAGGCAACGCTGATCAAGTGGCGCAATCGTCACGACATCTGTCTGCGTACAAATCGCGGCGCGCTGACGCAAATGGACTGGCCGTCCTTCAAGGCAGCGCAACAAAGAGATGCGCGCAGACAGGTGTCGCCTATCCGATTGTTTCTATAGAACCAGGTGGCGTTCAGAAGGCCCGCCAGTCGCACCGCGCGACTTGCCAAGGCAACCAGCCTTCACTTCGCCACGCAGCACGGCTGGCAGACCTTCTGAACGCCATGACGATTGCGCCACTTGATCAGCGTTGCCTTAAGCTTGCGCCGTGAAATTCCCAAGGCTGACGGACTTTGAGTTCTCCCGAGGCAGGATACGTGCGAATTCTTTCTTGACTACCTCATAGCACTCACAGGACAGATGTTCGAGGCGTGCCCGGTCGAGAACCTTGATACGGCCCCTGCTGCAGCTGATCACGCCCGCGCGTTTCAGTTTTCCGGCGGCTTCGGTGACTGCTTCGCGACGAACGCCGAGCATGTTGGCGATCTGCTCATGGGTCATCATCAGTTCGTTTGATGACAGTCGATCCAGGCTCGTGAGCAGCCAGCGGCAGAGTTGCTGGTCGACGAAATGGTGCCGGTTGCACACGGCGGTCTGTCCCATCTGGGTGAGCAGGGCCTGGGTGTAACGTAGAAACAGGTGTTGCACCGATCCGGCGAGGATAAACTCGTCGCGGATGAAATCTGCGCGCATGCGATAGGCTTGTCCCGCGCTCTGCACCACGGCCCTGCGTGTCGTTGTTCCACCGCCCATGAAAGTGGAAATGCCGATCAGGCCCTCATTGCCAACGATCGCGATTTCGGCCGATGCGCCATCTTCCATGACGTACAACAATGAAACAATAGAATCCGTCGGAAAGTAAACCCAGGGTTGTTCCTTGCCTGATTCGTAGATGACATCGCCGAGGTCGAGGGAAACGGGCGCGAGATGTGGCGCGAAGCGCTTCCACTCGGTTGACGGCATTGCTGCGAGCAGGTGGTTGCATCTCGGATCGGGCAACTGTTCGGTCGTGGGATTTCTCGATGCCTGGAATGCATTTGCAAGCGCTGCGCCGGCAGGGTCCGGATACGCAAGCTTGTGCGAAGGACAGACATGACAAGAGCTGTTCGATCGAACAGTCGATAGCTGCTGATGCTTGTAAGTGATGGAACCAATAGCCCGATCCGGCAGAATTAGCGGCACAGCGTGAGCGGATTCGTGTGCGGTCGCTGCCAGTCGCGAGACGGTCATCCGCTCACGCGACAACCGCCGGGGAACGGTACCTGATTTGCGGAGTGTTGGTTGTGTTCGTTTCATATCGACCTCAGCCTAAGCCTGTGCGCCGCGCACAGGTCAAGAACTCACCAAGCGTGCATGGGTGCCAGCTCGCAGGAGCTGGCGACGTTTGACCCAAACGTAGATCACCGGGATCACGATCAAGGTCAGTACGGAGGGGGAAAACATGCCTCCAACCATCGACGCTGCGATCCGGCGAATCACTTCTGACCCTGTGCCCACACTCCACATGATCAGCAGCAAACCGACCAAGATCGCCACCACCGTCATCATCTTCGGGCGCACACGTCCCACGTCCCCATCGACGATGTTCGATCATTGCGCCAAGTACCGAATCCGTCGATGCTACGAGAGCCCGAGTCGATGGCGAATGCTGAGCGCAATTCCCAGCAGGGCACATTTGGAGCGCGTGGATGGAACGACGCGCGACGGACCGCGTTCGCGCCCAGCGCAAAGGTTTGCGGGAAAATAAAGTCATGTTTCTTGCCTTGCGACACCGCGCGGCCGAAGCCAGCGGAGAGAGGTGCGGGGGCAACGTGCCGTCTTGAGACAGGCGCGCCGATGTGCTTCTTGCCCGACGCAACGACGCGCCGGACAGACATCAGCCGGGAATCAGATCAGCAAAAGGCTGGCAGGATGGCGTGTAGGTCGGTGCCATGAGACATGAACGTGTGCACTTGGCAGCGCTAGCATCCTCGCTTCGTCCACGGCCGTTGCAGCTACAGTCGCGGCTGCGGCGGGAACGAAGGGCAGGTTAGGGATGTGTCCAATCGCATTGCTTTGATCGCCTTGACTGCAATGCGCGTTGCAGACTGGGGACTGTTGGGTTGACGCTTGTTCGTGACAATCCGCAGGTTCCGTCGCGATCGACTGGATGGCTGGGGAAGTCCCGGGAGCCGCCAATGCGTATGCCGGGTGAACCGCGAGTACAAACTGGGTCCACAACAGCATCAGGCTCGCAAGACTGACAAGGCGGGACTGCAATCGATGGCGGCGGAAGCGATTCATGGTGGACGTACTGTAAGCCTCGGTGCAAAAGACGGTCTTGACTCAGATCAATCGCGGCGGGTGTGGTGCACGATTGCACCGGAATCCTGATATCGAGTGATGTTCCGCTACTAGTGTAGTGCTTGGTTATTATTTGAACCAAGCCGCCGATTCGCGCAGATGATTTTCTGCAGGATGTCATTGGTTTTGGCGGTCCAAACGAAGTGAATCGGATTGCCAAGAACCGCGCATGCCTTTGTGGGTCAGTGCTGCGCGCTGACGCTCTCGTGATCCTGACCAGAAGCGTTCGATCACAGATCGAACCCAGTGCGCCCGTGAAGGCGCGAACACAGCACGGTGCAAGTCCGTGTCAGGGTAAACCAGAGCCCTGTAGCTGAAGGTAACTGCGTTGTCGCGAGGCAGGGTGGAGAGCAACCGGAAGCGAACTGGCGGTCCGCAGGATGACGAACTCGATTCGGCGGGGAGTGACGGCGAGCTGGCTGGGTAAAGGCGAAGCCTGAAAAGCATTGGATACGCTGTGACTGGTGTGAAAAGCGATATCCGGGTCACCCTCGTGGTTGGAGGCGGAACGTTGGGAAGTGAGCGCGAGATAAGCGGGGAGACCTGTCGGCGTGGTGACGTTGGCAGGAGTCAGAGTCTGCGTAGTACCGCAGCCGATGTTTGGTGAGAGGCGTCGATAACAGAACCGACGTTGAGGGAAGGCGGGCAGGAAGGTGGATGCAGGAGTTCTGGAATGAGCGACCCCAAAGAATCGGTAGTGCCCGCAGGGGCTAAGCAAGATTCGTCCGAGTCGACGTCCGCAAGGACATGGCTGGACCGTTCGATCTGGAGTGAACGCATGTTGGCGGCGCTGAATAACGGCGTCAAAGGAAGCAAGTGGTTCAGTTTGATCGACAAGGTCTATCGCCCGCAAACCCTGCAAGAGGCGTGGCAACGCGTGCGCCGCAATCGGGGCGCAGCGGGGGTGGACGGACAGAGCATCGCGCGTTTTGCGGTGCGGGAAGCGGAGTACCTGGATGAGTTGGCGCAGGCGCTCAAGGACGGGAGTTATCGTGCGCAAGCAGTGCGTCGGGTAGAGATCCCCAAAGGGCAAGGCAAGATGCGCCCACTGGGTATCCCGACGGTGAAGGACCGGATCGTGCAGATGGCCGTCAAACAGGTCATCGAGCCGATCTTCGAGCACGAGTTTGAGCCAATGAGTTACGGGTTCCGCCCCGGTTGTAGCAGCAAGGATGCGCTGCGGGAAGT
Organism: Lysobacterales bacterium; assembly: GCA_038205505.1. GTDB lineage: Bacteria > Pseudomonadota > Gammaproteobacteria > Xanthomonadales > Rhodanobacteraceae > Dokdonella. Next base: position 7,709 of record JBBRBU010000079.1, on the reverse strand, counting down.
CGATGCATTGATCAAGGCTGGCTACACCCATGTGGTGGATGCTGATCTCGAAGCGTACTTCGACAGCATCCCGCAGCAACGTTTGATGGAGCGTATCGAGGAACATATCAGCGATGGACGGCTGCTGGCTTTGATAGGTCAGTGGTTGCAGCAGGACATCGTCAAGGACGCGAGTCGCTGGCAAGCGACAAGCGGGACACCGCAAGGTGCGGTGATCAGCCCGTTGCTGGCCAACATTTACCTGCACCCGCTGGATCAGCGGATGACACAGGGCGGCTATCGCATGGTGCGCTATGCGGACGACTTCGTGGTTCTGTGCCAAAGCGCGGAACAAGCGCAGCAGGCACTGCTGGAAGTTCGCGCATGGGTGCACGCCCACGGACTCACTCTGCATCCGGACAAGACCCATGTCGGGGATTGTTTGCAGGTGGGTCAGGGGTTTGAGTTTCTCGGTTATCGCTTCGAAGCAGGGAACCGGTGGATCAGGAAGAAAAGCCTACGTTCTCTCAAGGACAAGATCAGGTTCAAGACCCGCCGCCACCGCGGCGACTCGATGGCCTGCATCATTGCCGACCTCAACCCGGTGCTGCGTGGCTGGTACGGCTACTTCCAGCACGCCCATCACTGGACTTTTCCAATGGTGGACGGGTTCCTCCGCCGTCGATTACGGGCCCTCCTGCGCAAGCAGGAGAAACGTCCGGGTATGGGTCGGTGTCATGCCGACCATCGCCGCTGGCCGAATGCCTACTTCGCTGCTGCAGGGCTGTTCACCATGAAAATAGCCTGGCAGTTGGCTTGCCAATCCCGATGAGGAAACCACCGACTGGAGAGCCGTGTGCGGGAGAACCGCACGCACGGTTCGGAGGGCGGGGAGGGCGCGAGCCCTTCCCGACCCCTATCCGTGGGCAGAGAACAGGGCGGATCCGCCGAACCTGATTCCGCGCTGCAAGGGTTGAAGCAAGCACAAATAGTTCAACTATTTCGCAAGCACTACACTAGGAGCCTGTCGGGCTTTGCCGGTTGAGGCGAGAATTCGGCTGTGTGAGGGCAGATTTGTGACGATTTGCAGGCCCATAGTGGTTCTATGGGACAAAAAGCGGCGCAAATATGAACCGCACAGACGGATTCGCAGCCCGGCCGAGTAAAGTCCGACAGACTCCTAGCCACTATGCCTACCGTCGGAGTCTCCACGACCGAATCGGCTGGGCTGTCTTTATAGATGTAGAGGTTCGCGTGGTCCGTGCGCTATCGCGCATAGTGGTTTGAGGTAGGCTGGTCACGGCTGCTGACAAGTATTTTTTCAAGAAGGAGCAATCGTAAATCGACCGCAAATTCCGACCACGGACGTACGCAGGTGCACATGCGCATGGGCGCCGGAATCGGAATGTTTCGGGTGCCGCCTTGTTGCTGCGTGTCGAGGTCGGGCAGCGATATCTCGAACCGGTTTGCGCCCGCTATTGGGCGATGACGGTCTATTCATGGCTACGGTCTCCGTGCGTTAATGATTTCGCCTAGCAGGCTGTTGAAATTCTACTCTGTCGGCGCGATACGGCCGCGAAACGTGCCTCAAAACGCTCATTTACCGCATGTAAACTGCGCTTTTTCGGCCCATTTCGCCTTGTCTCGCACTCGCCTGAGCAAATTTCAACAGCCTGCTGGAACTCGCCACCGGATTTGGCGGCAAGCCCGGTCGGCACGCGATGTGCCTGACTGTCGCAGCGCAAGCGGACCTCGCCGGGGTTTGCGAGTCGCCTTGGACAAGCGCAATATCCAGCGGTAACGACTGCATCGGATATGCGTCACAAAGGAGAAAAGAAACATGTTCGTTGAACAGATTTTGCCCGGGGCACGCGAGCGTCTCGTGACGATTGGTGCCGCAGCTTCAGTGAAAGAGGCAGCCGACGCCATGTCCCGCCCTCACACCGACCTGGTTGTCGTCTGCAACGACGCCGGCAGCATGATCGGTGTGATCACGAAGACCGACATCGTCGCGCAAATCAGTCTCTGTGGTGCGGGCGGCTGCTTGGCCCGTGTCGACACCATCATGCAGGAGGAGGTGGTCTCCTCGCGGGCGAGTGATCGCTTGCAGGACGTATGGTCCTCCATGAAATCGCGTGGACTGCAGCGCATCCCGGTGATTGACGAGGGCAGCAAGCCCATCGGCATACTGTATTCGCGCGATGTGCTGCAGAAACTGCTCGGTGAAGTGGAGGACGAGACACTGCTACTTCGCGACTATGTGATGAATGTTGGGTATCGGTGAAGCGGCTCGAACAGCCGTCTGAAAGGAAAAGCTGTATGACGCAAGAAGCCTCCCAACCTGAAAACGCTGCGCAGCAGCGCCAACGTGCACTCGCCAGGTGGGACAACGAAGGCGGTGGCGGTGCCGGTGCTGAGGCCGGCGGCCCGCAGAAAGATGATGCCGCTTCGGTCGGCGGAACCATTCCGGCGTGCGCGATGAGCGAGACCGAGCGGGTCGCCCTGCACAGCCGCATGATCGCGCTAGCCCGGACTATTCATGAATACGCGTGATGATCGCGCAGGACATTGGATTCACACGGCTTTTCGCGATCGAGGCGATAGCGGGCGTTATCACCGAATGAGCGAAAAGCCGTGTGGATTCAAGGGACAAGCGAGGGCACGTGTTTTTCATGAATAATTCGGGCTAGAGAACCTGGTGATGTCATTGCTCGCCACTGCAACCGAGCAACGTCTCGAACTAGTTCGTGGCGTTGCTAACTACATTTCTCCCAGGCCGGGGTTTACGCGTCATCCGATGACGATCCACGCGGCGGCGCACATGCTCCAGCTGCTCGACCGCGCTGCGCTCTTTCGCGGCGGCGAAACGACTTGAACAAACGCAGTGCAAGCTGCCCAGCACATCCCGAAAGAGGTTGAGCCGCGATTGATGCTTGTCGTCGGCACGCACGATCGTCTTGAGGCTCGCCCCATCAGCCCTGGAATTTGTGCATGGAAATCTCTCGATCCATATTCGCCAATCACCATAAAGGTAAGTGTGAACTTGGAGGGACAGTTTGGCGCTGATCCTGCCGCGCATGTTCTTCGTGGCATCGATGAATGTCGGCATCGTCATACCGATCGCACGACGCTCGGCAATCGATTTCCATCGCGCGTAACCAGATACCGCAAATGCCAGATCTACCGGCGTGGGGGCTGTGATCTTTCGCTGCCTACATCTGCGATTCGAACGGCAGCCAACCGAGTACGCGGATAAGACCGCGTTGCCAAGCGGTGGTATCCGGCTCCTGTCGCAACACCTTCGGTGGTGTCTGCATGCGATCGAGCCAGCGCAACTCACCACGATCATTGCGGTAGACCCAGTAGCTTGTGGCAGGATCGGCCAGGCGCAGGTACTCGTTGCGCACGTCGATGGCGATGGCAGGATCCTCGAACAGCACGCCCATCTCGGTGTTGAGGGAGATCGATCTTGGATCGAGGTTGAAGGAGCCCACGAATCCGCGCGCATCATCCACCGTGAATGCCTTGGTATGCAGGCTCGCGCTGCTGCTTCCAAAGGCGCTCGCTGACCCGGTGTTCCCGCGGGCCTTGAGTTCGTACAGATGTACTCCTTGTTCCAGTAGAATTTTGCGATAGCTCGCATAGCTGCTATGCACCAGCGGCACGTCCGTGGCCGCTAGCGAATTGGTGATGACGCCGATTTCGACTCCCTTGCCGGCCAGCGCCGCCAACACCGCAGTGCCGCGCTCGCCGGGAACGAAGTAGGGCGACACCACGAGCGCCTTGCGGCGCGCCGTGCCCAGCATTTCTGCCAGCGGATGGATCAGCCATCCGCGGTGGTCGCCGTCGCGGCCTTTAAGTGGCGGGTCGGCGATCACGCGCACCCCGGCGCTCCAGCGGAGAACCAGGGTCTGTTGGTAGTAATCGCGTACGCCCTGGGCCTGGGCGACACGATCGAGATAGCGTTTCGCGGCTGGCGTCAGCGCTTCCATATCAGCGCTGGCAAGCATTCGGCGCAGCATTTCGGGCTTCTTCTGGCTCAACGCAGCCATCGGCACCGCTGCTGCGCTGTTCCAATAGGCGTCGAAGACGGTGCTGGCCTGTTGCACGGCCGGTCCCAAGAGCAGAAGGTCGAGGTCGCGGAAGTTCACCTCGGCATCGGCGCTGAAATACGCCTCGCCGATATTGCGCCCGCCGACTACGGCGACGCGACCGTCGGCGATCCAGGCTTTGTTGTGCATCCGGTAGTTGAGGCTGAAGATGCGGTGTACCAGCTCCAGTACGCGTGCCGGCCCCTGGCGGTTGCGAAACGGGTTGTACAGGCGCAACTCGATGTTCGGATGGGCATCCAGCGTCATCAGTTGAGGGTCAATGCCTTCAGCATTCAGGTCGTCGAGCAGGATGCGTACGCGAACGCCCCGCTGCGCGGCGGCGTGCACCTCGCGGGCCAGCAGGCGGCCGGTCATGTCGTCGTGCCAGAGGTAGTACTGCAGGTCGAGACTGCGTCCGGCCTTGCGCGCCGCGAGCGCGCGCATTGCAAAGGCATCCAGTCCGTCCGCTACAAGCATCACGCCGGTCTTGCCCGGCTGGGCGGCCAGCAGTGGCGCCAACTCGCGGTCGATCCGGGTCTGCGCCGGTTGCAGCGCCAGCACATGGCTGGGCGCGCCGGTCGCCGCTGGAGTCAGGTGGTCGGCGATCAGCAGTCCGCCGCCGACAATGACGAGCAATAGCAGCAATCCCAAAACTAGCCAGCGAAACATGCGTCGCATCAGCGTCAAGCTCCAGCGCAGGGAAAGGGCAATGGAGGCAGGCTGCTGAATCGCCACGACGGCCGAGCCAAGAGTCTCGCGGAGAAGTTCATCGCGGAACCGTGAGATCGGGGGGCGCCAGATCGGGCGTGGTGAGGGCTTGAGCGGCTAGACCCAGGGGCGAAGTGGCGTCCGGTGCCAGCGGCCTGGCGATAGTCTTGCGCTGCGGACGCCCTGCACGAACCCCGACGGCGACGCATTCGCGACGAGCGGCAAAGTCGAGCATGTCCACGGTGCGACGAAAGACCGGATTGAGAACCAGATCGGATTGCCTCAAGCGTGCGTCGGCATGGCTGAGGTTGCAAATCTCCATGACCAAGGCGTGCAGGCCGTTGCGGATGTCGGCGGTGGCCGGTTTCTGGCCGGGATTGAAGGCAATCACCACCGGATTGTCGAACGCCCGGGCGATATCCATCGGGGCGCGATCTGAATAGGCGCCATGGCTCCCCAACGTCCGCACTTCTCCATCCTTGCAAAAAAAAGCTCATCGGTATGATCGACGCAATCCGGGTCTGGATGACTCTTCGAGGCGTGCCTACAGACTATTTCGCCTTCCCGACAAGCTCCCTCAGATACACGACCAGTGCGCTCGCATCCTCGGGCGTCAGATTCGGATTTCCACCTTTCGGCGGCATCGCCAAGGGCGATCCCTTCGATTGGAATCCATTGAGGATGCTCGCGGTCAGTTCGGCATCCGACTTGGCGAGACTGCCGTTTGTGGCAAGGCCGGGCACGCCCGGTATAGCGCCCTGCGCCTTGGCGCCATGGCAGGCAACGCAGGTCGTCTCATACAGCGCCTTGGCATCTACGGCCAAGACAGTCTGGGCACCACCCAGAAGCGCCAGTGAGGCGAGAAGGGAAAAGCGACGTTTCATGTCGATCATGTCAATGACTCCTGCTACTTGGTAGTGACTGGGGAATGCTGGCGATCGTGGCTGAACCATCCACGTTCGGCCGGGGACGCGTACGCTGAGGCCAACTGATCAATTGCCGAGTGAGACATGGGAAAATGTCGCTTCGATGGCCTCCTTGTTGCCCGGAAGTTGGATCCACAGCTTGAGGTGATAGTCGTGACCGGCAGGCGTATCTAAAATATAGCCTCCGTAGGTGATTGTTCCGTCGATCTTCATGCGCTCGAACTTCTTGCGATCGCTGCCCGCGCCAATTTCCGTGATGCTGCCGAACACCTGCGCATCCTCGATGTGCTTGCCGGTGGCGTCCTCGAAAAGAGCCACCACGACATGATTGCTGCCGCTTGCTGCAGGCACGCCTCCATGCATCCTCGACTCCGCGTGACTGCCGGGATGCCCGCGCACAATCTGTGTCGGAACAACCCCCAGGTATATCGCCACGCCATCGACAACCTGAAAATTACGTGGCGCCTCCTGCTTTTTGCAGGCCGCAGTCAGCGCGACCAGGGCAAGCGCGAACGTGATCGTTCTCAGGGTCCTTGCCGCCGGCAGACTCGCACGCAACTTGATTGTCTTGTTCAATCCGAAAGGTTCCTTTGGACCGGTTCCTTCAAAAACCAGATCTGGTACAACGAAACCAATATCTGGATGGTCCAGGCCAGACCGAGCACGGCGCCCGCAGCGATTACGGTGTATGCATAGATAGGATCCCATTTGGTGAGAAACCACGCGAGAATGTCTGCAAAAATCGCCATGAACGGCAGCAATATCAATGTGCCTTTCAGCCATGTCGGCATCGCGGCCAGACGAAAAATGAAACCGATCGTCAGGGCGACCAGTCCGATGCCGAACAGATGGATGTGGGCAAGCTTCATCAGCGTATGCAGCGATTGGCCGGTATCAACTTGAGCTACCGTGCTGATGCCTGCAAAGGTTGAGAGGTCTGGAATCGGCAATCCAGATGCGGGGCTGTGACAGGCCAGACACGTCTGTTCGAGAATCGGTTTTACGGTGGCGCGGTAATCCGCTTCAGGCGCGCCCGACTTGAGCCAGGCCACGATCTGGTCGCGATCGCCGGACCGCTGGATGTAACCCGCCATCGGACCGCGAATTGCTGCTTCCAGCCGCGTGCCGCTGCGGTTGCCGTAGTAGTTGTCGACGATGTCCTCCACCGAAACCCCTGGTTTGCTGTCGTGCTGCTCATGGCTGGTGTACAGATACCCCATAGCCATCAGGTACCCGGTGCCGATGAGCAGCAGGAAGGCCGTGTAGAGCAGCTTCTCGCTCAACGTGCAGTCGTAGAAGTAAAGTGGTTTCATTCAGGGCATCTCATGGTTGACCGATACCGCGCTGCAGGCGCGACGCCGTTGCTTCGGATAACGGACGAGTCATCCGAAACACCGGAGGACCCCTTGATTCAGATTTCGCTGTCTTGCTTTCCGTTGGAACGCTCCACCAGTTGCCGCCAGCCGCCGGGCCGCGGAAGGAACATCGGCACTTGCCGGCGGTACGCCAGATATTCATCGCCGAACTGCTCGACCATGCGTTTTTCTTCGCTGCGCGCGAGCAGAACGTAGATCAGGACGATGGCCGGGAACAGCGCGACCGAGAACAGCGTCGGCCAGTGGATTACGCCTTCACCGAAGAGTCCGATGAACAAGCCGGTGTACTGGGGGTGGCGCACCAAGCCGTAGAGGCCGGTTGTGACAAGCTGGTTCTGTTGCTTGGCGCGATAGAGCTCCCGCCAGCCCTGTATGAAAAGTCCTATGCCGACGAACAGCAGCGCATAGCCGAGCACCATCGAGATCAGCATGCCCGTTTCGCCAATGCCCAACAGGGAGGACCAGAGATTGGCATTGAGGCCGGTTTTGTCCAGTCCGAAAAATCGCGCCAGCAAGTAGATGGTGAGGGGAAATCCGTACATCTCCGCATACAGCGCGATGATGAAGGCCTGTACCACGCCGGCGCCCGCCCACTCGCGCCAATTTTTCGGCGCGAAGTAGCGATAGAA
>JBBRBU010000078.1:0-15556 GCA_038205505.1 Lysobacterales bacterium | reverse complement strand
GCGCATAGGATTGCCGCATTGCCAGCGAGCGTACGCTCGGTGCGGTGCCGAGGACGAGTACGCGACAACCGCGCGCTACCTGCGGCGGGAAGCTCTCGACATGGGACTGCGGATCGCTTTTCGTCATCGATCAAGCGTATCCGAAAGCGCGCGTCGCTCATTCACGTGAATGAATACAGGCCAACCGATAACAGTGCGATAACTGCGGCCTACGGAAATCTTTCCGCGCCGATGGATACCTTCTGCATCGCGACGCTGGCTGCCTCCTGTCGCTTCAGCGGTCCGCGTCGCGACACTCCCCCAAGAGCAAGAGGTAATCCATGAACCAGGACATCATCGAAGGAAAATGGAAGCAACTCAAAGGATCGATCAAGAATCAGTGGGGAAAACTCACTGACGATGATCTAGACCGTCTCGACGGCAATCAGCAGTATCTTTCCGGCAAACTCCAGGAGCGTTATGGCTGGGCGAAAGACAAGGCGGAAGAGGAGATCAAACGCTTCGAAAAATCCCTGCACTGACCCTGCCCTTCCGCTGATCCCGCATCATTGAATGCGGAAAAGACAAAGCCGCGCCTCAACGGGGCGCGGCTTCTTTCGTGTCGCCGGCGCGACGCTATTTCTTCGACAGCGGCAGGAATTTCTTCGCATCAAATCCACCGACATCGAAATGCAGGGTGCGGTCCGATTTGCCCTTGTCATGCACTTCGATATCAACCTTTTTCGACTTCGCAACTTCGGCGATGAAGCGCTTGTCTTCCTCGATGAAGATGGCCGGCTCGCCGGTCGGCGGAATACTGCCTTCCATGCTCAACGATTTGCCGCCATCGAAAGTCATCGTGATGCGACAGCTCTTCGCACACGTGAAACCGGGCTCGCTGCCGTAAAGGAACACGCTCTGGCCCCATTCGGTATGGCGTCGGAAGACCAGGCGAACCTTTTCCCCTGCGACGGTCGGATCGTCGTTGCTGTAAACCGTCGCGGTGCTTTGTGTGCCGCCGGCCATCGGTGAGGTCTGATAGGCCCACAAGCGCGCCATGCGACGGCTCTCGCCCTCGGTCGTCGCTTTCTCGCGCAATACCTCGATCTGCGGTCTCACGCGCGCCGCCGCTGCACTGTCCGGGTACAGCTTGAGCAACTCGTCACCGAGCGGCAGCGCCAGCTCGGCGTTGTCGGCCTGGACCATCTGCTCGTACATCGCGTAGTGCTGCTCGGCCTTCGCCTCCATCTGCGCCTTGGCGGCGGCGACGGCGTCCGCAGACGGCGCGGCGGGTGGCTGCTGCTGGTTGCAAGCAGCAAGTAGCAGCGCAACCACTGAAATGGAAAGAAATCTGGAAATTCTCGACAACATGATCAGCCCGGAGTGATGGAAGGATGCAAATATAGCGCCGATTGCCGATACGTCCCAGCGCACGCATTCAATACTTGCTGCACGGGTCGCGACCGAGGTTGCGGTCATAGGTGGAGGTCTGTTGATCGAGCCTGCTCGCGAAGCGCCCGACGGCGCGCATTTTTCGACAAGCAAGCGCTCGGGAAATGGGTTTTCCGGTCACGCTTGATTGATGCGGGCTCGCGCCGTGGTATCCATAGGGTCCGTCCGTTATCCATTCGGGGCACCGTGAGTGCGTATAAAAAATTTCCCCAGCCACGGTCGTGCATTCATATGACTGCTCGACTGGTTTGGTTTGCACCTGTGCGGGGGCAGGGGCGGAGAACTGCTGGAGAAAGGCCGCCAAGTCCTTGGCCGAAGTCGCGGATTGTCGCGACGGCGCAGTTGTGGATCGCGGTGGCGGTGTCGGAGGCGCCTTGATTGCAACTTCGGATTCTCGCTGTCCCGACTGGCAGGGCGTCTGCTGGAACGCGATTTGATTCTTTGAATCGACGCATTTGTAGACCGTCTGCGCGCTGGCGATGGGGCTGAGAACAAGGCATGCGACAACGAGAATCCCTGTTGCACTGGAACATCGGCGAAAATCGCGGGTCGGGTCGAGCAAGTTCATCGCAACACCTCCCTGTGTGGTTTTCATCGTCACTGCGGTTTCGACAGCAGTAATTGCCCGCGAATATAGCGCCGATCCGTATTCTTGGTGACCGCGGTGTTTTCAGTAGCGGCGGCACGGATCACGGCCGAGATTGCGATCATATGTCGAAGGTTCCTCGTCGAAATCGCGGCCGTCTCGGCCCACCGAGCGCATACCGCGGCAGGCTTCAAGGCGCGGAACCCGACGCCCGCTGACGCTTTCCCGGCTGGTGCCATGGCGACCGCCAATCAGACCGCTGCGATCGATCGACGCGGGGCAGCGGTTGTGCCGATAGAACAACGCGCCGCTTTGACTACGGCATTCAAATGAATAGACGATCTCCTGTCGGGGCGCTCGACGCATGGCGCGTGTCGACGATCGCTCGTGCTGGGCAGCGTGACCATAATCCGGCGAGCCCGAAGCCGGCGGCGCGGGTTCGATCATGATTTGCTGTTCGCTCATGCCGGCATGGCAAGAGACCGCCTGGAATGCGATCCGACCTTCGCGGTCGATGCATTTGAAGACGCTTTGCGCTTGCGCGGAAACCGCAAACGGCGTCACTGAGATCAGCGCGAGCAGCAGGGTCATCGCAGAAATGGCGGTCTTGGTCACGGCGTTTCCCCCAAAAGGCAGTTCCAATCCTGAACCGGAGAACGCGCGATCGCGATAGGATTACGCAGCGCTGGCGTGTAGGAAATTTGCCATTCGTGACCGGCCAGGACTGCGGGGCGGCTACAGGATTTGCAAGAGAGCCTCTCGCACATCGTTGGCCGCACTTGCCGCTTGATCGTGGACGCGGCAGGCTCTGAGCGATCGCAACGCTGTTTGTTCCGACATTCCCCGACCAGATTCGGGACGGGCTTTGTCCTTCGATTCCCGATTGACGTGCCGCATTCTGCGGCTTGTCTTTCGGGCCAGCTGCGCTGTTCGTTCCGGCATCCTGCCTCCACCGTCCGATTCCCGATTCCTTCAATGCGCAAGATTCTCCACGTCGACATGGACGCCTTCTACGCCTCGGTCGAGCAACGCGACGATCCGACCTTGCGCGGGCGGCCGGTCGTGGTCGCCTGGCGTGGATCACGATCGGTCGTTTGCGCGGCGTCGTACGAGGCGCGGGTCTTCGGCGTGCGCTCGGCAATGCCGGCGATACGCGCCGAACGTTTGTGCCCTGACGCGGTGTTCGTGCCACCGGATTTCACGCGCTATCGTGCGGCCTCACGTCAGGTGCGCGAGATCTTCCTGCGCCACACCGACCTGGTCGAGCCGCTGTCGCTCGACGAGGCTTATCTCGATGTGACCGAGAACCACGGCCGCTTGCCCTCGGCAACGGCGGTGGCCGAAAAGATCCGCGCGCAGATCCGCGAGGAGACATCGCTGACCGCCTCGGCAGGTGTTGCTCCGAACAAGTTTCTGGCCAAGATCGCATCGGACTGGAACAAACCCGATGGTATTTTCGTGATCAAGCCGGATGCGGTCGAAGCGTTCCTGACGCCGTTGCCGGTGGCGCGCATCCACGGCGTCGGCAAGGTCATGGATGGCAAGCTCGCCGCGGTCGGCATCCGCACGGTTGGCGAGCTGCGCGCGCGCGAAGTGCGTGAACTTGAAAGCCTGTTCGGCCGCTACGGCCGACGCCTGCATGAGCTCAGTCTGGGCATCGACGAGAATCCGGTTACGCCGGATCGGCCGGTGCAGTCAATTTCGGCCGAAGACACCTTTGCCGATGACCTGCCGCTGGGCGATTTGGAACCGACCATCCGCGAACTCAGTGTCAAGGTCTGGGCTTCAGCACAAAAGGTTGAACGCGTGGGTCGCACCGTCGTGCTCAAGCTCAAGACCCGCGAGTTCCGCATTCACACGCGCAGCCTGACTCCGGCGTCGATGCCCGACTCGGCCGAGGAGCTGGCCAATATCGCCCTCGCCCTGAGCGATCGTGTGCAACTGGCGGAGTCGACCCGCTACCGCCTGGTCGGTGTCGGCATCAGCAACTTCTGTGATGCCGATGAGCTCGGCGCGCAAGGCGGATTGTTTTCCATCTGACCTTTCATCGTGCTCGTTGCGCCCGACGCGCTCGCCAGCGCCCGTAAAGCCGGGTTACCCATAGATCGAAGCGATCGAGCGCACGTGCGACGAGCAAGGACTCCTCGGCGATCAACACCGCACCGATGACCAATGCAACCAGGCCAGGACCAGGCAGGACCAGCATGATCACGCCGGCGAGAGCGATGATCACGCCGAACGTGCAGATCACAAATTTGCGCGCGACTCCGGCGGTCTGCGCGCGACGCATGCGATGCCGGGTCTGGAAGCGCCGACCACTCGGGGTCGCCACGAAATGCTGCCATTGTCTGCGGACGCTGACGGTCATCGATATCCTGTTCGCGATTGCGGTTCAACGAAACCTTGTGTCCGAACCCTTCCTTGGCGTTACCGGAAAACTGGTGCAAGATCCGGGCTCAATGACATCGAGGTGGAGCCAGCGCATATCTTCGCGTTGCCTTCATGAAGCGCCGTGAAACCGTGACGTCGTATGCTTGAAAACCGGTTTCTTCCTGGAGTCGATCATGTTTCGTATCTGTCTCGCCCTGGTCGCCATCGTTTCAGCCAGCTCGGCCATTGCTGCCGATCGAGTCACCGGGCGCAGTTTCGCCACGCGGTCCGAAGTCTTCGCCCAGCACGGCATGGTCGCAACGTCGCAGCCACTGGCTACCCAGATCGGCCTCGACATCCTCAAGCGCGGCGGCAATGCAATTGATGCAGCAATTGCCGCCAACGCCGCGCTCGGACTCATGGAGCCGACCGGCAACGGCATGGGCGGCGACCTTTTCGCGATCGTGTGGGATGCGAAAAGCGGCAAGCTGCATGGCTACAACGGCTCTGGGCACTCGCCAAAGAGTCTGAGTCTGCAATGGTTCAAGGACAACGGTTACACGAAAATTCCGCCGTATGGCCCCCTGCCTGTCACCACGCCGGGCGCGGTCGATGGCTGGTTCGCGCTGCATGATCGTTTCGGCAAGTTGCCGATGAAATCGGTGCTTGCCCCGGCGATTGGATATGCCCGTGAAGGTTTTCCCCTGAGCGAATTGATTGCCTACTACTGGGATCTGTCCGTGCCGCGCCTGGCGAAGTTCGCGGGCTTCAGTGAGCAGTTCACGATCAACGGTCGCGCTCCGGCCAAGGGCGAGATCTGGAAGAACCCGAACCTCGCGAACACGCTGGAAGCCCTGATCAAGGGCGGTCGCGATGCCTTCTACAAGGGTGCCATCGCGCACACGATCGCCGATTACATCAAGGCCCAGGGCGGATTCCTGTCGGTCGAGGATCTGGCCGCGCACAAGGGTGAATGGGTCGAACCGGTATCGACCAACTATCGCGGTTACGACGTCTGGGAGCTGCCGCCGAATGGTCAGGGCATTGCGGCGCTGCAAATGCTCAATATCCTCGAAGGCTACGACCTCAAGGGCTATGGCTTCGGCAGCGCCGAACATATCCATCTGTTCGTCGAGGCCAAGAAGCTGGCCTTCGCCGATCGCGCGAAATTCTATGCCGATCCGGATTTCGTCAAGGCACCGGTGGCGAAACTGATCTCGAAGGAATACGCCGCCGAGCGACGCAAACTGATCGCGATGGACGAGGCCGCAAATGAAGTCGCCGCCGGCGAGTTCAAACTCGATGGCGACACGATCTATCTGACCACGGCCGATCAGTGGGGCAACATGGTTTCGCTGATCCAGTCCAACTATCGCGGCATGGGTTCGGGCATGACCCCGCCGGGCCTCGGTTTCATCCTGCAGGATCGCGGCGAGATGTTCGTCCTGAAAGAAGGTCATGCGAACACGTTCGCGCCGGGCAAGCGCCCGTTCCATACGATCATCCCGGCCTTCGTGACCAAGGATGGCAAACCGTGGTTGAGCTTCGGCGTGATGGGAGGCGATACCCAACCACAGGCGCATGCATTGATCGTCAGCAATCTGATTGATTTCGGCATGAACCTGCAGGAAGCCGGCGATGCGCCACGCATCCTGCATGACGGCTCGACCTCGCCCGAAGGCCAGCTGAAAGAGATGGCCGACGGCGGCGCGATCCAGCTCGAAACCGGTTTCGACTACGCGACCATTCGCAGCCTCATGGGCATGGGACACAAAGTGGAATTCGCCAACGGCCCCTACGGCGGCTACCAGGCAATCCGCTGGGATGAAAAGAACAAGGTGTATATTGGCGCATCCGAAGGACGCAAGGATGGACAGGCGGCGGGGTATTGAACGTCTGACTGCGTCCAGTCACGGACAGGAGAATCTGTTGAATACGCTGAAACGGGTATTGCTCGCGTTGGTGGCGGGAGCCTGCATCGCGATAGTGTCGACGGTCGCCGCAGTGGATCTGCCCACACAAGAAGAAGCCAGGGCTTTGGCGCAGCAACACACCGACACCGTGATTGAAACTCTGCTTGCCGAAGGTACGCCGAGATCCTTGACGCTTGCCGCGACTGCGATGTTGCCAATCGGCGAAAACGCGGCGGTCATCGGGCAGAGACAACGAGAATTGTTTGAGCAGGCGGCAACGTCGGCACCCGACGACGCGTGGATTCAATGGATGGCCGCACTCAACGCCAGCTCGAATGGCCCGATTTCTGAATTCGCGATCGCGCTACAGCGACTCGAACCGGATAATGGGGCGGTCTGGTTGTTCCCTCTACAAGCAGCAGCCCGCGCCAAGGACAGCAGGGGAATGACGGAAACGCTGGCGCGAATCGGAACGGCGCGCAGCTACCAAAGCCCGTTCGTCACCACTGCGCTCGAATGGCTGAAGTTCTACCGCGCAAATCCGATCACCCCGCCGCCAGGATTTACAGTTGAGCGGTCTTCAGCATCCGCTTTCACCATGGCCGTGGCTCGTGCCGCCGCAGTCGCAATGACACCCAACTTTGCGCCGATGGCGGCGTGCAAATCCAGGGATCAGCCCTTGCAGGCTGATCGTCGTGAGGCTTGTCTGTCCGCCGGTCGACTCATGCTGACCCAATCAAACACCCTGGATTCGATGCTGATTGGCGCGACTCTGGTTCGCCTGGCCGGTGCCGAGGACGCAGCAGAGATCACGCACAACTTCAAATACTTCTCCCAGGAAAACCTGATCCGTTCCAAGGCAGCATTGAACGATCCGGCGGAGTTCGCGCTTTATCAGGCCGACTGGGTGCAAACGCGCAACGAAGTCCAGGTAGCCAGAAACCTGCTGACCCGGGCAGGTATTCCACTATTGCCGCCGGCCGACTGGAAATCGGATCCGAAGGCTTTCATGGCCCGGATGTCGGCGAAAAACGACGGCTGATTCCACCTTTGCCGCCCGCCTGGTGTACGCTCAGCCCCGCTGTGCTCACCGACGGAGGCCGTAATGCTGAAAGTCCTGGTAGCGAGTTCCAAGGGCGGTTGTGGAAAATCCACGATCGCGACGAATCTTGCGGCGTATTCCGCGCTCAAGGGCAAGGCGACAGTGCTCGCCGACGCCGACCGTCAGGGTTCGAGCAGCCGCTGGTGCGAAAAGCGCGCCGATCTCGATACTGCCGTGCTGCCGATCGATGCCACGCGCAAGAACTGGCAGCAACGCATTCCGTCCGACGCCGAGCGCGTCATCATCGATTCCGGCGCCGGTATCCGGGCCAGCGAGATTGCCGCGTTCATCGATGATGTGGATGTCATCGTCGTACCGGTGCTGCCATCGATAGTCGATCTCGAAGCAACACTGCCGTTTCTGGCCGATCTGGCCACCCTGCCACGGATCAAGAAGGGCAAGGTTCCGGTCGGACTGGTCGCCAATCGGGCCAAACCGTGGACGAACGCGACCCAGAATGCGCTGGCCGAAGTCGGCGACTGGCCGTTTCCACTGATTGCGCAATTGCGCGACACCCAGGCCTATTCGCTGATGAACGGACTCGGCCGCAGCATTTTCGACTACCACTCCGAGATCGTCCGTGCGCACCAGGAAGACTGGGCCAAGCTACTGCGCTGGCTCAAGAAACAGGGCTGAATTCATCGATTGTCGGGTAACTTCAGTCGCAATGCGTTCGGCCAAGGTGCGCCTGAGGCCAAGCAACCCTGCGCGCTGCAGCGAGAGTTGCTGTCGATATCGAACCAGCCGGAGTAACCCGGTCCTTGGGATTTTCGGCGGGCTTGCGGCATGATGCAGGTTCACGTAAAGGAATCGCCATGTCCGTTCGCCAGATCATCCTGTTGCGCCATGCCCATGCCGAGCCGTCAACCGAAGACGAGAGCGACGCCTCGCGACCGTTGACCGAAAGCGGCGTTTGCGAGGCCATCGCGGCAGCTGAATGGCTCAAGGCGCATTCGGCCGAACCCGATCTGCTGGTCTGCTCGCCGGCTACACGAACCCAGGAAACCGCAACACGGATCGTCAAGGGACTCGGTGGGAACCTCTCCACCCTGATCGACCCGCGCATCTACGAGGCGACTCCCGCGACGCTGATCCAGGTGTTGGAAGAACACGCCGACGCGGATTGCATCCTGCTGGTCGGGCACAATCCCGGGCTTGAGACCCTCGTCGCATTGCTCACTGATGGTGCTTCGGATCATGGCCGCGGCATGCCGCCGGGTGCCATCGCCTGGCTGCATGTGGATGGTGATGCGGCGATCGAACCGGGTGCAGCGAGTCTGCGCCACTTCTGGTGGCCCTGAGAACGGCGGCCTTCGATGTTGACGGCAGGCTGCCTGGCCGGATTGCTCGCGCTGGCGGCGACTTCTCCGTCGTCGACTCAAACCCAATCCGAGACCTTGATACTTGATGGCGCACGCTCGAGTGCCGCGTTCAGTGTCAAGGTATTGTGGATGTTCGTGGTCGATGGACAATTTGGCAACGTGCGCGGCACGGTCAACGTCGATCGCCTGCAAGGCCAGGCCACGGTCAACGCGCAAATCGAAACTGCCGCGGTGACAATGAATCGGACGAGTGCAATCAGCTGGATCAAATCGGCCGAGTTCTTCGATGTAGAGCGCTACCCCGAGATCCGTTTCAGGTCCGATCCGTTTCCGATCTCGCGTCTGCATCAAGGAGGAGAACTTCCCGGCGCTCTGACCCTGCGCGGAATAACCCGTGCGGTCGTCTTTGAAGTGGAGCCCGCGACCTGCGCGCGCGTTGCAATCGATTGTCCCGTTGAGGCCGCGGGGATTGTTCGACGCAGTGATTTCGGCATGGCGACGCGACGGGCGACTTTGTCAGACAAGGTCGAGTTGAGATTCACCATCCGCATGACAGAAGCAGCATCCGACGCGGCTGAATCATGAGTACCTGCAGAGCGTCGAGTCGCCACTGCGGGCGGTTGCGTCTGCTATTCGTAGTCCTTTGTCTGATCGCCCTTGGCGGTTGCGGGCTCAATCGCCAATTGGCGCGCCAGGCAGACCAGATCGTTGCCGCGGGGCAGGCGCAGCAGGTCACCTGCGCGCAAACCGACCACTGCGCGATCGATTCTCCATTTCGGCGACTGGCCACTCAGGCGCGCGCGGCGAGCACGCTGCAGCAGCCGATCCATTACGTGAACATGCTCGAGCAAGGCGAGGAATCATTGCTGCTGCGGGTGCACCTGATTCGCGCTGCGCGCAAATCGATCGACATCCAGACGTTTATCTGGATCAACGACGATGCCGGCCGCCTGATCCTCGATGAACTGCTTGCCGCGGCGCGCCGTGGCATCCGAGTGCGCGTGATCGCCGACCAGTTGTTTTCGCTGGAAGACACCGAACTGCTCGCGCGTCTGGCCCTGGTGCACCGCAATTTCGAAGTGCGCATCTACAACCCGACGTTCCACAAGGCAGTGACCCAGCCGCTTGAGTTTGCGGTCAGCATCGTCTGCTGTTTCACGCGCTTCAATCAACGCATGCACAACAAATTGTTCCTCGTCGACGATGTATTCGGCATCGCCGGTGGGCGCAACTACGAGAACCGCTATTTCGATTGGGATCACGAGTTCGACTACCGCGATCGTGATGTCCTCGTCACGGGCGATGAAGCCGGGCGCGAGATGGCGGCGTCGTTCGAAAAATTCTGGACGTACAAGCGCGCTGCCAGGCTGACTCGCCTCAACGACGTCAACCAGCGTCTGATTGCCGAAGCCGGCCAGGACCTGCCCCTGCCTGCTGCCAAGCGCGGCATTGATCCGATGCGTGTTGAAACCGTGCGCGCACACGCCGGGCTCAGCGCCGAGATCACGCGTCGCTTCGTCGAAACGGCGTTGAGGGTGGGTCAGGTCGACTATTTCTCGGACACGCCGGCCAAGCAGGAAAAAAACGCCGACCCCAACCGACAACTGGGCGAGCATATCGCGCAGATGATTGGTCAGGCCGAGACTCAGATCGTCATGCAGACTCCGTACCTGGTCATCAGCAAGCACGCGCGACGCGTATTCAAGGATCTGAGTGAGCGCGATGAACCGCCCGATATCATCGTTTCGACCAACTCGCTGGCGGCAACCGATGCGTTCTACGTATATGCGTTGTCGCACAAGTACAAGAAGCGTTATCTCAAGCTCGGCTTTCGCATCTACGAGTTCAAACCATTCCCTGGTGACGCCGATGAGCTGATCGCACGCTACTCCGAACTTAGCGGAGACACGGATGATGATGGCTACCAGCGTTTCGGCAAGGCGCCACTGACCAGTGATGGCGTACGCGTCGGCATGCACGCGAAATCCATCGTCATCGATGGCAAGGTCACCCTGATCGGGTCACACAACTTCGATCCGCGCTCGGACAACTACAACACCGAATCCGGATTCATCATCTACGATCGGGCTGTCGCGGATCTGGTCCGTGCAGCGATCATCCGCGATATCCAGCCGCAAAATTCATGGACGATTGCCAAGCGCCCGCGCACGAATTTCCTGCATCGTGCCAACAACGCGATCGCCGATTTTTCCTCGGTGTTGCCACTGTTTGATTTCTGGCCGTTCCGTTACTCAACCAGTTACGAGATCAATTCCGACTGCGCGCCGCTTAAACAGGCTGATCCGGGCTTTTATGAATGCTATACGGCGGTTGGCGACTTCCCCGCGGTCGATTTGCCACTGAAAACCATCTACACGCGCATCGTCACCGCGTTTGGAGCTGGCGCGGTCGGCATTCTCTGACCGGCCGAGGTTCCGGGGTCTCCGGCAGCTGTCTCCACGTCATGCCGATTGACGCGCCCCAACGCGGCGTCTAGTCTCAGCGCTGGAATTTCCCTGCGGAGTGGACCCCATGTCCCTGGACATCACGATTCAACTGGCCGATGAAGATCTCGATCATTTCGTCGAAGCGATGCAACGCGCACAAGCCAAGGCGTCCGGCCTGTCGTCACAGGCCATTATCGATTCGGCGTCGAAATTGCTCGTTGACGTGCCAAGGGCCAAGGCTCCCCAATTCATCAAGGATCGACTCGAGAATCTCGATCAGATGATCCAGCTCGTTGTCGACGAAGGCTACGGCCTGCCCGACGAAGATCGCAAGCGCGTTCTCTCTTGCCTGGCCTACTTCGCCGATCCGAACGACATCATTCCCGACAGCGTGCCGGTGATCGGCTTCCTTGATGACGCGATCATGATTGAACTCTGCGTGCGCGAACTCAGGCCCGAGCTTGATGCGTATGGCGATTTCGTACTTTTTCGCAACCAGGAGGCGACCCGTCGCGGTGTCGATCCGGCCGGCCTCAAGACCGAACGCGTCGAATGGCTGGAGAGCCGCCGCCTCGAAGCGCACGAAGGCATGCGTCGTCGCCGTCGCGACGGCTATGCCGGCGGCAGCAACTGGTCCTTGTTCCGGGCACGCTGATTCCGCGATGGTCACCGACATCCTGGCCAGCGTCAGGATGTCGGCAATACAGGGTAAACGGGGCTTCCATCATTCGCGACGATTGTCTCAGTGCGGTGAAACCGCCCCGCGCGCCCGCAACTCTCCCAGCTTCTGCTTGAACCAGTCTGTGCTGGGCTGCGCCTCGTGACCCGGGCAGCGCACCAGGTAGGGTTTGCCGGTCATGCTGCTGCGGCTGGCCGCCTGGTCGACGAACGCATCCACGCTTGAGAGCAGGTCCTTGCGCTTGACGTAATCGAGCTTTCGCTGCAAATGACTTTCGGCCTTCTCACTGTCATACCAGCTGCCGTTGCGGAAGAACTCGCACTGCGACGTGCCAAGCGCCTGCAGCAGCGCCGAGACCTCGTTGTACACGATCTCGGTCGACGGGGAGGCAACCAGCCCGACCGGTACAATCAAAGCGAGTAGCAGCAAGTTTCGCGTGATGAATTTCATTGAGCTTGTCCTTCCGGGGCGAGATTGGAATCATTGAATCTCGAGACTACGGATTGTCGCCCGAGCACGAGAAAGGTACAGATGCCGAGGACCGTGCCATACGGAACCCCGAGGCAGGAGATTCCTGCAACAACCATGCAGAAAACCCGCGATTGACGCTGCTTGATGCAACGCGCAGCCCAGAGCTTGGCCGCAGCGAGCATGATCGAAACCAGGAAGAACACGGCACCGGCAATGCCGATGATCGTGCCGAGCGACTCTGCCGGAATCGTTTCGACCTGCGCAGGGTTCCTCGCGATCTCGGCGAAGAACCGGCTCATGATCAAACCCATACCGGCATAAACCAGGCCCAGCAACGAGAACAATCCGGTCAGCACCCCTGAAAAGACATAGCCCCAGCAAAGCAGTCGCAGTTGCTCATCGTCGACGATGGCCTGGCGGGATTGGTTTTCGTTCATCCTGACTCGCTGTCTGGTCCGATTTGAAGGTGGCGAATGTACAGTAATTTGCACGATCTCCACACCGACCGGGACTTTCGTCCCGTGTCCGTCGCGCTGATCCGGGCTAGGATCTGCGTTCTGCTTTGTCTGATCAGGGAATCCCAATGCGCCTCCTATCCATCGCTGCCGTACTCGTCTGTCTAACGTTGCTGCCCGGCTTCGCCCTTGCCGCCGACAAGGAAGACGGCAAGAAGGACGAACCGAAATGGGACGTCAACGCCGCCCATGGCAAGACCAAGACCGTGCGCTTCAGCACCGAAGAAGGCACCTGGCTCGATCTCGATGTCAGCCCGAACGGCAAGACCATCGCCTTCAGCATGCTCGGCGATCTCTATCTGCTGCCGATCGACGGCGGCAAGGCCAAACGGTTGACCGAAGGCGCGGCCTGGGATGTACAGCCACGCTTCTCGCCGGATGGAAAAGAAATCGCCTATACCTCGGATCGCGGCGGCGGCAACAATATCTGGCGCATGCCGGCGATCGGCGGCGAGGCCAGTCAGGTCTCGAAAGAAGACTTCCGCCTGCTCAACAATGCGGCGTGGACGCCGGACGGCCAATTCCTGATCGCGCGCAAGCACTTCACCAGCGAACGTTCGCTCGGTGCCGGCGAGTTGTGGATGTACCACATCGCGGGCGGTGCGGGCCTGCAATTGACCAAGCAGAAGAACGACCAGCAGGATCTCGGCGAACCTGCGGTCAGCGCCGATGGACGCTACGTCTATTTCTCGGAGGATGTCAGTCCCGGCCCTTCCTTCCAGTACAACAAGGATCCGCATGGCCTGATCTACGCGGTCAAGCGTCTTGATCGTCGCGACGGCGAGATCGAAACCATCATCAGTACGCCCGGCGGCGCGGTGCGTCCCGAGCCGTCACCCGACGGCAAGTCACTGGCCTTCGTCAAGCGCGTGCGCGAGAAGACCGTGCTTGAACGGGTCGATCTCGAAAGCGGCCAGGTCGACACGATCTGGGACGGCCTCTCGCATGACATGCAGGAAGCCTGGGCGATCTTCGGCCCCTACCCGAACTACGCCTGGATGCCCGATTCGAAGGCACTGGTGATCTGGGCCAAAGGCAAACTCTGGCACGTCGATGCGTCAACCGGCGAGCACAAGGAAATTCCGTTCACGGCCGATGTCGAACAAACCGTAGCCGAGCCGCTGCGTTTCGAGCAGAGCATCGGCGAAGGCACGTTCGAGCCGAAGATGATCCGTGATGTCGCCACCAGCCCGAATGGCAAGACCCTGGTCTTCCACGCACTCGGTCATCTGTGGGTAAAGGCATTGCCGAACGGCAAGCCGAGCCGCCTGAGCGCCGACGACAGTCATTACGAATACCAACCGAGCTTCAGCGCCGACGGCAACAAGATGCTCTACACGACCTGGTCCGATGCTGAGCAGGGTCGCATCGTCGAGCACGATTTCGCGACCAAGGCATCACGCATCCTGACGCCCAAGCCGGGCTTCTATTACGGCCCGCGCTATTCGAATGACGGCTCGCGCATCGTCTATGCGAAAACTTCCGGCAGTTCGCTGACCGGCAATCTCAACTCCGGCGAATCAGGTGTCTATCTGATGCCGGGCAATGGCGGCGAAGCGCGTCGACTGGTCAAGGATGGCGGCGACCCGGCCTTCTCGGCTGACGGCAAGCGCATCACCTTCCTCAGCGGGGATGGACTCAAGAAAAAACTCAAGAGTATTGCCATCGACGCGAGCGAGCCGCGCGATGTGTTCGATCTCAAATATGTCAACTTCGTCAGCATCAGTCCGGACGGCAAGTGGGTGGCGTTCACGGAACTGTTCAACGCCTATGTTGCGCCGATGCCGCAGACCGGCGGCAGCATCGAGCTGTCGAAGGAAACCAAGGCAATCCCGGTCCGCTTGATCAGCAAGGATGCCGGCTCCTACCTGCACTGGTCGGCAGACTCGCGTTCGTTGCACTGGATGGTCGGCCGCGACTACCACTCGCGTGAGCTGACCGAGACGTTCGCATTCCTGCCTGGTGCGCGCAAGGAGCTGCCAAAACCTGGCAGCGACAAAGCCATCGATGTCGGTCTCACGGTTCGCCATGACGCGCCCAGCGACGTGTTCGCGTTCACCGGCGCGCGCCTGATCACGATGAACAATGCCGAGACGAAACAGGAAGTCATCGAAGATGGCGTGCTCGTCGTCGAGGGCGACACGATCACGGCCCTCGGCACTAGCGGCAATGTCACGATCCCGTCAAACGCGAAAGTCATCGACGCCAAGGGCAAGACCATCGTGCCGGGATATGTCGATGTCCATGCCCACGTCAACCATTTCACCAGCGGTGTCGTGCCGCAGCAGAACTGGGCGTACTACACCAACCTCGCCTTTGGCGTGACCACTACCCACGATCCCTCGGCAACGACCGAAACCGTGTTTTCGCAAGCGGAGCTGGTCAAGGCCGGCGACATGGTCGGGCCGCGCATCTTCTCGACCGGCACGATCCTTTACGGCGCTGACGGCGACTTCAAGGCCGAGGTCAATTCACTCGACGATGCACGCGCGCATCTGCGCCGCATGAAGGCCAATGGTGCTTTCAGCGTCAAGAGCTACAACCAGCCACGCCGTGACCAGCGCCAGCAGATCAATCAGGCCGCCCGTGAACTCGGCATGCTCGTGGTCGAGGAAGGCGGTTCGACGTTCAATCACAACATGACCATGGTCCTCGACGGTGTCACCAGCATCGAGCACAACATTCCAATTGCGCCGCTGTACGCCGACGTCATCAACCTG
>JBBRBU010000077.1:0-15897 GCA_038205505.1 Lysobacterales bacterium | reverse complement strand
GGTTCGCCGTATGAGTACAGCACTTCATTTGCGGGTGATGTAAATGGAGATGGGCTGACTGACGTCGTGATTGGTGACTATCAAAACAGCTCGAATGCCACCTACGCCGGGGCTGCTTATGTTGTTTTTGGCAAGAGAGAGATCATCAATCCGGTCATTACTTCAAATGAACTGACTGGCGGACCTGGGTTTGCAGTTTTCGGTGAGTTCTTCGATGACTCCGTTGGCACGGCAGTCAGCTCAGCAGGTGATGTTAATCATGACGGTGTCGATGATTTCATTATTGGCGGCTACTTCGTTGACAGCAACGGCACCAATTCTGGATCAGCCTATGTGGTTTACGGTAACGATGGAATATTCAAAAATGGGTTTGAGTAGAAATGCTCGGCTGATTAGGCATGCTTGTCGCATGTCAGCATTTCAGTCTTTTGGCCGATCCCGAGTCTACTGATTCCCTCCAGCGCATGGCTCATTGTCTGTAGCGAGGGTGATGCCGCCTGATCGAACCCCTACGCCTCGAATTCAGAAACCGAGTCAGGGAAAATCGCGATTGCATCGAAATCGTGGATTTCCCTGACTTTGATCGAACCAATTTTTGTGTGATTCGAGCGCGGTGGCTCGCATGCGTCCGAGGCGAAAGATCAGAGTGTCGATGTTCTGGTGGCCGAGGAGGTTGGTCGATTGTTTCTAGATAATCAGCCGTCGAACCCATCTCTGAAAATCGTATCAGTACCCGCGTTCAGCAGTTCCCAGCCAATGTTGGCGATCGGATTGGGCGGGCCTCCGAAATTGTCGAAGAAGCCCATGGGATTGCTCGCCGGGGAGCCTGCGCCACTGCTGCCAAAATAGACATCCTCTGAGCTGCCGAGATCGGGAGGATTGAAAAAGACGAAGCCCAGATTATTCATCTGCGCCTGCGTGGCGCCGGTGGCGCCGCCGTTATTGTCGAAATACTGGCAGGCCCAAACGACGGGGTTGGCGATATCGACCGGGACATCGATCGCGTTGGCCAAGGGTCCACTCGCCAGCACGCTTGCGCTGCTGGGCGGCAACGTCGCTGAGGAAAATGTCACACCGCCCGCTGCGGTGCCCGGCCCGCCGCCGACTCGATCATCCTGGAAAAATGCGATGGAGGGGCGTGCCGAAACCGTATTGGCGTCAAAATTGGCAACGCTGAAACGCACACCGGTGATGTGCGCCACGGCCGGGCTGGTGCCTAAACGCAGGTCGTCGCACACCATGGTAGTGACCAGACTCGAGCCTACCTGTGTAGTACCACCCGCAGAAAATCCGTTGTTCCCGCTCGTTGTCACATTGGAATAAAACGCAGTCGGATCGACAGCAGTGATCTGCGCGGGGTCAGCCGGCCCCGAATGCTCGCCCATGAGCGGAACGGTGGAGTCTACGGTCAGGCCATTGCCATCCTGAGCCAGGGCAGTTGCGCTGCAAACACCAGCAATCAGAAAAGATGTAAAAAGCGTTGCTCGTTTCATGACAGGTTCCTTGATAGGAATGGAGGGTGCGGTTTTCGTTGCGAAGGTTTTCGTTGCGGAAACGTAACGCAGCAATCGTGAACCGAATGGATGTATTGATATTCGCAGTCAGTTTGCTGAACGCGAATGCGCCTTTGCATACGCCCGCTCAGATGCAGGCCGCACCAGATCGGCAACGGCTGTTCGCGGCAATAGTGGGAGCCGGGGTTGCGCCGCGCGTGTCAATGAGCGCAACGCCTCCGGACAATGGAAGCGCCAATGCGTTTCATCGCCGCAACATCTGCGGGTCTCCACCCGCCATGCAGAAAAACAGCAAACCGCTCAAGCCATCCGTGAGCGGTGCCGGCGAGTAGTGGGTGATGTGGCTGTTCGCCCGGTTGTCCAACATTCAGGAAAATTCCAACTGAGCGGCATCAATGTCCTCGAATGCGGCCGGCCAATCGTTGCTGTAATCAGCGACGCATGAGTAATTCCGTACAGATTTCGGACAGATGTCGTACGCCTGGAACTGGCTTCCGGTTGTTGCTGGCTGCGCCAAGGTGGAATGACTCACACAAATGAGTCTTCGAGATTCGCCGGGGATTCACACGTCGCTCTGGCTTCCCGAAATAGCGAGTCCACGTTGATGCGACTCGATGAAAATCTCGGAGGAGTGCAGGGTTCGCGATTCTCAATCGAGGTAAGGGTTGAGTGAGATTTCCGCCAGCTCCTCGTTGGTCATTGTAGACATCACGCAGGCCAGCCCTGCTTGCACCAGCAGCAGGCTGCCACCCACCGCAAGGTCCGCGGCGACATCGGGACAAAATGGCGTGAGCGCAACGGCCAGCGGAATCCCCGGAAGAAAGCCGGCGAATGCACCCAGGAACATCGCAATGAACGCCACGCCGCCGCGTTGCAAGTATTCACGCGTCCAGGTCAGGCGCCGATTCTGGCTTCGGTAGGCCACGATCGCGACCATCACGACGCGCACCACTACCAGCACGACGAGCATTGCGAACTCGTAGGGTGCGATACCAAAACCTTTGGAAAAACCTCCCGCTCCGGCATAGGCCGCGAACAAAAATACACAGCAGAATGCGCAAGCAGCAAGCATTTTCAATCCGTCAAGCAGATGCTTGTCAGCACCACGATCTCGGTAGAACACTGCACTGACGACCGTGATCAGCAGCAACTCGACGATCAGCAGCGCGACAAACATCGGGAAGCTCATCCAGGCGAACCCGAAGGCGATCAGTGCCAGTGCCAGTTGCACTGACTCGATCACGATGGTCGTGACCCTTATTCGCCGCCAGTCGATGCGTGTTGCCATGTGCTGCCTCTGCCCAGTCGCTCATCGGCGTTGATTATGCGGTCCGAACGGCGCGTTGGTAGCGGTTGCCGTGAAGAAAGACTCGCGCGCCCGCCAGCCGAACAGGCTTGAATCGCCGTTTCGCTGCTCGCGATGGATCGGCAATGCTTTCAAGGCTCAATTTTTGAACAGCAGAGAAGCGCGTGCGTGGACTATTTCAGGCAGAGAAGAGCGTTTTTGACGCATTGAGCGAACGCTGCAACAATCATCACATCGGGATTGTTGTATCCACAGGCAATGAATCATGCCTCCAATGAAAAGGAGTCCCTATGCTTTTCCGCCAGCTGTTTGAACCGATTTCTTCGACTTACACTTACCTTCTCGGGTGCGAGGAGACCGGGGCCGCAATCCTTATCGATCCGGTAATGCCAGCCTGGCAGCGTGATCTTGCCGAAATCAATGCAAACGGCCTGCAACTGGTCTGGACGCTCGACACGCATATCCACGCCGATCACATCACTTCGGCTCTACACCTGAAACGAGAAGTCGGCAGCAAGATCGCCAATGCTGCGATTGACGCATTGCCCTGTACCGATCTGGGCGTCGAAGAGGGCAAGGCTTTCACGGCAGGTTCCTTGAACCTGCAGCCGCTGCATACGCCCGGGCATACGGACGGCCATTTCGCATTCAAATGCGGGGACCGAATTTTCACAGGCGATGCACTGCTGATCGATGGCTGCGGCCGCACCGACTTCCAGAATGGCGATGCGGCAACGCTCTACCGCAGCATCCACGACAAGATTTTCAGCTTGCCGGACGACACACTTGTTTATCCGTCCCACGACTATCACGAACGGCATGTCTCAACGGTTGCTCAGGAGCGGCAACGAAACCCTCGTCTCGGAGACGGGCGCAGCCTCGATGAGTTTGTCGAACTCATGCGGGCGCTTGATCTTCCTTATCCAAAATTCATCGACTATGCCGTGCCCGGCAATCGGCAATGTGGCGTCTGCCCTGAAGATCTGCCCGAGGAGCTGAAGGAGTATTGCGACGCGATGCGTCAAAGCTTTCAGGGCTAGGAGGAGGGTCGCTCCCTTCTTGCCGGTGGTTTTTCCTTCGACCAGCGCAAAGCATTCCGACTGTAACCTGCACGTCAGACATCGTGCGCAAACAGAAACACGAAAATAGTTGACCGAGTCCGGCCAACCTGATGAATGAAACGGTCACTGTCCCTGAGCAACGTCCTACCGGGACCCGTGCCACGAGCACGCGTGGATGTTTGGGCGCAGGATCGAACCGCTATTCGGCGCGAGGCAACCTGCCTCAACACGACGCCGAATAGTCGTGAGAGCACAGCTAAGCTTCATCGCGATGAGTTGAACTGCAGGACATCCGTCTATGTCCCGTCTGTGCGCACCCGGTTGTGCGCGGGTGCGCGCGGCTGTTTCTCCCGGATGTTTCCCGATCGGCGACGGTGGGTGACGCCGGCTATGGTCAGGTAACGAGGAATCGAGACGATCTCAGGGTGCAACCCATACGGCGCTGGTTTGGCGAATAGGTCGGGGTGGTATAACCGGCGTGACGCGTGATCCTGCGGTGAGTCATGGGGAACGACTCGGGAGCATGGATCCTTCCACTTCGAGTGGTCAGGCTGGTCGGCAGCGCCGGACCGGTAGGGATGGTGCGCAGGGGGGTTGAGTCACGCCTGCAAGTGAACAAAAACTCAAGAGAGCCTCTGATTTTATTTTCCTCCTAAAAATTCAGTAGTTTCAGGGATTTACAAGAATGCATGATATCAGTCTGAGGGGGTAAAGGCCAATCTGACGAGGTTGTCCAGGGCACACCGATTGTTCCTCGGGGATAGTCAAATTCGGGTCATCCACAATGTCAAATTCGGGACATCCTCAACAAGATTCGGGACATCCACAAATCCGACAATCGCCTACGTCTCCTGTCAGAGTTTCCTGCAGACGCACTCGAATCAAAGGGGGCCGAATCAAAGAGGCCAGAGTCGAATGGCACTTACTTAAGGCCGTCATCCCCGCGAAGGCGGGGATCCAGCGCCTTTGGAGATCAAAAAAGGCGCCGAAGTCACTGGATTGACCCGCCATGCGGCTGTTGAAAAGCACTTCAGCCTTCGCAGGAATGACGAAAAATGGAACTGTTTGCCTTCTTTGCGCTCAAGTAAGTACCATTCAAGCCAGAGTCTTTGATTTTGATCGATCCGAAATCAATGACTCTAACCCTTTGATCATTCGTGGCATGATCCGATTCAGCACACTCGGAGGCTACCCTACAGGAGGTAATAGCGTGCGTTCATTTGTATTTACGCTCATCTGCATCGGTCTTAATTGGGCTGGACCGTCCCGTGCACAGCTTCTGTTCCCGGCGCCGCTCGATGTAGCCATCGTCGATGCTGCGCGTGCCGATCTTGCGGCCGCAGAACAGCGTCTCGCCGACAATGAAATCGCCAGCGCCGATCGCGCGTTCGACAAGGTGCTCGCTGCTCCGGGCTTCACCGCACTTGATCCCGCTGAGCAATACTTGGGGCTGTTGCGCGCGGGCATCGCCGCCCTCGATGGAGGACAGGCGGACAAGGCGCACGGCCTGCTTGCGCGCGCTTGCTCCTTTGATCAAGCTGAAGGCATCGCCTGGCACCTGCGCCTGCGCGCGGCGTATGCGATCAACGACTACGTTGACAGCGCTAGCAGTGTCAGTTTGATCGCGCATCGCTGGCCGAATTCGCTCGATCAGATCCGCGAGCAAGCGATACTCGACATCTCGCACCGACTCAATTTGTCGAGGGCGAACCATGACGTGCGGATGATCCTGCTGGCCGCCTTGTTCGAAGCCAACTGGACCAACGAAGGACGCGAGCCAAACGCGCTGTGGTTTGACCTCGTGCGATTCCTGATCGACAACAACGACATGCCGCGCGCGACGGAGGTGGCGGCGCGCATCGATTCACCGGTGTTCGTGGTGACGTTTCGTGTCGACAAGCGCTTTGACGGCCTGACACGCGCGCGTGCGGGTGCCTTCGACGTCCGACGCACCATGAAGCGTCAGCGTGACCATCTCGATGGACTGCGCAAGCGGCATCCTGATCGCCTATCTTATCTTGTCGATGAAGTGGGTCTCGACATCCGTGATGGCCATGCCAAGCGTGCGCTTGAGTTGGCCGATGAGGCGATTGCGCGCGTAGCCGTGCACGGACCATCGGCGTATGCCGATACCGAAAATCAGTACATCTGGATTCTGGATTCGCGCAGCCGAGCCTTGCAACGACTCGGCCGATGGGAGGAAGCCGTCACGCAACAGCGCAAGGCCGCCCGCCGACCCGAGAACGGTGGTCTGAACGTCAGCCAGACGTTGAATCTTGCCCGTCTGCTCGCTCGCCTCGGCCGCGCTGATGAGATCGAGGAAGCGATGGAGGAATTGGGACGTATGAGTCCGTACGGGCGTATGCAACTCGCCTTGAACCGGGTCATCGCCGCTACCGTCAAGGGCGATCAGACGGCGGTTGATGCGCAGCTTGAGATCATGCGCGCCGAACGAACCGAGTCGATGGGAACTTATCAATCGGCGCTCGTACAGGCTGGACGGATCGATGCCGCCGCCTCGCTGCTTGTCGAGCGTCTGCGCAGCGAGGACTGGAGAAACGATGCATTGTCAGACGTGCAGACGTACATCGACATTGCGGAGGCGCCTCGCGACAAGGTGCACACGCAGCGTTGGCGCGAGATCCTCGCGCGCGCAGATGTGCGCCAGGCACTGGATGCGGTTGGACGCATTGAACGGGTGCCATTCGAGAACACGCTGCTTTGAAGAAAACTGTACTTGTCAGAGGGTAGGCAAGGAAATCCAGAATTCCGACCGGATTTCAAGTCACTTGTCACACGTTTTCTGCAGGCGCGCCGAGCTTGCGTTGTCGTGCTCTCAAAGAATGCTGTCAAGCCGATAGTCGAAGCATCATGCTGCGAAGCTGGACCCGACCTTCTTGTCGCGTCAGATCGCGGTTGTCCCGGTTGTTCGCGCCGATGGTTTCCGGGTTTCTTCTCTTCCCCTGGCAGCCTACTTCGCGAGCTTCGTCAGCAGGCTGTGCCAGTAATCCAGCGCCGCCGGCACTTCAGACGCCAGCAGTTTCTCGTTGAGGCCGTGGGCGAAACTGTCGCCGGGTTTGCTGAAGGTCGGGCTGACGCCGTAGCTGGGCACGCCGGCGTTGCGGAAGTACATGCTATCCGTCGCCCCCGCTGACATCCCAGGCACCACGTCTATACCCGGATAGCGCTCATGCACGGTGGCGGTGACGGCGGCCATGACATCCGGCCTTAGTGGCGAAGGCGGACTCAGCACTGGCGGCGGTGGCTGCACTGAGATCTTCACCGTCCAATCATCGACTGCCTTGGCGAGCTCGGCCTGCACCGAATCAATGCTGACGCCGGGGAAAATCCGGCAATTGATATTGGCAGTCGCGCGCTGCGGCAGCGCGTTGAGTGCATGGCCACCGTCGAGCATGGTTGCCACGCACGTGGTGCGCAGCTGGCCGACGTAGGCAGGATTGGCCGAAATGACGGCCGCGGCGTTGGCGTCATCCGGATCGGCACTGAACGTGAGCATGGCCTGCGCGAGCGGCCCACTGCTGTGTGCGCCGATGGCTTTGAGCGAAGCGAGGGTAATGTCGTTGTGCTGGACCGGGAACGCATGGGCAGCGATACGATCAAGCGCCTTGGCCAGCCGGTAGATTGCATTGTCCGGCGTTGGTGCGCTGGAATGTCCGCCGGGCGAGGTGACCGTGAGCAGGAAGTCGGCATAGCTCTTCTCGGCGGCCTGCACTTCGAACGCCACCGGCTTGAGGTTCGCATCATAGGTTCCGCCACCCGCATCGGCATTGAGCAGGAATTCGGCATCGTGGTAGCGCTCTGCGAGCACGCGGGTGGAGGCCATCGTGGTCTCCTCGTCGCCGGAAAACACCAGAATCATCTCGTGACCCGGCACGAAACCCTCGCGCTTGAAGCGCATCATCGTCGCGACCACGGCGACGACATTGGTCTTCATGTCGGTGGTGCCGCGACCGTATAGGTAGCCGTTCTCCTCGACGAGCGTGAACGGGTCGCGAGTCCAGTCCTTTGGATTGGCAGCCACCACGTCCATGTGCGCGGAAATCAGGATCGGCTTGCCCTTGCCGCTGCCGCGGTAATGCGCGACCAAGGCGACCGTGTGTTCGACCGGGATGATTTCAATGTCGGACTTCGCGAAGCCAGCCGATTCGAGTCTTGCGGCAAGATACTGCGCCAGCACCGCCACCTGATCCTTGCCCTCGACAGTTTGGGTGGCGATGGCATGCCGCAGCATGTCCATGGTTTCCGGCATCTGCTGCGCGCTGGTTTCCGCGGTGCTCTCCGCGGCGGCGAGCGGCATGCAGGCGCACGCCAGGGAGAAGCTGGCGGCAATTAGGGTGCGGCGCATTGGCACGGCAGTTCTCCAAAGAAGGAATAGCTGATTCAAGAGTATCGGTAAACGGATGCGAATCAAGGAAAACAGGCGCGGCGACAAATCGAGCGGGGAAGAAGCCGGGTCAGAGTGGAATTGCGCTGACTTAAGGGCAAAGTAGGCAACAAGCCTCATTCTTCGTCATTCCTGCGAAGGCAGAAGTGCTTTTCAACAGCCGCATGGCGGGTCAATCCAGTGACTCAGGCACTTTCTTGAATGCCCAAAGGCGCTGGATCCCCGCCTTCGCGGGGACGACGGGCTCAAGTCAGTGCCATTCGGGTCAGAGTGCGCTTTCTTTCTTCGGAGTTCAGCCCAGCGCCGGGGCTGAAAAATCCAACCTGAACCCACTTTTGCTTTACCTTTGATCTTTCGCGGATCTGGTACAGGCACCAGGGACCAACAAATTGAATGGAGAGAAAAAGGGTATGAATACCGCACTGAAAGGAAAGGCCCAGCATGGCTTGAATGAGCAGGAATTGGCTCAGGAGAAACGACTCGCCAAGCTCGCCTGGTTGCTCGACAGTTCCATCAAGGTTCCTGGAACAAATTTCCGCATTGGCCTGGATGCCTTGCTCGGGCTGGTTCCCGGGGTTGGCGACGTGGCGGGCGGGGTGATTTCTTCCTGGATTATCCTGCAGGGCGCGAAACTCGGCGTTTCAAAAACCGTGCTCGCCCGCATGGGCGTCAACGTGGCGGTGGAAGTGGTTGTAGGCGCAGTCCCGATCCTTGGCGATCTGTTCGATATGGCCTACAAGGCCAATAATCGAAATGTTCGGCTGATGGAAGACTATTTTGCCGACCCGCAAACAACACGGCGAAAAAGTGCCGGCGGCGTTGCTCTGGCGGTGGTGATCATGTTGCTCATACTCGCAGCAATCATCGCGGCGTTTGTTGGCTTGATTGCATTGGTCGCCAGTCTGGTCTGAAAGGTTGGCTGCCGGGACCTGATGCCTCGAGGATAGCAGTCGATTGAAAACAATCTCATGATGAAAGCTCCCCGGAAGTTTTCTTACGGGGCTTTGTTAGTCATGAGAGAGACAGTGCCATCCAGAAATCAGACGCTACAAAGCTAGAACTCCCCCGTTTTGTGGTGTCCGTGAAATCAGGGGTGATCCGGGGTGTCCCGGTTGCTGAGCCCAGTTGCTGCATTTGCTGCCTCCGCTGAAATCCATCTGCGGGAATCGCCGAGGGCGGTTTTTTGCTCCTTGGAATTTACCGAAGGGCAAATAGTGGGTGTCCCGGTTGTTGGGTGCTCAGGGGCCTGAAAAAACCTGCGCCAGCGCTTCCGGCGAACTGCGCAGCACCGACGTGTTGACTTGCAGAGTGAACCTGCTCGTCGCCTTGTCCGGATTGGCCAGGAACACGCCGTTTCTCCGCGCCCGCTGCACCAGCGTGTCCAGGTCCATGTCACGCACGGTCATGAAGAAGCGGCAGGTTCCGTTGGGCAAACGGGTGAAACTGAAGCGTCCATCTTTCTCCAGCAGGGCCATCATCGCCTCGACGCTGCGCCAAGCCTTGGCGTAGTCCGCCTCGTAACTGTCGACATAGTCCGCCGCCACGGCCATCTGCGGCCACGCCTGGGGCAGCGCGCCGCCAAACAGGCGACGCTGGTGGTAAAGCCCTTCGATGAAACCGGCATCCCCGGCCAGAATCGCGCCCGAACTGCCATTGAAATGCTTCCACACCGACACGTACACGGTGTCGAAAAGCGCGCAGATCTCCTTGAGCGACTTGCCCGAATGCAACGGCAGGTTGAACAGCCGCGAGCCGTCCAGGTGCAGGCGGATGCCGCGTTCGCGCGCGTACGCGCAGATACTCTGCACCTGGTCGAAGTCGGCCATCGCGTGGTGGCGTCGGCGCACCGGGCTCTCGATCGAGATGACGCCGATCGGCGTTTGCACCCGGCCGCCAGCGGAGCGTTCGACCCATGATTTCACTTCGTCCAGGGTGATGTCGGCCGAGTCCAGGCCCAGCGGCAACAGGTTCAACCCGGCGAGGATACCGGCGCCATCGCCGCTGTCATTGAACAGATGGCTCTCGGCCTGCACCAGCACTCGCCGGTCAGTGCCGGCCAGCTTGCGCACGGCTAGCAGGTTGGCCAGCGTGCCGGTTGGCACGTACATCGCCGCCGGCTTGCCCAGCAGCGTCGCGAACTTCGTCTCGAGCGCCTCGACTGCGCCGCCGCGCGAGTAGTTGTCGGGCGCGAAGGCATCACGCGCCGCGATCTCCTGCAGGCGCACGGCGTATTCAACGGGTCTGAAATCCAGGCCGTCGGAATGGAAGTTGACGTGGCGGAACAGGGACGCCGCTGGCGCGGTGGCCGCCTGGCCGAGCGCGGGCGTCAAGGCGGCAATGCTACTGGCGGCCAGGAAATGACGGCGGTCCATGCGCGATGTCCTCGGAAGTCAGAGCGCATGGTGCCCGATACGAACCGGCCAAAGCCAGCAACGCCACGTCCGCTGGCGCGATAAGGTCAAATAGTGAGTGTCCCGATTGTCGTCTCCGGTTTTTGGACCGACCTGGTGGAGGCGTCCATATAAGTCCCGGTTATTGCATGCAAACAGATCCACGCAACGACAATGACTTCGAATGACACAGAATCACGCAAGGCGGCGTTACCCGTAGTGCGCTCTTTCCAGGGCGCCCCTGGAGTGCACGCCATGACGCCCCGACAACTGATCCCGGTCCGCGCTGTTCTTCTCGCGTGCCTGATGACCCAAGGCGGCAGTGTCTTTGCCTCCATCTTCACGGTCGGCACCGGGACGGGCTGCACTCACGGCACCATCCAGTCGGCGATCAACGCCGCCAACGCGGCACCGGGTGCCGATACCGTTCGCCTGACCCGCTCGCTGACCTATCAGCCGGAAGCGAACACGATCAATGCCAGCGGGAACCTGAATCTGGTCGGCGGCTTCGCGACCTGCACGCAAGCCGCCACCGACAGCATCAAGACGGTGGTCAGCGGTGCCGGTGGTGCCGCCGAGCCGGTCTTCCGCATCTTTGCCGGCACCGGCATCGTGGTGAAGCTGCGCCACTTGACGATTACCCTCGGCGACGAGGATGGGGGTGGTGCCGGCGGCGGAATCTACTTCCAGGGCAACGGCGTTCTGGAAATCATCGAATCCACGATCTCCAACAATACGGCGGCTTATGGCGGCGGCATTTATGCGCGCGGTACCGGCAGCGACGCCGAACTGGTCATCAGCGAGAGCACGATCATCAGCGCCAACACGGCGCGCTACAGCGGAGGCGGTGTTTCGATTACCGGCCCCATCGAAATGACCATGACCGCACCGAACAGCATCATTGCGTTCAATGAGGCGCTGGGCCAGCTTGCAGGCACCGGGTATGGCGGCGGCCTGGAGGTCGGCAGCGAGGCGATCGCTTACATCGGCACCTCGGGATTCGGAGGCCTCGGTGCGATCTACGGCAACACCGCAATCGATGGCGGAGGCATTGCGATTGTCAGCGGGAACGGTGGGGGTGCGGATGCCCTGGTCCACCTGTTCACGACCAACCCGTCATTGCCAGTGTCGGTGCGCGGCAACTATGCGTCGGATACGGGTGGTGGCGTGTACCTGCAAAGCTACTCAGGCGCTAGCAGCGGTTCCATCGGTCGCCTCTGCGCCTGGGACTTTCGCTTCGAGGACAACGCCGCGCGAGATGGCAGCGCCCTTTTCCTGAACTCTGACGCCTTCGTGAACTCTTACGAAGGCAGCGAGGTCAAGCTCAATGATCCGACCTGCACCCACCCGCAGGCCGTACGTTGCAGCAGCGGCATTCCCTGCAACACGATATCGGGCAACGACGCGGTAGAAACCGGCGGGGAATTCTCGACTGGCGCCACGCT
This sequence comes from Lysobacterales bacterium, assembly GCA_038205505.1. Lineage (GTDB taxonomy): Bacteria > Pseudomonadota > Gammaproteobacteria > Xanthomonadales > Rhodanobacteraceae > Dokdonella. The sequence continues at coordinate 3,776 of JBBRBU010000077.1, read as the reverse complement.
TCGAATACTTACCGACGCAATCCTGATTGCCAATCGTATCGACATGCGCGGCAATCGTGGGGGTGACGCGATCCGGGCAACGGGCGAACTCGCAACCGTTGGTTTGCGGGATTGTCTGCTCGCCAGAAACGAACTGTCCCGGCAGTTGTTGCGGACCGAAGGAGAATTCACCTATGCGTACATCCTGGGCTGCACGATCGCAGACAACGAGATCAACTCGACCGACGTGCTGCACATCGAGCATCGTCTGGGCCTTAACGAGACGATCATCGACCAACCTGGCAACCTGACCCTGGCGTTCTCGGGCATCGCAGGAGGCCTCAATGTGGCCAGCGTGCTGGCCAGCGACATCAGCACGTTGCCTGTCGATCCCACCATCATTGGGGGTGATCCGTCATTCGTCGATGCTGCGAATGGCGACTACCATCTTCTTCAGTATTCGCTGGCTGTGGATTTTGCCCCGCCTGTGGCCGGCGATGATCGCGACCTCGACAACCAATTGCGCGACCAGGACCTGTTTGCTGTCCCCGACGCACTCGGCGTGCGCGATCTCGGCGCGTATGAACGCCAACCCGAAGCTGGCGACTGCGGAGCGGCAGATACCATTTTCTGCAATGGATTCGACCCGTAGTTCGCGCAGCCAGGTCGGTGCCCTTGGTATTCAACCTGGAAGAGCAGACGAGGGCTAGACGAGATGGTGGACCGGGACATCAACAAATCCGACGGGATCCTACGTCCGCTAGTCCGGGCCCACTACAAATCTGACAAAAGTCTGCGTCACCGAGGGCGGTATTTCGTTTGCGGAATTGACCAAAGGGCAAATAGTGGGTGTCCAGGTTGTTCACTCGAGGTTGTTCGTCAGCCAACCGCCTGATTGCGGCCCAAATCTTTCGCCTGATAGAGGCACTCGTCGGCGCGTTCGAGCCAACGCGTGTAGCTTTCGTCGGCTGCCCATTGCGCCATCCCGATGCTGGCCGTGATCGCTCTCCCGGGAACGAACGGGCTCGACCCGATAGCGCTGACCAGTTCCTGCGCCACGCCCTGCGCCGAATTGAGCGGCGTATTGAATAGCACTACCAGGAATTCCTCGCCGCCGGTTCGAAACACCCGGTCGGATCGGCGCATGCGATCATGAATCAACGCGGCGATGCCGCGCAGCACGTCGTCACCGGTGGCGTGACCCAATTGGTCATTTATTTCCTTGAAATGGTCAACGTCGATGGCTAGGAGCGACATTGGCAGGCCACCACGACGGCCCAGCGCCGTTGCCTGCTCAAGCGTTTCCAGCAGCAGTGTCCGGTTGAGCAAGCCGGTCAGGGAGTCGGTCACCGCCTGCGACTGAAGCTGTTTCTGCTGATTCGAAATGACCCGTATGAACACCGCTGCCATGCCACTCACGGTCACCAGAGTGGCAGCCAGTCGTGCCGCAATCGAGGTATCGAGAAGCCACCAGAATTGTGGGACGACCAGAGCCAGAAGCGCGCCATTGGCAATCCATGCCTTTCTCTCGGGCAGCATGAAGTAGAACAGTATCAACGACGGATAGCACCAGAGAGCGCCAATGATTCCCTGCAGATTCAGCACAATCACCAGTTCGAGAGTGATTGCCGGAACCACGGTCAACAGGGTGAGCATGGGTAAAAAGCGGCCGCGCACTATGAGCAACGCGTTGGCGGCAAGCAGCAGGATTACGCCGAACGAGCTCGCCGCCAGTGTGAAGCTGCCTTGCAGCATGTGGTTGATCGAAAACGGCGTGAGGGCGAGGATGCCGGCCAAGGCAACGCCGAACGTCGCCTTGGGGCGAAAATCGTAGCGATCGCGAAGTGGATGAGTGGCTTTCAACTCACTCGGAGGATTCGATCCATCGCGCACTGCTGACCTCCAAGTGATAACGGATCTTCCCGCTGCAGACTTCCGGCCCGAGTTCAGCCCGTCTCATCGCTACGTCAAGAAGCAATTTCCATTCCAGCAAACACCCGGGAGACGGGACTGGGATAGATTCGGTAGATTCGGGTCACCAGATCGGTAGATTCGGGACACCCACTTATGACACCCGAAATCGTGGGTGTCCAGAACCTGTTCCCAAAGCCGCCGCAATCGATCAGAGCTGGCTGAAGGGGATCGGTAGTGCGGAGTCGCTGATGCGACTTCGGCCGACTTGATTCGGAACGGTACGAGATCAGATTCAACCAGATTCGGTGCTTGCCGATGCCTTCGGCGCTCGCAATCGGCGAGGAACGCTTTCTGGCGCAATTTGATGGGGCAGGGAAGCGGATTCGTCAACAATTTTCGCTGCGGTCTAACCAACAGAGTCACCAAGGCGCTGCCTGGGTCGCAGTTTCGACGCGAGTCAGGATTGTGGGTGTCCCGGTTGTTCCTCCCGGTTGTTCCGGAATCGACTGAAGGACAAATAGTGGGTTTCCCCGTTGTTACGGCTTCGTCCCGGTCATTGTCGATTCTGACCCCGTTTATCTCTACCCCATTGATCTGCCCCCGGTCCGCTCCAGCGATATGCCCCTGGTCCGCTCCAGACCTTGTCGCCCAAGTGGTAAACCTGCTGAACATCGATGACTTCGCGGGCGTCGCCGATAGACTTGAGTTCCGGTGAATCCATTTCGACCATGCGACATTCGCCGGAGCCACGCCGCAGCGCCACCTCCAGCGGGCAGACCATGAGTCGCCACGTGCCGGGCAACGGCAGGAAGAGTTCGGTGATGCCTTGTTTGCGCCAAACGCGCAAACGGTTTTCGTCGGTCAAGTCGTAGTACACGTGGAAGCCATCTACTCCCATGTTGGTTCCGGCTGGAGCCGCATTGTTGCTGCGCCCGCGGTTTCTGCCGAGCTTCGCGGCCAATGCCGCGTTTGCGCGGGCGTTATCATCCTGGCGCATGCGCGTTGGAGGTGCCCAATCAGTCGCAGGATGCTCCGCGGTATCGTGGGGCGCGTCGGACGGCTCGGGTTCGGTGGTGGGCGGTTTGGTCGGAGTGTCGGAAGTGTCAGCCACTTGGGGAGGCATGGGGATGGCGGCCTGCACGACCGGCGTGGGCGGGATGGGCGCAATGGGGCGCGATGTCTTCGGTCTTTTGTGGTGCACCGGTTTGCGGTGCATTGGTTCAGGCGCGGGCGGCGGCAGACTGAGCGACTCGTCGATCAGCGTTACTTCCATTGCGCTGCCGCCTGCCTGGCCCGGCGGCGTGGTCATGGTGATCGGTTCAGGCGGGGACATCAGAAGGAGTATGAGCAGCACATGCAGCAGCACCGACAGCAATGCGGCTACCCAGCGTCGCACGCGCTCGATCCGATGCAAAGCCTGGTTGACGGCTCCGCGCGGCGCCCTGCTCATGCCGCCGGCAATAGGTGGAAGCGTCAAGCGGCGGACCCTCAAAGTGCTTCCAAAGTGTGCGACGAACCAAGGCGGAGACGTTTCAGAACACCAGCAGGGAGAGAAGTTTCAGAGAAGTTTCATGACACCCACAAGTCCAAGGGATAGTGGGTGTCCCGGTTGTTGGTGTCAGAGGGTAGTCCGGGACGGGGTAGTCCGGGACATCCACGAAGTTCCTGGACACCCACAATTCTAAGGGATAGTGGGTGGCCCGGTTGTTCCCGATCCGAGTTATTGATCGTTAACTTGGTGGGGCAGGACGTAGGATCAGCCTGAGCACCGCTCCTCTTCATCGCGATGGCTTGACCTGGAGGAGGCGTCCATATATGTCCCAGTTGCGTCCCCAACTCTGAAGCGCAACGCTGCGCAGTCGGTGCCTATCTGATATTTCCCG
>JBBRBU010000076.1:0-15934 GCA_038205505.1 Lysobacterales bacterium | reverse complement strand
GAGGACGTCGATCAAGCCAGTGTGACCAGCGTACAGTTCTTCAATAATGCCGGTTCGTCTATCGGCACGTATTTTGTGCCAGCACTCTCGGGCGGTCTATCGTTCTTGGGTGCATTCACGATCAATGGCAAACGGGCCATCGCTCGCGTGCGCATTACCAATGGAAACACGGCAATTGGAGCCAACGACAACGCCGGGTCCGACGTCGTGGTCAACGACGATTTCATCTACGGCGAGCCGGTCGACTCACTTTTCGCAGACGGGTTCGAATAGACCGGAGGCCGCGCGCGATTGGACGGCCAGAAATTCGATCTTGAATTGAAACGGGCTTGAGCGTCCGGTCTTGAACCTGGAATTGGTTCAAGCTTGCGCAGAAATTTGTTGGCCAAGCCTCCTCTGCAAACAATCACTCCGCACAATGCCACTCTTCTTGTGCGGGAATCGAGACTGTTGAAACTTTGCTCGGTTACTCCCCTCGGCTGCGGGCGATGCAGGTCGTTTCGCTCTAACGCAGGCGGAATCACCTGCGCTCGGTCCAAACTTGTTGTCGATTCGCGGGTGCGGGTTCAGACTCGCATGAACTCCTGCGAGGCATTCCCATGATTCTGTTGCGCGCCGCATTCATTGCACTGGTTGCTGTCTCTTCGTCGGTTGTCGCGGCGCCGCCCGACAAGGACGCGATCATGCGCTACGCCGAGACGATGCTGAGCGAGCATTTCCCCGCGGATGGACCAGGCGCGGCGGTGCTGATTGCGCGCGGTGACGAGGCCATCTATCGCGGTGCGCGGGGTTCGGCGAGTCTTGAACTTGGCGTGGCACTTTCGCCCGACCACGTGTTCCGGCTCGGATCGATTACCAAACAGATTGCGGCGGCGGGTGTGCTGAAACTTGTCGAGCAGGGCAAGCTGTCGCTCGATGATCCGCTGACGAAATTCGTTCCGGGTTACCCGAATGGCGAGAAGGTCACGGTGCGCATGTTGCTCGATCATACCTCGGGGATCCGCAGCTACACCGATATTCCGGGGCGCATGGCATCGGGAATCCAGAAGGAAATGACAACCAGGGAGGTGATCGACAGCTTCAAGGACGAGAAGCCCGATTTCGCTCCCGGTGCGGATTGGAACTACAACAATTCCGGCTATGTGCTGGTCGGTGCGGTGATCGAGTCGGCGAGCGGCATGTCGTGGTACGACTATCTCGATCAGACGCTTTTCAAACCGCTCAAGCTGGCGCACACGGGCTATGGCGACGAAGCGAGAGCCGTGATTCCCGGTCACGTCGGCGGCTACACCTTTGCGGATGATCACTGGACTGCCGCCCGCTACCTCAGCATGACGCAACCGCATGCGGCGGGTGCGCTGGTGTCGTCGCTCGATGACTTGCTGCACTGGAACCGAGCCCTGCATACCGGCTCGGTGCTCTCGAAGCAAAACTACCAGACGATGATCACGCCGGCAGGCAAGGCAATCGGTTCGCACTATGGCTTCGGCATCGAACACACGACGCTACGCGGGAAGGCGGTGCTCAAGCACGGCGGCGGCATCAATGGCTTCAACACAGTCCTGATCTACCTGCCCGAGAGTGCGACGACCGTGGCTGTGCTCGAGAATTATGACGCGGGCAAGAAGGGCATGATGGGCGCCTCCGAACTTGGTCATCGGCTGGCGGCGTATGCCATCGGCAACCCGTATCCGGACCGAAAAGCGATTCCCGTCGATGCCGAGACATTGAAAGGCTACGAAGGCGTGTACCGCATCGACAAGGATTCGGCGCGCGTGTTGCGCATCGTCGATGGCAAGCTGACCTCGCAACGTTCGGGTGGCGCAAAATTCGCGCTGGTTCCAGTTGCCCGCGACAATTTCGCCTTTGAGGAAGGTCTTTCACGCATGCAGTTGGAGCGCAATCGCAAGGGCAAGGTCGTCGCGATGCGATTCTTCCTGGACGACGAAGGCAAGGGCGATCGGGTCGTGCGAACTGCAGAGCCGCTGCCAGCGGATCGGGTATCGATCACCTTGCAGGATGCCGCAAGGCAACGCGTAGCCGGCACCTACCGCCATGAAGGTATGAACCTGATCATTGCCCTCACCGACACCGGCATGACCGCCCAGTTGGGCGACCAGCCTGGCTTCGAATTGCTCGCCGAGTCCGCGACCCGGCTCTTCCTCAAGGACGTCGACGTGACCATGGAATTTCCGCCCGGCGACGGACCCGCACCTTCGCTGACATTGTTACAGAGTGGCAAATCGACGACGTTCGAGCGCGTGCCGAACTAGGAGAACCGGCAGCTTGAGGAGCTTGACTGTCGGGGCGTGAGGGTCGGGTATTGAATCTTGAATGCGTTGGAGGGGCCGAGAAATGTCGGTTCAGACAGAAAATCGGTAAACCGCCGTAATCGGATCGCGCCCCCGTATTCGGCGCTCGCCGATTTGCAGTAGAAACAAGCTCATCTTCCCTGCGTAGGCAGGGATCCAGTGACTTTGGTTTTGCTGGTTAATCCAGGTTCCTCTTTCGTTTACCCTCGGCTTATGGAGTGATAGGGAGAGCGAAAGCAGAGGCGCTGGACCTCTGCCTGCGCAGGGGTGACGGGTGTGGGGAGTGCGTCGCCATGGCGCGGCGACTCGCGTAGAAACAAGCTCGTCTTCCCTGCGTAGGCAGGGATCCAGTGACTTTGGTTTTGCTGGTTAATCCAGGTTCCTCTTTCGTTCACCCTCAGCGTATGGAGTGGTAGGGAGAACGAAAGCAGAGGCGCTGGACCCCTGCCTGCGCAGGGGTGACGGGTTTGGGGGGTGCGTCGCCATGGCGCGGCGGCTCGCGTAGAAACAAGCTCGTCTTCCCTGCGTAGGCAGGGATCCAGTGACTTTGGTTTTGACGGTCATACCCAGGCTCCTCGTGCGTTCTCCCTCAACTTATGACTTGGCTGAGAAATCGAAATCAGAGTCACTGGACCCCTGCCTGCGCAGGGGTGACGGGTGTGGGGAGTGCGTAGCCATAGCGCGGCGGCTCGCGTAGAAACAAGCTCGTCTTCCCTGCGCAGGCAGGGATCCAGTGACTTTGGCTTTGCTGGTCAATCCAGGTTCCTCTTTCGTTCACCCTCAGCTTATGGAGTGGTAGGGAGAACGAAAGCAGAGGCGCTGGACCCCTGCCTGCGCAGGGGTGACGGGTGTGGGGAGTGCGTCGCCATGGCGCGGCGACTCGCGTAGAAACAAGCTCGTCTTCCCTGCGTAGGCAGGGATCCAGTGACTTTGGTTTTGACGGCCATACCCAGGCTCCTCGTGAGCGCAAGCTCGGCTCGTTCCTTGGGATAGTGGGATCAAGAGCAGAGTCGCTGGACCCCTGCCTGCGCAGGGGTGACGAGTTTTTGGGGTACCTCGATCCAACTTGCTGCGTCGTTTTTCGGATCCTTCAACGCATCGCGAGATTGTGGGTTGCCTCGGGCTCAGCGCGCGGCGTCGCTCTGCAAATTCGTCGACGCGGCGCGAATGCCTTGATCGAATGGTTCAGTGCCTGCGCAGAGGCGACAGATTTTTTGCTCGCGTAGCAACGACGTTCGCTCTTGGTTACCTTCGGACAGGGTCCGCTCGTGGTTCGACAGGGTCACCACGAGCGGAACCTGGTTGGAGATCGACTAACTCAACGTGCCGCGTTGCTGTTCATCGTTGCGTTGCGACTGGCGTCGAGGTATTGGGCGGGGTCGCGCATGTTCGCCGTGTGGCATTGACCGGTGGTGTGGCCGCGGTTGACGCCGCCTGAGAGCTGGCCGTTGACCTGTTCGGTGGTGCCGTCTTCGGGGTCGCTCAAGACGAGGTCGGTGGCGAACTGGCAGTAATCGTTGGTGTACCAGTTGGTGAATTTGAACGACGTCGTATAGTAGTTCACCTTGGCCCGCGATGCGGTCGGGATGCCGGCCAGCCAGGACGATGCGCCGCTGTAGGTCATGTTGCTGTTGGAGCCGCAAGCGACGCCAAACCAACTGCCGAGGGTGGCGAGAATGCCTGACAGGTTGGTGCCCTTGTAGGGGGTGCCGACCGATTGCATCAGGCGACTGCCGGTGGCGTTGTCGAGACCGCTCCAGTAGTAAGCATAGAGATGCAGCGAGGCCATGCCGCCCTGGCTGTGAGAGACCGTGCCGAACGAGTTCCAGGTTGCGCCGAAGGTGCGGATGCGCTGGGCGAACTGGTCATGGGTCCGGTTTTGGTTGACGTCGAGGAAGGTCGAGTCTGTGGTGAACTGCGAAGCGGGCCAGACGCCACCCGAGCAGTAACCATGCACCAGCAGCAATCGTGTGCCGACGCCTCGCGTGACCTCGGTTGTGGCCGGCCGCGGACCCATGGTCATGCGCTCGTCGATGACGATGGCGGACGGTTTTGCAAGTGTGCGCAAGGTTGGAACTTCGAGCGACAGGCGTTCCGCGGAAGCGACGGTGACGAAGTGGTCCGGATCCTCGATGCGAAGATTGCGGATTTCGTACGGAGCCTTTGCAGCAGTCATGGCGATCCAGCGCTCATCAAAACCGAGCGAGAGCACGCCGTCCCTCGGAGTGACCATGCCGCCGAGCCAGGCGATTGCGACCGACTTGCCGTTCGCATTCGTACCCCAGATTTCTCCGATCGCTCGATAGTGCTGTCCAGGGACGCGTGCAGTCACTGGCACATTGATCGACAGGCGATTGCTGTCACTGGCAACAGCGATCGCACGTATTGCACTCACATCGAGACTGGCAGCAACCACGGGCAACAGGTGTTCGGCCGTGCGTACGAAAGCCTTGCCGCTTTGATTGGTGCCGCGCACTTCGACCTGGGCCACGTAGTCGCCGGTCATGCTCGCCGGGAAATCACCTGCGAACAGGCCGTCGCCCGCAACGCCATCGTTATGCCGCCCGTCATCAAACATCGGATAATTCGCGCTGCTGCGATCCGGAGCGGTGACACGCAGGGTGGCCTGGCTGATGCGTCCCGCCGTCGAGCCGACGCGAATGGCGTCATTGATCGAGGTGGTCAGCAACGCAGTGAGACCGATGCGCTGGCCAACTAGTTGGCGCTTGTGGGTTTGCCAGGAAGTGAGTTCGGTGGCTTCATCGCCTTCGATCAGGACGAAACCGTCCTTGGCGCCGGCGGGACTGCGCAGCTTGAGCGTCCAGTTGTCGCCTTGCAGGTTGTCGTAGTCGTAGCGCATGGCTGGTACGCGGGCCTGCTCGATGCCGAAATCGGAACTGAGCACACGCGAAGCCTGAGATGCCGCCGAGACTTCACGACCCGTTGCAGTGACGAGATCGACCTGCCAGCTCGTGTCGGCGGGTTCGAATACAAGGAATCGCAATTTTCCGTTCTCGACCGGCAGCGTGCTCTGCCAGCTGCGCTCACCCGAACCATCAGCGCTGAAATGTACAGGCAGCAGGGCGGTCCGCGAATGGATGCTGGCATCAACCGGAGATGACGCACGCATGCTCGCAATCTCGGAGGCGGGACCGGAAAGCTGCTTGGCGAAGGGCGTGACGTCAGCGGGCGTTTCCGCTGCGAGCAAAGGTGCAGAAATAGATAACGCGAGCACGGACAAAGCGAGTTGGGTTCGATTCACAGCATTCCCTCCCAGGAAAGGCATGACTTGGCTTGATGACGGGGTTGAGCCCCGGACAGAAAAACCTCGTGGATCCCGTATCGCGCTGCGTATCGGCAACTCCCCTGCCGGCGACGGAGCACCCTCACGACAACGGGCTCGGCGCGGATTCTGTACGCGGCCGTATGGTCGCGCAAGGCGCACTGCACCATTTTCCGGCCGGCTCGTTCTGGTCGCTGCGAGTACAGCTTGGGATTTCCGGCGCAAACTTGCGTAACTGTAGGAAATCCACTTCTCAGGGGCATCCCATGCGTCGACTGATCCTGCTTGCCAGCCTGCTTGCCGTGGCGCCGTGCAAAGCCGACAACACCTTCATTGTCAATACGCTCGGCGACGGCGGCGCCGGCACCTTGCGTGCGGCAATTACCCAGATGCAGGCCAGCAACGGTGTGCAGACGATTCTTTTCCAGATCCCTGGCAACGTCGGCATCATCCTCACTTCGCCCTTGCCCGCGCTGGTCGGGCAATCGATCGTGCTCGACGGTAGCGCCAGTCCCGATCTGCGCATCGAGGGCGTTGGTTGGTCGATGTTCAAATTTCCCACTGGCGGCAGCGGCCAGACAATCCGCTTCGATCGCATGAATCTGCGCGGCGGCTCGAACAGCGAGGGCGGCGGCTGCATCGACGTCAAGAGCACCGGCACGTTGCTCGTGTTCGATTCGACGTTCGACAGTTGTTTCAACTCGGGGCCCGCTGCATCAGGCGCGGGCGGTGGTGCGATCAGGACCAATGGAAGCCTGCGCCTGACCCGAACCCGATTTACCAATAACGCCTCATCGGACGGCGGCATCGTCAATTTGGGTAACGCCGGCGGCGCGGTGAATGCGATTGGCGCATCGGTGCTGATCGAGTCAAGCCGTTTTATCGGCAACCGAACCAACGCGAGCCCGGCCAACGCCACAACCTGTCGCGGTGGCACCGGAGGGGCGCTCGCGCTGTCCGTGCCGAGCGGCGGCAGCGCCACGCTGACCGATGTGCAGTTCATCGACAATGCGACCAGCTGCCCGGCCACCGGCTCGCGCCAGGCCGGCAACGGCGGTGCATTCGCCGTGTACGGTCAGGGCACGACCAGCACGGTCAGTCTCGACCGCGTCTATTTCGGCCAGAACGAGGCGTTCGAGGCCGGCGCGATCTCCGGCAACAGTGTGCGCCTGGTCGTGACCAACGCCACCTTCTTCGAGAACACCGGTTTTTCGGTTGGGGCGATCTATATGCTCACCCTCACCGGAGCACCGGCGACGACGATCCAGTTGCGAAACAGCACCTTCGCGCGCAACGCGAGCTCATTCGGTTCGTCGGCCGCCCATCTGCAACTGCAGAACGGCGCCACGATCAGCGAGGTGCGCAACACCGTGTTCGCGCAACCGCTGTCCGGTCCGGCCTGCTCACCGGCGAACGCCGAGGTCCAGATCGGCGGCCCGGTCTTCACCAGCGACAACACCTGTTTTTTCAATGTGACCGGTTCGCCGGATTCGCTGACCGCGCAATTTCCCGGCAATACCTTCGGCCTTGTCTCGGCAACCCAGACCTATGGCAAGGTTTTGACCCTGCATCCACCCGCAGGCAGTGTGCTGATCGACAACGGCATCAATGCGGGCTGTCCATCACTCGACGCGCGCGGACTACCGCGCCCGGTCAATGGCGGTCAAGCCCTGCTCTGCGATATCGGCGCGGTCGAGGTGAATCCGGATCGCATTTTCGGAACTGGTTTCGAGAACTGAAAATCAGAAACAGCGGACGGAGGTATTGTTCGGCGGCGCACCGCCCGAAGGCCATGCGACTCAAACGAATAATCCCTCCGTCCCTGCTACTTGCCCGTACCGCCCAACGCCAGGCGGAAGTTCACCGCGATGTGCGGCCCCTCGCCTTCGCTGAGCTTGATCAAGCCCGAAATTTCCTTTTCGTCGATGGCGGCATTCGTCGTCGAACTGCCGGTGTCGAACTGTTCGACGGCGACGTCTGGTCCGCCCAGTTCGTAGGTCGAGAACGAATACTGATTGCCGTATTCGACGCCGGCCACGGCGCGCAGAATGCGCTGCTTGCTCACGAGCGATGTGAATGGTTCGTTGGCGATCGGCTTGTCGCTGAAATAGACGACCAGGCCGACGTCCGCTTCGCGCGCGGCACGCCCATGCAGGACGGGGAAGCCGCCGAGTTTGGCGTGCTCGACGCGGCCGAAGACATAATTGCCTTCGATGCTGTCGATGCTCTCGGACTGCGCCGCGGTTACCTTGCGTACGTCGCCAACCATCTGCGTCTGGATAATCGCTTCAGTGTAGCCACCGATAAAGCCGGGCTCGCGTACGACCATCGTCGCGCAGCCCTTGTCGCTGGCGACAGCGATGACATTGAAATTGGCCCAGTTGGTCAGGATATCGAACCAGGTGTTGCTCGCCTGTGATCCGCTGTAGTCCTCCATGTTCACTTGCAGGCTGGCATCTGCGACGGCCTGACCGCCAGTCGCGGCCTTGGCGCGCATTTCGCGCAGCCACTTCGCTTCTGCGCTGGCATCAGCCACGACCGGATCGGCGGAATCGAGACTCGCATACGGAAGCCTCACGTCGAGGCGCACATGCGGCGCTTTCTCTCCGCCGTACTGAGTGGCATCGATGCTGCCCCAACCGGCGTCACCGACATCGCCCGAGGCGGTCAGCGTGTCGCCCTCGGTAACCAGGCTCGGAACCGCTTCTTCGAGAGTCGAAATCGAGTACGGCTCGATCAGCAGCACCGCGCCTTGCGGGTGCTCCTCATTGCGCACCAACAGCAGCGCCGGTTTGTCGCCCAGGATTGCAGCGTCGTAGTCAAGTTTGCCGCGTGCGACGACGGCCAATTTGGCGCAGGCGCTGAGCGGCGCTTCGGTCAGTACGGCACCGGCTCCATCCTTGAGCCGCATCGCGAGGCCATCGACATAGGTCTTTTCCTCGACCTGCAACTTGCCGTTATCGATCGTGAATTGCTTGGTGACCGCCGTCGCATGCGCACCCTGCTTGACGGGTGCGTTGGCTGCGACTGTTTCGCCGCCCGAACCTCCGCCGCCACACGCCTCCAACAGAACGACAAATCCCACTGCCACTGCTCGCATGCTACTCATGATCCTCTCCAGAATGCGGTCGCCGGATGGCAACACTGGTTGGTACAAATCAACAGGAATCAACACGGATTTCGCCAGCAAGCCTGCGCCGAATCCCGATTGATACGCCGCACGCTCTTTCGCACCGCTCTCAATGACTACACGGAATACGGCGGGAAAAGAGGACACGGCGCAGGTCGCGATTTTGCGGGACAGCCTCGGCTACTCCTCGATCACTCCTGTTGAATGCCGCACGAAGCCGGAAGCGAACGTTTTCAACTGCTGCGATGGCGTGGGAATGACTTGTTGAAACGGATCCGATTTCCGGGTGATGAGGTGCAGCAGGTGAGGCGCGAACCATTGACCGCGGCTAGACTCGTGCTCCAGGCTACCGAACGAGGTTCTACGCATGACGCTCCCGGACAACTATATTTTTCTGCCATTGCTGCTGCAGGTGGCGCTGACGATCCTCGTATACGGATCACTCGCCGTGGCAAAGGCGCGGGCGTCGAAACTGGGACTGGTCGACCTCAAGCGACGCGCGCTGCACGACGACGCCTGGCCGGAGAACGTGCAGAAGATCAACAACAACATCCGCAACCAGTTCGAGGTTCCGGCGCTGTTCTATATTCTTGTCGTGGTGCTTTACCAACTCGGTGCAGCGGGTCTCGCGGCCCAGGTTCTGGCGTGGATTTTCGTCGCCAGCCGAGTCGTCCACGTCGCCATCCATACCGGCAGCAACTACGTGCCCGCCCGTCGGCGAGTCTTCATGTTCGGCTGCCTGGTGGTCATGATCATGCTCATGCTTGCCACCATCGCTGTGTTCAAGTGATCAAGGTGCAATTCCAGCAACGGACTGACATAGTCGGCCGGCTAAAACGAATCGTGCACACTGTCCCTGGTTTTGCCAAACTGTTCGACCAAACCGACGTAGAAGACGGCGCGACCCCTTTCTGGTGCTGAGTGCACAGACCATGATTCCCTGCCTCGAAACAAAGATACCTGTTTACGCGCTCCTTGCGCTTCTGGGAGCTCTCTGCATTTCTTCCCCTTCAGCTTTGGCAGACACCAACCTGTCAAGCGAAGTCAATGCACTTCAGTCGGCTGCAAAGGGTGGCGATGCCGAGGCGCAGTACAAATTGGCCGTGGCGTACGATTGGGGTCAAGGTGCCCCTCGCAACGGCAGGAAAGCAAAAAAGTGGTATCTCGCTGCAGCATCGCAAGGCCATGCGGAGGCTCAGAACAGCATGGGGAGTGCTTTGCAGGCCGAAAAGAACATGTCCGAGGCGATCAAGTGGTACCAGCGAGCTGCCGACCAAAAGCACGCGCTAGGCACGAATAATCTTGCCGCCATGTACGACCACGGGAATGGGGTGGCGCAAGATCGGCAGAAGGCATTTGCGCTGTACACACGTGCTGCAAATCTGGGTGAGCCTTATGCGATGTGGAATCTGGCGAATACCCACGGCGCTGGACATGTGGGAGAACCCAGCATGCTCCTTGCCTGTGTCTGGACGGCCAGAACCAGGCGATACGCCAAATCAAGTGAGATTGAGTTGTTGAGCCGAGTCACATCCTCGGAGAAGTACTTGGCTAGCAAGCTCGATGCGTCGCAGCTGGAGGAGTGCGCGAACCAGGCAGAAGCTTGGCACCCGCGGGATTAGGAGAGCAAGAGCAGGGCCGGCAAGGTATGACACGGACTTGGCGCGCCAGTTGGGTAATTCCGTCTTCCCCGCGAGGGCGGGAAGCGCTCTGCAACAGCCGCAAGGCTGGACATCCAGTGACTTCTGGCGTTCTGGGCGGGGCGCAAGACACCAGATGGAGAAAGTAATCCTGACCCTCGTGTTGCGGCCGGACCATGTGACCCCGGCAAGCATTTTTCCCAATCCTGTCAACCGATCGCGCGCAAGCGCGTTGAACAGAGGACCGGGCAAACTGCTCGGATACCCAACCAGGAGTTCAACGTGCGAATTATCTCTGTCCTTGTCCTGACTGCTGCATTCTTTGTCGCGCCCTGCGCACATGCACTGACCATTGATCGCATGACTTCCGTAATGGATGACACCGGCGGCAGTCTCAGCATCTCCACCCAAAGCTCATCGTTCGCCGATTCCGGCAGTTCCCAGACCGATCTGGTGGCCAAGAGCTTCTCGCCACGCGGCGAAGGGTCGGTTTCCGGAGCGATCGGTCGCGCCGGTGACCGTGGCGCCGAAAGCTTCACTGCGGTCTACAACGGTAGCGTCATCGTTGCGACGACCAATGCCGCGGGTGATACCGTCAATATTGAAGTCGGCCTGCAAGACTTGACCGTACTGCGTGAAGGCGAAGGTCCGGACTACTCCGGAACGGTCACCATCAACGGACATGCGTTCGATGCCGGCCAGCTTCCGGAGCATGCGCGGCGTCTCGTCACTCGCATCCTGCGACTGTTCCGTTTCGCCTGAGCGGATCGGGCAATCACGTCGCCACGCTGAAGTTCGGCGTGGCGGCAGCCGGACATGGATTCAAGCCGGCGTTTACCCTGTTCATTTGCACCAACACGTCACAGGTGCTCGGACTCCTGGACACTCTGGCCGGATACTCACTGGCGGGATGCAGGCTCGTGTCGAATGCAGGCTAGCGTTTGCCGCCGCGATTTCGCTTCACGGAGCAAGCCCGGCGTACGGCCGTTGCGGGTTGCATCGCCGTCAGTCCTCCGTTGCCGCTACGCGCCGTTATCAAATCGGGAATCAGCCAGTGATCGAATGCGAGTTGCCAGACACCCTTTTCGTTGCGGAACTCTAGAATGTCTGCGCCATTCGCCAACGCGGGCAACCTGGATCTGATGAAGCGAGACTACGCGCCCAACGGAGTCGCGACCGAGAGCATGCTCGATCATTTTCTGCGCAGCGTGGAGCGGCGCGCATTTCGCCATGTCGAACTGGCATGTCGGGAACGTGAGGATGCACTCGATGTTGTACAAGATACAATGCTTGCCTTTGTTCGTCGCTATCGTCGGCACCCCGGCGAACAGTGGCCATTGTTGTTCTGGAGTGTGCTCAATTCGAAACTGATCGACTTGCAGCGTCGCCGCAGCGTTCGAGGACGATGGCTGGGGTGGCTCGGCGCTGGCGATGAGGGCGAGTCGGAAGACGCCATCCAGCAGGTTGTCGACGATGCCGAGCCGGGTCCACTGGTCCGCCTGGCCGATGGAGCAGCCACCGAAGCGTTGCTCGGTGCTCTGCGCGATCTACCTCTGCGACAGCGACAGGCGTTTCTGTTTCGGGTCTGGGAAGGGCTTGATGTATCGGAAACTGCGCGCGCCATGGCGATCAGCGATGGCAGCGTCAAAACCCACCTTTTTCGCGCCATGACAAATCTGCGTGCGCGATTGGAGAACCACTTGTGACCACACCGGAATCCACGAAAAGCGATCAGAACTGGGCGCCGCGCACCCGTGAGCTGCTCGACCATCACGCCGAGCGCCTGGATCCTGTTCAATCGAGGCGCCTGCTCCAGGCTCGGCAGCGAGCGCTTGCATCGGTGCGGCGTCCGCGCTTGAAGCACTGGGCATTCGGATTGAGCGCCGCGACGGCGGCGAGTCTGCTGCTGTTCGTGATGCTGAATCCGAAGTCCGAGCAGTCAATCGAGCCGCTGACCGGGATCCACGCTCCGTCGCAAATGACGATAGCTCCGATCGAAAAAACGTTGACTCTGCCCGATGCCGATCTGGAGTTGATAGCCAACCCTGATGAATATGCTCTGCTGCAGGATCTCGAGTTTTATGCATGGCTTGAGGGCACCGAACATGGCGGATAGAAAATCCATCGTAGCCTGGCTGTTGTTGCTGGCGCTGGCCGTGACCGCGCCGCCGGCCTGCGCAGCGGAGGACGCATTGCCGTGGTCCGCGCTGAGTGCCGGGCAGCGTGAATTGCTCAAGGGCTTTGAGCCGGACTGGGCGCTGATGCCAACGGAGCAACGGGCGCGATTGCTGGCCAATGCAGAACGCATCGCTCGCTTGCCGCCAGATCAGCGCGAACGGATGAAGGCCAGAATGCAGGAATGGCAATCGTTGTCTCCCGAGCAGCGCGCCCGACTGCGCGAGCGACGTGAGGCGTTCGAGCAATTGCCAGCGGAGCAGCAGTTGCGACTCAAGCGGAAGTTCGAGCGCTTCCAGGCTCTGCCCCCCGGCCAGCGCGCGCGCCTGCGTAACGAGTTTGAGAAAACGGATCCCGAGAAACGCAGGAGCTTTCTGCGCGGGGTGGAGGCTGGCGCCAACCTCAACAGGGCGCGCCGAGGCTTGCCCTTGGTCCCACCCGAACAGCGCCCGGCGATGCGCGACATGATCCAGCAACTCGATGCCGAGGATCGCCAGCGTCTACGTCAACTGGTTCGGCGAATGTCTCCATCGCAGCGTGAAGAGCTGCGCAATGACCTGTTGGCGCTGGATCCGGACAAACGAGGTGCCATGCTGCGCAAGCGTCTGGCTTCGGGAAACTGATCTGCGGGCTGGTGCGGATGCTTCCGCTAAAATGGGACGAATGGATCTATCACCAGGGGTCAAGCTGAGGGCGTCACGCACGTCTGCTTGCATGACGGGTCAATCAATACACGTCCAATGCCAGCGCACGACGCTCTCGCCATCAGTGTCGAGCAGCGCTGGTCCGATGCTGAAGCCTGAACGAACCAGGAGCATTGCCGATGCCGCATTGTCAGGTGCGACAAGCGCAAACACCTCGCGAACACTCCCGGAACGCGCAGCCATTGCCTGGCAATGGCGCACCGCTGCAGTGGCGTAACCGCGCCGGTGGCAGGATGGGGCAACCCCGTAGCCAATCTCTACCGCGCCGGAAACAGGCTGGCCCTTGAAGCCGCAACTGCCGACAACCAGTTGGCGAGAAAGGTCGACGATGTTGTATGGAATTGCCCACTGAGGCGGGCACCCGGACTCCAACAAGCTGAGCGTGCGGCGCGCGACGTGCAGCGGCGGAAAAGCATCATCGGCAAGGGCCAAATCAGGCAGCGCGACCGCCAGGCCTTGAACAACAAGACGAAGGCACGCTTCCGGAATTGGAACGAGCGCGACGGAATCCGTGGTCGATGCGCGGTCTGCTTTCAATGACTTCACGCTGCAATGGCGTCTTGTTGTGTTGGCTGACTTTTGATTATGCAGCCGGGTTTCTGACCCGGCAACGCGGTTGCATGCCGGAGTCGATTAGATTCCCGCTGGTTGCGCTCGAGCGGATGCCGTAGGTCGAGACGGATTTTTCTGATCGGCTCCGCCATATTGCGCGTCGGCATGAATACGTATGCAGGCAGTCACGCGGGCTGCCGCTCGAACTACCATGGGAAAGTCCGCCGATTGCCTTGATCGCGGCGTTTCCCCCCGGCATGTGGAGCCCGTGATGACGTCCAAACCGACGCTGACCTTCTGGCAGATCTGGAACATGTGTTTCGGCTTCCTCGGCATCCAGTTCGGTTTTGCCCTGCAGAACGCCAATGTCAGCCGAATCTTCCAGACCCTTGGCGCGGACATGGATCAGATTCCGTTACTGTGGATCGCCGCACCGCTGACCGGCCTGATCGTGCAGCCGATCGTCGGCCACTATTCGGATCGCACCTGGACCCGGCTTGGCCGCCGCCGTCCCTACTTCCTTTACGGCGCCCTGTTCGCCAGCATCGCCCTGCTGCTGATGCCGAATTCGCCGCAGTTGTGGATGGCGGCGGGACTGCTGTGGATACTCGATGCCTCGATCAACGTCTCGATGGAACCGTTCCGCGCCTTCGTCGGTGATCAGCTGCCGGCGAAGCAGCGGCCGCGCGGCTACGCCATGCAGAGTTTCTTCATCGGCATCGGTGCAGTCGTCGCCAGCCTGCTACCGTGGCTGCTGACCAAGGCCGGCGTTTCCAACACGGCCGATCCGGGGCAGATTCCGCAGACTGTCCACTATGCGTTCTATGCCGGTGCGGTGGTCCTGTTCGCGGCGGTTGGCTGGACCGTGTTGAAGACGCGCGAATATCCGCCGGAAGTGCTCGAATCCTTCGATGACGCGGTTCCAGTGCGTAGCGAAGGAGACCACGGGTCGTCGCTGCGCGATGCATTCCTGTGGATCCTCGCTGGTGGCGCCCTGCTGACCTGGATCGTGCTCGGCGATCTGGCCAAGGAGCTTTTCATCCTCGCCGGTGGCCTGCTCGGTTATGGCATCGCCTTGCTGTTCCTGAGCCAGACCCGCTCGCAGGGTGCCTTCGTGCAGATCATGGCGGACATGCGTGCGATGCCCGGACCGATGCGACGGCTCGCCTTGGTCCAGTTCTTTTCCTGGTTCGCCCTGTTCGCGATGTGGATCTATACGACCGCCGCCGTCACCGGCGTGCATTTCGGCAGCACCGACCCGACTTCGGAAGCCTACAACGAAGGCGCCAACTGGGTCGGCGTGTTGTTTGCCGCCTACAACGGATTCGCCGCGCTGGCTGCAATCATCATCCCGCTGATGGTCGCGCGCATCGGCTTGCGCGCCAGCCATATGATCAACCTCTGGTTAGGTGCGGCGGCGCTGGTTGCCTTCCTCTTCATCCGTGATCCGGACTGGCTGCTGGTATCGATGATCGGCATCGGTTTTGCCTGGGCGTCGATTCTGTCGCTGCCCTACGCGATGCTCTGCGATTGCCTGCCGGCAAAGAAGATGGGCGTCTACATGGGCATCTTCAATTTCTTCATTGTCATCCCGCAGTTGCTCGCCGCGAGCGTGCTCGGCGTGCTGCTGAAGACACTGTTCGGCAATCAGCCGATCTATGCGCTGGTGCTCGGCGGAGTGAGTTTCGTCATTGCCGGCCTGTGCATGTTGCGCGTGCCGGCGATGGACACCGGGGCAGTTGTTCCCGCACCACAGGAAAGTTGACATGCAGTTCACCAGGACCGGATTCGCCCTTGCCTTCACCTTCGCGCTGATGGGCGGATGCGTGGATCGCACGCCAACTGACGTTGCCGAAATTGCGCCGCAGCCTGCCGCCGACTACTACGGCACACTCGAGCCGTTCGCCAGCGAGTCGGTCTACTTTGTCGTCACCGATCGCTTCGTCAATGGCGATCCGGCCAATGACCATCGCGACCAGGGTGGCGCGCATGCGAGTTTCGACATTCCGCTGCAATGCCCGGATGGGGTTGTCGCCAACCTCGGTTACCTCGGCGGCGATTTCCGCGGCCTGCTCGACAATGCCGACTACATCCGCGAGATGGGTTTCAGTGCAGTCTGGATCACACCAATCGTCGAC
>JBBRBU010000075.1:0-16222 GCA_038205505.1 Lysobacterales bacterium | reverse complement strand
CAACTGCAATTCGTTGCATACGAACGCCTACGACGAAGCGATCACCACGCCGACCGAGGAAAGCGTGCGTCGTGCCGTCGCAATCCAGATGATCATCAACAAGGAGCTCGGCCTCAATTTCTGCGAAAACCCGTGGCAGGGGAGTTTCATCGTCGACAAGCTCACCGACCTTGTCGAGGAGGCCGTCTACAAGGAGTTCGAGTCGATCAGCGACCGCGGCGGCGTGCTGGGCGCGATGGACACGATGTATCAGCGTGGCAAGATCCAGGAAGAGTCGATGTATTACGAACACAAGAAGCACGATGGCTCGCTGCCGCTGGTCGGGGTCAATACTTTCCTGCCCAAGGAACACGCCGGCGACATCGTCACCGAGATCGAACTGATCCGCTCGACCGAGGAAGAGAAGGGCCAGCAGATCACCAACGTGCTCGCCTACCAGAAGAACCGCAACGTGCTCGCGCCAAGCGGAGAAACCTCACACGCCAACGCGACCACGTCGGAAGAAGACGAAGCGGCCGAAGTCCATACAGGTCATGGCCTCGGCTATTTGCAGCAAGCAGCACGCGAGCGAAACAATGTTTTCGAAGCACTGATGGAAGCAGTCAAGACCCACTCCCTGGGCCAGATCAGCCACGCTCTCTATGACGTCGGCGGTGAGTACCGAAGGAACATGTAGGCGATGTCCCGACTTGTCGCGCAAATCAAGCAGGCGGTAGCGGCATTCTCCGAATGTAAAATGCCGCCTGCCTTGATTGGCGGTCTCGCTCTGGCAGCGCATCGGGTTGTACGCGCGACTCGTGATGTCGATTTTCTCGCTGGTTCGGAGGATGCGGATCACCTGCATGAAGTGCTGATTGGCCTCGGCTATCGATGCGTCCATCGCAGTGAGGATGCCGCGAACTATTTGCGTAACGATGAAGGTCTCGATCTACTCTATGCGCACCGTCCGATTGCGCGAAAGCTGCTCAAAGAGGCAGTCGTATATCCAACCGTCATGGGATCGCTTCGCGTTGTCAGTGCGGAGGGCCTGATCGGCTTCAAACTCCAGGCATTGGCAAATGATTCTTCCAGGATTCGCGATATCGAAGACATTCGTGCACTGCTGAGCGCGCGCAATGGGCAACTGGACATGCAGGAAATCCGCGAATATTTTGCGTTGTTTGACCGAATGCAATGGCTGGATGAACTCATTGCGGAGAATACCGATGACTCACCTTGAGCAAGATTGCATCAGTCAACCGCTTGCCGGATGCGAAGTGAAAAATATCGGTGTCGAGGGCAAATCGGATTTTTCTGATTGGGTGGATTTGATGGAGGCTATCGAGCTGCTCTGTCCCACATGGCCGGCGCCATCTGCACAAGTCGACGGATTGTTCAGAATGTGAGCAGTGCCTTGTCTGTTGCGCCAAGGCTGTTTGACAGTCGACGGTGGAGAAAAGACACGGGTATGGAAGGCCGCTTTCAGGTCAGCCAGGCTTCCAGCCCCTTGAGTGCTGCAGCTTGCGGGTATTCAATCTTGCCTTCGGCATCGTGCTGGAAACCCTCATAAGCGACGACAAACTCGCCGAACGGATCGTCGATCTCGTCGGTTTCCTCAAGCACCAGTTCGAGATCTTCCAGTGCTTCGTCGACGTCGTTGACCTCCAGCGGCAACCGCAGCAGCAACAACCACGTGATGAAACTCGCCTCGGGCGTTTCGAGCCGTGCAGCAGTCACCGCTGAATCAAGCGTCGATGAACGACGCGCCAAATGCGCTCGCGCCGACGCCTCGGAATCAAACAGGACGATCGACTCGCCCTCGGATTGCATGTCACCGGTTTCGATATTCTCGAAACTGGAGATGACGACGTGGTTCATGTGGATCTCCGTTGTTTATCGATAGTTTCCGTGTGACTTGACCATCGGATTCAGCGCCGTGTTGCCAGAACACCATCGAGCGCGAGTTGAGACTTGAATCCCGATTTCTCCAGACGCTTGCTTACCTCGCGTGGCACATCGCGCCCGCTGGTCAGCTTGTTTGGGCTTCCGGTGTAGTGAAACAAGCGGCCGCCGCGACGCACAACCCGCGCAAGTTGATCGTAGAACGCCTGCGAGTAGAGCTCGCCTGCGATTCCGAAGCGTGGTGGATCATGCAGGATCGCGTCGACCGAGGCATCTGCAACCATAAAAATTGCATCGGACACATCGGCATGAGTGAGCTGCAATCGTCCGTGACCCGCTGACGAACCTGGATCGGGCGACCATGGATTCAGCGTGCGCAGCCACAGCACATCGGCATTCTTCTCGAATGAATCGATCCGTGCGACGCCGCTATCGAGACAACAAGCCGCGAAGTAGCCCAGGCCGCCACAGGTATCGAGCACGGTCTTGCCGCGTGGATCGATCAAGGCGACCTTGCGTCTCGCATCGTCGATCGGCGATTCCCTTGAGGTCGGCAGCATCTTGATGCCGTCGATTTCGAATGTTGGCGCACCCCATTCGGTCGGCACCAGCTTGATCAGCGATCCGGCGTATCGCGAAACCACAGCGAATTCTTCGCCATCCCAATAATGGATCGTGCGGTCCTTGATCTTCCCGGGATAGGGAAAGGTCTGGTTTCGCCACTGCCACGTGTCGGCGTCGAAAACGACAGTGCCTGTCGAAACATCGAGATCAAGCGAACCACTCCAGCAGTTGGCACCGCCGTCGCGCGCGGCCAACATGGCGTCGACAGACGGCTTGGTCAGCAATGGCCCGGAATAGTGCGACACGAAAGGGTTCTCCATGGAAGACGCGCGGACTGTCATTCGGCAACCGGCCGGCATCGTAACCCACCAACGCCTCGGGGCTCGACTGCTGGCGGTCGGACTTTCGCTAGACTCAGGTACAGGAACCGGATCCGACAATCGATTCCTCTACAATCAATCACAGCTGCGAAACAGTTTGTTTCGATCAGGCACGAAAGGCCGCCTTTCGCGAGCGATTATTCGCGACTGTCGTCCTCGCTCAAACCGGATTTGCAATGAAAAGCAAAGCAAGAGACGGCAAGGACCAGAAAAAGTCATCGCCCGATGGCGAAGGTGCCTCGCACGATGAATCGTTCGCACTGTCGAGTGAAGAGAAGCGTGATGTCGAGGAAAGCTTGCCGCCGCGCGTGCAGGTTTTGCATGAAGTCATACGCCAGCAAGGCAAGGAAGAACTGGAGCGCTCGATCGCCGCACTCGGTTGGTCATCACTGGCTGCCGGCCTGTCGATGGGATTCTCGATGCTTGCTCGTGCCTTGCTCAGGGCTCACTTGCCTGAGGCACAGGCATGGTTTCTGGTCGAGAACATGGGCTACACGATCGGTTTTCTGATCGTGATCCTGGCCCGCCAGCAGCTCTTCACCGAAAACACCATCACCGCCGTGCTGCCCGTGATGACGCTGCCGAGTTTTCAACATTTCATGAAGTTGCTGAGACTCTGGGGAATTGTCCTGCTCGGCAACCTCGTCGGTGTCGCCTTGTTCGCCTACGGCGTCGGTCACATGCAGGTCATGGAGGAACCGGTGAGGAAGACCGTCGTTGAGCTCGGCCTTGAGATCATGCACAACACACCGTGGCAAATGTTTTCGAAGGGCATTGTTGCGGGCTGGCTGATCGCGACCATGGTCTGGCTGATGCCTGCCGCGGGCACGTCAAAGGTGATGGTCATTCTGCTGATGACGTACTTGATCGGTATCGGCGGATTCACCCACATCATCGTCGGCTCGACCGAAATCCTGTTCCTCGTCTTCGACGGTCGCGTGCCATTCATGGGCTATGTCACCGACTTCGCCCTTCCGACCCTGGCCGGAAACCTGTTCGGCGGCAGTGTGATCTTCGCCTTGATCAGCCACGCGCAGGTGCGTAGCGACGATTGAGCGAACGACGCCCAGTTCGCTCGTACGCAGGAGCCCCTTCTCGGGCGGGCTTTCTCATTTCACGGTCCAAGCCGGAGAATCCCGCCTCGGTACGAGCCCGTTCACGGGCGAGTTCCTTGTCGCGTCGACTTGCGTCACAACTGGCTGGATCGATTTGCCGGAACGACCAGAAAGCCTTGCCCATCTGCCTTCACGTCTCCTGATCGACTTCGCGCTACAGGGGCGAGAAATCACGCAACTCGCGGCAAGTCACTCCTCAGCGTCGGCAGGCGTGGTCATGCTCGCTGCGCTGAGGTCGAGGACGATGGATCGCCCGCTTTCTACGTCGATCCGCGCGAGCTTCCGGCGTTCGATCACGCCTTCCAGCTCGCTGCCCAACAACACGATATCGCGTTCGCCGCGCATCACTGCTTCAAGCGCATCCATCGGTAGCGCAATTTGCCAGACGCTCTTGCCCAACGGTCCCGATGCGCGCGTCAGCTGCAATCGACCCGCCGGCCCGAGTCTGTCGAGATGCAGAACCAACACGCTGTCGGGATCGCGATACCAGAGCGGAAATTTCGCCGAAGCATGCTCGCGCAGCAAACCCGCGCGCAGAAATGTCGGTGAATCCGGCAAGACTTCATAGTGGCCGAATTCTTCTCGAGTGCCCCAATTGTTGGGCAACTCGCTGGACCAATCCGGCGGCGCAGCCGGAACCTCGTTCACCTGCGCCTTCCACAACCGATAGGGCTGGGGCAGGGGCTCGTTGAGCGGCTTGGGCACGTGATTCTCGTTGAGATACTGCTGAATTGCGCCGGCTCGTTGATCGGGATCGCCACCCGGAATCACGGGAGCATGGCTCAATTCGACCGCTTCGGCATCGGTCAGCACACCAAGCCACGATTGGCCAATCTTCAGCGAGCGCATCTGCAATCGACGGGTCCCGCCGCGCCGGAAATCTGCTGGCACGACTATTCCGGCTGGCTCGCTGACTGGCGTTTCGCGCAAGGCGGCAGAGAGATTCCGCGCATCAATTCGCCACTGGCTGGCATTGTCGAGCGTCAACTGGAGGCCATTGCGGCCGAACGCAACATAGCCCGGGGCAATCAGGATCTTGCCGGCAATAACCGGGTTGCGTTGTGCGATGAGCGCCAGATCAGCAACGGCATGACCATCGGCCAGGGATACGCCGAGCGGACCCTCCACATTGACCCAGAGCGTTTCGCCATCTGCACCGAGAATCGCGAAGCCTGGAAGGATGCGCCCCTCTAGCTCCTTGTTCTTGAAGGTGCGCAGGCGCTTGCGCCACGCAACGGTTGCGGTGGCCGCATCAACCGCCCACAGGTCGACATGCAGAGTGTCGGTGCGAGTCTCGGTGACACTGCGAGCGCTGCGAAAAATCTCGGTCTGCGATTGCGTGCTCACGACGTACACGCGATCCACGCCTCCTTGCGCCGTTCGCAACGGTGCTGTCTGGAACAATGCCGGCTGCAGTCCGCGATTTGAAGTCGATCCGAACAAGCTGGAAAGCGGGCTGTCCTTGATGACCGCGAGCAGCAGCCACACCATGCCAGCCGCCAGAACCAGCGCGACCACGGCCAGGATGACTCTGCCACCCGGACTTCTCTGCTGATTGCCAACTCGACTCGTAGTCGATTTCATTTGCATGAGCTTGATAACGGAGTTCGGCAAAGATGAGGGGGACAGTCTATGGCAAACCCTTGCGTCTCGAAGCAGGTCCTCTTCTGCCCGGCGAGTGATTTCTCTCCGGCTTCGTCGCATTGATCCAGCGAGGCAATTTCCGCTCATGGTTCGACCAAACCACCACGAACGGCGGTTGATCATTCCACCGCTGGCTCAATGCTCGGCCAACCCCACCATCCCTTGGTAGGATGGACAAGGTGCCGATTGCCAATCCGGAGACAACCATGAGCCAGCCACCGCGCAAGACCATTCACGATTTCGACCCCGAGGTACTTGGGTTGTTCGACGAATACGTCCACGGCCAGATCGATCGACGTGGTTTCATGGCTGGCGCGGCCCGTCTTGCCATCGGCGCGACCGCTGCCGCGGGATTGTTGTCCGCGTTGAGCCCTCGTTTTGCGCGGGCGCAAAAGATCAAGCCGGACGACGCGCGAGTAAAGGCTGCAGTGCGCGAGTTCAACTCGCCGAAAGGCTATGGCAAGGCAAATGGCTACCTGGTGCGCCCGGCTGATGCAAAAGGCCCGTTGCCGCTGGTCCTCGTGGTTCACGAAAATCGCGGGCTCAATCCGCATATCGAGGATGTCACGCGACGGATCGCACTTGAAGGGTACATCGCGTTTGCACCCGATGCCTTGTTTCCGCTCGGCGGCTATCCGGGTGACGAGGACAAGGCGCGAACCTTGTTCAAGGATCTCGATCAGGACAAGTCGCGCGAAGACTTCATCGCCGCTGCCCATCTACTCAAGGACATCGACGGGGGCAACGGGCGCATGGGTGCCGTCGGCTTCTGCTATGGCGGCAGCATGGCCAACTTCCTCGCCACGCGACTGCCATCACTCGCCGCCGCCGCTCCGTTCTACGGAAGTGCTCCGGATTCTGACGACGTATCGAAAATTCAGGCCGAGATGCTCGTCGTCCTCGCCGCCAAGGATGATCGCGTCAACGCGAGCTGGCCCGACTACGAAAAAGCACTGAAGGCCGCCAACGTCACCTACACGAAGATCCAGCCCGACGGCACGATGCACGGCTTCAACAACGACACGACACCGCGCTACGACGAGGCGGCAGCGAGCCAGGCCTGGTCGCGCATGTTGGCATTGTTCGAGCGCACGTTGAAAGCATGACCGGGGGCGGTCGGAGTGCGTCGACACATCGGGAATCAAGGACCGCCCAGCAATCGATCCGGGGGGCAATGGCACAAGCGAATCGAAATCTCTGGTTGCAGGTTCATCCCATTCGGGTGCCCGACCAATAGTTCAGACGCGGTGCCGAGTATGATCCGCATCGGCATTCTGGTGGGGGTTCGAACAACATGGTGACTCGCCGGTCAAGAAAACCTCCTCGCAAAGGCAAAGGAACGATCGGCGCCTTGCACCGAATGCACCGGCATCCACGCTTGATCGCAAGCGCGGTGATCTTCGTCGTGCTTCTTGCTGTCTTGATCTTGAGTGGCCTGCGACCCGTGCATTGTGTTCTGCTCGCGTTCGATATCGCCGCCATGGTCTTTCTTGGCTCGACCCTGCAAATGATCATTCGCGCCGAGACTCGGTCGATGCGCCAGCGTGCGCGCAAAGAGGACGAAAGCTATTGGGGGTTGCTGCTCAGCGGTGCCGCGGTGGCTGCGGTCGCGCTGATTGCGTTGGCGATTGAGCTGCATGCGGGCAAGAGCGGGAGCATGCTCGAAGTCGTCCTTGCCGCCAGCAGCCTGCTATTGACGTGGATGTTCCTCAATACCCTGTTCGCCTTGCATTACGCGCATGAGTACTACGGTGACAGTGGCGGCAAGAACAGTGGGCTCGAGTTCCCGGGCACCAAAGAGCCCGACTACTGGGATTTCATCTATTTCGCCTTCGTCATCGGCATGACCTTCCAGGTTTCTGACGTGCAGATCAACGAACGCGGGATCCGACGCGTGGCGTTGGCGCATGCGGTGATTGCCTTCTTCTTCAACGTCGTCATCATCGCGTTAAGCGTGAATGTACTTGCGAGCAGTGCGTAGCCAACCGCCACCCAGCCCTATCGCACATTCAGCGATTTGCCGTCACGCCGAGCAGCCAATACCCGAAATGCGCTCGTGGATGCTTACGCAGTCCGGAGCTGAACGGGTTGTAAACCCTTTTGTCTAGGCTAGTTGCGCTTATCGATTCTGCACACTTTTCCCGATACGCGCTCCGCGCTTGCTGTAAGGTGAGCGCCTTGGCGGAAACTACACGCGAACCGGTCGGTCGTTCTGTAACCTCGCCTTTCCCGGAGTTCTCCATGTTCAGGATCGTCAGCAGCGCTTTCAGTGCTTCACGTTTCCCTTTATATATTTTGCTTGCAAGCGGTTGTTCGCTGGCATCGGCGCAGGTTGCGCCATCACTCGGCCAGGCCCACAGCTTCTCGGTACTGGGCGGTTCAACCATCACCAATACCGGTCCAACGGTTGTGCTTGGCAATCTCGGTCTCAGCCCCGGTTTGGCGGTCGTCGGCTTTCCACCCGGCATCGTCACCGGCGGCTCGATTCATATCAGCGATGCGCTCGCTCAAGGCGCGCAGAGTGATGCGACGGCGGCATACATCAATCTCGCCGGTCAGGCCGCGACTACGGATCTCTCCGGCCAGGATCTTGGTGGCCTGACCCTGACCAGCGGCGTCTACTCGTTCGGTAATTCGGCGCAGTTGACCGGCACCCTCACGCTTGATGCGCAAGGCGATACCGCGGCCGTTTTCATCTTCCAGATTGCCAGCAGCCTGACCACCGCGAGCACTTCGAACGTGGTCGTCATCAATGGCGGCGGCAGCTGCAATGTGTTTTGGCAAGTCGGTAGTTCGGCGACTCTCGGGACCGCCAGCAACCTGGTCGGCAACGTCATTGCGCTTTCCTCGATTACCCTGACGACCGGTGCAAATGTCCAAGGTCGTGTGCTGGCGCGCAATGGTGCGGCCACCCTCGATTCCAACAGGTTCAGCAACTGCACCGGCGGCGCTGGTGGGCCCGGACCTGATCCCGTTGCAGGCGCGGTGGAACTGCCCGTCTCTTCGAGCTGGAGCCTGACCTTGCTCGGCGTTCTGCTCGCGTTCGGCGCGATGATCTCGATTGGTATGGTCAAGTCTCGATAGATTCCTCGATTCAATCGGTTCGGTATGGCCGAGGCTTCCAGGATTGACAAGACGCCGGGTGATTCCCGGCGTTTTGCATTCCGGAGAAAGAGATGGCCAATGATTTGCTGCTGGCTGTCGATGTTTGGATAAGGTGACGTCCCGAGTTGGGGCAGGGTGAACTTCATCAGGCCCAGCAGCCTGCTGAGCTCCTGGACAAAAGGTCTGCTCTCCGACGCTGAGATTTCGTTGCTTTGAGGTCGACACCGAGACCCCGTTGAAGACAGCGCTCGCCGCCTGACATGAACGCGCATTCGTGCAATCCTCGACCGTGCGAAGCGTGTCGGCTCGCCATCAGAAGACGCTGTCACGCATGCGAGTTACTCAGCCAAGGGGAATCCCATGACGCGTCATTTCTTCGCCTGCTGCACCTTCGCGTTGGCCTCAGCCAGCCTGGTTCTGGCCGCATCGGCAGCCGCGCAATGGACAAATCGATACGCCAAGCTGAGTGACTTTGGCCACCACGTTTACCTCGAACAGCACGAACTGCCGATCCTCGCCCACGGCCCGACCGATCCGGCCCCGGCGCCGGATGGTCAACACCTCGCGTTCGCGGCACAGGGCTGGATCTGGAGCCTGGATCTGAAAACGGGCATAGCGACGCGCCTGACGGACAGCAGCAGTGTCGACTCGCGGCCACGCTGGTCGCCCAGCGGTGATCGTCTGGCGCTGGTTCGTGACGTTGGCCGGGACACCTCGATCGTGATCCTGAACATCGCCGATGGCAGCGAGCAAATCATCAATACGCCGACGATTGAACTTGATCCGGAATTTTCGGCCGACGGCAAGACGCTCTACTACAGCTCCGGCCGAGGAGATGTGTTGAGTCTGTGGCAACGCGATCTGGCTTCAGGCACGGACGAACAACTGACCGTTCTGCCCCAGGTCGAGCGCAATGCGCGAAGGCTGCCCGGAGGATTGCTCTACCTGCACGGAGACGGCGCACACCGCGTGTTGAGGATGCGCGACTTCAACGATGGCAGCGACCGGATCATCCACGCCGAGACCCTGACCTATCACCTCACCGCCGATACCCATCCGCGCCAGCGTCTGATCGTCTACAGCGCACCAATCGACAACGACTATCATTTGTGGACGCTCGATATCGACAAACCCGAGGTAGCGAACCGGCTTACCAATGGCCACCCGTTCGCACTCACGCCGGCTTTCAGCGCAGATGGCGAGCAGGTGTACTTCGTCGACCTCGACGACGCCCGCCAATTCCGCATCAAGCGCATGCCCACATATGGTGGCGAAGCGGAGCGGGTCGAGGTCAAGCAGTGGGACTATCAAGCGCCGACCGGCAGCTTGACGATTTCGATAGTGGACGCCAGCAACGAACCGGTCTCCGCCCGAGTCTCCATCGCTCGAATCGGCAAATCCGGTCCGGGTCATCCGGTCGCATTTGACCGGGACGCCACGTATTTCGACTCACAAACCGGGCGGCACTACTTCTACGTCAGCGGCGAATCGCGACTGACGCTGCCGGTCGGCGAATACGGCGTGACCATTGCGCGTGGCCCGATGACGCCGCTCGTCAAGCAGAACGTCAAGCTGCGCGCGGGTGCCAACGCGACCGCCAATGCAAAGCTGGTGCCGTTCTGGGATGCGACCGCTGCAGGTTATGTCTCGGTCGACCATCACGTGCATTTGAACGGGGACGGTCATCATCGCGCCGAGCACAAAGATGCATTGCGCCTGCTCGCCGGCGAAGATCTCGACAACCTTTCGCCGATGTCCTGGAATCGATGGGAACGTCGTATCGACGAACCCATGGTTGGTCGTCGCACTACCGACGCGGGGCGCACCGTCGAACAAGGACAGGAGGTTCGTTCGCACTACCACGGCCATGTCGGCTTGATCGGCGTCAAACGCCCGTTCACGCCGTGGTTCTTCGGACCGACCAATCCGATATTGGGCAACCCCGACCTGAGCAATGGTGACGTGATCGCCTATGCAATAGCGCACGGGGCCTTTGCTACTTACGTCCACCCGATTGCATCCGACGTCGATCCATTCACCCAACTTGCCGAAGCCCACATTCCGTTAGAACTGCTATCGGATTCAGTATTGGCCGAACGCATCGGCCTTGAAATCGTCTGCGCCTGGACCAGTCCGTTGGGCAATGCCCAACTCTGGTATCGATTGCTCAACGTCGGTCGACCCGTGGCGGCGATGTCCGGAACCGATGCGTGGGTCGATTTTCACCGCACGCCGGCAGTCGGCACGGGCCGCACCTATGTGCGACTCGATCGCGCAAAGGCGACACCTGATTCAGTCCGCGAGGCCGCGGCAGCAGGCCGCAGTTTTGTCACGACCGGTCCGGCCCTGGTTTTCCAACTGGACAACGGCGCGCGACCCGGTGATGTCACAAGCGCAGGTTTGCAAGCCTGGAGCGCACAGTTGAGCGCGACGGTTGCCGTGGACGTGCTCGAGATTGTCGTCAATGGCAAGGTGGTTCAAACCCTCGAAGGCATTGCCGCCGGCAAAAGCCGAAGCACTACCGGTAGAGTCGACCTCCCGGATGGCGGCTGGGTTGCTGCGCGTGCCTACACCTCGGCGCCTGCAGAAGACTCCTGGCCGACCATGCACGCGCGACCCTTTGCCCACTCCTCGCCAATCTGGATAGGGCAGGTTGGCAGCTCCGAACCCGGCGCGCGCTCCGCCGCCGCGGCGGATCTGGTCCGCGGTATCGATTTCGCTGACCAGGCCGCGAGCGCCAGCTACGACAAGCTCGCGATGCCGCGCATGCAAGCGCGATTTGATCAGGCCCGCGAAATCCTCCGCAAGATGATCGAACCGTCCGCGGATGCGCAGAGCACGCTGAAAGAATAGGCTGCGATCTCCTGAATTTCCTGCGCTGGTTCTGCAAAAGAATGCGAAACCCGGATCGACACAAGCGGCGTCCAAGCCTGTGCGCAATCCGGGTTCCAGCCGGACTTCTCCGGGTTACTGCTACTTGATCTTGAAGCGGATACGGTAATTTCCGCCATTGCCGTTGAACGGAAGTACCGGTTCCTGGCCCGGCGCGATTTTCAGCCGTTTGGCGGCGCCAATTTTGTCGTCGTCACCGATCGGCCATGTGGTCGCGAGGCCGATGGTTGCGTGAATGGCGGTGATGACGATATCAGTGGCACTCTTGCGATCATTCTCGGAAACCGAGCCGCCAGCAAGCGTCACGGCGCCCATGCGCGTGACCCACGCGAGGTTGGATTGGGCGCGGATGAGATCCAGTGATTTGCCGCCGTTGTCGAGGAAATCATTGTCGGCATCGCGCTCCATGAGCGCGACAATGTATTCGCTGTTGTTGAAAAAGCGCGCAATCTGGATGTCGTTTCCGCGACTCTCGCCGTCATCGAAATCGGCGAAAGAGGGCGGATGGATGACGGACATTGAGTTGTTGAATGGCGCCTTGATGCTGCCTCGAAAGACGAGCAGATAAATGTCGTCGGAACTGTCGCTGGAGGCCTTGCAGGTGGTCTGGTCAACATATACGTGTGCAGTCATGAGTGATCTCCTTGAGGTGAATTGAATTCCTGAAAACATGTCCCTCGCCTCGGATTGGCAGGTTTGTACTCTTGATCGATGCCAGGTTCGGTTCGAGGTATGTCTCTACCTTCGATGCAGGCGTTTTCGGCAGCCCATGGTCGAAGCCCGACAAATCGACGCGCTGATGCTTTCGGCCTGCAAATGGGTGTCGGGTTGATCCTGTTAACGCGATAAGAAGCAACCGGGGGCCACCAATGGCAAATACGCAAAATTCGCAATCGGATGCGCAATCGAACTCTTGTCGGGCAGGGCTCTCAATTCGGCCATCAACCGCGCTAGTGTCGATCGCCGGGGATCAACCGTGGTACGAAGGCAGGCTTGATCTTCCGCGCTGCCAAATGGAATCACCGCCAGCCAACTCCTGGCCTTTACCGGTGAGGTCAAGTTTGCGGACGGCAGCCGGGTTGCCACTCGTTCTTGCACGTCGGCAACTGGAGAGGACTCCGATCGAACCGGCCTCTGCGCACAAAAAAACCCGCGGGCGATGAAGCGCGCGGGTCTGTTTCTGGCTATCGCAGATCGCGTCAGTCGATGGAGTAATTCATCAGTTGCACGGGCGTGGTCGGCGGGGCGTTGCCATTCAGCGCAACGCTGACGGAACTGGTACCGCTGGGCGGGATGGTCAGGTCCCACTGGAACCCACCGGTGAAGTCGATATTGCTGGAAGGCAGGGTGGTGTTGTCGAAATTGGTTGCGGTCGCATCAGCGAGTACGCCAAAAACGTCGGTCGTCGATCCGAATGGCCGTACCAGAAAGGCATTGGCGGGAGGAGCGAACGCACGATACTCGGCGGCGCCTGCCGTCGAATCGGTAACGCGCATATAGTTGTTTGCGTTCAACAGGATCGCGCTGTCGCCGCCGGCTGAGCCGTTGACGTCGAAGTCCACGCCATGAAAAAGACTGATGACCAGCGGCGTGGTTGTGCTGAGATTGGTAATCGACATGGTCAGGATCAGCTCGCCCATGTTCGCGCCCGGACTGGTCAGGCCCAACGTGTTGGACGCACTGAACAGGCCGCGCGCCGAAACGTCAGTCCAGGTAATCGTGCCAGCCGCGCCAGCGCAAGTCGTGGTGGTCGGGGCAGGGAAGAACGATTCCTGGGTGTCTCCGGAAACCCGGAACCACCAACCGTCCTCAAAAACGTAGTCGCCGGTACCGACCCCGGTCAGGTTCGAGGTTTGGGTGGCGTCATAGTGCGATGTTGCCGGGATCACGTACGAGGCCGCCGATGCGGTGAGCGTACAAATTTGGGCGTAGACAGCGGTCGGAGCCATGCTGAGTGCGGCAATCACGGCGGAAAAGGTAGAAATCGAGCGTTTGTTGAACATTGTCGGAACCCCTTGAAAGTGTGACTTCTCTGAATCTCCCATTCCGGACTTCCGACTATCTGATTGGCGCATCGCGGATTGGCGCATCGCGCGCTGCAATCGACGGAAGATCGGCGCCGGAATCCCCCGCCATGATCGTCCGCCCGTTTGAGCGCTGATCAAATACCTTAAGTCGGCCCTGAAAACCATTACTATTGCAGAAAAATGGTTCGGGACTCGGGTTCGCTGGGCATCACCCCATCGGCTACCCAACTTCTTGTTCTGCCGCAGATTCTCTGGCAATTTCATGCCCGGCGCCCCGTGCCGCACAGCGATCGACCCCGGCACGTTTATCATCCGGTATTTCTGCCATTGACGATGTCAGTCGCAAGCCGCGGCTTCGAGAATTGCCAAATCGCCGGCCGATCCACGACATTTCCTGTTCTGGAGAATGAGATCGTGAACGAAACGCGGCTAACAATCGGCTTCCGGAGTTAGTCGGGCGGGCTACTCAGACTCGGGATCTGGAGGCGACTCTGTATCAGCCAATTTGGTCTGGGCAAGCAGCGCGGTCTGGGTAAGCGAGGCCGCACTTCTTTGTGCCGTCATGTCGAAGGGCGAATCGCGTATTCGATCCAGCAACCTTCATTGGCCTCAGTTCGCGTCATTTGATCTCGCACTCTTCGCAGGAGGATCTGGGTGGTCTTCCACCTGCCAGGCGCAGCCACGACTTACGCTGCCCAGCTGTCATGGTACGGGCTCACCTGTGCAAGTTCCGCGCTACATTGCATTGCAACACACTGCATACTTGAATAGATGGCATATTTGTTGCTTACTCTCTGTGTCGTTTCCACAGGGGGTGATGAGTCGGGATGGAATCCGTTGTCGTTCGAAAGCGCAAGCGCACAAACCGGTCTGTTTCGTTGATGGCGTTCCAGGTGTTTCTCCTGACGGCGCTTGTTGGTTGTGGACCATCCGCGCCGGAATCAGCCGTCGAGAAGCGCAAGCCGCAGCAAGCGGGCAAGCCAATCAATCCCTACGAGATGGCCGGACACCACTCCGCCGCGCGCGCCTCAACCGTGCTCGGCGACACGCGAACTGCCGAACAACACATCAAGTCTGTCGCGACCGGCATCACGCGGTCCGCACGAATGCCTGATCCGCATCGAAGAATCGATCACGAATCCGCCCGCGTCGCCGTGCGACCGATCCCAGGTGTGCGCTCATCAGTCTGGATGGATCACGAGAACCTCATCGTGATGGTTGCTGGCGCCAGCCACCGCAGCATGGACATGATCGACAACGTCTGCCTCGCCCTGGAACCCCTCGGCGACACCCTGGCCATCGTCGTCAACGTGCAGGACGTGACCGCAACCACACCCGACGGCGCGACCACGCTTTCGCGCAACTGCCAGCTGCCGGAAGGGCAGAGGGCGTTTATGCAGAAGAAGCGGGAAGTGGATGTGGTTTCGAAGGACTTGCGGGATACTTTCAAGAGGCAGCAGGGGCGGGAGTGAATGACTCTGGTGCTTTGATTTTTAATTGAGGTCGTAGGCGGGAAGAGTTGTTGATCAGTTAAAGCTTCAGAGCAAAACCGGGGTCAGGTTGGGCGCTTTGCCAGCTTCAGCAGTCGACCAGAAGTACATGAAGGAAAGTGCACTCTGCCCCGGGTTGTTTCTGCTTTGTCGGGAGAAAGGGGTCTGTTTTCGAACTGCGCAGCTGACGAGGCTGCGGTGAATTGGATAACTGAGTCAGGCCGCTTGGGGCCAATCAGCTTGATCGGAGAGGGCCGATGCTTGAACTTCCCGTAAGAGATCCGTGCGACCTTTGTGTGGCAGGTCGCGAAGAAAAATGGAAAATCATAGATGAGAGCGAACATACATTAACCGTAATCAATCCGTGGCAATTCGAAGTTGGCCAATGCTGCGTCATCACACGTCGGCATGTCGCTACGCTGCTCGATCTTTCTGACCACGAGTGCGGGGCTATCCTGGTCTCGGCCAAGAGGGTCGCAGAGGCGCTCGTCAAGACTTATTGCCCCCTCGGAATACTTGCGTTTCAAAACAACGGGGTATTCAGTGGGCAGGAAACACCGCACTTCCATCTCCATGTTGTGCCTCGACAGAAGGGCAGTGATTGGGGTATAGGCCCGCCCCAACTCGCAACGTTCGATGGCGCCGGACGAAAAATCGGTACCTCACACGATCCAGGCGGGGATGCACAGCGTCGTGAGCGAGTTCAAGTTTCTGCCAGGCAACTTGCTGAAACCGTGGGCCTGATTCGTTCGAATCTGCCGGAGTAGTTGGGTTGTTGTTGTGTTCCGGCTGAAGAGTTGGACCACGGCAGCCTTGATTCCAGAGTTGGAGTCGGCGAGCGCAATCCTTGCCTTGTGATTCCGCGATGCGCCTGCATAGTTCAGGCGCGTTCTGGCGCAGGCCTGTGCTATGGTTTTTGATCGACTTTTCATTGCTTTGGCGAGGTCTCCGATGAGCTGGAAAGGTATCTGCGACAGGGTAGCTGTTGTTGCTGTGGTTTCTATTCTTGTTGGCAATGGTGTTGCGCTGGCGGAGTCAGCCGGAACCGCCGTCGTGCGCGTCACCACGACTCCCGTTTACGCCGACGCCAATGTGCGATTTACCGGAACTCCTGCGGGACAGAT
>JBBRBU010000074.1:0-18379 GCA_038205505.1 Lysobacterales bacterium | reverse complement strand
CTTCGCTCGCGCCTACTTGCACGATCTGATGGGCTGAGCTTATGTCGTACTTCTGCGCCAGATGTCGTTACTTGCCATCATGAATACTCAAGCGCCTGACACCTCCCCTGGCAACGCCTCGTCCGACACTCTCGTTCGTTTGCGCTCGATCTTCGACAGCGTGATCGAGCTGCCTGCCGATGAACGCGTCGTCTGGCTGAACCAGCACGTTGCAGATGCCGACGATCGAGCGGCGGTTCTAGCCCTGCTGCGCGCGGATGACACCGGCCGAGGTGTCCTGGATACGCCGGCCGGTGAATTGGCCGGTCGTCTGAAAAGTGATGGAGCGGCCCTGGAGGCTCTGGTCGGCCAGAACATCGGCGCATTCCGCCTGGTTCGCCTGCTTGGCAAAGGCGGCATGGCAGCCGTCTTTCTCGGCCAGCGGCAGGGCGGAGATTTCGAGCAGCAGGTCGCGATCAAACTGCTTCGACGCGGACTGTATTCCGAGCTTGAGCAACGCCTGTTTCTGCGCGAACGGCAAGTGCTGGCGAATCTTTCGCATCCGAATATCGCGCAATTGTTCGACGGCGATGTCACCGATGCCGGTATTCCGTTCCTGGTCATGGAATACATCGATGGTGTGCCGATCACGCGCTACGCCAATGAGCACAAACTCGATGTTCGCCAGCGTCTTGCACTGCTGCTGACGGTATTGCGCGCAGTCGATGTGGCCCATCGCAGCCTTGTCGTGCATCGCGATCTGAAGCCATCGAACATCATGGTCGACGCCGAAGGTCACGTGAAGCTCATCGATTTCGGCATTGCGAAATTGCTCGAGGACGACATCGATCACGCGACGGTTGGCGTCTACACACCCGACTACGCGGCCCCGGAACAAGTCACCGGTCGACCGATCACCACGGCCACCGATGTCTATTCACTCGGCGTCGTCACACACGAATTGCTGCTCGGTCTACGCCCGCAGGGACAACCGCATCGACGTCCGTCCGTTGTCGCGGCGGAGCTGGCACTCGCCGGCAAGGATGAGATCAAGGCCGCCTTGCCGATGCGCGCGATGAAGCCGGCCTTGCAAGGCGATCTCGACAACATCGTGCTCAAGGCGCTGTCAACCGAAGCCGATCGACGCTATCCCTCGGCTGGCGCGTTCGCCGATGACATCCAGCGCTATCTGGAGCGCCAGCCGGTCAATGCGCATCCGCCCTCCTCCTGGTATCGCGCGCGCAAATTCGTTGCTCGCCACAAAGGTGGTGTGTTGAGCAGTGCGGCTTTCGTGCTCGCCATTTTCGCGGCGATGGGTTTGGCGTTGTGGCAGGCGAGTGTGGCGCATAGCGAAGCGATCCGTGCCGATGCGCAGGCGCAGCGAGCGATCAGCGTGCGCGATTTTCTGGTCTCCGTTTTCGAGGCTGCGCAAGCCGACGTGCCGCGCGATAAACGTCCCGGCGTCGAGGACCTGGTCCAGGAGGCTGCCGATCGCGCCCTTGCCAACACCACGATGCCACAAGCGATGCGCCTGGATTTGCTGTTGACGCTCGCGCAGGTCACGCAGTCGATGGGAGACGCCGACCGCGCACATGCCTTGCTCGACCAAGTCGACGCCGACCTCGCGGTTCGCCCAAACGTCACCGAAGATGACGTTGTCCAGTCGCTGCGAGCACACTTCATTCGTGCCAGCGCCTGGATGAACCGGGGGAAACCTGTAGAAGCGCAGAGCGCACTCGAACCCGTGCGCAAGCAACTCGCCTCTCGCAGCGATGCGCTTGGCGTGGACGCGCTTATCCTGCTCGGCGACGCCGAAACCACAGACAGCCGTATCGATGACGCCCGGCGTACCTGGGCCGATGCGCGCACCGTTGCGGCGCGGCTAGGCAGCGACGCCGTAGCGGCTGGCCTGCGCGTCGACGCTGCGGAGGCGGAGGGCCTCACGTACTCCGGACGTTACGCCGACGGACTGGCACTGGCTGACGCTACCCTCGCGCGCAAGCGCGCAATCGACACCACGCCCGACCGTACCGAAATGCTGCTGCTCTCGACGATCAGCAAGGCCGCTTCCGCTACCGGCGCGCTCGATCGCGCCGGTGCCGCTTACCGGGAGTGGATCGCCACCTCCGAACACCTGCATGGACGTCCACATCAGGAGACGGCTTGGGCGATTGGCGTGTACGGCAGTTATCTGGTAGCGAAGGCCCAGTTCGCAGAAGCCGAGCCGTATATCGAGCGAGCACTCGCCATGCGGCGCAGTCTGCTCGGCGATAGTCATTCCGACACGCTCAACGGCCTTGCGGCGCTCGGTCGGTTGCGCGCCGGGCAAGGGCGCAGCGCCGACGCCATCGCGGCATTCGAAGAAGGCGTCGCGTCGTGTCGCAAGGCCGAGGTGCGTCAACCGGTATGCCCTAGATTACTCGGATCGCTCGCACAGATGCTGCTTGGCGAAGGGCAGTTCGATCGCGCCGGTGAACTCGCGGCGCGTGCGGTAGACGACCAGATCGCGATGTCGGGCAAGGACAGCCCACTGCTCATCACTCCGTTGCAATTCCGCGCACGCACCGAAGTCAGCCGAAAACATTTCGAGGACGCACTGCGCACCACCGACACCATATTAGCCTTGGCCACGAGTGCCGGCACGTTGGAGTCGATGGTGGTCCGTTTCGCCCGTTTCCAGCGTGCGCTCGCATTGTTCGGTCTGGACCGCAACGCCGAATCGCTCGACTTGGTCAGCGCGGTGGTGGCAGAAAACAAATTGGCAACGCCTGATGAGAAAACCGCACTGTTCTCGATGCTGGAGCTGCAGGCGCGGGGACTGTCCAAGCTTGGTCGGTTCGACGAGGCCAAGACAGTCGCCGCCGAGGCGCTGGCGATAGCACCCAAGTCCAAGGATCCGAGCGACAAGAGCCTTGTCGGCCTCAAGCGACTTGCATCGACGGGGCGAGGCTACTAGGAGTCTGGGCGGCAGAAATCTTCGGGCTACGATCGTGCTCTCATCCGTAGGCTGCGCCTATCGTCGGGCTTACATAGGCCCGCTATGCGCGCCCTCCGATCGAAGCAGCCTATGGCGATAGCGCAATCTCGCTCTCCAAAGTTTCTGCCGCCCAGACTCTTAGCCGCGATTTGAACGGCGGATGGCGTCGCAGCATGGACTGCACACCACTTTGACAATCGCCGGCAATGAGGATGATCCCCGTGACGCCGTTGGCTGAATGCGGCAGCGGCGGCTGAACTCGCGCGCTACTCGTCATTCCATCGAAACGCTGGAAGCGCCCTGCAACAGCCGTAGGCGGGATGGCCATCAGGCCGCCCCAACCCGCTTCCCGGGCGCCATTCAACGCGCGAAGCGAACGCCAATGTCGTTGTTTCCAACAAGACGACGTTCTTCTCCTCAACTACGGGCACAAGCCCAATTCCAGGAGTAGGCGTTGTGAAACGGAAAACAGTGATCTGGGGATCCTTGCTGATGAGTCTGGCCGTGGCGACTCCGGCCTGGGCCAGCGTATTCAAGGTCGGCACTGGCACGGGCTGCACCCATTCAACTATTCAGGCGGCAGTGAATGCGGCGAATGCAAACCCGGGCCGCGACTCGATCATCATCACGCGTAGCCTGAGTTATACGGCGCAGGCGGTGAAGATCCAGCAAGCGCAGTCGTTGACGCTCGCGGGCGGCTATGCGACGTGCGCGGACAGCGCGCCCTCCGGAGAGCGCACCATCGTCAGCGGTAACGGTGGATCGGCGGATTCGGTTTTCACCGTCGAACCGGGGAACGCGGAAGAAGTCCTGTTCAAGAATCTATTGATCCGGGATGGTGATGATTCCAGCATCCATTATGGCGGCGGCATTGACTTCACCGGCAGCGGCGGGTTGACATTGAATAATGTGACCCTGACCCAGAATACAGCGGGCTACGGTGGTGGACTCTCGGCGCGAGGCACCGGCCCCGATGCCAACGTTCTGTTGATGGACGACACCATCATCAACAACAACCTTGCAACGCAGGATGGTGGCGGCGTGCATCTGCGCGGCACAGTTACGCTAAATGCACTTGATCCCAACACCGCAATCTGGCTCAACCGTGCCACTGGACTGGCGAATGTTCCGATCGGCACCTATCACGGCTACGGCGGCGGCATGGCGGTGGTGGCACCGGCCAAGGCCTATATCGGCTCGAGCGGATATAGCTTCGGTGCGATCTATGGCAACACGGCGCGTGCTGGCGGCGGTATCGCGGCGCTTGGTAATGACGGATCCAACAGCAACGCCTTTGTATTACTGTTTACTACCGACCCGACCAAACCGCAGAAGGTCGTTGGCAATCGCGCAACGGATGCGGGTGGCGCATTTTATGTAGATGCTTACTTTACCAATGGCGGTATATCGCCAGGATATATTTGGCTTTGGGATACGACAATAGAAAACAACTCGGCGCCCATTGGCTCGATCGCCTATCTAGCCAGTGGCTCCACTGCTCTTGGGGTTACCTTTAGCGGTTCGATCAACTTGAATCCTCCGACCGGTCGGCCAGGAATCAGTGTTGCCTGCAATCCTGGCCTCGCTTGCAGTGTGGCCAAGAATAATCGCAGCGAAGACGCAGCGGGCAATCCCAGCAATGGCGCGCTTATCCACGGCACCGAAGATGCACGTCCCATCATCGAAAACTACCGTTTCACCGGGAACAGCGCGCGCAGCCTGCTTGACCTGACCAGCGCTGGGGATGTGAAAGTCGCCAACACCCTGATTGACAACAACACCTTCACGGCGGCGGTTCTGCAATTTCCTGAGGACGATCCTGAAGTCGTGCTCAACCACGTAACCATCACCGACAACACTATCGGCGGCCCCGGTGTTATCGCCCATCGCGGGCATGTCACCCTCAACCGCAGCATCATCTGGCAGCCCGGGAAAACCGTTCGAGATACAGTAGCCTCCAGCGGAACCTTCGATGGTAATTACGTGCTGGCCAACGAGTCGGCAAGCATCCCTGGGGTTGCCAACCCTTTCTACCCATTCAACCCGGGCTTCATCAATCCGACACTGAAGGATTACCGCTTGCGCGCCGGCTCATCTGCTGTCGACAAGGTCGCTTACAACGCTGCGCTGGATGGCACGCTGGATGTGGATGGTCTGCCGCGATCGATCAATTTGCCGTTGGTACCGGGTGACAGTAGCTCTGTCGTCGACCTCGGCGCCTACGAGCGCCAGTCGATCAGCAACATCATGGTCAACGATTCGTTCAATTCCGATCTGAGCCAGTGGACCTTGCCGTATCCGGGCATCGCAAGTCGTGACTCCAGCAATGGCAGCGGCCCCAGCGGGTCGGGTTCATTGAGGGTGCTCGGCTACGTTTCGGGCACGTCATCCAGTGTGACGGTCGCCAAACAGTGCCAGGTGCTTCCCGGCCCAAGTCTCTACAAGATTACGGGCTGGGGTAAATCACCTGGCGCCAGCAACCTGTTTCCAGGCGACGGTTTGCGCGTGCATTGGAAGGTGTTCACGCCGACCTTCCCGGCCTACGGATGCACGGGCATGGTCATCAGCGAAGGCGATGTGGTGATTCCGGCAACGACTAGTTGGCTGATATCACCCGCCGCCGGTCAATTTGCGATTTCTGTGGATGATCACTACTTGAACGCGGCGGTCGAAATATCGCTGGTGGCTCGTGATGTCGGTTTCATCGATCCGCAGGGCTTCCGTCAATTCGACGTCGCGTTCGACGGCATTACGCTCGAAGCGAACAATGACCTGATCTTCGCGGACGGCTTTGACTGATACGAGCGAGCCAATGGACGCCGCAACGCGATTTTATCGGGTGCTCGTGTCTGGAACAGCGAGTTGGCCATGGCATCAGCGTTGGCCTGAGGCCGCCGCGAAGCGATTGGACGAATTCGAGAATTCCAGCAAGGATGAGAGGACCCTCAAGCGATCGCACAAGGATGTGCGAGCCAGGTTGCTCAGCGGGGTCAGCGACGTTGTGCCGAGTGATCAGGAATTGGTGACCTTGCATGATGCGGCGTTCCCTCCACAACGACGCGATTGCGCCCTTCATGCTTGGCCCGGTACATCGCGGTATCCGCGCGGGACAGAAAGTCTGCGGTGCTCTCACCCGGAATGAACCACGTGGCACCAATGGAGACGGTAATGGCCTTGCCATGGCAGCTCACCTCATCCTCCACGGTGGCGCGCAGCTTTTCGGCAATGCTGCGCAGCGACTCGGCATCGGCTCCGGGTACGAGCAGGCCGAATTCTTCGCCACCGGATCGAAAAAAACGGTCTTCGCGCCGGGTCGACTTGCCGGTCACTGCGGCAATCTGCACCAGTACGTCGTCACCGGCCTCGTGCCCGAATGAATCATTGACCTGCTTGAAGTGGTCGAGATCAAAGACCAAAAGGCCCAGCGGAGAGCCGTCTCGAATGCTTCGGGATGTTGCGATCTCCAGTTCGTCACTCATGCCAAGCCGGTTGTAGGCCCCGGTCAGCGAGTCGCGAACGGCAATTGATGCCAACTGCGCTCTCTGTTGCTCAGAACGCAGCGCGAACACGTAGGCGAACAAACTGCTCACGGCAGCGCTGGTCACGAACATCAGCTTTTCGGGGATGCCTGGCAGGGCCGTGTCACTCAGGGCGACGGCGACAATCGCGATAGCGGAGATGACCCCCGCCGTACTGCGCCCCACCAGCAGATAGTTCGCAAGCAGGACTGAGTAAAGCCAGAGTGCCCCTGGCAGCCCACTGATATGAGCAACGGCGATACAACCAGCAGTATAGGTGACCACCGCGAACCGGGCGGCTCCCTCGGTTCTGCCGGTACGCCACGTGTAGCCGCAACTCAAACCGAGGCACAGCAGAATCAGCAGGTCCACAGTTCCAGCAAGGGGCTGCCCGTTTGCGAACCGATAGATCGCGAAGGGCACCACGCCAACCAGAGTGATGGCCGCGAAAAGCACGATCAGCTTGAGTGTGAAGTTGTGCCGAAGCTTGGATAGCATGTGGAATTCGCTCGGCCGCTTGTCGGCATGATGGATTGAACAGGCAACCACGCGGATGCACGGGCTGATGGAAAACCTCGCACTCCTGGCGCCAAAGATCGGGCTATTTCACTTACCCCCCCAGGTATCGAACGCAATGATCTGCATTCGCTTGGGCAAGTACCATCTTGTGGACATGATTGTCAAGGAGGTCCCTGCTCATTCGCCTCGCGCACCTGCTCCGCTCATTGTGCGGCGTGTCACCGCGAGGACCAACGCCAATGGTCCGCGTCTGAGTTCCCGCACATGTCCCGTCGTTCACAACAGTAGAGAATTTGCAAATATACGCACGTGGACAAGCGAGACAATTCATTGAAGGCCGCACCTACTTTCGTCTCTCCACAGCAGGAGCCGTCAGGCAGCGCCATTCGCCCAAATTCGACCAACGGGCGAGATTCCGGGTGGGCCGCTGGTCCGAAAAATCAGCGGTGGTCCAGTCTGACGCTACTTTTTCAATGGCCACGTCAAGTCAACGGCGTATAGTGAACGGAATTGAGCTGCAAGACTCTTTCCTAGGTGGTGCTCCTTTTGAAGGAATGGACTCGGGAGTATTGGTCTGTGTTGAATTACATGTTCTTGCTGTTTTTGTTTGGAATGGTGGCTGGTGTCGTGGTGCTTCTGCATCAGCGCGCACGTCGACGCGACCTTCGCAACTTCTCGACGATGGCAGGTCGCACGTTGCAGCTCGAGACCTGTGGCGGCATCAGTCCAACCAATCTGCATGAGTACCTTCTTGCCCTTGCCATGGCGCTTCGTACGCAGGCGATGCTTGGAAATCTCAAGCTGCACGCCGGTGAATTTGAACAGGTAGTGACCGACGCAATCGATTCGGCCTATTTGCTCAAGAGGGAGGATTCGAGCAAGGAGGTGGCAAGAGGGTCGCTTCTGCTTTTCGCATCCTGCCTGGACTCCATCATGAGCAGAACACTGGCTGGCGAAGTCACTCTGGGAGATGAGGGGAACTTTGTTGGAACCGTCGGTGCGGTGGCGATGCTCGCACGCGCAGGTTGGCATGCAGACTCGAACGCGGACCTGGTTACCTGCGCTCTATCGAAAACCGCTCTCGCCGAAGGCGCGGCCGAATACTGGCGCACGAGGAATCAGGCCCATAGAGATCGCGTGGAGTGGTCGTTCGAGCGTGTGGTTCGCACGGCGTTGGATCCAGATACCGCTGCATACGTCAGACACAAGGCGTTCTCTGGCTTGCGCAACCTGGATCAGAGTGCACTTTGACCAATCGGGCCGCCGAAAAAAACCGACGATAGCGGAAATCGCAAAGTCAACCTGCCCCGGGATTCAGATCGCGAATTGTAACGGTGCAAATGTGGATCCGTCGAAAACCGCTTGTGAGTTCCATCGGCATTGATCAATAGGGACGCGCGCTGGCTCGCGGCATCGGTCGAGGCCGGGATTCCGGGTGTGCCGTTGTTGATCGCGGTTGTTGAATTCTATTTTGTTTCGATCTGACCCGGCGCGCTTGCGAGCGCCAAAGCCTTCTCCAAAACAGGATCACGCAAGGTCGAGTAATCTTCAAACGTGTAAGACACGCGGACATCAGGTTCAAACGATTGGACATGCATGGGAAAAAAATAGGTGACCCAGTAGCAGCCGTTCTCTCCCCGGCATGATTTGGAATAGTCATGGAGTCCGGACGCATAGCCGACACGGATTCTGGAATTTGGCAGTTCGAATGAACCACCTTCGGCCCAGATTCGGACGCGATCACCGGCGGCTTCGCCAATCACGGTGACCTTGTCGCCGCCATGTTCTTTCACCAAAGCCAGGCTCACGTTGCCTGCGGAGAACGTCCATGCGCTTGTCAATACGTAAACGTGCTCGATGGACTCTGTCAGTGTGGCGAGGCCCTTCATCAACGATGCGGTCTTGGTCAGATCGCCGCCTTGATTCAAACGGAGATCGAGGACAACGAAGCGCGGATTGTTCGCAACGATCTCGCGCTCG
Organism: Lysobacterales bacterium; assembly: GCA_038205505.1. Lineage (GTDB taxonomy): Bacteria > Pseudomonadota > Gammaproteobacteria > Xanthomonadales > Rhodanobacteraceae > Dokdonella. The sequence continues at coordinate 9,406 of JBBRBU010000074.1, read as the reverse complement.
ACCCGATCATTGAATGGGCCGATGGGATGGCCAGGCTCATCCATGTTGCTGCGGAATTGCACGTAGAACGTATGGTGGTCCGGCCACCATGCTGTATGGAAAGGAACGTCGTAGTCGCGCAGGAACTGAGGTAGCTCCGCCCCGCGTGCCAGCAGCGCTGCCCACTCTTCGCCCTCGTCGTTGATTCGCCGAGGCGCCAGGTAAGAGTCGGAATATACGTTCGGGGAATTCGCGTCTGGTGCATCCGCAATCATCGTCACGTCGCGCTCGCTGCCGTCGCGCATCTGCATGCGCAGGTTCACACGATCCGATTGCGTCGCCAAACCCGCTGCGAGCAGAAGACCGGGCGATTCCAGCAGGAACGGGGCGATGAACTGATCGTGGTGATTGCGCGGACCCAGCGTATACGGGTACACCTGCTCGAGCACCGCATTGAGGTCGATGCCGTCGATGCTGAGCATCCTGGCACCGAGCAGGTCGGCGCACGCGGGTCGTGCACGGATAACGTAATAGCCGTCGTCGAAGCGATACAGGCGGCAAGGAATTCGGTTGTTGGTGATCGACAGGTACCTCTTGGATACCCAGGAGTGGCCGTTGTCGGAAAGCGCAACCATGCGTGAAATCGCCAGGGAAAAGGCAGCGGGTGAATACGTACCGGCTTTCGTTAGCGCCTCTTCATGCAGCGCTCTAGCCTGTGTGAGCGCTTCGGGAGAGTAGGCATGATTCAGGGTGAAGTAGTTCTGGAAGTAGTCCAGATCCTGCTGCTGCGCGGTGGCTACATCCTGTGCGGGCGGGTACACCGCTCTCGGCGCATCGGGGTAGAACTTCTGGAAATAGACCAGCGCCACCACCCCAAGCATCATCGAAAGCGCAACCCAGACGCCGCCTATCCACATTCCAACCTTGTAACGACGTTTCATGGCGCTCCCCGGGCAATCTCGCCACGCCAATTGTTGACGCGCAGTCGACCCGACTATACATGCCGTCGTACTCGCTACTCGATAGTTAGTTGGCTCGAAAATCGAAACCGGAAGATCAACAAGTGAAAGCAATTCATGAATGCCACGAAACCGGCGTACCACAAGACTAAAATTTTGTTACCCCACGTACAGAATCGGAGTCCTACAGTGGCATCGTCCATCAGCGTGATCGTGGTTTGGTCATGACAGCCAGTTCCAGGAGCCAAGGGGAAGATCCGATGAAACACTTTCTGTGTGTTCTAGTCTTGGCCTGGTTCAGTTGCGTGGCGGTGACCGCACTTGCTGCCGAAAGTCATGCTGCGCTGATAAAGAGCGTCAATGGCGCCGTCCATGTGACACGCCTGAATCAAACATTTGAAGTGAACGCTGGCGCTACCCTGCAGGTTTCGGATCGCGTGGTAACAGCGCAGGGTGCCTCGGCCGCCATTGTGTTTCAGGACGGCACCCTGCTGACCCTGGGCTCTGGAGCTGACATCCTGGTGCGCGACTACACATTCGTACCCAAGGAGGGCAAATTCTCTTTCTCGGTCTACCTGGCCAAGGGCTCGGCGATCTATGAATCCGGCAAGATTGGCAGGTTGTCCCCGCAATCGGTGAAGGTCGAAACGCCTGATGCAGCGGTCGGCGTCCGCGGCACACGCTTTCTGATCGACGCAAACTGACCTGGCCCGGGACGCTTCGATCATGAATGTGCGGCTGTTTACGGTGGTCCTGCTGGCGCTGGCGACCGGTTGCACTTCGACCCGCGTTTCAACCCGGGTAACGTTGCTTCCTGACCATGCGGGCAATATTGGTGCGGTCACGGTGACCAGCGCTCACGGACAGCAGTCGATCGACCAGGCTTTCAACACGGTTGAGGTCAAGCAGACCTCGGCACCCGGAACGCCGCGCGCGGTCGAGCGCCAGAGCTTCGAAACCGCCCATCGGGCACTCCTCGACGCGCAGCCCACTCCGCCACGGATTTTCATGTTGAACTTCCTGTTTGACAGCATGGAACTGACATCGGAATCCAGGAAAATTTTGCCCGAGGTCATGCAGATCGTACGCGAACGTATTCCGACCGAGATCACCGTGTTCGGCTATGCCGACTCATCGGGGACCGCCGCCTACAACCTGAAGCTGTCGGCGGATCGCGCTCGTGCCGTGGCCCGCCTCCTCGGGAAAATCGATCCGACTGTGCCAATTGAAGTGAAGTACTTCGGCGACAAGGACCCGCTGGTACCTTCGCCGGTCGGCGTTCCCGAACCGCGGAACCGCCGGGCGGAAATCGTCATCCTCTGAGACCGGTCTGACATGAAGCGCGCCACGTCGTCCAACTGGCTGCCGGAACGCCACACCATCCTCTTCCCGTTGAGTGCCCTGTTGCTTGCCATCGCCATCGCGCTGGGCGGGCTATTCAATTTCGCTCCGACAAAACGCCTGGATCGGTGGATGCTCGACACCCTGCTGGAGCGGACATCCTCGGGCGCACCCGCAACCGATACGGTGGTGGTGGATATCGACGAAGTCAGCCTTTCTGCGATGGGTCAATGGCCATGGCCACGCTATCGCGTGGCGGAGCTGATCGAACGTGTTGCCGCCGCGCATCCTTCTGCCATCGCGTTGGACATCACGTTTCCCGAAGCTGATCGAACTTCGCTGGCCGACATCCGGCAGACATTCAGTCGCGACTTCGGCATCGATGTCACTTTCAACGGCGTGCCCGATGGCTTGCTGGACAACGACGGCTACCTTGGCCAGGAGATGGCGCGTGCCGATGTCATTGGCGCCCGGTATTTCTATTTCGACCACGTTACCCGCTCCGACCGCCCGTTGCGCCCGGGAGTCGGGTTCGACGGGCGTGTCGACTTGCTGTCGCTTGAACGGGCGCCTGGCGTCCTCAGCAGCATCGATGCCATTGACTCGCAGACGCGCACGACCGGATTCATCAACAGTCGCGTTGACGCCGACGGTGTGTTGCGCCGTCTACCGTTGCTGATCGAGCATGGCGGCATTATCCATCCCAGTCTCGCCCTGGCTGCCACGATGCGTTCACTTGGCGTTGGCTCGGGGCGGATCGAATCCGACTCCGACGGACTGTCGATCCGTGTCGGGTCGCACATTGTTCCCGTGGACCCGACGGGTTATGCGCTCCTGCGCTTCAATGGCCCGTCGAGCATCTATGAGAGCGTCCCTGCTGTGGAGGTGCTTGGCGGTCGTGTCAGCGCAGAGGACCTGCGTGGAAAAATCGTCTTCATCGGATCTTCGGCAGTCGGCCTCCACGATGTCCATCGGACTGCGGTGGACGAGAATTTTTCCGGTTTGAAAATTCAGTCGGTAATGACGCAGAACATTCTGGACGGCAACGCGGTGCGTATCCCGGCATGGGGCAGCAACGTCGCGTTGCTGCTCGGCTTTCTCATTACCCTGCTGTTCTCTGCGCTCTATGTCGCTGGCCGTGGTTTAGTGTTCCTGACCACGTTCTGCGCACTGTCCGCAGCCGCAATGTTTTCTATCGTTGGTGTCGTCTTTGCCCGCATCGCCTTGTTCATTCCAATGAGCGTGCCCTTGTTGATCATGGCTGCACTGTTGGTGCTGTCATTCATCGTCCGCTTTGCTGTCAACCACCATCGCGCGCAGCGTTGGCGTCGTCAACTCGAGAACGCGCGCCAGGTGACCATTGAGTCAATGGCCGCCGTCGCCGAGACACGCGACCCCGAAACCGGTGCGCATATCAAGCGCACTCAGCATTACGTGCGCGCCATCGCCCGGCAACTGCAGCGGACGGGCCATCACCCGCAGATTCTTACCCGGGAGTACATCGATCTCCTTTTTCTCTCTGCCCCACTCCACGACATCGGCAAAGTCGGGGTGCCGGATCACATCCTGCTCAAGCCCGGCGCATTGACAGCCGACGAGTTGAAGATCATGAGGGGGCATGCGGAGTTTGGTCGGAAGATCATCGTCAGCACGGCGCAACAGATCGAAGGGGACAACTTTCTTTTGATCGCCGGCGAGATCGCCGCCACCCACCACGAAAAATGGGACGGAACCGGATATCCGGGTGGCTTGCGTGGCCAGGACATACCGCTTAGCGGACGCATCATGGCGGTGGCCGACATCTACGACGCGATGATCAGCAGGCGCTGTTACAAGGATCCCTTTCCCCACGACCGCGCAAAGACGCTGATGCAGAACCTGCGCAACTCCACCTTCGATCCGCTTGTGCTCGATGCATTCTTCGCGATCGAATCAGAAATCGTGCAAATTGCTGACAAATTTCGCGACGAGTCGGGAGAGCCGCCGATCTGGTCGAGTAGCCCCGACGAAAATAGCGGTCGAGCTGTGTCTCGCGCAATTGACCCGATGGGGCCAGATCGGGATGCGAGGCCGGGAGCGGCTCTTCCATGAATGCCCAGGTGACCTTCCCTGTTTGCCAGCGATCTCCAGACGACGCGGGACGTGGAATTCGTCTCGCTGGCGCATTGTCGAGTGCTCACCGTTCTCCCGGTTGAAGCGGCAGCGCTTCGCTCCTGCCTCTGCATCTCGATCTGCGGGCGACGGCCTTGAATGTGTGATGCCACTTCTTGTATTGCGAGAATGCAGAATTCCTGATGCGACCCCGGATTCCAGGTTCTGGCTCGACTTGATCCGACTCTCGCCGATGCCCTTGTTCCATGCACATTGGCATACGGCAAGAAAGCGCATATTGAATGTCCGCGCGGACTCGGGCGCGTCGACCTTGCTGCTGAGTCCATCGGCATGAGCAATAACGGGGACCCCTTGTTCATGGCCTCATTCGAGGTCAGGACAAGGGTGTCCCCGTTGGCGTCTGGAATCCCCCGTTGCGGGTTCCGACGGATGCTGTGCCCGGGTCAGCCTAGACCCGTTTCTTCGCGATGAGGCCCCATACGAAAAGCACCAGGATGGCTCCGACGACCGCGCCGATGAGTCCGGCACCCTCGCCGGGCGAATACCATCCCAGCGCCTGGCCGAGGTAACTGGCAACAACCGCACCGATGACGCCAAGGATTGTCGTCAAAATGAAACCCGAAGGCTCGTTCTTGCCGGGCATGATGAACTTGGCAATAACGCCTGCGATAAAACCTATGATGATTGTCCAGATGATGCCCATGTCTACTCCCTCAATTACTCGGTTACGCCGAGACGTGACGTGAAGATACACCGGGTTTTCTTAACGAGAACCTAGCGTGCGGAAGTTCAGATTCTTTGTAGTATTTTTGAGCTTCCAATAGACAATAGAAACAATCAGGAGATGATATGAGCCGCGGAATGCCGTCAATGGTTGCGTTGTTGGGACTCCTCGCAGTCGCGGGTTTCAAGAACCGGGACAAGATCAAGGAGATGATTGGCAGTGCGAACGGAGCGTCGGGAAATACGGTCGACCCGCGGAATGCACACGGAGGAATGCTGGGAAAATTAGGGGGCATTCTCGGCGGCGCGAGCGTGGGTAGCGTGGTTAGCGGCGGGCTCCGCGAGTTGGTGGATCGATTCCAGCAGAATGGGCAAGCCGAGACCGCAGATTCCTGGGTAAGGACAGGGACGAATCAACCGATTGGTTCCGGACACCTGGAGCAGGCGATCGGCCCCGAAGTACTCAACACGCTCGCGGAGCAAACCGGACTTTCGCGCGAAGAGTTGCTGGAGAGACTCACTCGTGAATTGCCCGATGCAGTTGACGAATTTACGCCGCAGGGTCGACTCCCGACTGACGATGAGGCGGGAAAGCTGGTCTGATGGCAAACCCGGTCCGAAACGCGGTAGCGATCACGACTGCGTGATCGCTACCGCCCTGGCGCAGATCCGATCAGCTTCTGCGTTCGCCCCTATCTGTGCTTGCAAATCATTTTGCATGCGCGAAAAGCGCGCCCTGAACTGACTCGGACATCATCGTCGACGGCGTCTGTTGGCGCCCCTCAATCGGGCCTCTAACCGGCGAGCTTCCGGTCATGACCTTGGCCGAGCGCAGGAGCTGTGGGCCCGGTTGTCGGAGTGGCTCAAAGCTCGGGCACGTCACCAGACTTGAACAACACTCGCGGCGTGCCATAGTCGCCGCTCACTTCATCCACATCCATGCTGTAGGCGATGATGCCGGCGTGATTCTCGGCCATCCGCTCGGCCCTGCGCGCAGCCTCATCGGCGCTTTTGAACTGCGAAACTGGCCCGGGAACCAGGCCGTTTTTCGCTCGGTCGAAGGGTTGCACAACGTGGACCGTTTCCATACTTTCTCCTCTGGTAGCGCAAGTATGCGGGACGCGACGGTGATCAACCCAGGGCCAGGGTCGGCGTTCGTCGCGAATCAGGAATTCCCTCGACGTGAATCTGCATGGATCACCCTCCATTCGTGACGTCGGTCGAGGTCACGAATGTGGGTGTCACCGTTGTTTCCATTCGTTCGCTAGCAGCAAGGTGTCAATTCGGCGTCAAGACGTGCCCCCAACGATTGACACTGGTCTCCGCCCCGCGCTGCGCGTAGAAACTGATTGACCATCGCATCGTGGAGGGTTGGAAATGGCCATCGAGTTCCTCGTCAATGGCAAATCCGTCAGTTTCGACGGCGATCCCCAGATGCCACTGCTCTGGTATCTGCGCGACCATGCGCGCACCACCGGCGTCAAATATGGCTGCGGGGTCGGAGCCTGCGGCGCCTGCACGGTACATCTTGACGGCAGCGCGGTGCGCTCGTGTTCGCTACCTGTCTCCAGCGTAGCGGGTCGCCAGATCACGACCATCGAGGGTCTTGCCGAGGGCGAGACCCTGCACGCATTGCAACGCGCCTGGATCGAAGAAGATGTGCCGCAGTGTGGATACTGCCAGGCAGGCCAGATCATGGCTGCTGCCGACTTGCTGTCGCGCAATCCCGATCCCGCTGACAGCGACATTGCCGCGCTGACCAATCTCTGCCGATGCGGTACCTATCCGCGCATCCGCAAGGCAATCCGCCGCGCGGTCAGTCTGCGCAAGCAGCAGGAGGTGTTGTCGTGAGCGCGGAACATGGTGTCAGCCGAATCCGCGAGGATTGGGAATCCGCCGCCGATCTGGAAGCGATCATGCAGATTGGCGCGTCGATCCGCCTTGGTCGACGCGGTTTTCTCAAGGCCTGTGCGAGTGCAGGTGGCGGCCTGATGCTCGGCATGTGGCTGCCCGCCGCCGTGCTGGCGGACGATCCCTCGAAGGCAAACTCGGGTTCGATGCTCGGAGTGTTCGTACGCATCGAGCCGGATGGTCGCGTCATCATCGGCTCGCGCAGTCCGGAAATCGGCCAGGGCGTGAAGACATCGCTGCCGATGCTGCTGGCGGAAGAGCTCGATGTGGACTGGGACAATGTCAGCGTCGAGCAATTGCCGCTCGGTCTTGTCTTTGGTGGCCCCGCGCCAGGTGTCGCCTGGAAATGGGGACCGCAGGGTGCCGGTGGCAGCACCAATATTCCCGATGCATGGGTCGACCTGCGCCAGGCCGGTGCGAAGGTGCGCCGCATGCTGCTCGAGGCTGCCGCGAAACGCTGGGATGTGCCGCTGGCGACGCTGCACACGGCGAAAGGACGCGTGCTTGGCGCAGATGATCGATCCATCGGCTATGGCGAACTCGCCGCGGAGGCAGCGACCATCGTGCCATCGAGCGAAGACCTCGCGCTCAAGCAACCCGCGCAATACACAATCATCGGCACGCCACGTCGTGTCGTCGATGCCGAGGCCATCGTCACCGGGACAGCCCGCTACGGCATCGATGCGCAATCGTCCGGCACCCTGGTCGCAGTGATCGCGCGCTGTCCGCTGTTTGAAGGCGACGTGAAGAGCTTTGACGCGGAGGCCGCGCTTGCGATTCCAGGTGTGCGCCAGGTCCTGAAATTGAACGGCCCCAAGGGTGACGAGCCAATCACGCTCAACCTCGTCGCAGGCATTGCCGTGCTTGCCGACGATACCTGGGCCGCCATCAAGGGCCGTGAAGCACTCAAGATCGAATGGACTTCGGGCGGGCATGATTCCGAATCGACCGATTCGCTCGACAAGCAATGCACCACCCTGCTCGCGGGCAATGGACAGGTAGTGCGCAACGACGGCGATATCGAAGCAGCCCGCAAGACATCCACACGCGTTGTCGAAGCCACCTACCGCGTGCCGTTTGTGGCCCACGCACCGCTTGAGCCGCCCGGCGCCCATGTCGAAATCGGAACCGATTCGATGCGCATCACGGCCTCCATGCAGATGCCGGGCGGCGCATCACGCACGGCGAACGCGATCACCGGCATCGATCGCAAGAACATCGAAGTGGTGATGACCCGAGTTGGCGGAGGCTTCGGTCGACGTCTGAGCAACGACTTCGTCGCCGAAGCCGTCTTGCTGGCCAAGGCATCCGGCAAACCGGTCAAGCTGATCTGGACGCGCGAGGATGATCTCGCCCATGATTTTTTCCGGCCATTCGGTCAGCACCATTTGACTGCCAGTCTCGGTGCCGACGGCATGCCCACCGGCTGGCGACATCACCTGGCAAGCGCGAGCAAATACCATCGTCGACCGGATGTGAAGCCGGATGAGCTCTGGAAGGCGGAACTTTACCCGGATGATTTTCCGGCCGGCATCATCGGCAACCTTCGACTTGAGTGGTCCCCCGTTCGATCAGGCATGACACGCGGATCGTGGCGGGCGCCAGCGCACACGGCCAATGCCTTCGTCGTCGAGGCTTTCTTCGATGAAGTCGCACACGCCGGAAAGCAGGATCCGCTTGCCCTGCGCCTGAAACTCTACGACCACGACACGATGGACTATGCGCAACATGGCGGGCCGAAGTTTTCGCCGCGACGCTTGCGCGAGGTCACCCGGCTCGCCGCCGAGAAGATCGGATGGAAACGCAAGTTGCCGAAGGGACATGGCCTCGGCATCGCCGCCCATTTCACCTTTGGCGGCTATGCTGCGCATGCCATGGAAGTCAGCGTTGCCGACAGCGGCGCGCTGGCCATCCATCGTTGCGTCTGCGCCATCGACGTCGGCCAGCCGGTCAATCCGCTCGGTATCGAGGCGCAGATGATGGGCGGCACGATCGACGGCCTCTCGACCGCGATGAACCTCGAGATCCGCATCGACAAGGGTCGCGTGTCGACGAAGAACTTTCCCGACTATCCGCTGCTGCGTTCGGCGCAGGCACCCGACGTTGAAGTCCATATCCTGCCGAGCACCGAGTCGCCGAGCGGTGCCGGCGAAATGGGCATACCGACCGCGGCCCCAGCGCTGACCAACGCGATCTTTGCTGCGACCGGCGTGCGTATCCGGAGCCTGCCAATAGGGAATCAGCTGGTCGAAGCGCTGCGCAAGGTCAATGCGGTGAAAGCCTGAGCGAGTCACCCGACTTTGATTCACGAACGAAACCAGGTCATCCGGAATCATGCGGATTGCCTGCTCGGTTGTTCAGCGACTTCCTGCAGTCGCTTC
>JBBRBU010000073.1:0-18927 GCA_038205505.1 Lysobacterales bacterium | reverse complement strand
GGCGACGTTTCGTCACGATCGTCCTGCCCCTGTCGATGCGCGGAATCATCGCCGGCAGCGTGCTCGCGTTTGCGCGCGCGTTCGGCGAATTCGGCGCCACGATCACCTTTGTTTCGAGCATCCCTGGCGAAACCCGCACCTTGCCGATCGCCATCTACGAACTGATGAGCATTTCCGGTGGTGATGCCGGCGTGCAACGGCTGACCCTGGTCGCGTTGGCCGTCGCTTTCGCCGCGACGATCGCTGCGGCGATCCTCGGCGGCTCGCTGTGGGGGCGTCGTCGCGATGATTGAAATGTCGATCAAGCACTCCCTAGCCGATCTGGATATCGATATCCACTTTGGATCCGAGGCGCGCTGTGTCGCTCTGTTCGGTGATTCAGGCGCAGGCAAGACCACCATCCTCAATGCGATTGCCGGCCTGCTTGAACCGCAGCAGGGTCGCATCGTCCTCGATGGCCAGGTCCTGTTTGACTCGGCCTCGGACACCAACGTTGCGGTGGCTGCCCGGGAAGTCGGCTATGTTTTTCAGGATGGCCGCCTGTTTCCCCATTTGAGCGTTCGCGCGAACCTGCTTTATGGCGCGCAAGCGCGTCGGAGCAATACAAACCGTTTCGATCACCTCGTCGAGCTGCTTGAACTGGGGCCACTGCTCGATCGCCGGACACACAATCTCTCCGGTGGCGAGCGCCAGCGCGTTGCCATCGGTCGCGCGCTGGCCTCGGAGCCTCGCATCCTGCTACTCGATGAACCCCTGACCGGCCTGCACCGCGAGGCGCGCGAACAAGTACTCAATCACCTGCGCGCGCTCAAGCAGGAACTGCGCATCGCCAGCCTGCTCGTGTCGCATCGGGCCGATGAGGTCATTGCCCTGGCCGACGAGGTGATTGGCCTGCATGCCGGTTTGGTGAGCGCGAGAATGGATATCGACGGGTTTTCAGCGCAACACGGCTGATTCGCCTGTAAAAACCGGCTGGTGCTTTTCTGTATTCGGTTGACGCGTTAGGCTATGGGATTGAAACGATCGTTTGAGGATGAACCATGTCTCTGCGCAACGTCATCGCCATTGTCCTGCTCAGCACCTTGATCGCCTCCTGTGGCAGCGGCCCGGTCAAGCGAGTCAGCCCGCCGACGGCCAGTATCCAGGAATTGTCGGTGCGCGCCGACGGCAGTTGGCATCTGCAGATTCGCGTGCAGAATTTCAGCAACGTTTCGATGACCTTCAACGCCATCGATGCCGAACTCGAGATCGCCGATCGTCCGGTCGGATCGATCCGAGTTCCGCTCAATCTGGATATTTCGGGCGAAACGGCCGACGTGTTCGAGACCGACATCACACCGAAAACCAGCGCGCGACCGGGGGCCGGCGATTTCGCTTATCGCCTGCACGGCAAGATTTCCAGCAGCGAGCCGAAAGACGACTTCAAGTTCGAGCGCAAGAGCCGGCTGAGCCCGGCCCCGGGCCTTGTCGATACTTGGCGCTGACTTCATCCAACACCTTCAGGAAATGAAATGACCAACTACAAGGCTCCCATCCAGGACATCCGTTTTGCCCTCAACGAGGTGCTCGGGGCCGAAGCCCTGTTCCAGCGCCTGCCCGGCTTTGAATCGGCTACACCCGACATCGTCGACGCCGTACTCGATGAGGCCGCGAGATTCGCCGAGCAAGTGCTCGCGCCGCTCAACTGGAGCGCCGATCAGGAAGGCTGCACGCTGGACAAGGCCACGGCCAGCGTGCGCACGCCGAAAGGCTTCAAGCAAGCCTATGCAACTTATGTCGAAGGCGGCTGGCCCGCGCTGACCACGCCGGCAGCATTCGGCGGTCAGGAGTTGCCCGAGACCATCGGCGTGATCTTCAAGGAGATGGTCGACGCTGCGAACATGTCGTGGAGCAATTTTCCGATGCTTTCGCATGGCGCCAGCGAGGCGCTCAAGGTGCATGGCGAGAAATGGCAACAGGATGTGTTCCTGAAGCCAATCACGGAGGGTCGCTGGACCGGCACCATGTGTCTGACCGAGCCCCAGTGCGGCACCGATCTGGGCTTGCTCAAGACCCGCGCCGAACCGAACGCTGATGGCAGCTATCGCATCAGCGGCACCAAGATCTTCATCACCGCCGGCGATCACGATCTCACCGACAACATCATTCACCTCGTGCTCGCGCGCCTGCCCGATGCGCCGCCCGGCGTGAAAGGCATTTCGCTGTTCATCGTGCCCAAGTTCAAGGTCGACAAGGATGGCAAGGTCGGCGATCGCAATGCGGTGGCGGTCGGCTCGATCGAGCACAAGATGGGCATCCATGCCTCGGTCACTTGCGTGATGAATTTCGATGAAGCCGAGGGCTGGCTGATCGGTGGCCCGAACAAGGGCTTGAGCGCAATGTTCACGATGATGAATACCGCGCGCATGGCGGTCGGTGTGCAAGGCCTCGGCCAGATCGAACGTGGCTACCAGGCATCACTCGAATACGCGCGCAATCGCCTGCAGATGCGCGCCGCCACCGGCCCCAAATATCCGGACAAGCCGGCCGATCCGCTGATCGTCCATGCCGACGTTCGACGCATGCTGCTGACCCAGAAATCGTTTGCCGAAGGCTGTCGCGTGCTCGCCCTGTACGCCTACATGCAGCACGATATTTCCACCCATGCGGCGGATGAAAACGAGCGCAAGCGCAGCGAAGAACTGGTTTCGTTCCTGACCCCGATCGTCAAGGGTTTGCTTACCGAATTGGCCCAGGAATCGACCTACGATGCCGTACAGATCTTTGGCGGCCATGGCTTCATCGTCGAAACCGGCGTCGAGCAGTTCTCTCGAGATGCGCGCATCACCACGCTCTATGAAGGCACCACCCAGATCCAGGCCAACGATTTGCTCGGGCGCAAGATCCTGCACCTGCAAGGCGCCGGCTTGAAACATTTCCTCGGCGAGATCTCGACGTTCTGCCAGGAAAACACGAACAAGACCGAACTCGGCGAGTTCATCGCGCCGCTGGCGATCGTGACCAAGGAATGGAGCGACCTGACCCAGGAAATCGCGAAAAAAGCGCAAGCGAATGCCGATGAAGTCGGCGCGGCGGCGGTCGATTATCTGTTCTATTCCGGCTACGTCGCCCTCGCCTACTGCTGGACACGCAGCATTGCCGCACTCGAAGGTTCGTCGCAATCCGACACCTTCAAGGACGCCAAGCGGCATACTGCGCGCTTCTATTTCACCCGCATCCTGCCGCGCATCCATACCCACGGTGCTGCAATTCGTGCTGGTGCAGATACACTGATGGCGATGCCCGATTCACAGTTTGGATAAATCACTGGATCACTCGATGGATTCCGAAGCCAATATCCATATCCGCCTTGCCGAGGCCGACGATGATGATTTCATCCTCAGCCTGGTACCCCGATTCGTCGAGGGATTTGATCTGCCTGTCTGGCGACGACCGCGTGAATGCGCCGAACACATCAAACTTGATATCGGCCGAAACCTGTTCGAGCAACCCCCAGGCACGCATGTCTTCGTCGCCGAAAACGATGAGGGCGAGCGCGTCGGCTTCATCCATCTGCAAACCGTCAAGGACACCTTCAGCGACGCGCAGAACTGCCACATCTCCGATCTCGCCGTCGACAAGAAGCATGACGGCGAGGGCGTCGGCCGGGCCTTGCTTGCCTACGCCGAGCGCTGGGCCCGCGAGCACAAGCATCGCCATCTGCAATTGGCCGTGTTTCCAGGCAACAAGCGCGCCATCGAGATCTACGAGAAAATCGGTTTCGGCACAGAACTGGTGCGTATGAGCAAGCCGCTGCGCTGAAGCGAGGATGCGTCTTGCGGATCGTTGAGGATGGGGCCGACATCATCCTGTTGCACATCTGCCATGTACTTGGTCTATTCTTCCGCTCGCGCAACGCAGAAAGCCGACGGCGGATTCGTCGGTGACCCATCTCCCCAAAGGAGTCAGGAATGCTGGCGGAAGTGCGAACCATCGGAACCATTCATGGCACCCGCGTCCTTTCACTCGACGCGACCGGTCGCATCATGGACTGGATTTCCTGGCAGGACGCGACCTGCCTGTACGTGCGCGGCGCGATCTCGTGGACGCTCGGCGATCCCTGCCTGACCATCCATGGCGGCACCAATCGTCACTCCGGCGAACAAAGCACACTCGACCTGCATCCAATCATCGCCACGACCGGCCAGGCGCGTGGCGGTGCAATCGATCCTTCCCCGGCACTGACCAATGTCGCCCTGTTTGCCCGCGATCGCATGATCTGCATGTATTGCGGCTGCCACTACTCGCGAGGCGAACTGACCCGCGATCACGTCATCCCGATTTCCAAGGGTGGTCGCGACAACTGGCAAAACGTTGTCACTGCCTGCCTGCATTGCAACGTCAAGAAAGGTTCACGCACTCCACAGCAGGCACACATGCCGCTGCTTGCCGTGCCTTACCGTCCGAGCTGGGTCGAACACCTGATCCTGTCGAACCGCAACATCCTCGCCGACCAGATGCAGTTCCTCGTCAACCATCTGCCGAAGAAGCGTCGGCCGCAGTAGGGTTCTATCGTGGTGGTCGAGGAAGTCGCCCCGTGACTCTGCCTATCCAGGGCACGCTAGTTCTCGCCTGGCATCCATGCCTTTTTTCACTCGCCTCAGGCGAGCGAGTGTCTTTCTCTTGCGTGGCCAAGAGAAAGGCACCAAAGAGAATGCCACCCCACACTCGCGCCTTCCGCACAGTCCCTGTGCTCCAGGTGCGCGAGCCTGCTACGGGGTTCGCCGACAGTCCGTCCCTGGACTGGCGTCGAACTGGCCCACATCGTGTGGGCCATCCTTCGGACTTGTCCTCCGCAGACTCGCCGCGATCGAGGGGACCCCGGTAGCGCGCATCGTGCGCGCCAAAGCGAGAATCAAAAGCCCCTCGGAGAGCGTCGCTTTGGGGTGGCCTTTCTTTTGGTTACTTCTCTTTACTCCGGGCTTCCTGCCCTGCGCCCTGCGGGCCAGCTTCGCTATTCGCGCCGCTCCTGCGGCGCAGTGGCCACGCAAAGAAAAGTGACTCGCTCGCCGGAGGCGAGTGAAAAATGGCAGGGATGCCGCGCGACGTAGGAGCGTGCTTCAAAAGAGCAAAGTCACTTGATGGCGAGCGACTAGAAGCAAGAGAAAGCCAGCCGCGAGTTCAATTCTTCTTCGCCACCGCTGCGCTACAAGTCAGTTGGGCGTCGTCGGAATAATCGATATTGAATCTCCGACTGCATCAATGGCTGAAGCCTCAGTCGTCATTACCGAATCGGGACCAACACAAACGAGCGGCAATGAATGGGAAATTGTAGCGACCTGTCGCGATCGGCCACTCATTCCTTCTGCATCCAGCGCTGCTGATAGAGATCGTGACGACGATCCTTGAGGTTCTGCACGGTGCCGTTGTTGCGCGCACGAGCGAGGTCTTCGAGACGCAGGTCGGCCCATAGCACCATTTCCGTGTTCGGCGTCGAGTCGGCAGCGACGCCGTCGCGGGCAAACGGGAAATCGCAGGGCGTCAGAATGCAGCTTTGCGCGTACTGGATATCGAAATTGTGCACGCCGGGCAGATTGCCGACATTGCCTGACATGACGACATAGCACTGGTTTTCGACCGCACGCGCCTGGGCGCAATAGCGCACACGCAGGTAGCTCTGGCGCTCGTCGGTGCAAAACGGCACGAACAGGATCAATGCGCCCTGGTCGACCAGGTGCCGGGCGATCTCGGGAAATTCGGAGTCGTAGCAGATCATCACACCGATCGGGCCGCAATCGGTCTGGATCGTCGTGGCCTGGTTGCCGCCCTTGATACCCCACCAGGTGCGCTCGTTCGGAGTCGGATGGATCTTTTCCTGTTGATGCACCGATCCATCACGCAGGCAGACGTAACAGATGTTCCGCATCGCGCCTTTCTCGTTCTCGGTCGGATGCGAACCCCCGATGATATTGACGTTGTAGCGCACGGCCAGGCCGCAAAACAGGCTCTTGACCTGGGCGGTGTATTCGGTGAGACGACGCACTGCTTCGACCGAGGGCAGCGGCGAGTTCTCGATTGAAAGCAATTGCAGGGTCATCAGTTCCGGAAAGACCACGAAATCCGAGTCATAGCTGGCGGCGATGTCGACGAAATATTCGACCTGGCTCGCGAACTCCTCGAAACTTCCAATTCGCCGCTGCTGGTACTGGATCGTGGCGACGCGGACGCGATCAGGAAAACCGAGTGAATTCAGAGGCGTGGGCGTCTTCGGCTGGTCGTGGCGATCCGGATTGCGCCAGGCCAGGTGGGCCGCGTAACCCATCGATTCGCGATCTCCCGGCACGTAACGCTCCAGCACGCCGATCAATTCAAATCCATTGCGCAGCTGAAAACTCATGGTCGGATCGCGATGCCGTCCTTCGCGCACCGATTTCACATAGGCATCGACGGAGCCGAACGCCTTGATGCGTTTTTCCAGACCCGGCAAGCGTCCTCCGAAGACGATGCCGCGCAGTCCGAGTTTCTGGCAGAGCTTCTTGCGTGCCGCGTACATGCGCCGACCGATGCGCAAACCGCGAAACGCCTCGTCGACGCACACGTCCATGCCATACAGCCAGTCACCTTCCGGATCATGCCGCGAGGCGTAACCACCGCCAGTGATTTCGTCCCAGCTGTGAGGCGTCATCGCGGTTTCCTCGTCGATGCGGAACGTCGCGCAGAAACCGACGATCTTGCCCTCGTATTCGGCAACAAATTGGCCGGCAGGGAATTGCGCCTGCTGGCCGCGGATCATGTCCGCCGAATGCCCGTTTTCGCCGCCATAGACCTTGTGCGTCAATGCAACGAGAGATGGAATGTCGGCGTTTTGCGCGTTGCGCAGGACAAGTTTGGCTTTTTCAGCGGGCATTACGTTCAATTCCATGGTTCGCAGGGATCAGCACCTAGTTTGACATCATTCAGATGAGCGTCTTGGCTACTGGCGTGGTTTCGGGCCGTTTTTCCGCTGCCCGTACCGGTCCCGGCGAGGAGGGCCCGCAAGGCTTGAAACCCTTGCTGCAGCGGCCGATCGCTCGGATCATGGGAGAGAATTCGGGAAAGTAGCACTTGACGCGCGCTTTTCGAATGCAATCGAAGAGCGGTGATAACGCGACTTGCAGGCCTCGAATCGCTGGTTTGCCACATCTTGCCCGGGACTATTCAGACTGCGTTCCTTGCTCCGCCCTTCCGCGTAGCCGAAAATAGGGCCTTGTCCGCTGTACTGGCTTCTGATGATCGACTCGACCCGCTATCCGCGCCTTTCGCGCATCGATAATCCTGCGCAATTGCGCGAGTTCCCCGAGCAGGAACTCGGCGAAATCGCCGACGAGGTTCGCGACTATTTGATCCAGTCGGTCGCGAGCTCAGGCGGGCATTTCGGAGCGGGCCTCGGCGTGGTCGAACTGACCGTCGCCCTGCACTATTTGTTCGATACGCCGGAGGACCGCCTGGTCTGGGATGTCGGCCACCAATGCTATCCGCACAAGATCCTGACCGGCCGCCGCGACCGCATCACAACGGTCAAGAAGAAAGATGGACTGGCGCCGTTCCCGCGTCGCGAGGAAAGCGGGTACGACACCTTTGGCGTCGGCCATTCATCGACTTCGATCAGCGCCGCCCTCGGCATGGCCATTGCCGCGCAACGCAAGGGCGAGTCGCGCAAGGTTGTCGCCATCATCGGTGACGGTGCGATGACTGCTGGCATGGCCTTCGAAGCACTCAACCACGGCGGCGATGTCAAACCCGACATGCTCGTGATTCTCAACGACAACCAGATGTCGATCAGCGAAAACGTCGGTGCGTTGACGCAGATGCTGGCGCGCCTGATGTCGAGCCGCACGCTTAATCGCATGCGCGAGAGCGGCAAGAAGTTGATGAAGCGCGAGGGTTTCCTCTGGCGTTTCATGAAGCGCTGGGAAGAGCACGCCAAGGGCATGTTCATGCCAAGCACCTTGTTCGAGGAGCTCGGCTTCCACTACACCGGTCCGATCGACGGCCACGATATTCCGCAACTGGTCCAGGCCTTGCGTACGCTGAAGGAACTCAAGGGTCCGCAGCTTCTGCATGTCATCACGACCAAGGGCAAGGGCTACGCCCCGGCCGAGCGCGAGCAGATCAACTATCACGCGGTCGGCCCGTTTGATCCGAGCAAGGGCCTGGCCAAGAAAGGCGCGAGCAAACCGACCTACACCGAGATCTTCAGCGACTGGATGTGCGACCAGGCCGCCAGCGACGATCGCCTGTACGCAATCACTCCGGCCATGCGCGAAGGATCGGGTCTGGTGCGTTTCTCGAAGGAATATCCCGATCGCTATTTCGACGTCGGCATTGCCGAGCAGCATGCGGTGACGCTCGCTGCCGGCATGGCCTGCGAAGGCACCAAGCCGGTCGTTGCGATCTATTCGACGTTCCTGCAGCGCGCCTACGATCAATTGATCCACGACGTCGCCCTGCAGAATCTCGATGTGCTGTTCGCGATCGATCGCGGCGGCGTAGTCGGGCCAGATGGCGCGACCCATTCCGGCAGCTTCGATCTTTCCTACCTGCGCTGCATACCAAACATGGTCGTGATGGCGCCGTCCGACGAGAACGAGTGCCGGCAATTGCTGAGCACCGGCTTTGCCCACGCAGGACCCGCCGCGGTTCGATATCCACGCGGCTCGGGCAATGGCGCCGCTGTCGAGGAAAGTCTCTCGACCTTGCCGATCGGCAAGGCCGAACTGCGCCGTCGCGGCCACCACATCGCCTTGCTCGCATTCGGTGCGTTGGTCGATCCGGCCACACGGGTCGCCGAGACCCTTGATGCGACCGTGGTCAATATGCGCTTCGTCAAACCGCTCGACCAGGCCCTGATCCTGGAGCTGGCCGGAAGCCACGACGCCTTCGTGACCCTTGAAGACAACGCCATCGCTGGCGGTGCCGGAGCTGGAATCGCCGAGCTGCTTGCCGCACAGGGAATTACCTTGCCGATCCTCCATCTCGGTCTGAGCGATTCCTACCTTGAACATGCCAGCCGCGAAGAACTGCTGGCAGAATCCGGACTTGATGTTGCCGGCATCGAATCAGCGATTCGTGCTCGATTTTCCGGCCTGCTCCCGGTTGCCGCGATGCGCAGCGCGGGTTGAAGTCGCCCGCGCCGTGCTCATGACCAAAACAAAAGCCCTGCAAGAGCCCGCTTGCGGGCGAGCTCCTCGTCATTCCGAGGAAAAGCTCGCCCCTGAAGTGGCTTCTACAAAAGGCGTCCGCCGCTGACGCGATCGTGGGCTGCCATGTCTTTCCACGAGCGTGTTTCGGTGAACCCGTGTCGATTGAGGATCTCGCGGACCTGCGCGCCTTGATCGAAACCGTGTTCGAGCAATAGCCAGGCCCCGCGCTGCAAGTGCATCGGCACGCTTTGGACGATGGCGCGGATGGCATCCAGACCATCGGCTCCCGAGGCCAGCGCCGATGCGGGCTCGAAACGCAGATCGCCCTGCACGAGATGTTTGTCATCGTCAGCGATATACGGCGGATTGGAGACGATCAGGTCGAAAGTCCTTGCGCCGAGAGCTGCACACCAGTCGCCTTCGGCGAAGTCGACGTTGCCGATTTCGAGTCGTTTCGCGTTGGCGGACGCAATCGCCAATGCCGACGCGCTGGCATCGGTGGCGAGAACGCGTGCGTGTGGCCGCTCACTGGCGATGGCCAGGGCGACCGCACCGGATCCGGTACCGAGATCGGCTACGAGGAACTCGCCATTGAGCGGGATGAGTTCCAGCGCGAGTTCGACCAAGCGCTCGGTTTCGGGTCGCGGAATCAGTACGTCCGGGCTCACTTCAAGGTCAAGTGACCAGAAGCCACGATGGCCGATCAGATAGGCGACCGGCTCGCCGCGGCGACGCGCGGCAACCAGTTCGTGAAACCGCTGCGCCTGTGCCGCATCCGGAACAAAGTCCGTGCGCGCAAACAACCACGCTCGATCACGCTCAAGCACATGGCCGAGCAGGATCTCGATCTCATGACGCCACTCGACCTCAGCGGGCCCGCTTGCCGCGGCGAGGAGTTCGCCGATCGAAGTCTTCACTCGGGCGGCGGTGGCGCAGCGCCCGGCAGATCGATATCGGCGGGCTTTTCGACCCGCCAAGGCCGCCAATAGCCATCGCGCATCCATGCGCCGAAGCCCATGCGCAGCCAGCCAACCACGGCCCAAGCCAGCCACAAGGCCCAGAACAACATGACGACGTTGTAGACCCAGAGCGGCAGCGAAATGACGCTTGCCGTTGGCAGCGCATCGACGCTGCGATCTGCGAACCATTGCAAATGATTGGCCCACGAGCCATTGCCGCGCACGACCATGTCCGGACTTCCAAGCAGGCCGTTGCGGATGCTCTCAAACAGGCAGACCACGGCAATCAGGGTCAACGATGCCAACCCGAGTTGGGCCAGATTGAATTTCCAGTTGACTACTGGCGCCGTCCGCGCGCGCCAATCGAGCGCAAACAGCCAGCCAACCACGACGAGCAAGGCCAGCCACGAGAATGTCGAGAAGCCGAGCACCAGCAACAGCCAGTGATGGAAGCGCAGCGGACCGAGGCGCCAGCGCGAGAGCAACCAGGCCAGCAGGATGGCGACCAGCAACTCACCCCAGAGCAGCACGGCCGGACCCACCGGCGGCCCGAACGCCGCGAGCAGCCAGCGATCGTTCGGCAACTCGATGCCGAGTTTGATATTGGCCACCGGCGACCCTGGTTCGATGATCGGGGTGCCGACTCTCACCGCCATGCCGAGGTTGTCGCGGAAGCGGACTTCGTACTGTTGCGAGCCGGGACTGATTGGCAGGCTGAGCTTGCCATCAAGCATGCGCGCACTCATCGTGGCACCGTCGCGACTCACGCCGAGCAATTCGGCATCTTTTGGCAGGCTGATAACCTGCTCGCCACCCTGGCTCGCTCGCAGTCCGAATTGAAGGGTATGCGTGCTTGCGCGCAAGCCGAACTCGCTATTCAAATTGAACGTGTCGATTGCTCGCGTCGCGCCGTTGACAGCGACCGGCTTGCTCACTTTCAGGGTCAGGGTTTCGCCCGGCAAGGGGTGAAACTCAAACTCATGATAGTCATTGCCCGCCGACGGACCGATCGAAGCGCTCTCGGGGACACCTCCGAATTCGACATGCCAGGTCGGGCTGACCAGTATTTTCCAGACCTCGGCGTGGCTCCCGAGATCCGGTGCAGTCAGGGCCAGCAACTCGGTCTGCTCCAGGGTGCTGTCCCAACCCGCGTATGCCTCGCCGTCACCGAGTGCAATCGTCACCTTGGCATCGCGAACCTTGAGCCCGGGCGTCGAAACATGCTCACCGGCAATCGTCGGCATTTCGACGGCAAAGCCGCCCTCGCGCGGAGCAAGGCGCTCGACGCGATTGCTGATACTCCAATCGAGATCGAGACTCAACGATCGCTGTACGCGCACGTAGGGCGGAAACCGCTGTGCTGTCGTGA
This sequence comes from Lysobacterales bacterium, assembly GCA_038205505.1. Taxonomy (GTDB): domain Bacteria; phylum Pseudomonadota; class Gammaproteobacteria; order Xanthomonadales; family Rhodanobacteraceae; genus Dokdonella. Next base: position 7,438 of record JBBRBU010000073.1, on the reverse strand, counting down.
CCACGCTGGCATCGGCATTCGTGCGCGAGCGCATCAGGGTCAGCGTTTCGGTCAGCAAGCGTCCATCAGCGATGCCGCTGGCCTGCCAGCTGTCTCCCGAGAACCCGATTCGTGCAGGCGTCATCGGAAACGCCAGCGCGACGCGGTCTCCGCTGACGTTGTAGTTCAACTCGACCCGATGGACGCCACGATCCAGCGCGATCCATGCCTTGCCACCACTTGAGACGACGCGGTCATTGGCTGTGCCGTCAATCGTGATCGAACGAACCGAGAGCGACTTGTCATCGCCCGGGACCGATACGGCGCTGTACGCCAGTGAATGAATTTCAAGCGCAACCCGAAGCTGATCGCCGTCAGCAGAAACTTCCGCGTTCGCGATATTGGCGCACAGCGGAGCACACGCGGGCACCTCGATCAGGCGCGCGCGAAGCTGCCGGAGCAATGCCTCGGATGGATAGTCACTCGCTTGTGCAACAGGCGAGCCAGACAACGACACGCCGAGCACCAGCAAGCCCGCAAGTGCGTTCGCGCTGCCTGGGCGCCAACGCCATTGCGTTCCACGCACAATCTGCCACAGCAGGGCACCGAGAACGCCGGCCAGGATTACGCGCAACAATCGCACCATCCACGGCGAGGCGATAAACAGACGCACCTGTTGATCGTGCATTACCGGACCGCTCCAGCTCAGCTCGTAGCGACTGCCGAGCTGCCACCCGGGCTCGCCGCCACCGGTCTGCACAACGGTCGAGTTACTATACTTCTTTATTTGACTGGATTTGTACACATTCGTCCCGGTAACCGTGATCGAATCCAGCCCCGCTCCACGCGACTTCGAATATTCCGGGGAGGACGAAGGCGGTGCAGGTGGAGCGAGCGCCATCCTTTGCGGCGCTTCGACTTCTTGCGCTGCTGGAATCGGTGAAGCAGCCTGACCGGCCAGATTGCCGAAACCATCATCCTCGGATGCAAACTGCACGGCGTCCGATTCGAGTTGCGGGTAGAGGGCCATGCGAAACTGGCTCGCTGCAAACGGAAGCGCAAAGATCATCAGCACGACAACCGCCGCCATGCGCAGCCATCCTGTTGCATTGGCCAAGCGCCCCTGCGGAAGAGCGCGGATAACCAGGGCCAACGCGAAAACGGCAAGCAGGGTCCACAGCGGCGCATCGCTCTCCTGATAGCCGAGCAACAGGTACAGCGCAGTCAGGCCACCACCGACCCAGGAGAAAAGGCGTGCTCCGAGCAGGATGATGACGGCGACCAGGAATACATCGAGCAGGGTCCATCGCGACATCCAGCTACCGCTCGCTCGATCGCTTCCAGGCGCTGCGATCAGGCGGTAGCCGTAGGGTAGATGCAAGGTCGTCGATACATGATCGAAGACCTGTTGCCAGCCGCTGACCGGAATCGATCCAGCGGCGGAATCGATGCGCAGACCGGCACTCAGGTTGACCTGCGGTGTGCGCCATTCGACACCGCTGAATCCGGCCCTCGATCCCTTGGTGATGAGCAAGGCACCGTCGCCGTCATTGCTGTTCTCCGCCTGAGCGCGCTGCAGTGAGAAAGGTTCGGCCAGATCGAAACGCCAGCCACTCTGCATCTGGCCGTTGATGCGGTCACGCGCGAACCAGCCGTCGCCCGAGAAATCGAGCCACGCTTCGCGTTGCAGGCTGAGGCGATTGGCAACCTCGCCATCGAGGCCGCGCGTACGCTGCTCGATTTCGAGACTGTCGCCATGGTTCATCGCATAGGCCGGCAAGCCGCTCCATTCGATGGGCACATTGGCCTGCCTCGGATCGACCTGCAACGCACCGATGATGCTGGTCACGCGCAACGATGGAACCGCTTCGTAACTCCAGACTTCCTGGGCCGCCCATTGCTCGGGAATGCGCGCCGTCAGCTTGACGATCGGGGCTGCTGCCCGTGCGCTCAGGTTGACCGTGTTGCTGCCGGGCTGCACTTGCACATGCAACATGCCATTGTCATCGAGACGCGCCGACCAGGCCTCGCTGCTCAGGGCCAGCGGGACGAATCCTTCGGGCAGGGCCGGCCCGAAAATCTCTTCGCGTGCCTGGCCCGAAGCGCGGATGCGAACCTGGGTAGTCAGCACGCCGGGAAGGTCATCGCGAAACAGTCGAAACACTTGAAGATCGACACTGTCGGCTTCGACCTGGGCCGTCTTGCCCCGGCCCAGCGTGATCTGCTCACCGGCGCGTTGCAACGGTAGAACCGGCTTGCCATCGACGATCAGCGCGACCAGCGCAATCTCGAGCGGAATCTGCAGGGCCTGTGGCCGCTCCGACCAGTTCATGCGTGCACGCAGCTGGTGATCGCCCACTGTCAGCCAGACTTTTGGCCCGGCGCGGTCGACTACCGGCACAGCCCGGCCGTCGATGCTCACCTGTTGCGGCCAATGCTCCTGGCTTCCGGGTAGTGGCACCCAGCCGTCGACTTCGACATGCCAGGCCTGACTCAGGCTGGCACCGTCGGCATTGGCGTCGATAGCGAGTATGCCGGGCCACTGGCAGATGAAATCGCTGGCACCTTGGCCGCCCCGTCCCGCGAGCAGCGGACACGCGCGAAACTCCTGATCCTTGAGCACCCAGCCGCGCCAGGCATCGAGATCGGCAGGAATGGCCGGCGTGGCCGCATGGGTTGCGGTCGTCGCCATGAAGGCCAGCAACAGGATCAGTCCACGCATGTTCGGCTCCCCGGATTCAAGTTCATTCCCCTGTAACGCGCGCCATCGACGCACGGGGTTTCGCATCGATGAGGTGTCTTGGCAACGCTCAATGAGACAGCAATTGCCAGCCTTGCACCAGACACGCGAGAACGAAGCCGGTCAGGAAAAACAGATAGCTGTAACGCAGGTAACGATACTTGTGATGCGACAGATAAACGCCCAGCGAATACAGATCGAGGGCCCAGGTCTTGTATGGCGATCCGTCGGGCATCAACACCTTGTTGATCTCGATCAGATAGCGTTCGCGAGACAGCTCGGCGAAATGTCCGAAGAACAGGATGTTGAACCCGGGTGGTAGTTGCTCACCCTTGATCCGTAGCGGACGGTACTTTGGCAAAACGGCGAGGATTGCCAGGAGCAGCGCAACCAGCGTGAAGCTGCCCAATATCAGCACCGACACGCGTAGTGAGGGATCGGTCAATCGTCCCAATGACAAGGTCAGGACAATCGATGTCACGGTGATGATGATGTTGGCCTTGGTGTCGGCCATCGCCGACAACTGCACATGATGCTGCTGGGCCGTACGCATGACGTTGTCAGCGGTGCTGCGCTCGGGAATCTGGGAATAAGTCAGAGGCGGTCGCGGGTCATCACTCATCAGGTCGGATCCGTGGCGGGGGCTGCCGGCATCTTACCCGCGTCTGCATCACGGTTGCAGCAGATGCTGCGGGCATGCGCGCTCTTGACGGGGCTCCTGCAAAATTCAAGATTTCCAGGCAGGAGCCCGTTTACGGGTGAGCGTGTTGAACACGCTGGTCAAGCTGACCCCTGAAGGGGCGTCTAGGAACCAACTTCGAATTCGCCGACGAGCACGGTTTCCTGACGATCCTTTAGGCGCAGGATGACTGACTGCTCGCTGGCGTCGGCTCGACCGAACCCGGTAGTCAATGCGAGGCGCAGGGTCACGCTGCCCGAGACCAGTTGCTGGCGATTGCCGTAGTAGTTCGCTTCGACCTTGTACGTCCCCGGCATTGCCGCTTTCAGCATGAATTCCTCGGGACCATAGCCGGAAGTCAAATCTGCCGACATGCGGCCACCCTGTCGCGTCAACCGGTTGCCGTAGTAGGCGCGCTCGCCGTTCGGATCGGTGACCCACAGATCCATGTCGGAATTGTCAGCATCCCAGTTGAGAACCACGCGCAGATCAACCGGCAGATTGCGCAACAGACGCTTGTCGAATCGCGCGGTGTCGATGGCGCCCGGATGGGTCGCGATCAAGGCATTCATTTCGGTCAGCGCGATCGTCCCGATTTCTGCAAAGCGTCCGTCCCACGGCCGCTTGACCACTTCGTAGAGCGCTTCAGCCGCTTTCAGGAAGTCTCCGACCTGGGCATAGGCGAGACCAAGGTCGCGGAACGATTGGGGTTCAAAGGGAGCCAGCTCGCGAACCTGCTCGAACAGCGGCACCGCTAATTCGGGCTTGCCGGCCTGCAACAGGCGATAGCCGAGAATACGCAGGATCGCGCGATTCTCCAGATCCATCTCGGCGAGATTGGACAACACGCGCAATCCAAGCACGGCCTGCTTGCGCTCGATCAGCTCGTCAGCCGCGTCAAGATAATAGGCGCTGCTGTTGATCCAATCGGCGCGCTGCTCGAGATACGCAGCATAGAGACCCTCATCGGAGGAGTCGCGCAGGCGAGCAAGGTACGGCGCATCGGGTGTCCATTTTTTCAGACCGATACGAATGGTCGGCTCTGAATCATTCGAAGCATCGTCCTTGGCCTTGTCCGATGCGATCTTGCGCTCTGCACCCCTGTCGTTGTCGGCCGCAGCGGCGGACATTTCCATTCGTGAGCCCTGCGCTGACGACCGTGCGGGCGGCGCCGCGGCTATCGGCGAAGGCAGCGATTCGCGCATCATGTCCGACTCCGGTTCAGCCACGGTTTCCTTCGCTGCCAGCAGATGCACTTCACGCGCCTTCGGGAAATCCCGCTTCCACCATTCGATCTTGTCGTTGTACTGGCTGATGATCTGCTCGATATGCGCGTTCAACTCACCCCGTTCGCGATTCTCCCTGGTCGACATCAGCGCGTCATAGGTCGCGCGCAACGAGGCGGGTGGAACAATCTTGTGATCGACATAGTCGGCGACGTCATCGAGCACGATCAACGATGTCTCGCGGGAAATCAGCCCGTAGGCGAGACCAAGACGGCGAATTTCTTCGCGGTTGTGATGATAGTCACCATCAAGCTGTCCGATCTTCAAACGTGCCCATTGACGCGCAGCCAGCGGCGCCTCGTCAGCCGCAGACGCGACCGTCAGGCCCCTGGGGACAGGCACACGGATGATGCGCACACTTCCATCCGGATCGAGCAGCGGAAGATCAAGCGTTGATGGAAGGTCGCCGCGAACCTTTCCGGCCAATCGCAGGCGGCCGTTGGCGAGCGCCTGCTCGTCGATCTGGATGTCGCCAACGCCGCTGAAATCGTTCACGGCGAATTGGCTGCGCGACTGCAGCAAGGATTCAATCGCCTTTTTCTGGTCACCGACCAGATCGATCAGCGAGCCTGATCCCCGCTTGCCGACATTGCGGGCGAAGCGGCGCAAGGCTCCGCGGTTCGCCGAAGCGGCGGATACCACCGGATAGATGCGCAATCCAGAATGTTCCGTTGCTGCTTCGCGAACGCTCGAGCCGTAGTTGCCGAGTCCGTCGCTGAAAAGAAGAACTTCGCTGATTCCCGCGCCGATCTGCCAGCCATCGAGGTTGGACGCACCGTCGTAAACAGTCGCCTGCAACGCACGCTTGAGCGCGCTCCAGTCGCCCTTGACGATCGTGAACTCCCGCTCCGGTTCGGCGACATCACGCAGTTCGATCAGGCTGACCGTGCCATTGCGCATGGCGTCGAAGTAGGCGTCGAGCAAGGCGAATTCGGCGGCATGATTGCGCAGGCGACCCGACATCGAACTGTCCCAGACGATCGCGACGCGAGACGGCAGCTTGCGCGCCGACTGCTTGATCGTCAGCGCTGCGTCGATCTGCAGGTATTGGTCGCCGCGCCACGGCAGCACGCTCGCTGTCGGCGCAGCGGATTTCGCACTTCCATCGGGAATCGCGATCTCGACCCAGCCTCGTGCGCTGAATCCCACTTGATGGATGTCGCCGCGGTACCAGCTACCGCTGGCCTGCAGAGTCAGCGCCTCGTCGCCAGGCAAGGAAACGGCGGGTGCGCCGGATGGAGAAGCCACCAGGACCTCGAACGAAAATTTCGGCAGTGCTTTTGCATGCGCCAGTGCCACTCGATAGCGATACTGGCCTTTTGATGATTCGAGGCGTTCGCTGTAGTGCAAGACAACGCGGCGCGTGCCGTGCGCGGGTAGCGGATAGATGCGCAGGCGGAAGTTTTCGCCTGAGGTCATCTCAAGCAAGGCCGGATCGACACGGCGCCGGATCACCTCCTCGAAAACTTCCTTTCCCTTGGCTTTCTCGATCGGCACGGCATCGCGCAATTCGCCGTTGATATCAAGTGCGAAGCCATCGATGTCCTGTCCGGTCAGCAGCGGAAATTGCAGTTCGCCTTCAAGCACGCGGTCGTTCGGATTGGCAAACACCATTTCGACGCGTGTCCGCGCCAGGCCGCCAACAATTTCGCTGCGCATCGACAGCGATTGCAACTCGATCGGCTTTCCGCTCTTGCCGACATCGATGCGTATCGGCGGCGGCAGCGGCCCCGGATCAATCGCTATGGTTTGTGTCTGTGCCTGTGCCTGCGCGGCAGCCGACATGAAACAAGACAGAAAAAGTACCCGAACCGCGTTCAATGCTTTCATGGGATTTGTACCGACGAAGGAGTGGTGCAACCCTCGCCCGCACATTTCATTTAGTCACAGGAAACGTTCGGGCTACCGGTTGCAGTGCAATTCAACGCAGGCGAATCCGTTTCGGGGTGAATCCATGCAACACGGCCCGCCTTCCGCGATGGATTGCGGGCCGATCTCCGAGGCAGATCAGGCAGCAGCTTCGGCTTGTTCGCTGGCGACAGCAATCGCATGGATCACGGCTGCAATGCGCACCGCACTCTGGATGGCGACCGGCGCGACATCGTGCATGCGCAGGGTCTTCTCGTGCGATTCAAGACACATGCCGCAGCCGTTGATCGCCGAAACAGCGGTTGAGGCCAGCTCGAAATCGATCTTCTCGCAGCCCGGATTGGCCATCACGTTCATGCGCAGGCTTGCACGCAGCTTGGCGTACTCTTCATCACCGACCAGATGCACGAACCGGTAGTAGATATTGTTCATGCCCATGATTGCCGCCGCCGCACGCGCGCCATTGGCTTCCGCTTCGCTGAGGGTGTCGGCGAATTGCGCCTTGATTGCGGTCGTCAGCGGCGCATGCCGCGAAGCGATCGCACTTGCGAGCGCGATAATCGCGATCTGCTTCGCGTTGAGGCCGGGCGCGCCGGATTCGCTCAGCACGGAATCAAGATTTAGGCGCAGATCCTTCGCATAGTCGGGCAATCCCGCCTTGAGATCATTGAGATTCATGCATTTCTCCTGTGTGGATGAAGCAGCCGGGATCACCGGTGCCATGCCGTTCACGAACGTTGGTTCGAAAAAATGGGGCGGCCGGGTAGGGGCCGAACCCGCCGCCCCGGACCAAGTGGGTGGGCGGGGAGGTACCAACCCCTCCAGAAAATCGGGTTAACGGCCCCAACCATGCATCGAATCCTCCACCATGAAAACCTCACCCAT
>JBBRBU010000072.1:0-19208 GCA_038205505.1 Lysobacterales bacterium | reverse complement strand
CGCGCCCTGGCGGGATTTCATGCGCAAGAAGAGCTCGTCGCCGCGCTTCCCGGCCAGACTCGACTTCAGCGACGACAGCGGTACCTCGGGCAGCCTGAATCTGAGCATCGAGCCGCGCGGGATCGCTCGCCTGAAAGTTTGCAAATTTCCTCCGGTCAAGCTGATTTTCGACAAGGCGGCGATCAAGGCCACGCCGTTTCGTGGCAACAAGTCACTGAAATTGGTCACCCATTGCAGCGACGGCGAGCGCTGGGAACGCTATCCGGTCAGGGAAATGCTGGCCTATCGCATCTACAACCGGATTACCGACCGCAGCTTCCGCGTGCGTGCGCTTTCAATCACTTATTTCGACAGCGTTGACCAGTCATCCGATGGGCCGCATTTCGCCTTTCTCATCGAGGACGATTCCGGACTCGCCAAACGCAATGACCTGGAAAAACTCGCTATACCAAAGCCGCGTCTGTCGCAGCTCGATGGACTGGAGACCAATCGATTTTCGCTGTTCCAGTTTCTGATCGGAAACACCGATTGGTCCGTACTCAATGGCCCCGTATCCGGGCGCTGCTGTCACAACAGTGAATTGATCGGCTCCAGCACGCAGGAGTCCGTGTTCGCCGTGCCTTACGATTTCGATTCTTCGGGGCTGGTTGATGCGCACTATGCGGCACCGAACGCGGCGTTGAGGGTCCAGAGCAATCGCGAACGCATTTACCGCGGATTCTGCACGTTTCAATCGACGCTCGAAACAGCGCGTCAGGAGTTGCTGCGCCAGGAGGCGCAGATTTTGCAACTTGTACGCAACGAGAAACAGCTTGATCCCGACAGCAGGGCCGCGACCAGCGACTATCTCGCCAGGGGCTTCGAAATCCTGCGCGACGGCAAGAAATTCTCTCGCGACATCACGGCGAAATGCCGCAAATAGCAGCGGATGCGGATTCAAGTTCGTTGGCGGAGAGGTTCACGGCTGAAGTGGAGTACCCTGCTGCTGCGCCGTCGGTGGCGCTTTTACCCGTCGTGTCCGCAAATGCGGCCCGTTGCCGCTTCAGAGCGGTATTGTCTGGTTGCAGCACGATGACATGGTCAAGGTAGTCGCCGCGGCCGACGTCGTCCTGCGGCAGCGCAACCTTGCCATTGGCGTAGCCGGCCATGAGTCCTTTCGTGGTTACCTCGAGATAGGCGACATGGCCGCCATAGGTTGCGCTGATGCCGGTGTCTATTTGGATCACCCGTCCGGAATAATTCGGCCAGACCGCGCCTTGCGTGGGCGTGTGCCCGATCACGATGTGTCGCGCAGCATGTCGTTCGAGAATTGCCGCAACGGTTTCCGTTGCGGCGAATGGTTCGACGCCGGCCAGGCCGCGATACCACAACGGACCGCGCTGATCGGTGAGGATGCTTGGCGTAGCCGGATCGCTCCTGCGCAAGGCCTCACGCGCCTTGTCGGTGAGTGAGGCGAGACTGTTCATGCAATAGTCCGCGCTGAGGCCGCCGTGGAGGAAAATCAGGTCGTTGATCTGGATCGCGACCTTGTCCTGCATCGCCCATGTAAAATAGGTCCCTTGTGGATTCCATCGCGGATTCCAGCCACGCTGATGCTCGACCCAGCCGAGTGGATGACTCGCGTTCCACGCTTCGCGGAAATCATCCGGCAGTGAAGCAAATCGCTCCGGCTCACGCGTCTTGATGTCGGCGAGAACGTTTTCATGGTAGCGATCTCGCAACTCGGCCGAGTTGCGGACTACAAATGCCTTGAACTCGCCATCACTGACATAGCGCAGATCGCCATAAGTATTCATCGCCTCATGATTACCTAGCAACGTGTGTACCTGGCCGCCTCTCCTCTTCGCTTGCGCGGCCAGCTTCTGCAGGTGCGCGATGATCTTCAAGGTATTGGGGCCGCGATCTGGAATGTCACCGAGTTGGACGAGATGCGTTTCGCCGGCAATCCAGCGGCCACGTGCATCCGCAACGCCTGCCGCTTGCAAAACGCGCAGATAATTTTCATAGTCGCCATGTAGATCGCCAATCGCGACAATGCGCTCGACCTTGACCCAATGGTACTCGTCGATCTGACGTGATTTGGCGAAAACGGACGTGCACGCCAGGCAAAGCCCGATCATCGCTATCGCCAGCATGCCAAAGCGACTGCGCATGGCCGATGCTGCGGTGAGCGGTAAAGTTCGAGAATCAACCACTGTCAACGAAGCACCCTCCACAGAATCTTCAGAACGTGTTTCCGAGTCGAAACCGGTTCAATCCGGCTTGACTCGAACCTAATGGCTGACGCCATCCCGGCCCGTTGATTCAGAACCATGACGCCGGCGAAGCGACCACATGAGACCGACTCCGAGCAGAAAACCGATACTCAGGAATAGTCCCAACCAGAGCATGAGCGGCATTTCGGAACTGAAGCCAAGGAAATAGAACCCGGCAGGCGCACTGTTCTGCCAGGCCACGATCAGGAAAAGCACGATCAGTACAAGGGCGGCGATCACCCGAAACGACTTGAGTCTTGCCGGAATGGCCATTGCGTCCTCCTGCGCGGCGACATGATGGGCTACCGGGAACAACTCCCTGCGGCCGAAAATCGATTTCGTACTCAACCTCGAAGTCGTTTTTCTTGTAGGCGCCTTTCTCAATGTAGCGCACGCGCAAGAGAATTGGCGACCGAAACCGGTTTTCGATCAAACGACCCGTTGCGATACGCTGGCATGGATTGGCGTGACGATTCCGTTTCAGCTTGAACTTGGCTCGATCCGTCGTATTGGATCTACGCCGATCGACCGTCGGCTCGCCCGGTCAAGGAAACCAACTGCAGATTGCCAGTCAAGCCGACTCGCCGGTCGCAATCCACGTGTTGTCGTAGAATCGACCTGACTTGTCTCCGCTCCGGCTGAGGGTCGGGGAGATTGCCTTTTTGCACGAATTGCGTGGAGACCGGTTTTCTGCGCGAACGCAGGTCTGTCGTTGTGCTAGCGTACGTGCGCGCTTGAATAAGGGGATATCGTGGATGGTTGGCCTGTCAAGATGCGTTTGGGTTTTCGTCGTGATGCTGCTTTCGACAGCAGCGCTTGCCACCACCCGTCATGCCGGCGAATGCGTGGGCGGTCTGGCCGAGGGCTATGCCTGCAACAACGTTGATCTGCTCGGGCATCTTGATCTGGTCGCGCTCGGTACGACCGCATCGGGCAATGGCAATGACATGTGGGGCTGGACCGATCCCGATACCGGCAGGGAATACGCGCTGATCGGGCTCAATAATGGTACGGCGTTCGTCGATATCTCCAACCCCGAAATTCCGCGGCGCCTCGGCAATCTGCCCACCCACAGCGTCAATTCGCTATGGCGCGACATCAAGACCTACGGCTACTACGCGCTGATCGTTTCGGAAGCCCAGAATCACGGGCTGCAGATCTTCGATCTGCGCCATTTGCGCGATGTGGTCGCTCCCCCGGTCGTGTTCGCCGAAGATGCCTGGTACGGCAATTTCGGTCGCGCGCACGACATCGTCGTCAACGAGGATTCCGGTTTCGCCTTTGCCGTGGGTTCTCGTCAAGGCGCCCAACAGTGCAACTCGGGCCTGCACATGATCAACATGCAAAACCCGTTGGTTCCGACATTTGCCGGATGTTTCAGCGCGGACGGCTATACCCACGATGCCCAATGCATCACCTATGACGGCCCCGACAGCAACTATTCGGGCCGCGAGGTTTGCTTCGCGGCCAACGAGGACACGTTGACGATTGTTGACGTGACCAACAAGGCCGCGCCGGTACAGATTTCGCGCACGGGCTATGACGGCGTCGGCTATACCCATCAGGGCTGGCTGACTGACGACCGGCGCTACATGTTGGTCAACGATGAACTCGACGAGCAGAATTCCGGACACAACACACGGACCTACATCTGGAACATCCAGAATCTCGCCGCGCCGGTGCTGGACTTCACCTATGACGGCGCAACCACGGCAATCGACCACAACCTCTATATCCATGAGGGCTATGCCTACGAGTCAAACTACCAGGCCGGATTGCGCATTCTCGATCTGTCGAAGATCGACAGCGACATGCTGACCGAAGCGGCTTTCTTTGATACCCATCCGGAAAGCGACAGCGCCGACTTCGAGGGAAGCTGGAGCAACTATCCATTCTTCGGCAGCGGCGTCGTCGGGGTCAGCGACATCAATCGCGGCTTGTTTATCCTGCAGCCCCAACTGTGCCGGGCGCCGGAACCATCGGATGGTTTGAGTGCGATCGGCAACGGTGACAATCGCATCGACCTCGCCTGGAACGCGACGACCACGCCGGATGCGAGCTATGCGATAGATCGCGTCCTCGGCGGATGCAGCGGAACGGTGGTTGAGACCATCGCCAGTGGATTGACCGGTACAAGCTTCAGCGATACCTCCGCTTCCGGGGCCGTGACCTACGGATATCGCGTGCGCAGCGTGGCGCCATCGGGTCTGTGCTCGGCTGCGGCGAGCGCCTGCGTCGAAGCCAGTACCGGCGGCATTTGCACGGCGCCCCCAGCCTTTGGCGGCATCGCCAGTCTGCAATCAGCCGCGACCGAGTCGTGCACCCTCGATCTGGGCTGGCAATCAGCGCAGTCGAACTGTGACGCAGGCGTGAATTATTCCGTCTTCCGTTCCGAGGATCCGGCGTTCACACCGGCGGCGGGCAATCAGGTCGCAGCGGAAATTTCCGCGCTCTCATGGTCGGATTCTTCGGTCGGAGCTGGTGTCGACTACACCTATGTGGTCCGCGCTGCTGATCTCGGCAACGGCAGTGTCGACAGCAATGTGTTTCGGTTGCGAGCGCATGCCGCCGGACCGGTCGCGGATGGTGATTACTTTACCGGTGCCGAAACCGGATCCTCGATGCTCTCGGGGGTAGGAGAAGTCTCGGCGCTCCGGCGTCCCGACGCGCCAGCGCACGTCGCCTGGGAGATTGTCGACAGCGTCGCTCACAGCGGAGCGCGCAGCTACTACTCGAGCTACAACAATTCCGAGTGCCTTTCGATCGGATCCGATTCGATAGAACTCACCGCGGGCGAATCCTCAACCCTGGAATTCTGGACCCGCTACGGCATCGAAGCCGGCTACGACGGCGGCGTTGTGCAGATTTCCACGAATGATGGTCAGGACTGGTCGAGCATCACACCGATTGGCGGCTACCCCGGCAGTTTCAACAACAGCAACGGCAACGCCTGCGGATTCGCAAATGGCAGCGGTGCCTACTCGAGCAGCAATTCGATCCACCTCGCCTGGTCCCTCCAGCAGTTTGATCTTGCCGCGTATGCCGGCCAGATCGTGAAATTACGCTGGCGCTTCAGCACGGACGGCGGCGTGACCGATGATGGCTGGTGGATCGACGATATCCGCGTTACCCATACCCAGCTGCCTGGCATGTGCATGTCGAGCAATGATTCGATTTTCGTCGACGGCTTCGACTTGCCCTAGCAGGCTGTTGTAGTCGCTCAGGCGAGTGTTAGACAAGGCGTAATGGGCCGAATAAGCGCAGTTTACATGCGATAAATGAGCATTTTGAGGCCCGTTTCGCTGCCGGATCGCGCCGACTGAGTAGACTTCAACAGCCTGCCAGGCAAGACCGGACAATTTGCGCGCGTCGATCTTGCCTCGGGTATCGTGATGTCCTGACCAAGCGCAAGACATCACCTGCAATTGCGACTGCATTGCCGGCAACCATGCCATCCATGGCCTCGCCAGCCGTTGCCGGATGCGCTTGAGCGGCCTCTCGACGGCTGTTCCCGACGCCGTTCTACCGCATCCATCCATGGATGCGTACCTCCTGCATCCGTGCAGTCGTCCTGCATTGCCGGCATACCTGCCATTCATGGCAATAAAAAACCCCGGGTGTTTCCACCCGGGGTCTTGATCAAGCTATGGCGCGAGGTTCAGGCAACCTGAACTTCGTCGGCCTGCATGCCCTTCTGACCCTGCACGGCGACGAACGTCACGCGCTGGCCTTCCTGGAGGGACTTGAAGCCGCTGCCCTGGATCGAACGGAAATGCACGAACAGGTCGGGGCCGCTTTCCGGGGTGATGAAGCCGAAGCCTTTGGCATCATTGAACCACTTGACGGTACCGTTCTGACGATTGGACATATCTAACTCCTGACAAACTCAAATGAAATGGTATTCACGAACCCGGGAACTCCCTGGGAACGAGACTGAGGTTGCTAAGGAGCGCGCAATCGGAACGATGGAATCGTGAAATTCGACGACATCGGGCCACGATTCACAGTGACCCTGGCAAACACAGTTCGCGTACTGTACAGATGATTGTTCTACAAAGCGACTGGCGAGGGCGAAATATTTGCGCTCTGAACTTGCAAAGCCTCACGGATTATGCCCAACGCGCGCAGAATCGCCTGAAAAATGGTTTTATAACAATAACTTGCGCTTCAACTGCTGGGTTGAGGCCATATCGGCCCTTCGCGGCGCGAGACTCGGGTGGTTTCGAATTCGCCAATGATCAATGCCAGCTTTGCCCGTTTCAGGCAGTTTTGACGGTCACTGTCTGCTCAGCAAAAGATCGCGCAAGGCGTCAAAGCTGGGGCCTATCGGATCAGCCGACGACGGACGCGCGAGCAACTCGGCCAGCGCGTCGGGTGGTGAGATTCGCCGACCGATCAGAGGTTCGACGATCTGCTCGAACTTGGCTGGATGCGCGGTCGCAACGATTGCCCAATCGCCCGGCGATCCGTCTTCGCGGAGACTTTCGAGGACCCTTACCGCGCACGCGGTGTGCGGACAGACGACTTCATTCCAGGCCAACGCGGCAGCCTTGATCGTTGCGCGAATTGATTCGTCATCAACGGGACACACGCTGAAATTCCTGCGCAGCTTGGCGGGGTTCGGATAGAGCCAACGCAGGCGCTCGAAGTTGCTCGGCGCGCCCACATCCATCGCATTGGCCAGCGTCGCCACGCTTTCTTTCGGCGCGTAATCGGCGCCAGCGAAAAACTCGGGCAGAACACGGTTGGCGTTTGTGGCGAGGGCTATTTCACCAATCGGCAGACCGCAGCCACGGGCAAGGATCGCAGCCATTGCATTGCCGAGATTGCCGGTCGGGATGACAAAACTCAGCAAACGCCCGGTTTGCCGCCAATGCATGAGTGAGGCGTGCGCGTAGTAACTCATTTGCGGCAGCCAGCGGCCGAGGCTGATGCTGTTGGCGGAGCTGAGCGGTACGCGCGTCTGCAGCTCACGGTCGGACAAGGCTTGTTTCACCAGGCGCTGGCAATCGTCGAACGACCCATCGACGCGCAGGGCGGTGATGTTGTCGCCGAAACAGCCGAGCTGATGAGCCTGTCGCGGCGACACGCGCCCATCCGGATAGAGCACCACCACGCGCAGATTGCAGAGCCCATGAAACGCGGCGGCGACGGCAGCGCCGGTATCGCCCGAAGTCGCCACGAGAATCGTCAGCGGCGGTTGCCCCGGTTTGCGCAGGCGTTGCAGGCAAGCCGCGAGAAAGCGCGCGCCGAAATCCTTGAACGCGGCGGTCGGCCCATGAAAGAGTTCGAGCAGATGGGTCCGATCCTGCGGCAGGG
Organism: Lysobacterales bacterium; assembly: GCA_038205505.1. Classification (GTDB taxonomy): domain Bacteria; phylum Pseudomonadota; class Gammaproteobacteria; order Xanthomonadales; family Rhodanobacteraceae; genus Dokdonella. The sequence goes on along the minus strand of JBBRBU010000072.1, from coordinate 11,634 downwards.
CTTTCAACGGCGCCGGAAAATCGAACGCCTCTGCGCAGATCGCGGCGAGCTCATCGGCCAGCGGGTCATCGTCGAAGAACGGACTCAGCAGTCGCGTCGCAACTGCCGCGAGCGAATCATCGCCATCGAAATCCTTCGCGATGAACGTCGGCAACTTCTTCGGCACATACAAGCCCCCATCGGCGGCAAGTCCGGCGATCAGGGCGCCGCCAAGATCCATCGAGACTGCGCTGTCGCGTGTGCTGGCAAACTTCATGCGATCACCGCGGCGGCCGGGCCATTGATCGGGGACAGATGAGTCGTGCTTGAGAAGCCGGCCTGCTCGAACGCGGCGGCCATCGCCAAGGCGGCGCGTTCGGCGCTGCCGCGATCCTCGAACCAGGCGAAGACGCTCGGGCCCGCGCCGGAAATCGAGGCGCCCATGGCATTGTGTTCGAGCGCCGCCAGCTTGACCGCATGGAAACCACGGATCAGCGAGGCACGGCGTGGCTCGACAATCACATCTGACAATCCGGCACGAACGAGCTCGGCATCACCGCGGTGGCAGCCGCTGAGGACGAGGGCGAGATTGGCGCTTTGCTCGACGAATTCGGTCAGCGCGTAGGCACCTTGCAGGACTTCCCGAGCGCGCCGTGTCTCGAGCACGACTTCGGGATGCACGACCACGCAGTGCCACGCTTCGGGCACTTCGATGCGCAGCAGACGACCGTGGGCCGCCAGCACGAGTCCGCCCAACAGCATCGGGCCGACGTTGTCACCGTGGCGGCTGCCGCTGGCAACGGCTTCGCCATCGAGTGCAAATTCGTACAGGATTTCGTTTGCCACAGGCTCGTCGAGCAAGGCATTCGCGGCGACCAGCGCGGCTACGGACGAAGCCGCCGATCCGCCCATGCCGGATCCGAGTGCGATGCCCTTGTCCAGCTCGATGGCGAAACCGAACGGAAGGTCGAGCGCTTCACGCATGGCGATCAACGCTCGCCCTGCGGTGTTCTGCATCGGATCCAGAGGGAGATCGCGCACGCAACCCCGGATCGCATCGATACGCACGACCGCTTCGTCAATTCGGCATACCTTGGCGCGGTCACCAACGCCGGCGATGCTCTGGCCGAGGATGTCGAAACCGACGGCGACATTGCCAATGCTGGCTGGCGAGAATGCCGTCGCCGAGATCACAAGCGAGCTCCGAGTGCCGCGCCAAGGCGCAACAGATCGGCAAAGATTCCGGCGGCGGTGACTTCGCGCCCGGCACCCGGTCCCTGCACGATCAATGGATTCTCGGCATAGCGTTGGGTCGTGAATTGAACACTGTTGTCGGTCAGGCGCAGATTGGCGAAGCCGTGCGTTTGCGGCAACTCGACCAGACCAACGCGGGCGTTGCCTTTGCGATCAAGGTGGGCGACATAGCGCAGTACGCAGTTCTTCGATTGCGCGACTTCAAGCTTTTCTGCCATCGCCGCATCCATCGTTTCGAGTGCGGCAATCGCCTGTTCCTTGTCCAGATCGAGCAGTTCGGACGGCACCAGGCCCTGAACATCGACCTCATCCAGATCGAGCGACTGGCCGGCCTCACGCGCAAGGATCACCAATTTGCGCGCTACGTCGAGCCCGGACAGGTCATCGCGCGGGTCCGGCTCGGTATAGCCAAGTGCCAGCGCTTCGCGAACCAAGGTCGAGAACGGCTGGCTGCCATCGTAGCGATTGAACAACCAGGCCAGGGTGCCGGAGAGAATTCCTTCAATCGCGATCAGCTCGTCGCCGGTGTCGATCAGATCGCGCAAGGTAGAGATCACCGGCAGGCCGGCGCCAACCGTCGCTTCGTAGCGAAGACGTCCGCCGCCATTTGCGCGCGCAGTTCGGATCGCCTGCCAGCGCGCAAGTGATCCGGAGCCAGCCTGCTTGTTCGGCGTGATCACGTGGATGCCCGCTGCCAGCCATGCCGGATAGTGCGAGGCGACTTCGTCGCTGGCACTGCAATCGATGATGACGGCATGCGGCAGATGCGCGGCGTGGACGTGATCGGTGAAGCGCTCGAAGTCCGCGCTCAGCTCGCTTGACGCGAGTTGCGCGGACCAGTCGGCGGGCAGGTCGCCACGCTCGCTGATCAACAGCTTGCGGCTCGAGCTGATTGCGCGCACGCGTAAATCGAGATTCGCTTCGCGGCGCAGACGCGGAATTGCCTCGCGCAATTGGTCGAGCAAGGCACGGCCGACGTTGCCAGGTCCGATCACGCCGACCGACAGCGTCTGCGGTGACAACCAAAAACCGGCATGCGCGGCACGCAACGCGCGCGCTGCATCGGCGCTGGCCAGGGCCACCGAGATGTTGCGCTCTGATGCGCCTTGGGCAATCGCGCGAATATTGACCTGTGCTCGACCGAGCGTGGCGAACAGACGCGCGGCGACGCCTGGCGTCCCGGTCATGCCATCGCCGACGGCGGCGAGCACGCTGATATCGCGCGTCACCGTGATTGCCTGGATCTGTCCCGAGAGCAGTTCGCGACCGAACACGGCATCGAGGGCGACCTCAGCGCGCGCGCAATCGGCGCCGCGAACGACGACGCAAATTGAATGCTCCGAAGAGCCTTGCGAAATCATCACCACCGAGACCTTGGCATCGCGCAAAGCGGCAAACACGCGCTCGGCGGTTCCCGGCACGCCGATCATGCCCGCACCTTCGACATTGACGATGGCCAATTGATCGGCCAGTGAGAGTCCGCGCACCGGACCTTCGGCGGCATCGCCGGCCGTCGCGATACAGGTGCCCGGATGCGAGGGTTTGAAGGTGTTGCGGATATGGATCGGAAGCCCCAGCGCCATTGCCGGCAGCATGGTCTGCGGGTGGATCACCTTGGCGCCGAAGTAGGCGAGTTCGCAGGCTTCCTCGTAGGACAGCGCATTGAGCGAGACCGCTTCGGGAACGAGACGCGGATCGGCCGAGAGCACGCCGTCGACGTCGGTCCAAATATGCAGCTCGTGCGCATCGAACAGCGCGGCGAAGATCGCGCCCGAGAAATCGCTGCCGTTGCGGCCGAGCGTGGTCGGCCGTCCGTCGGCATCACGGGCAACGAAACCGGTGATGACGATACGACGTTGCGGATGATTCGAGCGCCAGTCGGCGAGTCGCGCCGCGCTGGCTTGCCAGTCGACGGCGACGCCGAGTTCGCCGTGACTGACAATGAGCACATCGCGCGCATCGAGCAGGGCGCACTCATGGCCAAGTGCTTCGATATGAGCGCGCAGCAGATGGGCCGACCAGATTTCGCCCAATCCCTGGATTGCATCAAGTGCCTCGCGCGCCGGGATGCCGAGCACAGCCAGCGCGCGAAGTTTGTCGGCCAGATCGGCGTGGCGCGCTTCGAGCCAGACACAAAGAGCACCCGATTCATCACCGAGCAACTGCGTCGCGGTTTCAAGATGACGTTCGCGCAACGCGCTCCAATGCGATTGCCAGGCAGGATCACTGGCGGCTGCCATCTGCGCGATCGCGATCAAGCCGTTGGTCACGCCCTGCATGGCCGATACCACGGTTACCTGGGCAGCGTCATCGCGCTCAAGCAGGATCGCGCCGACGCGCCGGAAGCACGACGCATCGGCCAGCGAAGAACCGCCGAACTTGTGCGCCGTGAGTGGATGCGCGGCGGTGTCTGTGACGCCTCCAAGGGTGTGACGCGTAGCAGCAAGCGTGGCAGACAATTTGGCAAACGGGCTCATCGGGCCTCCGCTGGGTGGCTCCGCGCTTTTCGGGGCTGGTCGGGATCAGGAAACCCTGCAGCCTTGTCGAGCTGCGGGGTCGGTGCGAGAAAATCTACTTGCGCACGACGAACCGCAGCCGAGGGGGCGTAGTCATCGTCGAAGTCATAATTATTGTGCGCATGCAGCAAGTGGAGCCGATCCAGCGCATTGTTGTCAAGTCAAGGTTTCACTGGAAACCAGTCTGCTGCTTCGTGGTTGACCGAACTTCAGCGGATCGCCCTGCGCGAGATCAGGGCAGTGCGTTGCAGCTTGCAATGGGCGCCACGGCTGCTCGCGCATTGCGCTGCGCGCTGTCCTGGTCTGTTTGGTGAGCTTTGAGGTGCGGAAAAGTACCAGGCGCAATCGCAGCTTGGTCAGCGCTTGCGATGCGCCGGCTTGTTCACCATGAGCTGGCGCAGTTCGTCGCGCTCGGCGTCGGATAATCCGCCATCGAGCTGACGTGCGATCAGGTCGTCGAGGCGCTGTTGGGACGTCTGGACGTCCAATTGCGAAATTGCACCAAGGAAATCGGCGCGACCCTTGCCGGGATCGACGAGCAGGTCCATCGTCGCCAGCTTGTTCAGCGCTACAGACTCCTCACGCTCCGCGAAGGTTTCAAGCAATGCCCCGGTAGTCAGCGCCGGACGATCACGGCAGAGCCTGATCAGCTCGACCAGCAACGCAATGCCGGGCTGGCGCAATTCCGAAAACATCCACGGCGGCTCGATCTCGGCAGCCAATGTCGGCGTCTGCACGAGCAGGGCGACAGCGGTACGCACGAGCGAACGCTGGGCCGGGCGACCACGGCGATTCGAGGCGTCGGTTGCGGAACCATGCGAAGTCGAGACAGGTGCGGTTTTTGCGCCACTCAGACGTTCCAGCTCGACGTACATGAGGTCGCGGAACGCGCCATCGGGAATTTGCCCGATCAATGGCCGGGCACGCTCGGCGAGACGCGCCTTGCCATCGAGGCTGGACAGGTTCACGTCCTTGCCGGTCTCGGCAAAGAAGAATTCGCTGAGCGGCGTCGCCTGCTTGAGTCGCTGTTCGAAGCCATCGAGTCCTTCGGCACGGATCAGTGAATCGGGATCCTCGCCATCCGGGACGAACAGGAACCAGGCCTGACGACCATCGCGCATGCGCGGCAGAACCGATTCGACCGCGCGCCATGCAGCCTGTCGACCCGCGCGGTCACCGTCGAAGCAGAAGTACACATCCGCGGAATTGCGGAACAGGATTTCAGCGTGGTCGCTGGTCGTAGCGGTGCCGAGCGTGGCCACGGCCTGGGTGATGCCGTATTGATGCAGGGCGATCACGTCCATGTAGCCTTCAACGACGAGCAGGCGCGCAATCTTCTGATTGGCGTCGCGCACTTGCCACAGGCCGAACAGTTCGCGACCCTTGTGGAAAAGCGGCGTCTCCGGTGAATTCAGATACTTCGGACCGCCCGCGCCCTTGCGCTCGGGTTCTTCGATTTGTTCTGCATGAGCACCCGTACGCGCATCCTGTGCGCGAGAGTCGGGCAGCGGCGATTCTTCGCCACCCTTTTCGAATATCCGCCCACCAAACGCAATCGTGCGCCCGCGCCGGTCGAGAATCGGGAACATCACGCGATCGCGGAAGCGGTCGTAGTGGTTGCCGCGATCACCGCTGGAAAGCATGCCGGCCTTGTCGAGCAGGGCGATGCGCTGTGAATTCGTGCCGAGCGCGCTTTTCAGTGCGTCCCACTGATTCGGAGCAAAACCGAGGTTGAAGCGTTTGAGCGTTTCGTCGTCGAGCCCGCGCCGCTTGAAGTATTCGCGAGCGGCCGGATTGCGTGCCAGTTGCTCACGATAAAACGTGGCTGCCGAATCGAGCAGGGTGTAGAGATCACTGACATCTTCGCGCGGTGCTTCGCGCTGACCGCCCTCGTACTCGACCTTGAGGCCGGCACGCGCGGCGAGTTCCTCGATTGCATCGGGAAATTCAAGGCGGTCGTAATCCATCAGGAAACGGATCGCGCTGCCGTGCGCTCCACAGCCGAAGCAGTGATAGAACTGCTTGGCCGGGCTGACCGTGAACGAGGGCGAGCGTTCGTCGTGGAACGGACAACGCGCCGACCAGTCACGGCCGGCCTTCTTCAACGTCACCCGCTCCTGGATCACATCGACGATGTCGATGCGAGTCAGGAGATCGTCAATGAAACGATCGGGAATGCGGCCAGCCATTTCGTAAGTCTAAATGGCCGGGAATGGGGAATGGAGAATAGAGAATGGAGAAGGCATGAAGCCGAAAGCGGCTGGCCCTTGCCTCAGCGCTGCTTCCAATCCATTCCCCATTCTCAATTCCCGTTTCCCGGCTCGCTAAGCGAGCCTGGCCTTTATCATTTCCGATATCTGGCCCATGTCGGCGCGGCCGATGACCTGGGGTTTGACCAGGCCGATGACCTTGCCCATCTCGCGCGCGCTGGTCGCGCCGGAATCGGTGATGGCCTTGGCCACGATCGCTTCGAGTTCCTCGCTCGAAAGCGCTGCCGGCAGATAAGTCTGGATGACCTCGACTTCGGCGTGCTCGACGGCCGCCAGATCCTCGCGATTGGCCGCGCTGAACTGTTCGATCGAGTCACGACGCTGCTTGACCATTTTTTCGAGGATCGAAAGCACCTGGGCGTCATCGAGCTCGATGCGCTCGTCGACTTCGCGCTGCTTGATGGCGGCCAGGATCAGGCGGATGACGCCGAGGCGATCCTTCTCGCCCGCGCGCATCGCGGCTTTCATGTCATCGGTAATGCGGAGCTTGAGTGACATCGTCTACCTCGTTCGGTTTTGATCGGTTTCGAAAAACCCCGGATCTGCCTCGGCGGCTCGCCCTGAGCCTGTCGAAACGGTGTGATTCCGGGTTGCTGATCTCCCGGGACCCCATTGATCGTGGTTTCGTTCGGCGAGCTCTGGACAGGCAAGGCTCACCACCGACAGAAGCCTTTCGCTGCTCTGGCGGCCAAAATCCAGCCCCGCTCACCACAAACACAAACGGCCGGCGCTGCTTTGGCAGTGCCGGCCGAAAGTTTCAGCCCGGATGTTGCGGAATCAGCTGGAAGCAGATTCCGCGAACAATCGGTCGTGCGGATCACCAAGGTGATCGCGCAACCAGTTGATCAATACATGCGCTGACGCTTGGTCACGTCGCGACCGACGCGACGCAGGTGACGCTTGACCGCAGCCGCGCGCTTGCGCTTGCGTTCCTGGGTCGGCTTCTCGTAGAACTCGCGCTTGCGCACTTCAGCCAGCACGCCGGCTTTTTCACAGGTGCGCTTGAAACGGCGCAGGGCAAATTCAAAGGGTTCGTTCTCGCGAACTTTGACGCTTGGCATAGTCTCTCCGCTGTTAAACTCGACACCCGGGCTCTCGGGCTAGCCGCGCATTCTATTTCATGCAACTAAGCAATGCAAAACCCGGTCCGGTGCTTGGCATCGAGACCTCCTGCGATGAAACCGGCGTTGCCGTGTATGACGCCAAGCGCGGACTGCTGGCGCACGTGCTGTACAGCCAGATCCAGTTGCATGCCGACTATGGGGGCGTGGTGCCGGAACTGGCCTCGCGCGACCATGTGCGCAAGCTGCTGCCGCTGATCCGCCAGACCCTGGCCGAGGCGAACCTGAACGTCGAGGACCTCGGCGGCATTGCCTATACCGCCGGTCCGGGCCTGGTCGGAGCACTGCTCGTGGGAGCCTCGGCCGCCCGCTCAATGGCTTGGGCGCTCGAAATTCCGGCTATCGGCGTGCATCACATGGAAGGTCATCTGCTCGCGCCGATGCTCGAAGTCGACCCGCCCGAGCCGCCGTTTGTGGCCCTGCTGGTCTCCGGCGGCCACTCGATGTTGATCGAGGTCGAGGCGATCGGGCGCTACCGCCTGCTTGGCGATACGCTCGATGACGCCGCCGGTGAAGCCTTCGACAAGACCGCCAAGATGATGGGTTTGCCGTATCCGGGCGGGCCGACCCTGGCCAAACTGGCCGAAACGGCTGAATCCGGCCAATTCCGCTTTACCCGGCCAATGACCGATCGCCCTGGCCTCGATTTCAGCTTCTCGGGTCTCAAGACCCAGGTCTTGCTGGCCTGGCAACGCAGCGAGCAGAGTGATTCGATTCGCGCCTCGATCGCCCGCGACTTCGAGGAAGCCATTGTCGAAACCCTCGTCATCAAGTGCCGCCGTGCCATGCAGGCGACCGGCGCGAAACGACTGGTCATCGCCGGTGGCGTCGGTGCGAACCGGCGTCTGCGCGCGCAACTGGCCGACGCGGCGACCAGGGATGGCTTCCAGACCTTCTTCCCGCGCCTCGAATTCTGCACCGACAACGGTGCGATGATTGCCCTGGCCGGGTCGATTCGATTGCGCGCCGGCCAATGCAACGACGCGCAGATCAAGGTGTTCCCGCGCTGGGATCTGGAATCCCTGTCGCCGCTTTGAGGCTACTGGGGCTCGAGGGATTTCGAGCCGTACTACTCGAAACAAGCAGAGAAAACAGTGTCCCAGTCGTAAAGATTCGCGCTGCGCAAATATTCAGAGGCTGCTCCTCCCAAGACCAGCACATGTCCGTCAGGAAGAAACGTCGCTGTATGCTGAGAGCGGGCTTCCAGCATTGTGCCGGCATCAGCCCATTGCCCAGATACTGGATTGTAAACCTCGGATGTTGAGGACGGTCCGGTGGGTCCAAACCCGCCGGCGGCAAGTACGGACCCATCCGGAAGCAATGTTGCAGTCAGGTAGACCCGGCCGCTGGAGAGTGCGCCAGTGGGGGCCCAGGAATTACTTTCTGGATCATAAATTTCTGATTCCGCGACCGTATCGTTACCGACGACTCCACCGACGATCAATATCTTGCCGTCCAGGAGCACGACGGTCGCAGGTGCCCGTCGGGCGAATACGAGGCTGGGCGCCGGGGCCCAGGAATCGGTGTCAGGGTCAAAGAGTTCGGCGCTGCCAGTCGATATTGTCCCGCTGCCGCCGATTGATCCGCCTACTATCAATACTCGTCCATCTGGAAGCTTTGCAGCAGCATGTTCAAAACGTGGCGTTGACATCGGGGCGGCATTGGAAAACGTACCATTCGTCGTATCGAACAATTTCGCGCTATTCATCGGCCAGCCGTTCCATCCCCCAGCAACAAGAACCTTCCCGTTGTCGAGCAAGGTAGCCGAGTGTCCCGTGCGGACATCCATCGATCCAGTCGTGCTGTGCCAATTTCCATCCGATGGATCGTACAAGAGCCCGGGTAGTGTTGGAGGTGATGGTGAGAACGCAGTCAAACCACTCGCGAGCAGAACCTTGCCATCGGAAAGCAGGGTCGCGGTATGGCCAGTGCGCCCGCCAGAGATCACTGGCCCGGCTTGCCAGGAATTGAGAATCGGGTCGTAAATCTCCGAAGTGTCCAGGGTGCCGTCCGCATTCTGCCCCGCTACGACGAGAACCTTTCCGCTTTGCAGAAGTGTTGCGGTAGCGAACCCCCGAGCACTCGCCATGTCGGATGCAGGTATCCAGGATTGCGAGCCGTACGCCAATGAGCTCGATAGCGTGAAAAGCGCGCTGGCCAGCAGGAGCCATTTGATGATATCGGTGTAGCCAGTCGGAATATTTGGCAGGTCCATACTCGCTTCCATTGGGCGTCCCTTCGTATTCGAATAATAAAGTGTAAATCAATACAGGCGATAAAGGCTACATGGCCAAGTACGGATGTGGTCGTTCAAATGCCGCTGATTCATTGACCATGTTTCTTGCAACGAAGAGTCTCACGAGCTCCATAGGTATGGATTGAGTTGCGCGGAACCTCCCCATCCATGTTGATCTACATTAGCATGGCGTCCTCCGAACCATTCGCAGCCATTCAAAATGGACATCGTATTCATCGAAGATCTGCGCATCGAGACCGTCATCGGCATCTATGACTGGGAGCGGCGTATCCGCCAGATTGTTGCTCTCGATATCGAGATGCGATTTGACAACACGCGTCCGGCAGCAACCGATCGCATTGACGATACCCTCGACTATAAAGCGGTTTCAAAACGGCTGATCGCCTTTGTCGAAGCCTCGGAATTCCAGCTTGTAGAAACTCTCGCCGAACGCTGCGCGGCGATCATCCTCGACGAGTTCGAGGTGAAGCATGTCCGCCTGCGTCTGGCCAAGCCCGGCGCAGTGACGGGTGCGAAATCGGTCGGTGTGCAGATTGAGCGGGCGCGCGTCCGGAAGGATCTGACCGGAGATTAGCCGGACGAATCATTCCGTGACTGATTTACGTCCTGGAATGCGAGCATGCGGACAAGTAGCCGCTCCCTCTCGTTGGCAAAGCCACATTGAGGTACGAAAGCATCTGCATCTCGGAAGCTACCAAAGATGCGATCCCACCACGTGATGTCGCCGAAATTGAAGTAGTGCACATTCAACTGGTGGTGGATTGAGTGATGTTCTGGCCGCTGGAGGAAATAACCAGTCCAGCGTGGTGTGCGCAGGTTGACGTGGTAATAAAACTCACCGACGGCGGCGAAGAAGCTGTACCAAGTGGCCGCTTCCACTGATGCGCCAAGCAGAGGAAAAATGATCGCGGTAGACAGAACGGAGTTAATCCCGATTTCTACCGGGTGCTTGTAGAACGCCGTAATCGTTTCGATACGTCCAGGGCTATGGTGGATCTGGTGCAACGTCTTCCAAAGGAAGTGCGAGCGATGTCGCGCACGATGCCACCAGTAGAAGAAAAATGTACCGACGAACCAGCAAATCAGCCCTTGAATCAGTGGGCTCCCTACCAGGGAGACATTGAAAACCGATGAGCCTTGCAACCACACGGTCCAGGTTACGCCGCCAATCAGGACCACTCCGAGCTGGATGCCATTGAGAAGAACGGCCCGTCCGTACCATCCGCTGGAATGGGGGAGTGACCTGCCGGGCGCGATGCGCTCCAGTATCAGGAACACGATTCCCACCACAAAGATCAAGGCGATTGGCAACATGATCATGCTGTGGCCGGAAAGCTTTTCAGGAAGTCGTTTCCCACGGAAACGCCGGCAAGGTGTACACCGCTTCGGTGAGTTTCTGTGACCACGCCTGGCGGATGTCGATGAAGAACGGGGTGTCCTCATCAATGCGCACCTGGCGCTCGACGCGCAATTCGCCATCGCGAATGATGACGAGGTCGATCGGCAGACCGACCGATACGTTCGAGCGGATCGTCGAATCGATCGAGACCAGGGCACAGCGTGCGGCGTTTTCGAGCGAAGTACCGCGATCGATGATGCGCTCGAGGATCGGCTTGCCGTATTTGGTTTCGCCAATCTGCAAGTACGGGGTTTCAGGCGACGCGTTGATCCAGTTGCCTAACGGATAGATCAGGCGGATGGCTGCTTCGCCGCCCGCGATCTGGCCGCCAAGAATCAAGGATGCTTCGAGACTGACGCCGCTTTGCTGGGCCTTGTCGCCGACCTGGGTCTGATTGTCGACGAGGACCTTGCCGATGTAGTCGGCCACTTCATAGAGTCGTTTCGCCTTGAACAGGCTGAATTCGGCGTCGGGGTTCTCGATATCGCGGCGCAGGGTGGCTATCACGGCCTGGGTCGTGGCAAGGTTGCCGGCCGACATCAGCACGAACACGCATTCGCCCGGCTTCTCGAACACGTGCATCTTGCCGTGCGTGCGCACGTCATCGAACGAGGAGCTGGTGCGCGTGTCGGCGGCGAGCACGATGCCGCTGTCGACGTGGATACCCACACAATAGGTCATGGCTGGAATGGCATTCGAAGCGGAGCGGCATTGTACGCGGCTTGCCTCACGGCGACCGCCTAAACCTGAATCCGCTGCGCGAAAGGCCTGAGAGGAACGAAATGCAAGAGATTCAACAATGGCTGACCCAGCCCGAGGCGCAAATGATTGGCGGCTT
>JBBRBU010000071.1:0-19320 GCA_038205505.1 Lysobacterales bacterium | reverse complement strand
TTGATTCCGACCCTTCGTGTCACGCTCGGAGACGCTGAGGGCAACCGCGCGGCACGCAAGATCGTGTCGCGCATTCTCAAGCGGGATCGCCTGGTTCTGATCAAGCTCGCGATACCGACTCTCGCCGACTATCTCGATCCGAGCATTAGCGCGGCGCGCATGCGCGATGACCTTGGTCTCAAACCCTACGATCCGGGATTCAGCGACTGGATCGCACGCGAGTTCGACCACGATATGGCCGGCATGCCCGAGCGCTCCTCGCTGATCCTGTCCGCATTCGGAAGCAGTCGCTACTGGCTGAGCTTTTGCCTGTTCGCGCTGGTGCCGCTGGCAGGCCTGATGCTGGCATTGCACTGGCGGCGACCGACGCGAGCTCCTGCTCTGCTCCTGTTTCTGTCGGCAGGCGGCTTGTTCCTTGGACATGCACTATTTTCACACATCGTCTCGTACCGCTACCTGCACGCGTTCCCGTGGATGCTGGTAATCGTCGTCGGCGCAGGCATCGCGGCGATTCGCAACGGAATGGATTCGGCAGATCCGCCTTAACCAAACACGCGCTGCATCGACTCTTGATCGGGGTGCTCGATCACACCGCGCTCGGTGACGATGGCATCGATCAAGGAAGCCTGTGTCACGTCGAAAACCGGATTCCACGCCAGCGCGCCTTCGACGACGGTACGCTGGCCGGAGTGCGCCAGCAGCTCGCCCGGATCGCGCATTTCGATCTCGATGTCATCGCCGCTAGCCGTCGCCATGTCGACCGTCGAAGCGGGCGCAACGACCATGAACTTGACCCCATGATGCCTGGCCACGATGGCCAGCTGAAGCGTGCCGATCTTGTTGGCGACATCGCCGTTCGCGGCAATCCGGTCGGCTCCAACAATCACCCATTGCACCTCGCCCGACTTCATCAGGTGCGCGCCAGCAGAATCGGAAACCAGGGTTGCCGGGATGCCATCGCGCATGAGCTCCCACATGGTCAGGCGTGCGCCCTGCAGCCAGGGCCGAGTTTCGCCGGCAAATACGCGCGCGATCTGCCCGGTGCTGACGCCGGCACGGATCACCCCAAGCGCAGTTCCGTATCCCGCTGTCGCCAACGAACCGGTATTGCAATGGGTCATCACGCCGAGGTCAGTACCCAGCAACGCGGCACCGAGTTCGCCCATGTGCCGGTTGGCAGCGAGATCCTCATCCTGAATCGCTTGTGCCTCCTGCTCAAGCGCCTGCACGTCAGCGCCTTCGGCGATACGCCGCTGCATGCGATCGAGCGCCCACATCAGATTGACGGCCGTAGGTCGTGCCGCACGCAGCATCGGCAAGGCCGCATCAAGCACATCGCGACCACGCTTCGCGGCGAGCACAACACCCCAGGCTGCCGAGATGCCGATTGCCGGCGCCCCACGGACGACGAGATCACGAATTGCCCCGGCGACATCTTTTGCCGTCATGCAATCGATGTAATCCTCGACGAACGGCAGTTTGCGCTGGTCGAGCAGGCGCAGGCGATCACCGCGCCAGAGTACCGCGCGGATGGAATCATGGGAGAGTTGCTCATTCATCAGGCTAGGATACCGGAGCCACTCGGAGCCCTGAAGCCTGCCGTCATTCATGTCGGATTCGATAGACTCCGCCACCGCCCTCGCGGAGCGTCTGTCTCCGAGCTTGCATTCACCGCTCATGGTCAATTACTTCTCTGACAATGTCTCGCCGTCTACCGCCCCTTTTTCTCTTGCCTGCTGCCCTGCTCCTGCATGCGGCCCCGGCATCGGCTACGCCTGCGTTTGAAGTCGAGCCGGTGCTTGGCTCCACCAGTTTCGTGCAGCCAGCATTGCTTTCCGGTCCCGGCTTTCAGGTCGATCCACATGTCGAGGTTCGTGGCTACATGGCGCGCTTCACGATTGATACCCGCGTTGGTCCGATTGAGGCGGAAAGCGTCGAGATTCTCCACGAGCGAATCGCCGAACTGCCTGCCCTCGAAGCTCTTGATCAACTGACCCAAAGCGAGGCCTTCATCGGCGCGGCCGGCGAGTCAGCGGTCAAGACCGCCGACGGCATTGGCCAGGTGTTGCGTCATCCGGTCAAGACGATCACCGGAATCCCTGCCGGCGTGGCACGCTATTTCGGCAAGCGTCTGGCAAAGATTGGGCGCCAGGCACAATCCGTGTCCGACCGCACGGCGCGCGAGCTCGGCAATGACGGCAGTCCCTACCCGCGAAGCCCGGGCCCGATGACCGAAGCGCGCGATATCGATCGCGAGGAGGAGTCGCGCAATCCCGACAAGAAGAACCGTCGCTGGTACAGCCGCGCCGGTTCCGAAGCGGAGCGCGAAATCAAGCGCCAGATCAAGTACGGACAGGTTCGACGCGAACTGGCCGAGCGACTCGGCATCGATCCCTACACGAGCAATCCGTATCTGCGCGAGCGCCTCGATCAACTCGCCTGGGCCGGATCGGGTGGTCGCTATGCAGCCAGCGCAGCGCTTGGTTCAATCGGCGGCATCGGCGGACTCGTAATCGCCAACGGCAGTCAGCTCAACGAGATTGTCTGGAAACTCGATCCCGACAAGTTGCGCGAACTGAATGCGCGAAGACTGACTCGGTGGTGCAGTGACAACCTGCTGATGCGCCAGTTCCTGCGCCGCGGTACGTTCACACCCACCTTGCAAACAGCGATGCTCGATGCACTGGACACGATCAAGCCCGAGCGTGGCGGCGATGCCCTGCTCGAACTTGCCATGACAGCGAATTCCGATCTGGAGGCGCGCTATATCGTCAATGCGCTGGATTTGATTGCTCATAGACTTGGCGACCGCGCTCATGGCGGCAGCCTGATCACGATCGGGGCCAGCCTTGCCTATGACAGCACCGATGGTGAGCGTGTCCTGCCCTTGCCGGTCGACTATCTGGCCTGGACCGACGACGTTGCGGGATTCATCGACAACGATCGCTTTGATGGCGCGACCAAGACCGTACTGTTGACGGGCACGGCGACGATGCGCAGCCAGCAGGAACTGACCTCACGCGGCTGGAACATCGTCCTCGAGGCCGGAAAGTCCAATCAGCGGGGGCTCGCAACAAACCAGGTTTCTGCAGCACAGCAGTGATCAATCGCGTTGCTTTTTCAGAGTTCGACGCGCGGTTCGCAGCTTGCTCGTTGGAGATTTTGTCGGCAACGCACGCATTCCGCCAGGCGGTTTTCTTGCAATCCAGATCAGGTGCCGCGCGCCCTTGTTGCCATGCGCACGCACGGGAATTTCATCGACCTCAAAGCCGGCCTGGCGCAGGCGTTCGCTGAATTTCCTGTCTGCATGTGCCGACCAGATAGCGAGCACGCCATTCGGTCGCAATGCTGCCATCGATGCCGCGAGCCCCGGCAGCGCGTACAACCAGTCATTTCCAACCTGGGTAATTCCATCGGGGCCGTTGTCGACGTCTAGCAGAATCGCATCGAAGGCCGAGTGCCCGGCCTTGATCAATGCCGCGACGTCAGTCTCGAGAACGTCAACGCGGGCATCGTTGATCGGGTAGCCCGAGTGCTTTCCCAATGGCCCGCGATTCCATGCGACGACGCCGGGGACGAGCTCGGCGACGATAATTTTCGCGGACATGCCGAGCTGGACGAGCGCCGCGGCGAGGGTAAAACCCATGCCGAGCCCACCAATCAGTACGCGCGGGTTGGCCACACCGGCGACCCGCTCGCAGCCGATCCGCGCCAGCGCATCCTCGGAGCCATGCATGCGCGTCGACATCAGATCGCCACCACCTGCGATCTTGATCGAAAAGTGCTCGCCCTCCGAAAACAGGCGCAGCTCACCACCGCCCGGAATCGGCGCAACATCGACGAGAGTCATTCGATCCATGCCGACTTGCGCCTGTCGCAACCTCGTTTCATTGCTTTTGCTACCCGATTTCACTCAACAATTTTGACAGTCTAACGGCGTTGACCTGGCCACACGATTGCGGGTTTCCCGTTGCCCATCGATGTTCGGGGCTGCACGCAAATGCACTTTCAAGGACAATCAGACTTTCTCCCGACATCGAAGCCATCATGGACTCTGCAACCCGCGAACGCCTCAGCGCCGAACTTGAATCGATCCGCGAACAGGGTCTGTTCAAATCGGAACGCATCATCACCACGCCGCAGTCTTCATCAATTCGTACCGCCGATGGTCGCGACGTGCTGAACTTCTGCGCCAACAACTATCTCGGTCTGGCCGACAACCCGGAAATCATCGAGGCAGCCAAGACTGCGCTTGACAGTCATGGATTCGGCCTCGCCAGCGTGCGCTTCATCTGCGGCACGCAGGATCTGCACAAGCAGCTCGAAGCGAAGATCTCGGAATTCTTCGGTACCGAAGACACCATCCTCTACACCAGCTGCTTCGACGCCAATGGCGGCCTGTTCGAGACGATTCTGTCGGATCAGGATGCGGTGATTTCCGATGCGCTAAACCATGCCTCGATCATCGATGGCATACGCCTGTGCAAAGCCGAGCGTCGACGCTACGCCAACAGCGACATGGCCGAACTCGAAAAGCACCTGATAGAAACGAAGGACAAGCGCACGCGCCTGATCGCCACCGACGGCGTGTTCTCGATGGATGGTTTCATCGCCAAGCTCGACGAGATCGTCGCCCTGAAGAAAGAGCACAATGCCCTGCTCATGGTCGACGATTCGCATGCGACCGGATTCGTCGGCAAGACCGGGCGAGGTTCTGCGGAGTTGCACGGAGTCATGCACGAGGTCGACATCTACACATCGACACTCGGCAAGGCTCTCGGCGGCGGCTCGGGCGGCTTCACCACTGGACGCCGCGAGATCATTGACATGCTGCGTCAACGCTCACGCCCCTACCTGTTTTCGAACACGCTGCCGCCGCCGCTGGTCGCGGCCAGCATCAAGGTTTTTGAAATTCTCTCGCGCTCGAGCGTACTGCGCGACCGCGTCGAAACCAACGCCCAGCACTTCCGCAAGCGCATGACCGAGGCCGGATTCGACATGAAACCCGGCAATCACCCGATCGTTCCAGTCATGCTCTATGACGCCAAGCTTGCCCAGCAATTCGCCAACGCCCTGCTGGAAGAAGGCATCTACGTGATCGGCTTCTTCTTTCCCGTCGTCCCGCAAGGCCAGGCGCGCATCCGCACGCAGATGAGCGCCGCGCATTCGATCGAGCAGATCGACCAGGCCGTGGATGCATTCGTCAAAGTCGGCAAGCAACTCGGGGTGATCTGACCACGGAATCGTCGAGGTCTGCTGGTCCATCGGTCGCCAACCGAAATCATTCGTGCGTGTGGCTTCAATCGCGATAATCGAAGTCCTTCGTCGGAGGGGTGTCAGCCACCCCGAGAAAGCGACTTCCCCAGGTCGCGATGCGCTTCTGCCCAAGCGCGAAAAGCATCGGCACTGAAATCACTCCACCGATCCGACCCCTCGTGCTTCAGCGGATCAAAGCGTTCCCAGACCCTCGGCCATTCCATCGGCTCCAACCCGCAATACCTTCAAGGTATTGGTCCCGCCGAGCTGGCCGGTATGATCGCCGGTAGTCAGGATCACGCGATCGTTTTCGGCAAGGTGACCCAGATTGAACAGATGCTGGATCGCTTCGCGGGCCGCTTGTGCCGGCCCAACATCGTGTGGATCGAACTCGATCGGATGCACGTCGCGGAACAGCAGCATGCGACGGCGCGCGCCGCCATTTCGCGACAGCGCATAAATCGGAACGCTCGATCGATGCCGTGAAAGCCAGCGCGCGGTGGCACCGGATTCGGTCAACGCAACGATCGCGCGAACGCCGATGCGGCCGGCAAGAAACATCGTCGCGAGGGCAATCGCCTGATCGGTTCGATCAAGCACGCGCGCGCCGGGGCCAACATCCACCGGCGGCTCGAACTGGCGTTCGGCACCGAGACATACCCGACGCATTGCAGCGACCGCCTTGTCCGGATGTTTCCCTGCAGCGGTCTCCTCCGACAGCATCACCGCGTCGGTACCATCAATCACCGCATTCGCGACATCGAGGACTTCGGCACGGGTCGGGATCGGCGACTCAACCATCGATTGCATCATCTGCGTCGCGGTGATCACGACGCGACTGCGCTCAAGCGTCTCGCGGATGATCTTCTTCTGCAGGCCGGGCAATTCGGCATCGCCGATTTCGACGCCGAGATCGCCACGCGCGACCATGACCACTTCACTGGCTTCAATGATTTCACCGAGCGCGGCAATCGCCTCGGTGCGTTCGATCTTGGCCACGATCGACGCGTCGCCACCGGCCTCGCGCAACAATCGACGAGCCTGCTCGACATCATCAGCACTCTTGACGAATGAAACCGCAAGGAAATCGACGCCCAGTTCGGCAGCCAACTTGATATCACTGCGATCCTTGTCCGACAGCGCTGCAACGGTGAGTCCACCGCCCTGTCGGTTGATGCCCTTGCGGTCGGACAGACGTCCACCGACCACGACCCGGCAATGCACCTGCTCGGTCGCGACATCGATGACCTCGAGCACGATCAGGCCATCATCGAGCAGCAACAAATCACCGGCTTTGACGTCGCGCCATAGATTGAGGTAGCCGACACCGACGCGCTTGCTGTCGCCTGGCACTGCATCCACCCGGCAGTCGAGGGTAAAGGTTTCGCCGACGTCCAGATGCACCGCGCCTGTGGCGAAGCGCTCAACACGAATCTTCGGCCCCTGCAGGTCGCCGAGAATGGCGACTTCGCGGCCAAGTTCGGCAGCGGCAGCGCGCGCGGCGGCAGCGCGCGCGCGATGATCATCTGGGTGGCCATGGGAAAAATTCAGGCGAACGACATCAACGCCTTCGGCGAGGATGCGCTTCAGCATGCCCGGCGCATCCGTGGCCGGCCCCAACGTGGCAATGATGCGTGTACGACGCAATTGTTCGGACATTCCTCGACTCCTCCTGACGGGCTAGGAAAACTACCACAGTCGATCACTGATAAAGCGCGCGCTTGTCGCGAAGGCAGACCTGTTTCGTCGGTGAATCATTCAGAACCTTTTCCGCCGGATCGCTATTCAGGCAGGAAACACGCTCAGGTATTCGTGCAATTCGGCAGGCGTGGCGACGATTCGATCCGCGCCCGCGTCGCGCAATTCTCGGGCACTGCCAAATCCCCACAACACGCCTACGCCGCGAATCGCATTGGCGCGTGCAGCTTCGATATCGAAGTGTCGATCGCCAATCATGATCGCGCTGTCGGCGCTGCCATTTCGTTCCTTCAATGCCTGCGCGACCAATGCCACCTTTTCGCTGCTGCGCACTCCCGGCGCAGGTCCATAGACGGCATCGAAGTGCTCACCGAAAGGCAAGTGCTCGACGATCCGACGCGCCTGCTTGGCGATCTTGGCCGTAACCACGGCGAGTCGATGTCCATTCGCGACCAATTCCGCGACCACCTCAGCCATACCCGGATATACCGAATGCTCGCGCCAGCCGATCTCGGAAAACCGTTCCAGATAGTGATGTACGGCAAGATCCACGCGCGCCTCGTCGTACCCTAGCACCGCCGGAAATGATGCCTGCAACGGCGGACCGATCCAGCTGCGCAGGATGTCCTGGGTCGGCGGCTCGACACCGACTGCGTGCAGGGCATGAACCATCGAGCGCGTGATACCGATCTCCGAATCGATCAAGGTGCCATCAAGATCGAACAGGACCAGCGCCACCCTTTACGCCCCGCGTGCGCGCAAGGCGCTAACTGCAGGCAGTTCATGCCCTTCGAGGAATTCAAGAAAGGCGCCGCCACCGGTCGAGATATAGGAGACCTTGTCGGCGATGCCGTACTTGTCGACCGCCGCCAACGTGTCGCCACCGCCGGCAATCGAGAATGCCGGCGATGCCGCGATGGCTTTCGCCAGCGCTTCAGTGCCGCCACCAAAAGCATCGAACTCGAACACACCGACTGGGCCGTTCCAAACCACGGTGCCGGCCTTGTCGATCATGGCGGCGTAGCTGGCGGCGGTCTGCGGACCGATATCGAGAATCATGTCGTCGTCGCCGACATCCGCGACGAGCTTCACCGTTGCTGGCGCATCGGCAGCGAACCTTGTTGCGACGACGACATCTACCGGAATCGGAACCTGAGCACCGCGCGCTTTCGCCGCGGCACTGATGCGGTTGGCGGTGTCGATCAGATCGGGTTCGCACAAGGATTTCCCGACGTTGAATCCGGCAGCGGCCAGGAATGTGTTGGCTATGCCACCGCCGACAATCAGCTGGTCAACCTTGTCGACCAGATTTTCGAGCAGGGTCAGCTTGGTCGAGACCTTGGAGCCGGCGACAATCGCCAGCAGCGGCCGCGAGGGATATTCCAGCGCCTTGGCCAAGGCATCGAGTTCGGCCATCAGCAGGGGGCCACCGGCTGCGATCCTGGCGAAGCGGATCACGCCATGGGTCGATGCCTGGGCGCGGTGCGCGGTACCAAACGCATCCATGACAAAGACATCGCAAAGCGCCGCATACTTGCGCGACAGCTTTTCATCGTCCTTGGCCTCACCGATATTCATGCGGCAGTTTTCGAGCAGGCTGATTGAGCCGGGTGCAACTTCGACTCCATCAACCCAGTCTCGAATCAGCGCCACTTCTCGACCGAGCAGTTCACCGAGACGAGCGGCAACGGGCGCCAGCGAATCGGCTTCACTCCATTCGCCCTCTTTCGGCCGTCCAAGGTGCGAAGTGACCAGCACCGTGGCGCCTTTTCCCAGGGCAAGACGCAAGGTCGGCAGCGAAGCCGTGATGCGCTGTTCGGAAGTGATTCTTCCATCCTCGATCGGCACATTCAGATCCTGACGGATCAGCACACGCTTGTTGCTCAGATCGAGATCGCTCATGCGGATGACGGGCATGCAGGTTCCTTGGTCGGTGGGAAATCAGCGCGCCATTACAGCGATAGCGCGCCGGCTTTGCAAACGCGATCAACTCAGCTCGCCCGCGCAGGTCGAATGCGCGCCCAGTCAACCATGTCAGTCATCGCCAAAACCGGGTGCCATCGCCCGGACGCTTGGCGCATGCGCCGGTTGGTCGGCGTCAACTCACCTGGAATGCTTCAGTCTTCATCGGCCTGTGCTGACTCGGCCTCTCGCGGCTCATCGTCGTCGATTGGTCTGGAATCCTCTGCCGGCAAGTCGGTCAGCGGCAACAATGCCGGGGTGTCCATGTCATCGAATTGATCGTGCTCGACGGCCCAGAAGAATGCGATGGCCGCACCGACCAGCAACAGGATCGACAGCGGCACCATGATCAGCAGGATATTCATGGGCTCTGTGTGCTCGGCGTCGAAGTGCTGATCTCGATTCGATTCGGCTGCGATGTTGAATTTGAGCCAATGCGCAAGGCATTGAGGACAACACCCAGCGAACTTAATGACATGCCGAGTGCCGCCAACCACGGTGGTACGAATCCAAGCGCAGCCACTGGAATCACGCACAGGTTGTAGGCCAAAGCCCAGCGATAATTCTGGTGCAGGATGTCGATTGCCTGTCGAGCCAGCACACGAGCCGGGGCCAACGCATCGAGGCGTTCGCCGGCGAGGACCACATCGCTGCTGGCCTGGGCGAGTTCGGCTCCACCGACCAGGGCAATCGAAACATCGGCACCGGCAAGCACCGGCGCGTCGTTGATGCCGTCGCCGATCGCAATTACGCGCGCACCTGAAGCGCGCAACTCGCGCACCCAGGCGAGCTTGTCGGCGGGCAGTTGCCGCGCACGCCATTGCGTGATGCCGAGCCGGGCAGCGATCGCGGCGACCTTGAGCGCTGAATCGCCACTGCATATGGACACTTCAAGGCCTTGAGCTCTGAGGGCTTCAACGGCTTCCAGAGCTCCGCAACGCAGGCGCTCGTTGAGTAGGAACGCAGCCATCGGGCCCGCGTCATCGGCAAGCAGGACAGCATGCTCGAAGCCGACAGCGCTTCCGTTTTCGCCTAGCGCGAAGTCGGCGCGACCCAATCGCACATGGCGACCTTCGATTTGCGCACTGATGCCCAGTCCCGCCTTCGCCCCGATCTCGATGTGCTGCGCTGCATCGACAGCAAATTCCGCGCAACCCGCGGCGATCGCCCGCGCAGCTGGATGGCGACTTTCCCGAGCCATGATCGCGGCCAGTCGCAACGCCGAGTCACGCGAGTGCCCTTCGAACACATGCACGTCGCCGAGGGCAAGCTCCGCTTCGGTCAGGGTACCGGTCTTGTCGAAAACGACATGAGTCGCCTCGGCAAGTTCCTCGATTGCATCAGGCTTCACCACGAGAACACCACGCCTGGCCAGCACGGCCAGCGTGCGCGTGACCGCAGCGGGCACGGCAAGTGCGAATGCGCAGGGGCAGGAAACCACGAGCACCGCCAGAGCCGCGGGAAAAGCCCGCGCCGGATCAAACCAGGACCAAGCCAGAACCGTCAGCGCAGTGAGCCCGAGCACGCGCGCGACGAAACGCGAAGCGGCACGGTCTCCTGCCCGAGCCAGTCTTGGTCGCTCGGTCTGGGCGCGCTCGACCAAGGCAGCAATTCCGGCCAGCACGGTTTCACAGCCGACGCGCTCGACGCGCATCTGTGCCGGCCCATCGACCAGCACGCTGCCGGCGACAAGGCTGTCGCCGCGGCGCTTTTCCAGCGGCGCAGACTCGCCACTGAGCAAGGCCTCGTCGACGCGACAGCGCTCGCTGATCAGCACACCATCGACGGGAACCACGCCGCCCTCGCTGATGTGGACACGATCCTCGCGAACGAGTTCATGCACGCCGACGCGTTCGATGCTGCCGTCGCCGCGACGACGATCAGCAAACGCCGGTGTCAGTCTGGCCAACGCATCGCTGAGATCGCCGGCACGATGGCGTGCACGCATTTCCAGATAGCGTCCCGTGAGCAGGAAGAAAACAAACATTGATACCGACTCGAAATACACATGACCCGAGCCACGCCAGGCCTCGAACAGGCTGGCGAGATAGATCGAGGCAATGGCAAGCGCCACCGGCACATCCATGCCGAGCTGGCGCGCCTTGAGCGAACGCAGTGCGCCGGCGAAGAATGGCCGCGCCGAGTAGAAGACAACCGGCGTGGCGACCAGGAAACCGAGCCAGCGGAACAGATCGCGTGTCGAGGCGTCGTCCTCCTGCAATGCACCGAGGTACAACACCGCCGCATACATCATCGCCTGCATGGCACCGAATCCGGCAACCAGAAGTCGCTTGAGCGCATCACGCGATTCGCGTCGGCGCGCGTCGTCGAGGGCTTTCGCATCAAGCGGCATGGCCTGGTAACCGGCCCGTGACAACGTGTGAAGAATCGGCACCAAGCCGGTTTCCCTTTCGTCCCAAACCACGCGGGCACGGCGCGCAGCCGCATTGACCTGGGCGCTCTGCACGCCCGCCACGGACGACAGCGCGCGCTCGATCAGCCAGACACAGCCGGCACAACGCACACCTTCCACGAGCAGCATCATCTCGCGCCGGTGATCGCCGAGATCGCGAATCACATGACGGGAAATCTCGACCCGCTGCCACGCTTCGCGAGCCTGCCCGTCAGCCATCGAGGGATCCGGTTTCTGCGCCGGATGGGTACGCAATCGGTAGTAATCGCCAAGACCCAACTGCTCGATCCAGGCTGCCGCCGCCTGGCAACCGTGGCAGCACATCGCGCGCGAGCGACCCGACACTTCCGCGTAGACAATGCCGCTGACCGGCAATTTTTCGGAGCAATGCCAACAGGTGTCGGCAGCGGTACTCATGGCTCCGGCTTGTCTGCAGCGGGAGGCTCCGCTGTTGCGCGCGTCGCCGGGATCCTGAAGGAAAGCTCGCTTCCAGTGTTCGGCAACGGCGGATCACTGTAGTTCGCGGCAAGCAGAATCAAATGGATGCAGCCGGCCAATGAGCCAAAAAAAATCACGATGCCCAACCAGGCAATCGGCTGTCGGTACCAGCGCTGATCCTTCACTTCCACGTCATTTACCCGCGTCTGCTTCGCCTTGCGCGTTTGCGAAAACCCATGCCGCAACCGCTTGCGCGCGCTCCTCGCCGAGACGCGGTCGCCAGGCTGGCATCACGCCGCTGCGACCGTGGCTGATGGTGGCGGCAATCGTTGCCTCATCTCCACCGTGCACCCAGATCTTGTCGGTCAGATTCGGTGCGCCCAAGGCCAGGTTGCCCTTGCCCTCGATGCCATGGCAGGCGCTGCACACGGCGAACTGGGGTTTGCCGAGCGCGGCCATGTTGGCATCGTGTTCAACACCGGAAAGGCTCAGCACGTAGTTGCTGAGATTCTTGACCGCGGCTTCATCGAAAGTTTCGGCGAACGGCGGCATCTGCCCGCGTCGTCCATCAAGGATGCTGGTCAGCAGATGATCGCCCTCCCCGCCGTACATCCAGCCGCCACTCGACAGGCTCGGCACACCGAGCAAGGGATTTCCATGCGCTTCGCGACCATGACAGGCCGCGCAATTGTCGAGGAACAGACGGCGCCCAAAATCGATCACCTCCAAATCGCTCGCCAGTTGCTCGACTGAACGGCTGCGCAGCCGCTGCATCATCGGCTCGAGCTTCGCGTCGTTGCTGGCCACATCGCGCGCCAGTTCACCCTGCGACGTCCATCCGAGCACACCCTTGCTCGCACCGAAGCCCGGATAGAGGATCAGGTAGCCAATGCCGCTGACGAACATCGCGCCGGAAAGCCAGACCCACCACATCGGCAGCTTGCGCACGCTTTCACGGATCGTGCCGTGCGCCCAGACATGTCCGGTGGTGCCATCAGGTAGCTGAGGAATTTCGACCCGCTGCCCCCACAGGAACAGGAACAGGGTCACGCCCAGATTGAACACCACCAGACACATGACCCAGATCGACCAGAATGTACTCATTTCTTGGTGTCCTCGCTTTCGCTGCTTTTTCCCGACGCGTCTTTGTCCTGCATCGGAATCTGCGCCATCTTGTCAAAGGATTTCTTGTGCCACGGCTGCCACGCCCAGATCCAGATGCCGATGAAAATCAGCATCAGCACGATCGTGATCACGCCCGCCATCTGGCCCCAGAGCGGACTCATGGCTGACCCGATGAAGCCGGAGTACCCGCTGCAGGAGGTGCGGAGGTATCGACGTTGAGCACGCCGAGTCCCTGCAGGTAGGCCACGATCGCATCGAGCTCGGTCTTGCCTTCCACGGCCGCTGGCGCACCGGCGATGTCAGCTTGCGTGTAGGGATCACCGAGCGTTCGCAACGTACGCATGCGCGCCTGCATGTCAGCGCCGTCGATCTGCGCATCCATCAACCAGGGATAGTTCGGCATGTTTGATTCAGGCACGAGCGTGCGTGGCAAAAGCAAATGCGCGCGTTGCCACGCATCCGAATATTTTCCGCCGACACGCGCCAGATCCGGTCCGGTTCGCTTGGAGCCCCATTGATGCGGGCGATCGTAGACCGATTCACTGGACACCGAATGCGCGCCGTAGCGTTGCACCTCGAAGCGTTGCGCACGGATCATCTGCGAATGACATAAATAGCAGCCCTCACGCACGTAGATGTCCCTGCCTGCGAGTCGCAGCGCGTCGTAGGGTTTGACTCCGGGCGGCGCCTCAAGCGAATGCGCCTTCATGAAAAGCGGTGTGATCTCGGCCAGCCCGCCAATCGAAACCATGATCGCGATACAGATGCCAAGCAGGCCAGCGCGCTTCTCGATTGCCTCGATAAATTTGTATCCACTTGCCATATCGATCTCCTCAGGAATACGCGGGCAACGGAGCCGGAACCTGGTGCGGCACCGGTTCCGGAATCGGTACCGGGATCGGCTTGATCAGATGCGCACGCGCATCGGCTGCCGTATGCCAGAGGTTCCATGCCATCACCACCATTCCCGAAACCACGAGCAGTCCACCCAGCGCTCGAATCATGTAAAACGGTTTGACTGCAATCAGGCTCTCGAGAAAGCTG
Organism: Lysobacterales bacterium; assembly: GCA_038205505.1. GTDB lineage: Bacteria > Pseudomonadota > Gammaproteobacteria > Xanthomonadales > Rhodanobacteraceae > Dokdonella. Next base: position 5,384 of record JBBRBU010000071.1, on the reverse strand, counting down.
TAGGTCAACGTGCCATCCGCGCCGGTGGCACGCCACATGACGCCTTCGGTGACGCCGGCCAGCCACATCGCGATGATGTAGAGCAGCAAGCCGGTCATGTGCAGCCAGAAATGCACTTCCATGCCGCGGTGCGAGTACATCTCGGTCTGACCCAGCGCGCGTGGGGCCATCGCATACAGGGATCCGATCGTGATCATCGCGACCCATCCGATCGAACCCGAATGCACATGGGCAATCGTCCAGTCAGTGTAGTGCGACAGCGAGTTGACCGACTTGATCGCCATCATCGAACCTTCAAACGTCGATGCCGCATAGAACACCAGCGACATCACCATGAACTTCACCGCCGGATCACTCTTCAACTTGTGCCACGATCCCTGGAAGGTCATCAGGCCGTTCGCCGCCGAGCCCCAACTTGGCATCAGCAACACCAGCGAAAACGCCATGCCGACCGACTGCACCCAATCGGGCAGCGCGGTGAACATCAGATGATGCGCACCAGCCCACATGTAGACGGAAATCAGCGCCCAGAAATTGACGATCGAGAAGCGGTAGCTCCACAGCGGCTGCTGGGCCTGACGCGGCACGAAGTAATACATCATGCCGAGGAATCCAGCGGTAAGGAAAAACGCAACGGCGTTATGCCCGTACCACCACTGCACCATCGCATCGGTCACTCCGGAATAAATCGGATACGACTTGGTAAGCGATACCGGCAAGGCCAGATTGTTGACGATGTGCAGCAGGCCGACCGCGATGATGAAGGCGGCGTAGTACCAGTTCGCGACATAGATATGCTGGATCCGGCGACGCGCGAGAGTGGCGAAGAAGACGGTTCCGAAGGAAACCCAGACCACCGCAATGATGATGTCGACGAACCATTCCGGTTCGGCGTATTCCTTGCTCTGGGTCATGCCCAGCGGCACCGTTACCATGGCCAGAACGCAAGCCAGTTGCCAACCCCAGAACGTGAAAGTCGCCAGCTTGCCCAGCGCCAGGCGTGTGTGCCCGGTGCGCTGCACGACGTAATAGCAGGTTCCCATCAGGGCGGATCCGCCGAATGCGAAGATCACCCCGAAAGTATGCGATGGCCGCAAACGGCTGAAGCTCAACCAGGAAATATCGAAGTTGAGAATCGGCCAGGCCAGTTGCGCACCGACGTAGACACCAAGCGACATCCCGATGATGCCCCAGACGGCGGCGGCCAGCAGGAACAGGCGAACGACTTCATCGTTGTAGTATTCGGTATTTGGCATGGTTACTCCGCCACTAGTGAAAGCAAGAACATCCGGCACCAAAGCCGCATACGACTGGATCAGCCAACTCAAAAACCGCAATGGCACATTTGGATTCTTTTCTCAGAATACGCGGGCACCGCGGGCGGTTTGCGCTCAGCGCCTGGATTGGACGCGCATTCGCGATAACCCATGCATTATCGGTCATTGAGTCGAGGTCAGCCGGGCAGGATCCATCTTGCGACGCCATACTGGCTGCGGTTCGAAGTCGCAGTCTGCGAACCGGACTCGCGCCACGATCCGTCTCGCTCCAGCTTCTCCCGCGCTTCCCCGGCCAAATTGCGGTCTGCACATGCGCTTAAATGCCGCAGGGTTTCCGGCACAGTCGGAAACGATGATACGCCACTCAAGCCGAGAACAGCCCTTGCGTGGCTCGCTCGCCTTCCTGCAATGCAGTGCGAACGTTGGCAACTCGCCATACTGCAGGTACTTTCAGGCGCCGCTGGATCGATCAGACATGCTGGTCGACAAGAATCGAGTTTCCATCGGGGTCTTCCAGCGTGAAGCTGGCCGGCCCCGACGTGTTCTCGTCGGCCTCGCTCAACAACGGGACGCCCAGGGCCTTGAGATCACGCTGCAATTGGCGGATGTCGGCAAACCCCGCCAGCGGCTTTGCGTCGCCGTCCCAACCCGGATTGAAGGTCAGGGCGCTCGAACATTCCCTGGAAAAGACCAATGATGGTGCTGCCATTCTTCATGATCAGCCAGTTTTGTTTCTGGTCTCCGCCGAAAGCAGTGAATCCGAGTTTTTCGTAGAAGGTACGTGACGCTTCAATATCCTTTACGGCGAGACTGGTCGAGAAGTTGCCCAGGTTCATGGTGAGGCCTCCGCTTGTTTGGTTGATTGCCGGATCACGGCGGTACGATTGCACCGTAAACGGCGATTGCAATCACTGAAGAGCTCCGCTCGCACACAGCGATTTCCACAGTTATTGAACGTCCAATTCTAGTCACTGATCGGATCCGGATTTTCGAAATGGAAGCGCTCACCCTTCTTCCACGCGTTGCGGTCGTTGCCGAAGTTGGGAATGCCTCCGACATCCTTGAGCATCCTGGCCAGGTGGATGCAATTCCAGGTCATGATCGTCGTGTTTCGCTGGGTGAAATCATTGCCAAAGCCGATCCGTGATCCGTCTTCAGCGAGGTCGCCATATGAAGGGCCAGGGCCTGCTTCTCCGATCCAGCCACAGTCGGCCTGCGGGGGAATCGTGAATCCCAGATGGTTCATCGAGAATCCCAGTGTCATCGCCGTGTGCTTGATCCCATCCTCATTGCCGGTGATGACACAGGCGCCCACTTTCCCATAGTAGATTGACTGCCCTTGATCATTCAGCTCGCCAGACATTGCATAGAGGCGCTCGATCAGGATGCGACACACAGAACTCTCCTCTCCGAGCCAGAGAGGCGTGCCAATGATCAGGATGTCGGCGGCGAGAAATTTTTTCCACAGCTCCGGCCAGTCATCCCTTTCCCAACCATGCTCTCTCATGTCGGGATAAATGCCTGGTGGTACCGTGTGGGAAAGCAGATGCAGATGCTCAACATCGACATCGGCTTTACTCAGGATATGCGCCGAAGCACTCATCAAAGCTCCCGTATGACTCTTCGATGGTTCCTTCTTCAATGTGGTGTTGACCAGCAGCGCGCGTAGTCTGGATGTCTTCTTCATCGTGGATTCCTCATGATTGGCGCCAGCGAAAAAGATTCGCGGACCTCGACAGTTGCTCCAGACGCGGCGAACGACCCGGCGCAGCTGGAGACAGATTTTGCGCCCGTGCTCTGAAACCTCGCCCAAACGCCTGGTTTGGTCGCGATGCAGCGATTTACGGCACGGCCCGCGAAGCGCTGCAAGCTATCCCTTGTGCAAACGCTGTACCAGCGCGTGACGTGAGGGATAGAGGGCTTCCGACAATCATGGCGATAGAAAACTCGACATCGAGCCCGAACAATCTGAGTGTGGCGAGAATGAATTCGATGCGGCGAGGCAAATGAGTCCAGCCGCCTCGCAACCGGACGAGCGGCTCGACTTAACGCTCACGCATCATTGGTATGCTTCTATTCCCGACCTGCACGCCATGGTTCGGCGGGCGCCTTGATGTAATGCGCGCATACGTATCCCCATGGAATCACCAAGGGCACAAGTACGATGCCCATCAGGCAGGCGAAAAGTGTCTCTGATGCATACTCGTCCAGTCCCGGGCCGAGCCACATTGGCAGCGCAGATGCAGCAACCCAGATAAGTTTCCACAGCAACTCGAACAGGAGGAGTGGCAACATTTTCAGCGGATAGCGTATTCCGACCGCGGCAAGCACCGCGAGCGCACCAAGGAGGGCGCGAATAACGGACTTCGCGTCTGCGGTAAAAGGGGGCGATACGATTTGCGGCCAGATCGTGAGGCAAAGACCGATCGCGATGAATGCATACATCGCTCTCAACAGATTCAGCCTGAGCGTAGAAACCCTGGTCGACATGCCGTTTTCCCCCGGTAGAGCGCAACTGCCACATTCTTCTTCCCGGCGGCATGCAGCGGCTAGTGTCGAACGTCACGGAGATCGGTACCTGCCAGTCGCGACAATCACCTTCTGCCCGATTTGCCTACGCGGTGAGCGCTTCACAGACCACGCCAGCGCATGATGTTTCACGAATCGGCACCGCAATCGAGAGGCCAATGCGGTTCGGCGTCGACCGCATCGACATTGTTGAATACGAATCCCATTCACTGCAGGGGGCCGATCGCGAGCACGACTGCGCCTGTACGTTCTTCGGTTTCGACCCGATGATGCGCCTCTACCGCTTCCTGCATCGAAAATACCCGGTCAACAATGGAACGTAGTTCGTTTCGTTCGATCATTTGCTTCAGGGTCGAAAGCTCCGCTTTTGTTTCCCTCGCGAACGCGATCCTCACCGTCTTGTCGGAAAACCGGCTCGTCAGAATCGAGCGGAGCATTACCAACAAGCGAGGGTTGCCGCTCAAATAACGGCCGCCAGGATTGAGTGCCTTGATACTCCTGGAATAGGAGCTCCCGGAAACCATGTCGAAAATCACGTCATACCTCTGGTCATTGGCGAGGAAATCCTGCCTCCGATAATCAATGAAGTAATCGGCACCCATGCGAAGCAGGAAAGCCTCCTTGATCGCGCTATCAACCGCAGTGACCTCGGCACCCATGAATTTTGCAATCTGCACGGCATGTGCACCGATGCTGCCGCCCGCACCGTTGATCAGCACTTTCTCTCCCGCCTGGATTTTTGCGCAGCTCATGAAATGCAGCGCATTCAGCCCGCCCAGCGGAACGGCCGCAGCTTCCGCAAAGCTCATGTTTTCTGGCTTGGCGACGAAGGTGTAGCTTGCCGGTAAAGCGACAAACTCGCCGTAGGAACCCAGTCGAAGTTGGGTGGCGCCGAAGACCTGATCGCCAACTGAAAAATCAACGACATTTCTTCCGATCGATTCGATTTCTCCGGAGAAGTAGCCACCCAGAATCTGGCGCTTTGGTTTTCTCACTCCGAGTACGATCCGCAGCGGCAACCAGAACCACTTGACCGAAAATTTGAAGCTGCGCATCTCACAGTCGGACTTCGTCACTTCTGCGGCGCGCACCTTGATGAGGACTTCATCGTCCTTTGGCGTTGGCTTTTCCACATCGTTGAGTTGAAGAACCTCTGGTGGGCCGTAGCGGGTATACGTGATTGCTTTCATCGATACGTAGCCTGTAAACCGAGTTGAACCATCGCTCGAACGAAGGCCGGAAGTAAAGGCATTTTGATGCCTTTTGGCGGCCCCCTGCATTTGTCAACTTGCCAAACCAAACCGATGTGGCTTCAGGAATCCCCTTTCGGGATGACCGAAGGAACGAGCTCGCGCCGTCTCATCCGAAAGGTCTGTCACAACCTTGAGAACAACCTCAACCCCAATACCCGTCACCCCTGCGCAGGCAGGGGTCCAGTGACTCTGTTTCTGATTCAATGCAGTTCGACGCGTCTGAGCCGCTGTAATGAAACGTCGAAGTAGTCGCCACGCCAAGACGCCGAACAAAAAGCCAAAGTCGCTGGGTCCCTGCCTGCGCAGGGACGACGAGCGGTGAATG
>JBBRBU010000070.1:0-19482 GCA_038205505.1 Lysobacterales bacterium | reverse complement strand
GTCGACTTCGATTTCGAGTGAATCCATGTCGACGATCGTGCCGACGCCGGTTCGGGTGAAGCCGCCGCCGGCTGATAATGGCGAAACGATTTCACCGACCTGGGCGGCCTTGGCGATGACCACCCCGGCAAACGGAGCGCGCACGGTCGTGTAGTCGAGTTGTACCTGGGCACTGCGTGCCTGCGCGGTTGCCAGGTCCACGCTGCGCTGTTGCGCGGTCAGTTGGGCGCTCAGCGCGTCGACCTCGGTCTGGGCGCTTTCGACTGCCTGCCTCGAGACTAGTTTGCGGCCGACCAGATCCTGCTGCCGAACAAGGTCGCGGCTGGCCTGGCTCAAACGCGCCTTGAACTGCCCGACCTGGGCGCGGGCCTGGGCGATCTGGGCGCGGGCCTGGGCCAGTCCTGCCTGCTGCGCGGTGTCATCGAGGCGTGCCAGCACTTGTCCGGCTTCGACATGCTCGCCTTCCTCGATCAGCACCTCGGATAGCGTGCCGGTAATTTGCGCCGAAACGGTCGCCTGTCGGCGCGCCGTGACGTAACCGGTGGCTTGCAGCACGGCGGTCGAAGTGGACCCATCCGCCGACGGCGCAATCGCGGCGACCGCAGACACCTCGAAACGCTGCTGCGTGGACATCCACCACCAGAGCCCGCCTCCGCCAGCAAGCACGACAACGAGGATCAGGGCGATGATCCACGGCGCGCGCGAAGGCGCCTCGACACGATTTCGGTCAATTCGCAGTTGATTGAGCAATTCGCCCTGATTCTCCATTCTCGCTTTCCTGGCCTCGTGGGGGCGATGAGTCTGCCACAGCTTGCCGCCGCAGCCGAAAACGAACAACACACCTCCATCATGGTTTCGGGATGACGCCTGTCATGTCGAAATCGCGTCAGCAATCCGTCGCAGGCTCGACAGCCGTCCATTCAAGCGCACAAAATCGGCCAAACTGCCTGCCTCTCCAGGGACGATGCCTGATGACCTACGCCATAGCGCCCCATGCCATCCCGTCGATTCCGGTTGCCGGAACCGACATGCGTTTTCCGGTCCACCGCATTTATTGCATTGGCCGCAATTACGCCGACCATGCGAAGGAGATGGGATCCGAAGTCGATCGCAAGCAACCGATCTTCTTCCACAAGCCCGCCGATACCATCGTCATCGGCAACGGCGATGTCGCCTATCCGCCGGCAACCGACGACTTGCACCATGAGGTTGAGGTCATCGTCGCCCTCGCTCAGGGCGGTCGTGACATTGGCGTCGAGCATGCACTGGAAAAAATCTACGCCTACGGCGTCGGCCTCGATCTGACCCGCCGTGACCTGCAGTCGGCGGCCAAGGCCAAGGGCAATCCCTGGGATACTTCGAAGGGTTTTGATCAGTCCGCACCGGTGTCGGACCTGCATCGGGTCCGCGAGTTCGGACACCCGCACAACCGCATGCTCTCCTTGCAGGTCAACGGCGTTCCGCGCCAGAGCAGCAATATCGACGAGATGATCTTCAGTGTCGCCGAGATCATCCACGAGCTGTCCCGTTTGTACGAGCTGAAATCCGGAGATCTGATTTTCACCGGCACGCCGGCAGGAGTCGCGGCGCTTGAGAAGGGCGACCGCTTCCGCGCCGAACTTGAGGGCGTGGCAGTGCTTGAAGGGAAGATTGTTTGATGGCGCTGGTACTTTCGCAGAAAGGGCATGCATGCCGGACGCGTTCGCCAGCGACGAGGCATTGAAACGTCGCATCAAAGCTGCACGCGCGGGTGCAACTGGATAAAGTGGTGCAGCGGCACTCGCAGTCGCGCCCATCATCCCACCCTGAAGGAGTTCAACATGAGCATGATGTCCGAGTTCAAGGCATTCGCCATGCGCGGCAACGTCATCGATCTGGCCGTTGGTGTCGTCATCGGCGCTGCTTTCGGAAAGATCGTCACCTCGCTGGTCAACGACGTTATCATGCCGCCGATCGGCAACCTGATCGGTGGCGTCGACTTCTCGAAATACAAATACGTTCTCACTGCAGCCAGTGCGGATGGCACAGGTGAAGTTGCGATCCAGTACGGCACCTTCATCAATACGATGATCCAGTTCACGATCATCGCATTTGCGATCTTCATGGCGGTCAAGGCCATCAACCGCATGAACAAGAAGGAAGAAGCCGCTCCGTCCGCTCCGCCGGCCGATGTCGTCCTGCTTACCGAGATCCGCGATCTGCTGAAAAAAGACAAGCAGTAGAACCCGTTCGCGGCAACGGCTTCGTGGCGGGTTGACCGCCCGAGGTCGACCGGACGTGGTCCTCGTTGCAAGTGACCTTCGCCACAGTCACGCCGAGGCTGCATCTGGCAAGATCCACGGCTTGCCCTGCCCTCGCCGGAATTCGCCCATGCCCCGCATCGCCCCGTTCGCCCTCGTCCTGCTTCTGCTTGGCGCCCCTGCCGATGCGGCTGATACAAGTGTCAGGACAACGATTCCGCAAGCCGCAATCGATGCAGCAGTTGGACTTCGCGAGCGCGCGCTCAAGGATGATGTCGCCTATGCCATCGTCGAAGGCCTGACCACCGAAATCGGTCCGCGACTTGCCGGTAGTGAGAACGATCAGAAGGCGCGCGACTGGATGGTCGCGAAGTTCAAGGCACTGGGATTCGACAAGGTCTGGACTGAACCGGTCAGCTATCCGAAGTGGGTTCGCCGCAGTGAAGCCGCCGCGGTCACCGAGCCGTTCGCGCAGCCACTGGCCGTGACCGCCCTCGGTTACTCCGCTGGCACGCCCGCAGGCGGACTCGATGCGGAAGTGATCGGATTCGATTCGCTCGATGCGATGAAGGCCGCGCCGGATTACAGGATCAAGGGAAAGATCGTCTACGTTGGTATCCCACGCATGCACGCTTCGGTGGATGGTCGGGACTACGGCCCCGGATCCTCGGTGCGCGTCATGGGCCCTGAACTGGCCGCCGCCAAGGGCGCAGTGGCGTTTTTGCTGCGCTCGGTCGGCTCCGACAACAACCGCCTCGCGCATACCGGAATGACCCGGTTTTCCGATCCGGCCAAGGCGATTCCGGCGGCAGCCCTGTCCAACCCCGATGCCGACCTGCTTGACGCCATGCTCAAGCGTGGCAAACCAGTCAAATTGCATCTCGCCCTCGATTGCGGCATCGAAGGCAGCTACAACGGAGCCAACGTGATTGCCGAAATCACGGGCAACAAACGCGCCAACGAATATTTTCTGACCGGCGGCCATCTTGATTCGTGGGATCTCGGCACCGGCGCGATCGACGATGGGGCCGGCATCGCGATCACCACGGCAGCCGCGCTCCTGATCGGACAATTGCCCGAGCGTCCGGCGCGCAGCATTCGCGTGGTTGCATTCGCCAACGAGGAATCCGGGCTTTACGGCGGCAAGGCCTATGCTGCGCAACATCATCTCGAGATCGGCAAGGCGATCCTCGGCGCGGAGTCTGACGGCGGTGCCGACCGCATCCTGAAGGTCACCGCGACAGTCAAACCTGAAGCGCGCGGCGCGATCGACCAGATCGCCGCAGCATTGGCGCCACTTGGCATCGAGTACGACGCAAAAGAGGCAGGCAGTGGCGGATCCGATCTTTCAGCCGTGCATGCCGTCGGCATGGCGGGCTTGTCATTGCGCCAGGATACGACGCGCTATTTCGAGTGGCACCACACCGCCAACGATACGCTCGACAAGGTCGACCCCGAGCAACTGCGCCAGAACGTCGCCGCCTACGCCGTGGCGATGTATCTGGCTGCGCAAGCTGAAGGTGATTTCGGTTCAGCGCCGGGTGCCTTCGAGGACGACAAGGGCGAACACTGAATCGACTGCACGGTCGCCACTTGCATGGGTAATCCGGCAATCGCACGTTGACGATTTGGGCGGAACTGGTCGTCTGCGCTAACCTGTCGCGATGCCATTGAATATCAGTTTCCGAATCCGAAGCCGTCTGGCAGGCCTGTTCTGCCTGTTGCTGGCATGTACCTTCCACTTCGCTACAGCAGCCAGAGAACCTCGAGGCGCTGACGAGACAGCGAAACAGACCCTGATTGTCGGCATCAAGTTGGCAGCGCCATTCGTGATGGAGAAAGATGGCGAATACAGCGGCCTCGCCATCGATCTGTGGGAACAGGCGGCGCAAGAAAATGGATGGACATGGGAATACCGGCAATACGAGCTCGATGACCTGCTCGATGCGGTCAGTCATGCAAGGGTCGATGTTGGCTTGGGCGCGATCACGGCCACCGCTGAGCGTGAGCGGCGTATGGATTTTGCACATCCGATAATCAGCTCGGGGCTTGGTGTTGCAGTGCGCAACGACCAACGATCAGGCTGGCTGGCCGTGGTGCGAGCCGTTATTTCGCCGGAATTCCTCAAGATCATTGGCGTCTTGATCCTGCTGCTTTTCATTGTCGGCCTGGTCGCCTGGCTGTTCGAGCGCAAGGCCAATCCCGATCAATTTGGAGGCCACCACCGCCAGGGCATTTTCGCCGGATTCTGGTGGGCAATGGTCACGATGACAACAGTTGGCTACGGCGATATCGCACCGCGCACCGTGGGTGGACGTGTAGTGGGCATGTTCTGGATGCTTGCCGCGCTGATAATTATTTCTTTTTTCACCGCGTCGATCACGAGTGCATTGACGGTTGGCCAGCTCAGTCAGCGCATCAAGAATGCGGAGGATGTCGGCAACGCGAAGATCGCGAGTCTTGCTTCGACCACCAGTGCCGACTGGCTCGATCGACGCAATATCGAGTTCAAGGAATTGAATGAGCTTGATGCCGCATTGGCCGACGTTGCCAAGGGCCATGTCGATGCGGTTGTCTATGACGCTCCGTTATTGCAGTGGAAAATCAGAAGCCGCTACAGAAGTTCCCTCCGCATCCTGCCATTGGTCCTCGAACGACAGGATTATGCGTTCGCGCTTCCGCCTGCGAGTCCGCTTAGAGAGCCACTGGATGGGTCATTGCTGGAGGCGATCAATTCGCCGGATTGGCATGCGCGAGTCGCCGAATATCTTGGCGAAACGGAATAGCGTTTGATTCGAAAGCTTCTCACGGGGGCAATCACAAGCCTGAGATGCCCGCTCCCCGCCGCGACGATCTGACTGTTGCCGTGAGGTCCGATCTGCGGCGCGCCCGCATCAGTCGATCATTGTGCTTAGACAGCCTCCAGCCGCGGTGGTAGGGTGAGGGGAAGGGGGAGAATGTGCACAGGCTCACGAGGCTGCTACGTCCTCAATTGCCGGCGAGGGCAATCGGCCGCTACGGGCCGTCTTTGGCCAGGACCCTGATCGACGTCTCGGATCTTCGCATCCTCGGCGCACTGGCCGAAAAATTCGCATTCGAAACGACGGGCTGCAGGAAGGCAACTTTCAGCTATCCGGATCGCAGCTCCGCGAATACTCCGGATTCGAGCGAACCAGGGAATCAAAGCCTCTCCATCGAGCTCGCCGGCGGCCGCGCGCGACTGCAACTGGAATTCGAGCCGGGTGTCCTCGAAGCCGGCGCATGGACAGATTCCGATTGCGAGTGGATAGACCGCCTCGACCTGCGCCTGCTTGAACTCTTGCACATCCGGGATTTGCAAAGGGAAGTTGTAACCGCGAGAAGCGACGTATCACTGCAGCAGGCGCTATATACGATTGCCAACCTCGCCTACTCGAATATCGATACCTTCGAGATGCTCGCGCGCGTCCATGCAACGGTCGGAAAACTGACCTACGCGGAAAACTTTCTCGTTGCGCTTTATGACGACAAGCGCGATGTCATGACCTTCCCTTATTATGCCGATGCCGATGGAACGACATCGTCGTACCGAAAGGACAAACTTCGCGCACGAGATTACCCAAACAGTCTCACCTTTGCGGTATTGCACAGCGGGCGTTCGTTGCTCGGATCGAGCGTCGCCCTGCGCGAGCAATTGGGCCTGACCAACGATTTTCGGCTGGGCCCGGAATGCGTCGACTGGCTTGGCGTCCCGATGCTCGAGGGCAATCGAGTTCGCGGCGCCGTAGCGGTCCAGAGCTATGATCAGGATCGGCGCTTCAGCGAGGATGATCGTAACCTGCTGTCCTTCGTCGCCCAGCACATACTTTCCGCGATAACGCGCAAGCAGGCGCGCGAAGAACTCGAGCTCGAGGTGTTGCGCCGGACTTCGGAACTTGCTGACATGAACTCGGCACTGCGCGAAGAAATCGCCGAGCGCCTGCGCGCGCAACGCATGCAGGCCGCGTTGTTCCGTATCGTTGAGTTGGCCAGCGAACACACCAGTATTGAGGCCTTCTATAGAGGCGTCCATGGCATCGTCGGCGAACTCCTAAATGCAAAGAATTTCTTTATTTCACTTCTTTCCGTCGACCGGAGTGAACTGAATTTTCCCTATTTCGTTGACGAGCGCGATCGACGACTCAGCGTTCGTCGCGTAACCAATGGGATTACCGAATGGGTTTTGCGGCACCGTCAGCCCCTGCTCGCAACCGAAACCCATATTCGTGCCCTGATGGATGCCGGCGAAATGATCATGTTTGGTTCCTTGCCAAAATGCTGGCTCGGCGTCCCGCTGATCCTCGACGACAAAGCGGTCGGGGCCATGGTCGTGCAGAGCTATGACGCGGAGGACGACTACGGCCCAGCCGAACAGGAGATTCTCCAGTTCGCCTCATTCCACATCGCCACCGCACTAGAGCGCAAACGAAGCCAGGCAGGATTGCGCAAGGCCCATGGTGAACTTGAGCAACGGGTCCTGGATCGCACCAAAGAGCTCAACCTCGCCAACCAGGATCTGCGCAAGCAGGTTGTCGTGCGAGAACAAGTCGAGTTGCGACTCAAGCACGACGCATTCCACGACGGATTGACCGGATTGCCGAATCGTGCAGCGCTGCTGCTGCGCCTTCAGGAGCTGTTGTCGCGCTACCGGGAAAATCCCGACAGGCTGTTTGCCGTGCTGTTCCTCGATCTTGATCGATTCAAGGTCGTCAACGATTCGGTTGGACACCTGCTTGGCGACGAGATGCTGGTCGAGGCCGGCAAGCGGTTATCCGATTGCATCCGCGAACCCAATCGGGTGGCACGCCTCGGCGGCGACGAATTTACCGTATTGCTCGAGGACATCGGTGGCGTCGAGGACGCCTGCCGGATTGCAAACCAGTTGCTCGAAGCATTGGTAGAACCGATCCGACTCGGCGACAAGGAAATCTACACCTCGGCGAGCATTGGCATCGCTCTCATGCACCCTCGCTACCAGCGTCCGGAAGAACTCCTGCGCGATGCCGACGTTGCCATGTATCGGGCCAAGGCACATGGCCGCCAGCGCTTTGAGCTATTCGACGAGGCATTGCGTCAACAGGCTCTAAACGTCCTCGATCTTGAAAGCGACATGCGGCGCGCATTGGTTCGAGGTGAATTTGAACCATTCCTGCAACCCATTGTTCGACTCGCCGATGCCAGCATTCTCGGATACGAGGCACTGCTGCGCTGGCGCCACGATTCACGCGGACTGTTGCTTCCCGAGGATTTTCTTGCGATCGCCGAGGAGTCGGGCAACGTCGAGCAGATTGACTGGCAACTCTACGAAAAAGTCTGCAGGATCATCACCTCTCTCGAAAACAATCAGGCGTATGTCGGCATCAACGTGTCGGCCCGTCACTTTCGCACGACTGATCTCGTCTCCAAACTGCTCGATCTGCTCGGCGACTACAGGATTCCCCCTTGTCGGATCCGCGTCGAAGTCACGGAAGGCGTTCTACTGCAAAACCCGCAGCACGCATGTGCCACGATTCAGGCGTTGCGAGACGCCGGAATCCTGACCTCGCTCGATGATTTTGGCACTGGCTATTCCTCGCTCTCCTACCTGCACCGGTTTCCATTGCACGCGCTGAAGATCGACCGCTCCTTCGTCGCCGAACTGAAGTCCGATCTCAGTGGCAGCAGTGCGGCCGTGGTGCGCGCGATCCGTGCATTGGCCGGCTCGTTGAACCTGGAAGTCATCGCCGAAGGCATTGAAACATCGGGCCAGTGCGAAGCACTGATGCAACTTGACTGCACGATTGGCCAAGGTTTCCTGTTTGCACATCCGCGACCCGCGATCGAGCTGGCCGCAGCCGTCTGAGCGGGAATTCACGAATTCAACCTGGCGTATGTCGATGTCATCTGTTGGCCGGTCGGGACACTGCAGTAGACGCGGCGATCAACCTGCTTGTTGCTGCCGCCAGTATTCGCCGAGCACGACGGCCGCGCTAACCGAAATGTTGAGACTGTCGACGACGCCACTGCCGGGAATTGAAAGCTTCCGGTCGGCCGCATCAATCAAGGCCTTGCTCATGCCCTCGCCTTCAGCACCAAATACAAGGACGTTGCGCGGTCGAAGCGTGATTGCATAGAGATTCTCGCCATCGTGCGGAATCGTCGCGGTGATTTGGTAACCGGCCTCTCGAAGACTCGATAACGCCGCGAGTTCGTCATCGACCCTTGCCAGCGGCACCGCCTCGGCGCCACCTTCGGCCACCCGCGCAGCGGCACCGGATAGATCCAGAGAAGAGGTCGCCGGAACGATCACGCCGGCCACACCAAAGTGAGCGGCACTGCGCAACAAAGCCCCAAGATTATGCGGATTGCCGACGCCATCGAGCCAGATCAGCAATGACGATGCCGGTGCCGGTGATTGAGCCGCGAGCAAGTCAGCAAGTGAACGCGCAGGCGGTCGCAGCATCTCGAAGCACAGTCCTTCGTGATGACGCGAACCGGTCAGCTTGTCGAGATCGTTGTTCTCGACGACGCGATAGCCGAGCCGATGGCTGACGCACCATGCCAACACCGGTTTCAACTCGGCGATGCGTGATTCAAGTAGATAGACCTTGCGCAGATGCTCGGGCCGATTCGCGAAGGCGGCGAGGCAGGCGTTGATTCCATACAAACGCATTTCGCCACTTGGACGAACCGGCCTTGAATCCGACTCGACCGCATCAATGGCGTGTGCCGGTGGCTCGTGCGCGTGCGCGCGCGATCGCTCAATCCCGGCTGGTTTCTTCTTCCAGGGAGAGGGGGACGCCGTGGTCGGCTTGCTGCTTTTCCATTTGTCTTCAGTCATGACGGGCTTTCTGGTTCACATCCGATCGTTCGGGTCGCAGCATCGCATACATCCAGAGATCGAGAATCGCGCCGTCCTTGATCACGGCCCGACGCAAGATGCCCTCGCGCGCGAAACCGGATTTCTCGAGGACGCGCGCAGACGCCGGGTTGTTCGAGAAAATCGTCGCCTGCAGGCGTTCGAAGCCGTAATGGGAGAAAAGATACTCGCACCAGCTTGTCACGACCCGACTCATTATGCCGCGCCCCCAGTGATGACGTGCCAACCAATAACCGATCTCCGCGCCAATTCTCAACTCGGCGGCACCGGGGCGCACGTCGATGCCACCAACGGCCGCGCCATCGATATCGATGGCGAGGACGATTGCCGGCGGCTTCGTCGGCTCGGCAAGGAATGCTTCCGCGTCCTTGCTGGTGTAGGGAAACGGAAAGCGATCCGACACTGTGCGCGAAACCCATTCATCGTTTGCATGCAGGATCAGCGAATCGAGATCGTCAGCTTGCCAGGGGCGCAACATGAAACCGTCGCCGCGGATTCGTGGCTGCGCTTCAGTCACGCGTGTCCCCGCGCCTCGGGCGTTTCGGCCTCAAGTGTTTCGATCTTGCGCGCCAACGCGTCGGGCGAGCGCGTGTACGGTGCCAACAGCGAATAGAACGATGGCACTACAAACAGCGACAACAGGGTCGAAAACGCTACGCCGAAAATGATCACGACCCCGACCGCCGCGCGACTTGCCGAACCCGGACCACCCGCCAGAACCAGCGGCACGGCACCGGCGATCGTTGCCACCGAAGTCATCAGGATCGGGCGCAGGCGCACGGCGGAGGATTCGGCGATAGCCTCGGTGATGCTCATGCCTTCATCGCGCAACTGGTTGGCGAATTCGACGATCAGGATGCCGTTCTTCGCGGCGAGCCCGATCAGCATGACAATACCTATCTGACTGAATAGATTGAGGGTATTGCCGGTCAGCCACAAGCCGATCAGGGCGCCGAGCACGGCCAGCGGCACGGTCAGCATGATCACGAATGGGTGCATGAAGCTCTCGAATTGCGCGGCAAGCACGAGGTAGACAACGAGCAGAGCCATGGCGAAGGTCAGAATCACCGCGCCGCCGGCATTGAGGTATTCGCGCGAATCGCCCTTGTAATCAAGTTGCGCGTTCGGCGGCAGTTCCTCGGCGGCGGTTTTCTTTACCCAGTCGAGTGCCTCACCCAGCGAATATCCCGGCGCGAGCCCGGCCGAGAGCGTGATACCGCGCAAACGGTTGAAACGATTGAGGCGACCCGGCTCGGCCAGCTCCGTCAAACTGACCAGGTTCGCCAGCGGGATCAGCTCACCGCTGCGCGCGGATCGGACATGGAGATTGTCAAGATCGGCGGGTGTGGCGCGGTTACTGCGTTGGGCCTGCATGATGACGTCGTATTCCTCGCCCCCGTCGACATAGGTCGTCACCTTGCGCCCACCCATCATCGTTTCGAGCGTGCGCCCGACTTCTTGAGCCGAGACGCCAAGATCGGCGGCGCGCGCATGATCGATGTCGATGCGCATCTGCGGCTCGGTTTCCTTGTAGTCGGAATCCGGCCCGAACAAACCAGGATTGGCCTCCATGCGCGCAAGCATGCGATCACGCCATTGGGCCAATTCCTTGTAGTCGGGTCCACCCAACACGATGTTGACCGGCTGGCCGCCACCGCGGACGAGTCCGGTTCGATACGAAGGAAACGCGCGCACTCCAGGCAGATCGGCAAGCTCCTTGCGCAGTGCTTCGGCAACTTCGGGGGTCGATTCCTTGCGCTCTTTCCAATCCTTCAGAAACACCGTGATGCGCCCGGTGTGCATCGCCTGGCTCGAACCGTAGCTGCCTGGCACTCGCGAATTGACCCGCTCGATCGGCCCCCCTCGCCAATCAGACCCATGAATTTTTCTTCGACGTCGTGCATCTGACCGACCGTGTAATCAAAGCCCGCGCCCTCAGGCCCGGTCACCGAGACAAACATCACACCGCGATCCTCGGTTGGCGCGAGTTCGGTGGGTACAAATTTCAACAACACCGCACTCAGGCCGAACGCGGCGAGCAGAACCAACACGAAGATGACCGGCTTGCCGCTGCTGCGCTCGACAGCGCGCCGGTACGCCGCAGTCAATCGGTCAAGTTGCGCATGCACGAATGCATTGAAGCCGGATTTCCGCGTATGCGGGCGCACCAGTTTCGACGCCATCATCGGGGTCAGGGTCAAGGCGACAAAGGCGGACAGCGCGACCGCGCTGGCCAGGGTCACCGACAACTCGCGGAACAGGCGTCCGGTGTTGCCCTCCATGAATCCGATTGGCAGGAAGACCGAAACCAGCACAGCGGTCGTTGCGATGACGGCGAAAGCAACCTGGCGCGTTCCCCGCTTGGCCGCGATCAACGGCGGCTCGCCGAGGTCGACGCGGCGCTGGATATTTTCGAGCACGACAATAGCGTCATCGACCACCAGACCGATGCAAAGCACAAGCGCGAGCAAGGTCAGCAAGTTGATCGAATAGTCAAAGGCGTACAGGCCGATGAATGCGGCGATCAGGCAGACCGGCACGGTGACCGCGGGAATCAGCGCGGAACGCGCGCTGCCGAGGAACAGGAAGATCACGATGACGACCAGCACACCGCCTTCAATCAGAGTGGCGTAGACACGTTCGACCGCCGATTCGATGAACAGGGTCGAATCGTAGGCAACGAAGATCTCGGTGCCGGCCGGCAGCGTCTGCTGCACGCGCAAGGCTTCGGCGCGGGCGGCACGGGCAACCTCAAGGCTGTTCGCCGTTGAAGTCTTGACGATGCCGAGTCCGACATTTGGCTGGCCGTTGCTGCGCAGATAAGAGCGATGCTCTTCGGCTGCGCGCTCGACCTTGGCGACATCGCCCAGATGGACAACGTAGCCATCGCTGCCCTTGGCCAGCGCGAGCCTGGAAAAATCCTCGGCCTCGCGGTAACTGCGCTGTACGCGCAAGGTGAAATCACGATCCCTTGATTCGATGCGGCCGGCAGGCAGTTCGACATTTTCGCGGCGCAGGGCCGCCTCGACATCGGAAACTGCCAGCCCGCGTGCGGCGAGGGCTTCACGATCAAGCCAGATTCGCATTGCATAGCGCTGACCCCCTCCGACAAAGACTCGAGCGACGCCTTCGATCGCCGACAGTCGATCCTTGACGTAGCGTTCGGCGTAGTCGCTGAGCTCAAGCGAGTCCATCCGATCCGAACGCATGTTGAGCCACATGATCGGATCCGAATCACTCTCGACCTTCGAGATCTCGGGCGGATCCGCCTCATCGGGCAGGCGATCCTGGACCCGGCTGACCGCATCGCGGACATCATTGGCTGCAGCCTCGATGTCGCGACTGAGCTTGAATTCCATCGATACGTCGGCGCTGCCATTGCGGCTGCTTGATTCGACGGTTTCAACACCTTCGATACCCGCCAGCGCATCCTCGAGCACCTGGGTGATGCGCGTTTCGACCACGGCCGCCGAGGCACCGGGATAGTTCACCTCGACCGAAACAATCGGCGGATCGATGGCCGGCAATTCGCGCAGGGTCAGGCGCGTGAACGACATGATGCCGAGAACAATCAGGAGCAGGCTGAGCACGGCCGCAAAGACCGGGCGTCGGATCGAGATATCGGAAATATTCACGGCGCCGGCGCCTCGGCCGGCGTCGCATCGAGGATGGTCGAGCCATCGCGCAACTTGACCGTTCCGTCAACCACGATGCGGGTGCCAGGTTCGATCCCGCGCGTGATCTCGACCTTGCCATCCTGGCGGTCGCCGAGGCCGACTTCGACGCGACTGACCTTGCTGTCCTCGCCCACACTATAGACAAACGAACCCGCACCAACCTGCTCGATCGCAATCTCGGGTGCCGCCAGCACGTCGCGCGGCGGCTGCAGCACGTTGACTGTCATCAGCATCCCCGCACGCAGCGCATGATCCGAATTCGGCAGCTCGGCGCGCACAAGGAACGAGCGCGTCGACGGATCAATCCGCGAATCGACCGAGAGAATATTTCCGGAAAATTCGCGGCCCGGATACGCCACCGTCGTCGCGGTCAGCTCAAGGCCCTTTGCCAGCCGGGAGAAATAGCGCTCGGATAGCGAAAAGTCGAGCTTGATCGCCTCGATGTCATCGAGCGTGGTAATCACGGTGCCGGGTGTGACCAGCGCTCCGACACTGACCTGGCGCAAGCCCAGAACACCCGAAAACGGTGCGGTGACGACGCGATCGGAGAGTTGCGCGCGCAACAAGGCGACCCTGGCCCTGCTCGAATCGTTGGTGGCGCGTGCGGTGTCGGCAACCTGTCTGGATACCGTACCCTGACGCACGAGATCGTTGTTGCGCTCCATCAGGCGCTCGGCGTCCTTGAAGGTGGCCTGCGCTTCGGCAAGAGCGGCGACTTGCTGCCCGGAGGTCAGCTCGATGAGCACATCGCCGGCATCAACTGGTTGCCCATCGACGAAATTCACCTTGCGCACCGTTTCGGTGATTTTCGCCGTCAACGTGACCGACTCGCGCGCCCTGGTCGTGCCAACCGCCTCGATCGTGTCAACCCAGGGGATCGGTTCGACAACGGTTGTCGTAACCGGGATCGCGGCAGCTGACGATTGATCGCCCCCATCCTTTTCCGGCGAGCAGGCGGCAAGAGCGACAAGGATCAAGCTGAAGACAAATTGGCGCATGAGTTTTCGCATTTCGGTAATGGCGTATGGCATTGGCTGGAATCCGCCCAACCAAGCGAATCAACGGGATTCGAAACAAGGCCACTGCATTCCATGTGACAACAGGCTGGAGCGGCGCGGCGCGTACCGGCAATCAATGTTTTGCGATCCGCGCAGTAGCGGTAATCGGCCCGTTGCGGCGTGGAATGCGGAACAGGGCAGGAAGGTTAACGCATTAAGGGTCACCCGCATCATCAGCCAGAAGTCATAGTTGCAGCGATTGACCCTGCCTGTCGGGTCACTTCAGCATTCAGCAGGACCATACCCTGAGCCGATTCGATGGCCAATGTACCCGGCGTGCCATGCGAGGCGATTTTGGCGTGGTTGATTCGGATATTGCGCGTAATCGGGGTAAACATGACCGAAATCCCGATGCTTGATCCAATGTTGCGCGCCAACCTGAAGATGCCGGCCGCTTCGGCTCGAGCCGAGTCAGGAGACACTCGCCGGCATACAAACGAGGTCAGGATCGAGACTCTGCCGTGCGCCGACTGATAATCGGGAATATCGGCACATCCGGGTCGAAGTCCATGCTCAGGCCAGGCGACACGGCGACCAGGGGGATAGCTGTCGATTGCCACTGGCGGGCGCGAATCGATTGGAAGGCACGCTACGATACCCGCGCTTCATTCAATCGTGATTGCGTGAAAAATCGGGATTCAGTGGCGTCGGTGCGGCGCGAACTTGGCTTTTTGCAGTCAAACAGGGAAAGATCGCCAATGATCCGGATCATTGAAGCTGACATCACCACTCTGCGTGTCGATGCCATCGTCAACGCAGCCAATGAAGCCCTGCTTGGAGGTGGCGGAGTCGATGGAGCGATCCATCGGGCCGCCGGACCACGCTTGCTCGCCGCCTGCCGCGCCCTGCCCGAGGTCCATCCGCGCGTGCGCTGTCCTACCGGCGACGCTCGCATCACCGATGCGTTCGACCTGCCCGCGCGGTTCGTTATCCACACTGTTGGTCCGGTCTGGGACGGTGGTGGTCACGGCGAAGCGGAATTGCTTGCCTCCTGCTATCGACAGGTGATGAGCATTGCCCGCAAACAGTCCGTGAATTCGATCGCCTTCCCGGCGATCAGTTGCGGCGTGTTCGACTATCCGCCAAATCTGGCCGCGATGATTGCCCTCGGTGAATTGGCCAAGGCCGAGCACGCGAAACGGGAGATCATGATCTGCTGCCGCGGCAGCGAGATTCTCGATAGCTACCGCACGGCGGCGGCGAATTTGGGTATCACGCCACAATGGTGAACGCTGCTCGCTCCGGTAGGAGCCCGTTCAAGGGCGATGCTTCGCGCACCTATTGCCCAAGGCATCGCGCCTGAAGTCGCTCCACCGTGTCTCCTACGACGAAACTTTTCTGCGCTCGCGCAGATAGACCGACTTGCCCGGTCCGGCGCCAACCACGCGCTCCTCCATGTCGAACAGTTTACTCGCGGCAACGAGTTCCCGAAGCTTGCGGAAGCCGTAATTGCGCGGATCGAAATCGGGCGCCTGCTTGGCGATATGACTGCCGACCGGTGACAGGTTGGCCCAACCGGTATCGTCGGAAGCGGCTTCGACCGCCTTGCGCAGCAGACCCGCAAGCTTGAGATCCTTGCCCAGGGCCTTGACCGCCTGGGTCTGCTTGGCCGGCACATCAATCTCGTCATCCTTGTCGACCAGGATCTCGGTATAGATGAACTTGTCGCAGGCAGCGACGAATGGTTGCGGGGTCTTGCGCTCACCGAAACCATACACGGTCAGGCCCGATTCGCGAATGCGCATCGCAATACGGGTGAAATCGCTGTCGCTGGAAACAATGCAAAAGCCGTCGAAACGCTCGCTATAAAGAAGATCCATCGCGTCGATGATCATCGCCGAATCGGTCGCATTCTTGCCCGTGGTGTAGCCGAACTGCTGAATCGGCTGGATCGAGTGCGAAAGCAGGACGACCTTCCAGCCCTTCAGTTGCGGGCTGGTCCAGTCACCATAGATGCGCTTGACGCTGGCCGTGCCGTACTTGCCGACCTCGGCGAGCAGGCCATCGATGATCGATGGCTGGGCATTGTCGGCATCGATGAGAACAGCGAGTTTGCTCGAAGCAGCATTGGTCATGGATTCGGGCTCCGTGGATTGTTGCGTCGAGCATAACGCCTAAACAGCAAGTGCGCCGCCCCGCTCATGCGGCCAGCGCATATCCCCATGCGCAACGCTACCTTCCCGCAAAGGCCAGCTATCCATAGCCTCTGAGTTCAACGGACGTATAGCCGTCCATATTGGCTTGGCCTCGACAATGTCTGCCCAGTTCATCACTCCACCGCAGATCCCGCTGCCCGACGACAAGGGCATCCTGCTCGCGCGTCTGCTTGACGGACTTGATACGCATGCCTTGTGGTGGCTGTCCGGCTACAGCGCAGGATTGGCCGGCAATCAGTCGACTATCGCGCCATCGGCGAAGGCCACGGCAGACGCCGTCGTCACACCGACCACCGTGGTCTATGGCAGCCAGACCGGCAATGCCAGGCGCGTCGCCGAGCGTCTTGCTGCCGATCTCGAGTCTGCTGGCGCGAGCGTGCGCCTGCTTCGCGCCGACGCATTTCCTCTGCGCGAACTCAAATCCGAACGTTTGCTCTACGTGGTTATCAGTACCCAGGGCGATGGCGATCCGCCGGACGACGCCCGCACCCTGGTCGAACATCTTTCCGGCAAGCGCGCGGCGCAATTGCCTGAGCTTCGCTACGCCGTGCTCGGCCTCGGTGATTCGAGCTACCCGCAGTTCAATGCGATCGCACGCAGGCTCGACACGCGCCTGGCCGAACTCGGCGCGAGGCGCCTGTTCGATCTTGGCGAAGCCGATCTTGATGTCGAGACGATTGCCGATCCATGGTGCAAGCGGGCAGTCAACGAGGCTAAAGAATCAGCACCTGCAACATCGACGCACGCCAGTGTCGTGACGCTGCGAGCGGTCGCGAGCGCGGCGAAGCATGATCGGGATGCGCCGTTTGTCGCCGAGTTGCTGGCCAATCAGCGAATCAGCGCGCGTGGCAGCGAAAAGGATGTCCGCCATATCGAGCTGTCTCTCGAAGGCTCCGGACTTGAATACGAGCCCGGCGATGCTCTCGGTGTGTGGCCGCAGAATGCACCCGGGCTGGTCGACCGCGTGCTCGACCTGCTCGACCTTGATGGTGGCGTGTCAATCAGTCACGGCCGCGAAACGCATTCGCTGCGCCACTGGCTGGAGTCGCGACGCGAATTGACCCGCATCAGCCGGCCCTTCGTTGCCAGTCATGCGGCACTGGCCGGGAACAGCGGATTGAACCGACTGCTTGCGCCGGAACAATCGGCCACTTTCGGCAAGTTGCTCGGCAGTCATCAGGTGATTGACGTACTGCGCGCGTGGCCGGCGCGCTGGAGCGCGGAAGAACTCGTCGCTGCGCTGCGCCCTTTGACCCCTCGCCTGTATTCAATCGCTTCAAGCCGGAAAGTGGTCGGCGACGAAGCGCATCTGACCGTCGCCCATGTCGATTACGAGGCGTTCGGCCAGCGCCATCAAGGCGTCGCTTCGGGCTTTCTCAGCCGCGCCAGTGACGATGCGCGAATTCCCGTTTTCATCGAACCCAACGAACGCTTCCGCCTGCCCGCCGATGGCAGCCGCGACATCATCATGATCGGTCCCGGTACCGGTATCGCCCCGTTCCGGGCCTTCATGCAGGATCGTGCGGCGACCGGTTCCAGCGGGCGCAACTGGTTGCTGTTCGGCAATCCGCACTTCGGCAGCGACTTTCTCTATCAGGTCGAATGGCAGGAGGCTTTGCGCGAAGGTCGCCTCGATCGACTCGACCTCGCGTTCTCGCGTGACCAGACCAGCAAGGTCTACGTACAACACCGCCTGCGCGAAAACAGTCGCGAACTCCACAGCTGGTTGAGCAATGGCGCGCACCTGTATGTCTGCGGCGATGCGACGCGCATGGCGCGCGATGTCGAGGAGGCACTGCTCGACGTGTTCGCCGAACACGGCCATGGCGATCGCGAACAGGCGACTGAACAACTCGACGTGTTACGCCGGGAGGGCCGCTATGCACGCGATGTGTATTAACAGGCTGTTGAAATTCTACTCAGTCGGCGCGATCCGGCAGCGAAACGCGCCTCAAAATGCTCATTTACCGCATGTAAACCGCGCTTTTTCGGCCCATTTCGCCTTGTCTCGCACTCGCCTGAGCAAATTTCAACAGTCTGTTAAGGCCACGCTGGTCAAGCCGGCAAGACAAGAATTGAAACTTGAGTCACATCACTCTACGCGGCCAATCCCATGAGCACGACCACTTCCAGCGTCGAACAGATCAAGCAGTCCAGCCAACGCCTGCGCGGCAGCTTGCGCGACAGTCTCGACGATGCGCATACCGGCGCGATCCGCGATGACGATACGGTATTGATCAAGTTCCACGGGAGCTATCAGCAGGACGACCGCGACCAGCGCGAAGAGCGTCGCCAGCAGAAACTCGAACCGGCCTACAGCTTCATGATCCGCACGCGCACGCCGGGCGGCGTGGTCACGCCGCAGCAATGGCTCGCGCTCGATGCAATCGCCACGCGCTACGCGAATGCGTCGCTGCGTCTCACCACGCGCCAGGCGTTCCAGTTCCATGGCGTGATCAAGCGCGAACTGAAGGCAACCATGCAGGCAATCAATGCCAGCCTGATCGACACCGTCGCCGCTTGCGGCGATGTCAATCGCAATGTGCTGGTGGCGGCCAATCCGGTCGCGTCGCAGGCGCACGCGATCGTGCACGACTGGGCCAGTCGATTGTCCGAGCAGCTAAAGCCAAGGAGCCGGGCCTACTACGAGATCTGGCTCGACGAGAAATGCGTTGCCGGCGGCGAACCCGAGCACGAACCGATCTACGGCGAGACCTATCTGCCGCGCAAGTTCAAGATCGCCTTCGCCGTGCCGCCCCACAACGATGTCGATGTATTCGCGCATGATCTCGGCTGCATCGCCGTGCTTGAGGATGGCGAGCTTGTCGGCTTCAATATCAGTGTCGGCGGTGGCATGGGCGCAACCCACAACGACATCGAAACCTATCCGCTGCTCGGCCAGGTCATCGGCTTCGTCAGGCCGGATCAACTGTTCGCGGTTGCCGAAGCCGTGCTGACCACGCAGCGCGATTTCGGCAACCGCGCAGTTCGCAAGCGCGCGCGACTGAAGTACACGATCGAGGATCGCGGCGTCGACTGGTTCAAGACCGAAGTCGAACAACGCACAGGTTTCCCGCTCGGAGCTGCTCGTCGGTTCGCGTTCGAGCACAACGGTGATCGCTTCGGCTGGATCGAAGGCCATGAGGGTCTTTGGCATCTCACCCTGCGCATCGAGGCCGGACGTATCGCCGATCGCGGCGAGGCGATCCACCTGACCGGTTTGCGCGAGATTGCGCGCATCCACCACGGCGACTTCCGCCTGACACCGAACCAGAATCTGACCATCGCGAATGTCGAAGCCGGCAAACGGGACGCGATTGACGCGCTGGTTTCGATACATCAGCTCGATCTGTATCGCCGGGCCAGCCCGCTTCGCTTGAATGCGCTGGCCTGCGTTGCATTGCCGACCTGCGCACTGGCGATGGCCGAGGCCGAGCGCTACCTGCCGGACCTGCTGACCCGGGTCGAGGCCTT
>JBBRBU010000069.1:0-19546 GCA_038205505.1 Lysobacterales bacterium | reverse complement strand
TGGCCAAGGGTCGCGAAGGCATCAATTCGCCGGTGGCGAAGTTCCTCGATGACGCGGCGCTTGAGCAGATACTCAAGGCAACGGCTGCGCAATCGGGCGATCTGATTCTGTTTGGCGCAGGCCCCTGGAAAACGGTCTCCGAGTTCCTCGGTGCCTTGCGCATCAAGGTCGCGCGCGATCTCGGCCTGGTCGAAAATGCCTGGAAGCCACTGTGGGTCGTGGATTTTCCCATGTTCGAGTTCGATGCCGAGGCGAATCGCTTCGTCGCCCTGCATCACCCGTTCACGGCGCCGAAGATCGACGATGTTGCGGATCTCAAGGCGAATGCGGCGAATGCGGTTTCTCGAGGTTATGACATGGTTCTCAACGGCAACGAGATCGGCGGCGGTTCGATCCGCATCCATCGCACCGATATGCAAAGCGCGGTATTCGAGCTTCTCGGTATCGGTGCCGACGAGGCCCAGGGCAAGTTCGGCTTCCTGCTCGAGGCGCTTCGCTTCGGCGCACCGCCGCATGGAGGTATTGCGTTCGGCATCGATCGCATCGCCGCGTTGATGGCAGGTACCGAGTCGATCCGTGATGTCATCGCCTTTCCGAAAACCACCAGCGCGCAGGATCTGATGACCGACGCGCCGTCGGCGATCGCGGCGAACCAGCTCGCCGAGTTGCATGTCGCGGTCGTAGAGCCGGCGGCCGAATAAGCGGCGCTCTGGCCCGGATTTATCATGAATTACACGCGCTCGCGCTTGCCCCTCGGATCCGCACGCTTTCTCGCACATTCGGTGACCGGGCCCGCTATCGCCTCATTCGCGAAAAACCGGGCGAATCTGTTGTCCGGCGCGGTCATCACGCGTATTCATGAATAGTCCGCGCCAGACTGCACGGAAAAACGAAAAATCGATGCAAACCACAATGGGCGATCATGTCATCGTGCTGCACGGCATCTGGATGCGTGGCATTGCCATGTTGCCGCTGACACGTCGATTGCGTGCAGCCGGTTTCAGCGTCGATGCGCTCGACTATCCGAGCGTGGTCGGCAGCTGGGCCGATTCCGCATCCCGACTCGCCGATCATTGGCGTCGGCATGCGGGACGCCAGGTGCATGTCGTCGGACACAGCCTGGGCGGTATGCTCGCCTTGCATGTCGCGGCCAGTCACGATGATCTTCCCGATGGCCGAATCGTCTGTCTCGGTTCGCCGCTAACCGGCAGTTCCGCAGCCAGTCGGATGCGTGGCTTGCCGGGCGGACATTGGCTGATGGGCCAGAGTGCCGAGGTTCTGCTTGAAGGTTTGGCGCCGTGGCAGGGTCAGCGGGTAGTCGGCGTGATCGCCGGCAGTACACCAATCGGCCTTGGCAGGATTCTCGGCGTGCTCAAATCTCCCCACGATGGCACGGTCAGCGTCGAAGAGACACGGCTGGAAGGTATCGCGGCGCACCGCGTGGTTCCTTACACACATTCCGGCCTCGCGTTTTCCAGCGATGTAGCGGATATGGCGGTGAAATTCCTGCGTGATGGCCGGTTTCCCGATGAGGCTTCGTCGTGATCCGCATTCTCGGTATCGATCCGGGTAGCCAGCGTACCGGCATCGGCATCATCGATGTCGGTACAGATGGCCGCTCCCACCATGTGTTCCATGCAGCGATCAACGTGCTTGGCAACGAGACATTTCACGCGCGCCTCAAGCAGATCTTCGATGAAATTTCAGTGATCATCGAAACGCATGCGCCGAACGAAGCGGCCATCGAGCGCGTATTCATGGCGCGAAATCCGGATTCGGCTCTCAAACTGGGTCAAGCGCGTGGCGCGGCGATCTGCGCTGTCGTCAACAAGGGGCTGAGCCTGGCCGAGTACGCTGCCAAAGAGGTCAAGCAGGCTGTCGTCGGCGGCGGCGGCGCGGACAAGGCACAGGTCCAGCACATGGTCGGCGTGCTGCTCAACATCCCGGGTAAACTGCAGGCCGATGCGGCCGATGCGTTGGCGATCGCGCTGACCCACGCGCATACCCGATCC
The DNA here is from genome assembly GCA_038205505.1 of Lysobacterales bacterium. Lineage (GTDB taxonomy): Bacteria > Pseudomonadota > Gammaproteobacteria > Xanthomonadales > Rhodanobacteraceae > Dokdonella. The sequence continues at coordinate 17,534 of JBBRBU010000069.1, read as the reverse complement.
AGTGTCGAGCGTCTCGGCATTCCACGTACAGCCTGGAGGCGTCGTCGATGATTGGTCGTTTGCAGGGAATCCTGATTTCACGGCAGCCGCCGTGGCTTCTTGTCGATGTTGGCGGGGTCGGCTACGAGCTTGAAGCACCGATGTCGACGTTTTACGACCTGCCCGAGCCCGGCCAACCGGTCACCTTGTGCACGCACTACGCAGTCAAGGAAGATTCGGTCGCGCTGTACGGCTTCCTGCTCGAATCCGAGCGAGCGATGTTCCGCGCCGTGCAAAAGGTCAGTGGCATCGGCGCAAAGATTGCGTTGGCGATCCTGTCGGGCGTTTCCGCCGATGATTTCGCGCGTTTCGTGCAGAGTGGCGATATTGCGGCGCTGACGCGCATTCCGGGCATCGGCAAGAAGACCGCCGAACGCATGATTGTCGAGCTGCGCGATCGCGTCGATGGATTGATCGGCTCCTTTCCGACTTCTTCTTTCACCTCCGTACCGAAGGATCCGCTCAGCGAAGCCAGCGTCGCGCTTCAGTCGCTGGGCTACAAGCCGAACGAAATAGCACGTCTGGTTAAGGATGCCGGCGCGCCCGGCGACAGTGCCGAGGACATCATCCGCAAGGCGCTCAAGGCGGCGTTGCGATGAGCGCGAACGATACTTGCAACATCGATCCTGCGATTGCGGCAGCGTCGTGCTCAATCATCGATCGCGGTGCGGGGAACGCACTGTATTTGTGGTGTCGTTCAAAAATAAAAGGTAGCCATTCGGCATGAGCCACGGCACTGAAGAAGAAGCCGCCAGCCGCAAGAAACTGGCCACACTTTGCTTCCTCGTCATCGGCGTCGTCTATGGCGATATCGGCACGAGTCCGCTTTATGCATTCCGGGAAGCATTCGGTCAGCATGGTGTCGCAGTGGCCCGCGAAAATGTCCTCGGCGTGCTCTCGCTTATCTTCTGGTCGTTGATCACGGTGGTGTCGATCAAATACGCCACCTTCATCCTGCGCGCAGACAACAAGGGCGAAGGTGGTGTGATGGCCTTGATGGCGCTGGCCCAGCGTGGCGTGAAGAGGACACGTTCACGCTGGATCGTCATGGTCATCGGTCTGTTTGGTACCTCGCTGTTCTTCGGTGATGCCGTAGTGACGCCGGCAATTTCCGTGCTTTCGGCCGTGGAAGGCGTCGAGGTGCTGAGTCCGGCCTCGGCACACTATGTCGTTCCAATCACGGTTTTGATCCTGCTCGGCATGTTCGCGATCCAGAAGCACGGTACGAGCCGGATCGGACCTTTGTTCGCACCGGTCACCCTGGTCTGGTTCGCTACACTCGGTGTTCTCGGCGTACTCGGAATCATGCGTGATCCCAGCGTCCTCGAAGCGCTGGTACCCCATCACGCGGTCATGTTCTTCGTGCACAACGGCAAGCTCGGCATCTTCGCCATGGGTGCGGTGGTGCTGTCGATCACGGGTGCCGAAGCTCTGTACTCGGACATCGGTCATTTCGGCAAGAAGCCGATCCGCCTGGTCTGGTTTTTCGTCGTGTTGCCCTGCCTGATGCTCAATTATCTGGGCCAGGGTGCGCTGGTACTTTCGGATCCGAGCACGGCCGAAAATCCGTTCTACCTGCTGGTGCCTTCCAGCCTGCTGATTCCGATGATCATTCTTGCAACGATGGCAACAATCGTCGCCTCTCAGGCGGTTATTTCGGGTACGTTTTCGATGGCGCGCCAGGCGATCCAGCTTGGCTATTTGCCGCGCATGCAGGTCCTGCATACCTCGAGTGACCAGGAAGGCCAGATTTACCTGCCACAAATCAACCGCATCCTGCTTGTGTTGACGATCGCGGTCGTATTCGGATTCAAGTCTTCGGCGAATCTGGTCAGCGCCTACGGCCTTGCCGTGGTTGGCACGATGCTGATCAACACCCTTCTCGTCGTCATCGTCGCCCGGCGCATCTGGCGCTGGAACTGGTTCCGCGTGATTCCGGTCGGCCTGATCTTTCTAGGCGTCGATTCGCTGCTGCTCACCGCGGTGGCCGACAAGTTCATCTACGGCGGCTGGTTCCCGCTTGCCCTCGGCGTGCTCGTGTTCACCCTGATGATGACCTGGCGACGCGGCCGCGAGTTGGTCATGCGCGAGATCAAGCGCGCAGGACTCGCATTGGAACCGTTCATCGCCTCAATCAGTGCGCATCCGCCGGTGCGGGTTTCGGGAACCGCGGTCTTTCTCACCGCCAACGCAGAAGGTGTTCCGAATGCTCTGCTGCACAATCTCAAGCACAACAAGGTTTTGCACGAGCGAAATGTCATCCTCACCGTCGATATTCTCGACGAGCCCGTCGCCGAGCCTGAGGATCGCAAGTCGGTGGTTGCCCTCGCAGAGGATTTCTACGTGGTCACCTTGCGCTATGGTTTCTCGGAGGATCCGAATATTCCGATGGCGCTGACCAGTGTTTCCCAATGCGGGTTCCCGTTCGAAATGATGGATACCACGTTCTTCATCAGTCGCGAGAGCATCATTGCGGGTGATCGGCCGGGCATGATGCTCTGGCGCGATCGTCTGTTCGAATTCCTCGCCCGCAACGCGACCTCGGCCACGGCCTTCTTCCAGATCCCCGGCAATCGCCTGATTGAGTTGGGTACGCAGGTGGAAATCTGAGAGCCGGGAATCGAGAATGGGGAATCGGGAATGGGTAGGAGCCGGTTGCATGTGGTTTACTGAGATCCTGCGATTTTCAGGCAATCGCAAGCTTTCGTGAAAAGCTCTGGCCACCGATAATTCCGCTTACCGATTCCCCATTCCCCATTCCCCATTCCCGGCCCCCCAATGACCGACCGCCTGATCGCCGCCGACGCTGATAGCGAAGACGAGCAGATCGAAGCCAGCATCCGACCGCAGCGTCTGGCCGAGTATCTCGGACAGGAGACTGTGCGCGAGCAGATGTCGATTTACATCGAGGCAGCGCGTCGACGTGGCGGTGCGCTTGATCATGTGCTGATCTTCGGGCCGCCCGGGCTCGGCAAGACCACGCTGGCGCATGTGATCGCCAACGAGCTTGGCGTCAATCTGCGCAGCACCTCGGGTCCGGTGCTCGAACGTGCCGGCGATCTTGCTGCGCTATTGACCAACTTGCAGCCGCGAGATGTGCTGTTTGTCGACGAGATCCATCGTCTTTCGCCGGTGGTCGAAGAAGTCCTGTATCCGGCGCTCGAGGATTTCCAGATCGACATCATGATCGGCGAAGGCCCGGCTGCGCGTTCGATCAAGCTCGATCTGCCACCGTTCACCCTGATCGGTGCGACAACCCGCGCAGGATTGTTGACCGCGCCATTGCGCGACCGCTTCGGCATCGTTCAGCGCCTCGAATTCTATTCGCCGGCCGAACTGTCGCTGATCGTCCAGCGAGCGGCGAAAATCATCGGTGTAGTCTGCGACGTCGACGGTGCAAACGAAATCGCACGACGTTCGCGTGGCACACCGCGCATAGCCAATCGGCTTCTGCGCCGCGTTCGCGATTTCGCCGAGATTCGTGCGCAGGGTGAAATCGACTGCACGGTTGCGCGTGCTGCGCTGGAAATGCTCAAGGTCGACGCCGAAGGCTTCGACGCGCTCGACCGGCGCATGCTGCATACCATCATCGAGTTTTTCGACGGAGGTCCAGTCGGTATCGAGTCGCTGGCCGCCGCCTTGAGTGAAGAGCGCGGCACGCTTGAGGATGTCATCGAACCGTACCTGATCCAGCAAGGGTTCCTGATACGTACTGCGCGAGGGCGCATGGTCACGACGCGCACCTGGCAGCATCTGGGCCTGAAAGTACCGCCAGGCCGTCCAGGTTCGCTGAGCGCGAGTCTGTTTGACGAGGAGTCGACGTGATCGAATACCGGCGTTTGAACGAACGGGAGATCGCGTCATGACAACGCAAACTTCACCATTCATCTGGCCTTTGCGGGTCTACTGGGAAGATACCGATGCGGGTGGTGTCGTCTATCACGCCAGTTACGTGCGATTTTTCGAGCGTGCGCGGACCGAGTGGTTGCGGGCCAAAGGTATCGATCAGGTCAGTCTGCGCGAGGAACACGGCGTCATTTTTGTAGTCCATAGCATGGAGTTGCAATTCTTGAAGCCAGCGCGACTTGATGACCTGCTGCATGTGACCGTGCAGGTAAGCGACATTCGAAGCGCGAGCTTCAAGGTCGAACAAACCCTGCACCCCGATGCCGGATGTTCCACCCTGCTGGTCGGTGCCCAAGTCCGCATGGCCTGTATCGATGCCGAACAATGGAAGCCCCACCAAATGCCCAAATTCCTGCTCCGAGAGATATCCCAACCATGAATCATGAACTCAACGTCTTCGCCCTGATCTGGGGGGCGAGCCTGCCAGTCAAGTTTGTCCTGATCCTGCTGATCGTGTTCTCGGTAGTGTCGTGGATCATCATTTTTCGCAAGATGACGATGATCAACCGCGCCGATTCCACGGCCAACGAGTTCGAGGAGCGCTTTTGGTCCGGCTCCGACCTGGCAGCTTTGTACAAGGACGTGAACGCCAGCGGGGAACGCATCGGCGGTATCGAGGCGATCTTCGAATCCGGTTTCCGCGAATTCGCCCGCCAGCGCCAGCGTCGCAGCGTGGATTCGAGGGTCCTGCTCGAAAGCGCACAGCGCGCGATGCGTGTTTCGCAATCGCGCGAAGTCGAGCGGCTTGAGCAGAATCTGGAGTTCCTCGCCAACGTGGGCTCGATCAGTCCATATGTCGGCCTGTTCGGAACGGTCTGGGGCATCATGATTGCCTTCCAGGGCCTCGCCAATGTCAAGGAAGCGACCATTGCCATGGTTGCGCCCGGCATCTCCGAGGCGCTCATCGCGACCGCCATGGGACTGTTTGCCGCGATCCCCGCCGTGTGGGCATACAACCGTTTCGCCACGCGCGTCGAGCGGGTAGCCCTGCGCTATGAGACCTTTCTGGAGGAGTTTTCCTCGATCCTGCAGCGCCAGGCCCATGTCGATGACTAATACGACACCGATGCTCGTTTCCATGTTGGGTGTACCACGTGCTCGGCGTTGGCTTGACCCTGATCGCCGCTTGTCTGCGTTGCATGGATCGGACCGCCCCGATCCCGCAGGAACCGAGCCTGGAGTTTCCTGATGCAAAATTACCGCAACCGCAAACGGCGCAAGCTCAAGGCCGAAATCAATGTCGTCCCGTACATCGACGTGATGCTGGTCTTGCTGATCATCTTCATGGTCACCGCGCCACTGATGAATCTTGGTGTCGACATCGAACTGCCGAAATCCAATGCGACCGCGATCCAGAACGAGAAGGAACCCGTCGTTGTCAGCGTCGACAAGGACGGCGCCTATTTCCTGACCATTGGCGCCACCGCGCGTGAGCCGGTCGATGAGGAAACCCTGGTCAACAAGGTTTCAGCTTTCGTGCGCCAGAATCCGCAGGTGCCGGTGATGATAGGCGGTGACGAGCGTGTCGAATATGGGCGCATCTATGCCGCCATGGTGTTGTTGCAGCAGGCCGGTGCGCCGAAGGTAGGGCTCATGAGCCAGCCGACGCCACCCGAAGGAAAGCGCTGATTCGCATGAAGGAGAGTCTTGCCGACAAGGCGCGCGCAGTCCTCTATTCGCTGCTCCTGCATGGCCTGCTGATCGGGCTTATTGCGCTGGGTTTGCTGTGGACAACGGAGACCCGCACGGTGGTGATGCCGGGGGTGGTGATCGAGGCGAGCCTGGTCGGACCGACCAGCGCGCCGAAGCCCGCTTCGCGCAAGGCACGCGCGACGCCACAGCGACCCAAACCGACTCCGCCGCCACCGAAAGTGGTCGAGGAAACGCCGAAACCCGATACCGTAGCGCCGCCCGAACCACCGAAGCAGGATCTGATCGAACAGCAGCGCATCGCCGCGATGGCCGAGCAGAAGGCGGACGAAGCGAAGAAGGAGCAGGAAGAGAAGCGTCGACGCGAGCAGATCCTGCTTGAGCAGGAAAAGCAGGAAGCGGCGCGCCAGAAGGAGCTTGAACAGGTGCGCAAGCAGCTTGCCGACGCCGAGAAGAAGAAGAATCTCGAGAAGGAGCGCCTCAAGCAGCTCCAGGACAAGCGTCTGGCCGACCAGCAGCAAGCCGAGAATGAGCGAATGAACGAGCTTCTCGAACAAGAGTCAAAAGAGGCGCAAACCGGTGCCGGAGGTCAGGACAACGATCTGACAGCGCGCTACGCCGCAGCGATCCAGGCGGCGGTGACGCAGAACTGGAACCGACCGGAGTCGATTCCAGCGGGCTTGCGATGTACCTTGTTGATCGTGCAGATTCCCGGTGGCGATGTCATTTCGGCGAATGTCACCTCGCCTTGCAATGCTGACCCGGCGGCACGGCTCTCAATCGAGCAGGCCGTGATGCGTGCGGCGCCTCTGCCATATCGCGGCTACGAAAAGGTTTTCAGTCGCGAAATCCGCTTCAATTTCAAATTCGACGGCCAAGGATAATTCCCTGATGAACAATCGATTCCTCATCCGCCTCTCGCTTGGCTTGCTGCTGTTTGTCTCCGGCAACAATGTCATGGCTCAGGGGCTCAGCATTGACATCACCGATGGCAGCCGCACCGCCGATCCGGTTGCGGTGGTGCCGTTTGCGTTCGAAGGCGCCGGATTGCCTCCGGAGACCGACGTCGCCGAAATAGTGCGCGCAGATCTTGCACGTTCCGGAAAATTCTTTACCCTCGCCAAGCGGGATATCGTCGAATTCCCGACCCGCGAGTCCGAGGTCAACTACGCGACCTGGCGGCTGCTCAAACAGAACTACCTTGTTGCCGGTCGCGTTGCCGATGCCGGCGACGGTGCCCTGCGCGTCGAGTTCGAGCTGTTTGACGTGGCCAAGCAGACGCGCATGATCGGACTGGCCATCAGCGGCCAGCGCACGGCCATGCGTGACGTCGCCCATCAAATCGCCGATCTGATCTACGAGAAAATCCTGGGCGTTCGCGGCGCCTTCTGGACCCGCATCGCCTACGTCACCTCGGTCGGGCTTGGCCAGAACACCCAGTACGCCCTCATGGTTGCCGACTCGGACGGTTTCAATCCGCAGGTTGTCGTGCGTTCGCGCGAACCTCTCATGTCGCCAGCTTGGGCGCCGGATGGCCGCAAGCTGGCCTACGTCTCGTTCGAGCGCGGCAATTCTTCAATCTACGTGCAGGATCTTTCGACTGGTTCCCGCGAACTGGTGTCGGCACAGAAGGGCATCAATGGGGGCCCGGCGTTCTCTCCGGATGGCAGCAAGCTGGCCATGAACCTCTCCTATGCGGGCAGCCCTGACATCTACATCATGGATCTAGGCACGCGCAAATCGAACCGCATCACCGACCATTTCGCGATTGATGTCGAAGCGGCCTGGATGCCGGACGGTCGCAGTCTGGTCTTCACCTCGGACCGTTCAGGTAAACCTCAGTTATACGAAGTTCCGGTTTCAGGTGGAAACGCCTCCCGCTTGACGTTCCAGGGCCAGTACAATGCACGAGCCTCGATCTGCTGCGATGGCAAGAAAATCGCAATGGCACAGGGCGCTGGAAACGTGTATCGTATTACGGTTTTTGACCGTGCTACGGGGAGTTATAGCGAGATTTCGCCGGGCAATGTGGATGAGTCGCCCAGCTTCGCTCCCAATGGCAGCATGCTTATCTACGCCGCGACAGAAGGACCGCGCGGCGTGCTGTATGCGGTCTCAGCCGACGGCCGGGTGCGTCAACGACTGGTACTCGCCGATGGAGATGTGCGGGAGCCAGCATGGGGACCGTTCCGTCAACGTTAGTCGTTGCCAGAAACAATGTTCAATCGTTTCAAAAAAAGAAAAGCCACTGCCTTACCGAAACTGCTGCAACCAAAAACAACCGATGTAGGGGAATACCAATGAACAATGCGTCCCGAATTCTTTTTTCCGCCATGCTCGTCGCCGGCGTTGCAGCCTGCGCCAAGAAAGCCGTCAAGCCCGCTCCGGCTCCAGCTCCAGCGCCGGTTACCCAGACCACCCCGACCGACGAAAACGGTCGGTACCGCGTAGGTGATCTCGATACCGATTCCTGCCTGCGCCAGCGCGTCGTCTACTTTGATCTGGATCGCACCGAGATCCGCTCGGAATTCAGCGCGCAGATCTCCTGCCACGCCGAATACCTGCGTCAGTTCCCGAATGCTCGCGTCAGCCTCGAAGGCAATGCGGACGAGCGCGGTACCCGTGAGTACAACCTCGGCCTCGGCGAGCGCCGTGGCAATGCCGTGCAGAGCGCTTTGAGCTCGGCCGGTGCCTCGATGGGTCAGCTCAACGTCGTCAGCTACGGCGAAGAGCGTCCGGTCGACCGCGGCCATGACGAGTCGGCATGGTCGAAGAATCGTCGCGTCGAAATCGTCTATACCAGCGCGAACTGATGTTTCATCGCAATTCCCGCGTAAGTTCCATCATCGCAGCAGCGGTCTTCATGACCGCTGCTGTCGTTGTTGTACCGGCACATGCCGATCGATTGAGTCTTTCTGAACGCGTCGAGCGCCTGGAACAACAGAATTCGAGCGGCAAGGGCAGCGTTGATCTGGTCAATCAGATTCAGGGTCTGCAATCGCAGGTGCAGGCATTGCAGGGTCAGGTCGAAGAGCTCCGGAATCAACTTGGCCAAGGCCAACAGCGGGCCAAGGATCAGTACATCGACCTGGATTCGCGGATTGGTCGAATGGAAGGAACTGGCAACCGTGGCGGTACTTCGTCGGCGGCGCCCGCTGGTGAGCCCGAGCCGGGATTGCAGGACATTGAACTTGGAAACCCGTCGAGCACGGAATCCGATTCAAACTTGACCCCGACGGACTCGCAATTGGCTCCGATGGACGCGACAGCAATCGGCAGGAGTGTCGATCCGGCGGTGGCTCCGTTGGGCGATTCGGCGATTGCCTCGGATCCGGAGGCCGAAAAGCGCAGCTACGATGAGGCGTTCTCGGCACTCAAGGACGGGCGATATTCGGAATCCGCACGTCGCTTCCAGTCGTTTATCGACCAATATCCGAACACGGATCTGACCGGGAACGCGTATTACTGGTTGGGCGAGTCGTACTACGTCACCCAGAACTTCCGGGTGGCACTGGATACCTTCAACACTTTGCTCACGCGCTTTCCGCAAAACCAGAAGGCACCGGATGCCCTGCTCAAGACAGGCTATTGCCAGTACGAGCTCAAGCAATGGGATGCCGCGGAAAGCACACTGAACAATGTTATTTCCACCTATCCGAACACCACTGTGGCCAGGCTTGCCCAAGGCCGCCTGCGCGCCCTTCAGCTCGAAAATCGTCGCTGATCCAGGGGTTGCCATGCCGTCAGTGGATTCACCCGTGCAGAGTCAGGATCTCCCATCGACGCCGGCCTCAAGCCGGCGTCTTCGTCTGACCGAGATCTTCCTTTCGCTGCAAGGCGAATCGGACAGCGTAGGCTGGCCGACCGTATTCGTGCGCCTGACCGGATGTCCTCTGCGTTGCGTGTGGTGCGATACCGCGTACTCGTTCCATGGCGGGGAGTGGCACGACATCGACGATATCGCGGCGACGGTCGCCGGCTATTCCGCGCATCATGTTTGCGTGACTGGCGGTGAACCGCTCGCGCAGAAACGATGTCTTGAGCTGCTTGAAGTGCTCTGTGAGGTCGGCTACGAAGTATCCCTTGAGACCTCGGGCGCGCTCGACATTTCCGAGGTCGATCCGCGCGTACGCCGGGTCGTGGACCTCAAGGCGCCCGGTTCAGGCGAAGTGGCGCGCAATCTTTGGAGCAATATCGACCACTTGCTGCCGCATGACCAGGTCAAGATCGTCCTTGCGGATCGACACGACTATGACTGGGCCGTCGCACGTATCAACGAGCATGATCTGACCTCTCGTTGCCCGGTGCTGCTTTCACCGGTCCAGGGAATGCTCTCGCCGAAAGACCTGGCCGACTGGATCATCGAGGATCGACTGCCGGTACGCTTCCAGCTACAATTGCACAAGTTGCTTTGGGGCGATCAGCCTGGACGTTAGGATTGGCGTTGGAATCGGATTCGGCGCCACGCCTGGTTCATGCGAGGCAGCACGTTCGCAATGAATCGATGAGGAAACCATGAGCAAAGAATCGAACAAGGCGGCAGTGGTGCTGGTATCCGGCGGCATGGATTCAGCGGTTACTCTGGCGATCGCGCGAGAGCGTGGATTTGCCTGCTACGCGCTGAGCGTCGCCTATGGTCAGCGCCATTCATCCGAATTGGTGGCTGCAGCGCAGCTCGCCAAAATTCAGGGCGCCATCATCCACAAGACCGTCAGCGTTGATCTGCGCTCTATCGGCGGTTCTGCATTGACTGCGGACATCGACGTCCCGGAGCAGGGCGGCGACGGTATCCCGGTCACGTATGTGCCGGCGCGCAACACGATCATGCTGTCGATTGCGCTCGGATGGGCCGAGGTACTCGGAGCCGATGACATCTTCTGTGGGGTCAACGCAGTCGACTATTCAGGCTACCCGGATTGTCGCCCGGCCTTCATCGAATCGTTCTCTGCATTGGCGAATCTCGCAACCCGATCCGGTGTAGAAGGTGCCGGAATCCGCGTCCATGCGCCGCTGATGAAGATGAGCAAGGCGGACATTGCGCGTGAGGGTCTCAGACTCGGCATAGACTTTTCCGAAACCGTTTCCTGCTATGCCGCCGACGAGCAGGGCAGGGCCTGCGGACACTGCGACGCCTGCCGATTGCGCACCGAAGGATTCGTGAGCGCAGGAATTCCTGACCCGACCCGCTATCGTTGAAACGAATTTGTCGTTAAACTTGGCGGTTCGCGCGAGTGCCAGCTGCATTGCATTGGACGCGGAAACGAAGTGATGGTTTTAAGGCTGCGATAGTTGTCGTCGTGGTCCGAACCCCACCCCGAACCTTCTCCCGGTGTACGCATGGGGCATGAAGGAGAGGGGGAGTGATCGTCGCGCTTTGCGCGACAGCGGTATTTGATTGAAGCAGGGGGCCGTTAGCTCAGCGGTAGAGCAGTGGACTTTTAATCCATTGGTCGAGAGTTCAAATCTCTCACGGCCCACCACTCCTTCAACACAAGTCCTTCAACACAAGGCTTGCGCCTTAGAGCATCCCGGTCTCGAGCTTGGCGACATCCGACATCATGCTGTGGTTCCACGGCGGGTCAAACACGAGTTCAACATCGGCTTCGCTGATGGTCGGGATCATCTCGACCTTGCTGCGCACATCCTCGACAAGAATTTCTCCCATGCCGCAGCCGGGTGCGGTCAGCGTCATGCGTATATTGACCTTGCGCTGGCCGTCTTCGGTTTTTTCGAGATCGCAGTCGTAGACCAGTCCAAGTTCGACGATGTCGATTGGAATCTCGGGATCGAAACAGGTACGCAATTGCGACCAGACCAGCTTCTCGATGTCTTCATCGGCGGCATCGGCAGCCACTTCGATAGGCATCGGCGGCTCCTTGCCGAGCGCATCGGCGTCGTTGCCGGCGATGCGGAAGAGGTTGCCATCGACAAAAACGGTGAAGCTGCCGCCGAGAGCCTGGGTGATATAGCCGGCCTGGCCTGCGGGCAGGGTGACGTTGTCCCCCTGCGGCACCATGACGGCCGCGCAGTCGCGCGTGAAGCGCACCGGTTCCGAGCTTGAGCTGTAGCCACCCATCATTTCACTAGTCCCGTGAATCCTTGTCTCGTGAGCCGACCATTATGAGGCCTGCAGTCGCTGCTCGCTGATATCTCGGGGCAATACGCCGCAGCTCAAGGTATCAGGCCGATTTCGTGCAGACATCGACCGAGTAGTTTCGTGGCCGCCTCAATGTCGGCGGGTGGCAATCCGGCGTAGCCGAGCAGAAGACCGGGACGCGCGGAACTCTGGAACGAATACGGCGCGACTGTGTATAGGCCAAGCCCGCGATCACGCGCATGCGCGGCGAGGCGCTCGCAGTCGGCGTGACTGCCGGATTTCAACCACGCTGTCAGGTGCATGCCGGCGTTCGAATCGACGATTTCAAAGGCACCGCCGGTGTGTTTGCGCAAACCTGCCAGCATCGCGCTCCGACGCGCACGCAGGCTCTGTGAGGCGCGGCGCAGATGACGCTCGAATCCACCGCTGCTCATGAAGTGGGCCAGCGCGGCCTGCTCCAGCGTGTTGCTGCCGCGATCCTCCAGCCATTTCGCCGCACGGAAAGCTTCGCCGAGCGATTCGGGCAGAACCATGTAGCCGAGGCGCAAGGCCGGAAACAGCGTTTTCGAATAGCTGCCGATATAGATCACGCGACTGTCGCGATCGAGGGATTTCAATGCTGCGAGGGGGCGTCCACCGAAGCGGAACTCGCCATCGTAGTCATCCTCGATCAACCATGCATGTCTCGCCGTCGCCCACTCGATCAATTCGACGCGTCGCGCCAGCGGAAGCAGGGCGCCAGTCGGGAATTGGTGCGAAGGTGTGACCACGGCCAATCGCGCGCGATTCGGCAAGGCGGAGGGAACGAGTCCCTCCTCGTCAACGCGCACGCCTCGCACGCGTGCGCCGTAGGCCGAGAAGATTTGCCGCGCACCTTGATAGTGCGGATCCTCCAGCACGACCGTGTCGCCCTCATCGAGCAGCACGCGCGAGGCGAGTGCAAATGCCTGTTGCGTGCCCGAAATGACCAGCACGTTGGCCGGAGATGCGGTGACTCCGCGGCGCCGCGAAAGGTAGTCGCAGATCTGTTCGCGCAGCGCGAGCAGCCCTTGCGCATCGGGATAGTCGAGTTCGACGCGCTCGCTGGCACGGTTGACTTCGCGTCGCCAGGCGCTGATCAGCGCGGGGTTGGTCAACGGCAATCCGTATTGCAGGTTGTAGCGCAGATCGCTGTGTTGCCGACCCGGGATCAAGGCGCCGTCGCTCACCGTCAGCGCGCGCTGCGCGAAAGCGGAAAGTGGCGCGACCAGCGCATCGCTGGATGGTTGTCGCAGTGACACCGGTCGATTGCCGATATCGGCGACATAGCTGCCCGATCCGACCCGGCCCAGCAGGAATCCTTCTGCCTGCAGTTGTTCGTAGGCGGCAATCACCGTGTTGCGCGAGATGCCCAGTTCGTTGGCCAGGCTGCGGCTGGCCGGCACACGCGAGCCTGCAGTGAGGCGCGATTCGAGAATCGCCGCCTTGAGCGCACGGATCAACTGCGCATAGCGCGGGCCGTGTCCATCCAGATCGATATACATGATTGGTTCTAGTGAATTGAGTGGTGGCGGTACTCGAAGGAACCAATCTCCGCTGTCATGCTCGCCGCGTCAAGCCCGCATCATCGAGGAATTCACCATGTCCAAGCCTTCACGCAAACAGGTCAAGCGCGTTGCCCAGCGCGGCCGTTACGATCATGCAACCATCCACGCGATTCTGGATGCGAGCTGGATTGCGCATGTGTCGTTTGCGGATCCCGATGGCCAGCCGTTTGTCATCCCGATGCTGTACGCGCGGGAAGGTAATTGCCTTTATCTGCATGGATCGATCGCCAGTCGCTTGTTGAAGGCGGTCGGCAGCGGCATAGACACCTGTCTTTGCGTGACCCTTGTAGATGGCCTCGTGCTTGCGCGTTCGCACTTCCACCATTCGATGAACTATCGCTCGGTCGTTGCTTTCGGCAAGGCCATGACCATTGTGGATCCAGCCGAGAAATCGGCGATCTTCGCGCGCTTCGTCGATGCACTGATTCCCGGTCGCGCCGAAGAATCGCGGGCAGCCGATCGCAACGAAATCAATGCGACCTCGTTGCTGCGATTCACGATCGAGGAGGCCAGCGCGAAAATCCGTGATGGCGGCCCAAAGGATGATCCGGCCGACCGCGAGCTTCCGATCTGGTCAGGCGTTGTACCGATTTTTCAGCGATATGCAGATCCGATTGCCGCCGAGGACGCCGGCGCCGGCGTCGCGATACCGCCCTCGGTGCGTCGGCTGTACGCCTGAAACCCTTGGCGATGACAAATGACGGTTACCAAGATCAGGAGCGGCCGGTAGAATCCGCTTTCCTCGCATCGAACCACCACCTCTGATGATCGACCATTTGATGGGTCCGACGGACCCACCCCCCGATGTCTGCTGAGCATAAGCGCAAGTCGCTCTCTACCTACATCATCGGTATCGCCACGGCCTTGATGGTTGCTCTCGCCGCCGGTGCGGTCTGGTGCGTCCTGCAAATGTACCTGCACGTGAATCTGATCGGCGTCGCCCTGATCGTCGCCGCACTGATCGCGTTTACCCTGCGTCGCCAGGGCTTCGGCCGATCGGCAAGTGGTGCATTGATTGCCGCCATCAGTACCGCTGTCGCAAGCGCCTATGCGAGCTACCTGCTCGCCGCCGCTCAGGTCGCCTCGTTTGTCGGCGAATCGATGCGCTCAACCCTCCTGAAGATCGGCCCCGCGCTTGCCACCGATGTCGCCTGGGCGAGCATGGGCGTGTTCCAGATCGGCACGCTGCTGCTCGCTATTCTGTTGTCGGCCTGGTTGGTTTGGCGAAAGGCATGAGGTTTCAAGCGTTACCGCGTCCTGGGGTTTGCGCTTAACTCGACTTGTCGGCTCCCGGTCGCCATCGCCACCGGGAGCAAGTACGCATCGAGACACGGTCAAAGCGACTTCAGATACTCAACGAGATCGGCCTTGTTCTGGGCAGACAGGCCGAGACCCTTGCGCGTGTCATAGAGAGCAACCACATCTTCGAGTGTCTCAGCACTGCCGTTGTGAAAGTACGGCGGGTGCTGCCAGATGCCTTTCAAAGGCGCAGTCCGGTATTGGTGGGTGGCAGTACGCGAGGCGTAACTCGGTACACCCGGGGCCTCGGGTTCGCTGACCACTTCATTGGACTGATGCAGACGGATATTGGCATCGGTGAATTCTGGGCCGCTGTGACAGACAGCGCACTGACCCGCACCTTTGAACACGGCCTCGCCACGCGCTGCAGCAGCCACATCGAAGCTGCCGGCTGGCGGTAGCGGTGCGTCGATGGTCAATTGGTAGGCCTGCAATGCCGGCAGCTTGGCGGAGATCAGATCGTCGCTGCCATTGGTGACGCTGACACCCGTGCGCGGCTCGTAGAAGCTGCCATGCCCGCCCATCTGGGTGACGCCAACGTAGCGGTTCCAATAGGCGAGGTTCTTGCCATCGCCGGTTGCCGTCGTGCTGTGGATTCCATTCAAGCCGTAGGCAGGCGAAATGACTTGCGGGCCGTTGAGTCCATCGATGTTGTAGCGCGGGTCATACATACCCGGACCCCAGGAGTTGTAGACGGCCTTTTGTTCTGCCGTCAACGCCGGTGACAGGGCGATGATCGCTCCGGGATTGAGATCGCGGTTGGGCCAGCCATCCAGCCGCTTGCCAATGCCTGGCGCGAACGAATTGTCGACCGTTGAATGGCACAGCGCGCAGGTGATGCCGACACGCGTCAGGGTGTCATGGCCATCCACCGGCTCAACCGTGCCCTTGATGCCAATGACGGCGTTGAGCTTGATCAGAGCCAGCGTGGTAGCCGGGCTGTGAAGGTCGATGCTGCCATCCTGGATACCGGCAACCACGGCTGCCGGCAATGCCTCGGCATCCACCTTGAGACCAACCGACAACGCCGTGATCGGATCGACCGCGCTGCTGATGACTTCGTGCATGCGCAGCGTATCGGTCCATTGGGTCTCGTCGCCGAAGGTATCAAAACGGAATATCTGCTTGCCCGATTCGATGAAGGCGACATCGAGCACCGTGGAAAAACTCCATTGCACGATTTTCGACAATGGGACGCCCTGTGCATCGGTCACACCCGCACCAATATCGACTGCGCATCGGGTGTCGGCGGGAAGCAATTCATCCGGTTTGAATATTACCCGCTGTTGCGCGGCAACGTAGTTGACTGTGCCCGCCACCGGCGTGCCGCCAGGGCAGGCGACTGTGAAGTTTGCCGTTGTCAGACTGGATGGATTCATCGCGCGATCGAAATCCGCACTGACGTCGACCGTATTCAAGACTTGTTGTGCGCCATTGATGGGTGAAACCGCGACTACCTCAGCCTTGCTCTGGGTGTTGCTGTGACTGCCCCCGCAACCTGCCAGGCCAAGGCCGCCTGCAATCAGCATCAAAAGATGCAATGAATGGAATTTGCAACTGAACATTTTCATGGGATCCACCTCCTCGTTGGAATGTGCCAGTCCGCGGGCGACATGGCGCCCGGTCATCAACACATTCAGTTTTCGAGAAACCGGTAGCCTTTGCCGGAACCCAGGCAAGCTCGCTCAAGGGATTCTCGGGTCGTTCCGGTCGGGCTCTATGCCCCGGACTCACCGGATTTTTCAGTAGCCGAAAAAATCTTCGCTGCGGATATCGTCGTCATCGATTTCGGCAGATGTCAGCGCGGCACGCACGCCTGCAACGAGGGCTGGCGGTCCGGCCACATAGAAGATCGGTGCGGCCAGACCTGCAGTCACGCGGGTCAGCAATGCTGCATCGATGCGCCCGGTTTCTCCGCTCCAGCGGCTGGCGGATTTGTCCATGTCGGACATGATCGGAACAAGCTGAAATCGATCGTTGTGTTGTGCATGGCCCTGCAATTCCGTCAGGAATGCGCTGTCTTCTGGGCGTCGATTCGAATAGATCAGCATCAGCCGATGCGCGGAATTGGACGCGAAAGCGTCCCGCAACATGCTCATGAAAGGAGTGATGCCAATGCCGCCGGCAATCAGGCAAGCCGCACGCGAAGCCTTGTTGTGCAAGGTCATCGAGCCGAACGGGCCGTCGATCGAGACAATTGCTCCCGCCTCAAGTCGGCCGAGGACGCGCTTGAACGCGCTGTCGCGCATGCGCGTCGCTACCGTCAGTGTGGTTTCATTCGGGGCGCTGACGATCGAAAACGCATGTCGTCTGGAATCTTCACCAAGCGCAGGATCCTCGAGGATCAGATCGATCGCCTGGCCCGGCTTGAACACGAATCCCTCGGGTTTGCGCAATTCAAAGGCGACCGTTCCTTCGGCGACCGTTTCGCGTTTGAGCAGAGAGCTTCGCTGCGCACTCATGACGCCACCCCGCTCAGGCCGGGTCGTGCTGCCGTCGCCCGCAATCGCCCGGCAGGCGGACTGACGGATGCGGCAGGCGCGCTGCGATCGATGCGCGCAAAAGCAGAATGGTTGTGGATCGACTCGAAATTTTCCGCTTCGACCACATAGCCATCGACGCGCGGATCCTGATCGAGCGCGTGGGCAACATCGCGGACCAGGTCTTCGACAAACTTCGGATTGTCGTAAGCGCGTTCGGTGACGAACTTTTCATCGGCGCGCTTGAGCAGGCCGTAGACTTCGCAGGACGCGCTGGCTTCGGCGATCGCGATCAGTTCTTCCATCGACATCGATCCGCAGATGTCGGCTTCAATACTGATGTGCGAGCGCTGGTTGTGTGCGCCGTAAGCGGATATCTGCTTGGAGCACGGACACAGGCTGGTTGCGGGCACCACGACCCGCATGCGTAGCGAATAGCGGCCGTCTTCGGCAACGCTGCCGCTCCATTCGACATCG
>JBBRBU010000068.1:0-19710 GCA_038205505.1 Lysobacterales bacterium | reverse complement strand
TCCACGCTTCGGCAGCGGCTCACGAGCTGCACTTCGTCGATGCGCCAGACGAAACCTGTAAAAGGCAGCTGAAAGAGCGAAATCTTCTCGGTCACCGTGATCCACTCCAGGATGAGGCAACGTTTGATTTACTCTCGACTTGCTTCGTACCACCAGCAGCCGAAGAATCATTCGAGGTGGTGCGCCACCCTCGTGCCTGACAGGGCGATGAAGGGGGCGGTCATGCACCCCCAGCAAACGCCAGGCAGTTGGCACTCGCGAGCGCCGGGCGCGGAACCAGTCAGTTTGGCGACGCTCCGACGCACACGGCATTACTATGGTGTCAGTTCCCACGAAGGCTGCGCGTGATGTTCCTCGAAGCAAAGATTCCGCCTCCTGCCGTAGCCGTTGCTGTCGGGATCGCCATGTGGGGTATTTCGTTGCTCGCACCGCAGGTGGCAATGCCTGCAGGTATTCGCTGGGCTGCCTGTCTGACAATCGTCATCTTGGCGCTGGTCTTCAGCGCTGGCGGCATCCTGTCGTTTCGTCGCGCACACACAACGGTCAATCCCACCACGCCAGAAGCAGCTTCATCCCTGGTCGTATCGGGCATCTACCGGGTCACGCGGAATCCCATGTATGTGGGTCTCTCGCTCGTTCTCATCGCCTGGGCGGTTTTTTTGTCTTCGGCCTGGGCGCTGCTCGGGCCTGTCGCCTTCGTGCTCTATATCACCCGGATTCAAATCGCACCGGAAGAGCGCGCACTCTCGAAGTTGTTTGGTACGGAGTACGCGTCATACACGGCAAGGGTGCGTCGGTGGCTGTGAAACCAGACCGCTCCATTGAGCGGATGTCGTCCAGCCACCTTCGCTGTCTGGCCGCCGCTCATGTCAACCGCTAGCGATCAGGAACAGCCGTGCAGATTCCATTCACCGTCGAACAGTTCTACGGCGTGTTTCGCGACTACAACACGACGCTGTGGCCAGTCCAGGTCTTCCTGATTGTGCTCGCGCTGGCTGCAATCGTCATGGTCGCCGTCCCTCGTCGTTGGTCTGGCGTGGGCGTATCCAGCATCCTCGCTTTGCTTTGGGCCTGGCTTGGCGTCGCTTACCACCTCGCGTTTTTCACGGCGATTAGTCCCTTGGCCTATGGTTTTGCCGCTCTCTCGGTAGCTGGCTCACTCATCTTTCTCTGGCAGGGCGTCATCCATCGAAGGCTTGAGTTCGCGTTGGCTTGTGACGCACGCACGGCGGTGGGTGTATTGCTGCTTGTCTTTGCTCTCATCATTTACCCGGCATGGTCTGTCCTCGCCGGGCACCGGTACCCGAACCTGCCGACGTTTGGCCTTCCATGTCCCACCACCATATTTACCGTTGGCATCCTCGCGTTCACGGCCACGCCTTACCCCCGCAGCCCATTCGTAGTGCCCATCCTTTGGTCGCTTGTAGGCGGGCAGGCTGCGTTTGTTCTCGGCGTTCCACAAGACCTTGGTCTTCTTGCTGCGGGTGTTGCATGCGTTGTGCTTGTCGCTCGGTCAAAAGCCGGCCACGAAGGAAAGGGTGCGTCACCGTGAAGCTGACGGCAAACCCTTCCTTGAAACGGGCCTGCCGGCGGCAGGTCGTTCAAGTCAATCGTTGGGCACCCAGTACGCATATTCCGCATGCCGACAACCAGGCGTTCGCTGCCGCTTTTCTTTCCGCTGGTCTTCGCGTTGTCTGTTCCGTTCTGGCTGCTCGGCGAAGCAAGTAGTCGGCAACTGCTACCAGGCGTGGCGGTTAGTGCACTCATGTTCATTTGCCCGTGTCTTGCCGCAGCGTTGCTCACTTACGGCGAGGCACACCGGGTTGTACAACAACACCGGAAGAAGTGTCTTCGGTGCGGCACTGTTTCATACCTGGGCCAACGTCAGTCGGCAGCTGTTTCCGAACCAGGGATCGCACTACGATCCAAAGATCGCCGGGCTTCTTCTCGCCGCTACGGCCGCATGGGTCGTACTCATCTGGAGGCCGCGCAGGCTGAGTCGGTATCCCAGTGTCTGACTGCAATGCGTTCTCTAGTTGCGATCGGTACTTCGCGGTTGCCTAATCCTTCTATCAACCGGATAGTAAAAACGCAGCGCTTGTTGCCCGTCAGTCATGTCAAACGTCAGGTGCCCAAGCACCCCAATCAATTTCATCGGAGGTCGACATGCCCAATGACATCGAAGAGAACAAGAGACACGCTATCTCCTTCTATCGCATGGCCTATGCTGGCAATCCCGAGAAGGCCGTCGAGCTATACGTCGGAGCCGAGTACATCCAACACAACCCACTCGTTGGCGACGGCAAGCAGCCGTTCATTGATTACTTTGCGGAAATGGCTGCTCAATATCCCGACAAGGAGATCGAGTTTCTTCGAGCCATAGCTGAGGGAGACCTGGTTGCTCTTCATACACATCAGACCTGGCCCGGAGGTGATGAGTACGTCACCATGGATTTTTTCCGATTCGATGACGAGGGAAAGATTGTTGAGCACTGGGATTCAATACAGCAAGTGCCTGGTGAAACAAGGAATGGCAATCCAATGTATTAGGCACGCACATGAGAATGTGCTGCAGGGGAAGCCTGGTCCGCATTGAGTGCCAGCTGCATCGGAACGCACTTGTTAGCCTCGAAACAACAATAGTTAGGGAGTGTTGAATGATGGCGACGGAGCTTCATGTGATCTTCGGAACCGGACCGGTCGGCTGCTGGACCGCTCGCGCTCTGTGCAACGACGGCAAGCGAGTACGCGCCGTGAATCGCAGCGGTGCGCGACCTGACCTCATGCCCGCAGACGTCGAGGTGGTAAAGGCGGACGCGTCTGATCCGTCGCAGGCACGTGAAGCCGCCAAGGGCGCCAGCGTCGTCTATCAGGCGCTCAATCCGCCATATCATCTCTGGGACGGACTCTTCCCGGGACTGCAGGCCGCCGTACTGGGCGCAGCCAAAGTCGAGAACGCCAGATTCGTGTCGATCGAAAACCTGTACATGTACGACTCCTCGGAGCCGATCACCGAGGACTCGGCAATCGCACCGTTGTCGAAGAAAGGGGCGCTGCGCCAACGCATGGCCGAGGAGGTGATGGCGACCCATTCGCGCGGCGAGGTGCGCGTCGTTGCGCTGCGTTCCAGCGCCTACTACGGGCCCGGCGTGGTTGAATCGACTCTTGGTGAAATGGTCTTCGGCAACCTGGTTGCGGGAAAGAAGGCGCAGATCGTTGGCTCGGCCCGTTTGCCGCACTCGTTCGCCTATATCGAGGACGTCGGGCGCGCAGCGGCGCTGCTTGGTACGAACGACACAGCCCTTGGGCAGATCTGGATTGCGCCACACGCTCCAGCCAGGACCCAGGGCGAGATGGTTGAAGAGGCGTGTCGAGTTCTTGGCACAGCGAATCGAGCCACCGTGATCTCACCACTCATGATGCGCCTGGCGGGGTTGTTCATACCCGCAGCGCGCGCGAGCGTCGAGATGATGTACGAGTTTACCGAGTCGTTTGTTGTTGCTTCGACTCGGTTCGAGCGCGAGTTCAAACTTTCGGCGACCCCGATTCCGAGTGGCATCGAGCAGACGGTCTCGTGGTATCGCGATCGCCAGGCGAAACGGTGAGTTGGTGTGGAACCTTTCGACGCTGACAACTGCTTGCAGCACATGGTTTTGCGCCGCCGCTGAAGCGGGGCGTTGAGCCGCTTGATTCCGGTGAGGGATGAGTGACAACAAAAGAGGCCATTCGAACGGTAAAGATTGCCCACACTCTGATATGGGCCATCCTCGCCAGTTGCGTCATCGCGATCCCGATCTCTGCCTATATTTCATACTTCAGTGTTGCGAGCTCTCTCATTGTCGTTGTCTCGATTGAAACCCTCGTTCTCGCTCTCAATGGGTGGCGTTGGCCTTTGACCGGGATCGCGGCGCGCTACACCGACGATCGCGCGCCCAATTTTGATATCTACCTCCCGAGCTGGCTGGCCAGGTACAACAAAACCATTTTTGGCACCTTGTTCGTAGCCGGCATGCTATACACGCTATTCAAATGGCTCGGCCAGCCCGGCGCAGCCTGATCATTCAATCCGGTGGAAGAAATCGCTCCGATCTTGCTTCCAATGTATCGAGCGACAGGCCTGCCCGGCAACATGAGTTCTACCGACCCAACGCCAATGAATAGCTTCAAGGCTGCTTTCGCGTATTTCGCCCTCGTGCTGGGCGCAGGCTTCGTCCTGGGAACCCTTCGCGTCCCGTTTCTCGTTCCTCGAATCGGGGAGCGGTATGCCGAGCTTCTGGAAATGCCCTTCATGGTTGTCGTCGTCGTCCTGGCAGCTCGCTTTGTAGTTCGGTGGTTCAGCCTTTCTCCCAGCGCTTCGGTTCGGCTGATTGTCGGGTTCGCGGCACTGGCCATGTCCGTACTTGCCGAGTTGCTCCTGGCTGCTGCGCTTCAGGATGTTTCCGTAGGGCAGTACATCGCGAGCCGCGACACCGTGTCAGGCTCTGCCTACCTCTTCGTGCTGTTGCTGTTCGCGCTCATGCCTTGCATCCTCGGGCGCCTCCAAGGCGCGAAGGCGCTTTCTGACAATGGGCAGGGCTGACTCTTCGCCCAGCTCAAACGCCAGGTCTTGATCAGCACTTGCCGGTTTGCCGTAGATAATTCCGGAGCACAGTTTCGTTGATGAATGCCGACAGCGCCGGTCCACGCCATCCTGCGACCTTCTTTGTGCTTGTGTTTCCGTTGAGCGCGCCGTTCTGGATACCGAGCACTTTCATCATCCATAATTGGCTCCCCGACAACATTCCGAGTACTGACATCGGAGCGGCGCTGACACCAGCCATCGCGGCATTGATATTGAGATAGCGCGAGAATGGTGTCTCTGGCGTCCGCACTGCCTATCAACTCGGACATGGAGCAAGAGGGTGCTCAATTGTCATTGTTGCTGCATTGCTGGTGATTGCGTTTTTGTGCCCCAGAATGCTCGCGGATTTCAGAGGCAAAACGGGATTCACAGACCGCGCCGATGCCTGACCAACCATTCCAGCGAATTGCCTTCGGCCACGGCTGAAATCAAACGTCACGCAGCAGACAAGGATGCAAATGAATCATCCGCTTCCCCCCGGACAACGAGAAAGAGCGAACTTCCCGCGGTTCGGTCTCACCCAGTTTGCGTACCGCTTTCCCAAGGAGACGGCGAGCTTTGAGCTAGAGGTAATCGGCAAGGTCGATCACGAACTCCGCCTCGCGGACGCCCTGCGTGACTTGCCGCGGGTTGAACAAGTCAGCGACTTTCACTGCGTGACAACCTGGAGCCGTCGATCGTTGCGCTGGAGTGGCGTGCGCTTTCTGGATTTCTACGAAAACGTGATCGTGCCAAAAGCATGTCCACATCCACAGGCGTCGATTGTTGCTTTTCGCGGCCAGGATGGCGCACGCACCGGCATGCTCCTGAGCGACCTCCTCGCCCCGGAGGTCCTGCTCGCCGATCGGCTCGATGGAAAACCGCTGACCGTCGAGCATGGTGCGCCAGTACGTCTGATCGCGCCCGCTCACTATGGCTACAAATCGGTGAAGCATCTGTCGCGAATTGAGTTCAGGAACGAAGAAGAGGGTTACCGCGCTTCCGGGTTCAGTTTCATGGATCATCCACGTGCCCGTGTTGCACTCGAGGAACGAGGACTTGGGGCGCCTGGCTGGTTTTTGCGTTACCTGTATCGGCCACTGATTCCCGGCACCGTCGCCAGGTTCTCCAAGGCGATGAGCGAACGCGGAAATGAAGTAGAGCAATAGCCTCGAGTTTGATCTTGAGCGATCAACGAGGACGCTGATTCATGAACAAAGGCCCGGACTCCTCCTCTTCCTGGCTGGTTGGGAGGGGCCGGTTCTACCCAAAGGCACGGCAGTCAAAATGGTTTGCCGCCGCGGCCGGTTGTCCCTTATTCGCCACTTCTCTTTGCCGTGCGGAAAGCGCCTAATCTGCCAGCCGCATTCCGCGGTCTTTTGGGGGGGGGAGAACATGCGTCTCGCAATTGGGCGTTGCGTATTGAGCGTTGCGTTGCTGATCGGACTTGGAGGGATGGTCGCGGTCAGTACAGCGGAGGCCGCCAAGCCGGCAAAGAAGGAAATGGCGAAGAAGGTCGTGAAGCCGGTCAAGTCTGTCCGCGCCAAGGCTCCGCCCAGAGGGGCCAAATCGTCCACGGCTATCACGTTCAACAAATCGACGAAATGGAAGACCGATCCGAAATCGCACTCGGTATTCTCGGTCGGGTCAAACCAGCAAATCTGGTTCCTCGATCCCAGCAGCGGCTGGCCTTACACGATTGATGCTCGGGGCAACGTCTACACCGCTGACCCCTGGACCGGAATTGTCTACGACCTCGGTCGCCTCTCGAGCTGGGCTGGCGACGCCCTCTACTTCTTCGGGTACTGGGATTTCAGCGATGGCAGATACACCGTGCCCAGCGTGGACGTGTACGTCACCATTTATGAAGATGTGAGCTACGACGTTTACACCTATGAAACCGCGTATGAGGAAGTCTGGGAGTACGACTCGTATTTCGAGAGTCAGGAATTCGTCAATGAAACCGTGGAAATCGAGTACTACGAAGAGACCACGGAAAGCATCACTGAAACCTCGACTGAAACCACCACGGAAACGACGACCGAGACGAGCAGCGACGTGACCCACGACGATGCTGCGAAGGCTCACGAAGAGGCAGCCGAAGCACACGAGGATGCGGCCAAGGCCAGTGAGGCTGAGGCCAAGGCTGACGAGGATGCTGCCGAGGCCAACGAGGAAGCGACCACGGCTAGTGAAGAGGAGGCCAAGGCAAACGAAGAGGCAGCCGAAGCCGACGAAGCGGCCGCCGAGGCGAGCGAAGAGGCAGCTGAAGCCGACGAAGCGGCCGCCGAGGCGAGCGAGGAGGCAGCTGAAGCCGACGAAGCCGCCGCCGAGGCGAGCGAAGAGGCAGCTGAAGCCGACGAAGCCGCCGCCGAGGCGAGCGAAGAGGCAGCTGAAGCCGACGAAGCGGCCGCCGAAGCAAGCGAAGAGGCAGCCGACGAAGGTGAGGACGAAAGTGATAGTTCGGCGGAGGAAGCGGACGAAGCGGACGACTCAGCCGATTCAGACGACTCAGGCGATTCAGACGACGATGGTGAAAGGACAAATCTGCGCTGAAACTTGATCAGGTTGCGTCCGGCAGCGCCGGCGCAGAATGAGACGCGGGCGGCGCTGTCATTGCGCCGCCCGCACTGTCTTTCGGAACTCGCTCGTACAAGCCATCCCCCGCTCAACGGCCCCAGCCTCCCAGGCTGATTGACCGCAATGCGCCGCGACGCTCACCGACGAGGGATCTGTTTTCTGATCCTGCAGCTGACATGCCAGCGTAGGCCTGGACAGACAGCGTTCGCCGATCGTCGATTCCGGCGATCAGTCGGTGGCGATGTCTGCCTGTATGCGCTGCATGGACAGTGCGAGCATGAGGACGGCGAGCAGCGCATAGGCTGCACTGAACTGCAGTGCGATTCCGCGTGACAATTCGGGCAGGTTCCAGGGCAGATAGATGCCACCCGAGGGCAGCACCGAATGGATGATGCCGAACAGAGTCAGGCCAGCGCCGATCATGAGGATCGCAGCAGCATGGCGCAGACGTCTGTCGATCAGGGCAACGACAAAACTGGCCCAGATCATCGAGGTGATGATGAAGCCGTTGCCGAGCACGACAATCGTGGCGATTTCGGAAATGCCTCGGGCGTTTTCATTGAACAGGGTTTCGAAACGAGCCGGATCGACGATCGAAGGATCACCGAGCTTGATTGCGACCAGGCGCGCGATAGCCGGGAAAAACGCGAAGACGACCGCCGCGGCGTAGCGCGTCGGTGTGGCTTCGAAGGCCTGGGTCATGATGCTGATGGCGACGAACACGAGGATCGGTGCGAGAACGGCAAACGGCAATGTCTCGACGAAGTTCGAAAGATAGCCGAACACGCCGCCGAGGCCGATGAAGATTCCCGTCATCAACACATAACTGATGCGTGCACCCATCGCCTTGTAGGCCGGCTGGCCGATGTACGGCGTGGTCTGCGCGACACCGCCGCAGAATCCGGCGATCAGGGTCGAGAATGATTCGGCGAGCAGGATGTTGCGCGTCGAGTAATCGTCGCCGGCCGCGCGCGCACTCTCGGTAACGTTGATGCCGCCGACAATCATGAGCAGTCCGAATGGAAGCAGCAGCGGCAGATAGGGGACGGTCAGTGGCAGACCTTCGATGAATCCCAGGGACGGCCACGGCAGGGCAAAGCGGAACTGCCATGCGGATGGCGCGTGGTAACCGCTGCCGAGCAAGCCGGTCGGTCCGAGGCCGAAATAAAGCACGGCGCCGACGACAAAGGCGGCGAGAACGCCCGGAACACCGAACGGCAGGCGGCCCTTGCCGATCAAGGCATAGAGCACGATGCCGAGTCCGGCGAAGCCGACCAATGGAACGCGCAGAATTTCGACCAGCGGCAGAAAGCCGATCAGCATCAGGGCGATGCCGGCGATCGAACCGAGCAGGCCGGCGCGCGGGACATGGCGTTGCACCCATGATCCGAAAAATGACAACACGACCTTGAGCAAGCCCATCACGACCAGCGAGGCCATGCCGAGCTGCCAGGTCATCGTCGCCGCAGTGTCGCGGTCGAATCCGGCTTGCTGGTAGCTCAGAAAGGCCGGTCCGAGCACGAGCAGGGCCATGCCGATGCTGGTTGGCGCATCGAGTCCGAGCGGCATCGCAGTGACCGTATCGCGACCTTCACGACGGGCCAGCGTGATCGCCATTCGCGCGTAGATCAGGTTGCCGACCAGCACACCGAATGCGGTACCCGGAAACATGCGGGTGAAGACGATTTCGGCCGGAAATCCGAAGATGCCGATCAGGGCGGTGGCGATGAAGGCGAGGATCGACAGGTTGTCGACGACGAGGCCAAAGAAGCCATTCACATCGCCGCCACTCAGCCAGCGGGGGCGCCAGTCAGGATTCATTCGCAACCTCGTGGATGCAATCACCTTCCGGCTTTGGGGCGGGAAGGTGATCTTGTGTGCAAGTCGACCTCAATCGTTCGACAGCGCGCTCAGTAACGCGCCGTGAACTCGGCGCCGATGATGCGCGGCTCGTTGATGAAACCGGTCAGGTTGTTGAAATCGATGCCGCCGACGATGGCCTTGCGATCGGTGATGTTGCGACCGTAGAGCGCCGCTTCGTAGCGACCGTCCTGCCACAGGTAACCGATGCGCAGCCCGCCCTCGAGCAGCGGCTTGCCGGTGAACTCGGTCGACTCGTAGAGGAAGAAGTTGACCTTGCTGCGGTAGGCCCAGTCGGTGAAGACGAAAAATTCGCCGTCACCCACGGGCACGCTGTAGCGCGCCGTGACATTGCCGATCCAGCGTGGTGCCTGCGGCAGCGAGTTGCCATTGATCGACACAAGACCCGCCGTCGGTCCGGCCGGATCGAGCACGGTGCAGCCGCCACCGCACGGTGCGATGAAGAGGTTCGGATCCTTGATCTCAGTCTTGTTGTAACTGCCGCCGACCGTTACCAGCAGGTGCTCGGTCAGATAGGCTTCCAGATCGAGCTCGAATCCGCTGCCGATCGATTTGTCGGCGTTGACCAACTGGTTGAAATTCGCGGTTCCGCCGACAGCGGTGAGCTGCTGGTCCTTGACCGTGTAGTTGAATACCGAAAAGCCCAGCCGCGCACGCCGATCAAACAGGTCGGCCTTGACGCCGGCCTCCCAAGAGTAGACTTTTTCCGAATCGGCGACCGAGATCGTGTCACCGAAGACGAGACGGCCCTGGATGCTCGGCGCGCGGAATCCTTTGGCGAAGCGCGCGTACATGTTGACCTGTTCGTTGACCGCGTAGTTGATGCTGGCATCGCCACTGACGTCGCTCGCACTCGGATTCGCGGTCACCGGGCCGAGTGCGCCCGCACCAAACGGGGAGACCGTGCGGAACGCAACGAAGTCCTTCTTGTCCTTGGTGTAGCGCAAGCCGCCCTTGACGGTCCATTGATCGGTGATGTCGTAGTCGCCGGACACGAACGCAGCCCAGGCTTTGTTGTCCTGCTTCTGTTGCGCGTAGCCGTCCTCGACGCCACCGGCCAGCGTGTTGTAGCTGAAACTGTCGATCGTGATCTTCTCGCGGTACAGATAAATGCCGGACTGCCAGTCGAACCGGCCCCAGTCATTCGAGGCGAGGCGGAGTTCCTGTGACCACTGGCTGTGATCGGGCAGGCCGTCGGCGGTCTCCGACGGGAACGGGATGAAGCCCGGGCCCGAAGGCGGTGCAAACACCGCACCAAAGCCGCCGTCGATGTCGCCATGGTTGAGCGACTCCGCACTTTCGTAGCCGGTCACCGAAAACAGGCTTAGGTTGCCGAAATCCCAGTGCAGGCGCGCACTCGCGCCATGCGTGTCGAGTTCGGAGAAGTTGATGCCGTCAATGGCGATCTCGTCGCGACGGAAGTCGTCGACGAAATCATTCGTGCCGGGTTTGATGATGTTGGCGCGGAACAGGCGTGCGGAGCCATCGAGGGTGCGAGCGTGCACGTTGAACAGAGCGTCGAAGTTCGCGCCCGGGTCGTACAGGAACTGGGCGCGGACCGCCGATTCGTCGAAGCCCTCCAGTGAGTTCTTCTCGCCCGTGAAGGTGTTGTCGACCCAGTTGTCGCGATGCTGGTAGATGCCCGAAACGCGTGCCGACCAGTTCGGGCTGAGCGCGCCGCCGATGGCACCTTCGAAATTGGTGGAGCCGTAGCTGCCGTAACCGATCTTGGCGTAGCCACTGGTCTCCTGGCTTGGCTTCACCGATTCAAACTTGATCACGCCCGCCGGCGTGTTGCGACCGAACAGCGTGCCCTGAGGGCCGCGAAGCATTTCGATGCGGTCGAGATCGAAGACCGGGAAGCCTTTCAACAGCGGGCTCTCCTGGACGACTTCGTCATAGATCAGCGACACCGGCTGCGAGGCATTCAAATCGAAATCGGTGTTGCCGAGTCCGCGGATATAGAAGCGCGGGAAAGCCCGGCCGTAGGACGATTCAATGTTGAGGCTGGGCAGACGTGCCGACAGGAAGCGGATATCGCCACCGCCCGAGGCGATCACGTCGAGTTTTTCGTCGGAAACCGTGGTGATCGATATGGGTACGTCCTGCACGCTTTCCTCGCGCCGTTCAGCGGTCACCGTAATCACGTCCAGCACCGCCGATTCCTTTTTCTTCGGCGCCACGTCGGTGTTTTGGGCGGGAGCGAGTGCCGGCAGGCACAAGGCGAGTGCGGCGGCAAGCAAAGAAACTTTCGGTGCGCAACGTGACATGCTGGACATGAAAACCCCCAATTTGGCTGGACGGTTGAATTGAATGATTCCCCGCGCCCGATCAACCCGCTGCCACACAGTCTTGGGGCCAGGGGTCGGCGCGCAGCAAAGCCTAGCCTCATTGTGGGCTGACGAACAGGTGTTGTTGAAATTTTGTTGGTTTCATTTCCGCAATGGAGGGAAGCCACGGCCGCGACGGTCGCGTGCTGCACCGTACGGGTGTTCGCATGGCCGGAGTGGGCTGGGTGTCCGGATCGGCTGGCCTTGCGCGCTTGCTCGCGGTTTTTCGGGAGAGAAAAAGAGTCGAATCTTGAAATCAAGTTCGGCTATCAAAGGCGTGGTGGGTTCAATTGCCAAGGCGTACCCGTTTAGTCTGGCGATCACCGGGGCGTAAATCGACGCGTCAAACGCGAGCGATCTGCATACTGCTCTCGTGTCTGGGTTGCGCCATAGCAAGATGACCAAGAGAGTTTTTCTACAACAACGCTAGCGATTCCAACGAAAAATGACGACCCTATCGATGAAAAAGTGTTCGATGAATCTGCCTGCCGCTTCTCTCGGAAGGCACCTGCGAGTGTTCGCTGGTGTGCTGCTCCTGTTCGCCTGCGGCTATGTGCAAGCGGATGCGATTGATGAGCTGATCGCGGCGAAAATGGAAGCAAGCCGTATACCGGGTCTGCAACTGGCGATAGTCAAAGATCGCAAGCTGATCAAGGTGGCCAGCTATGGCATTGCCAATCTGCAGGATGCGGTGGCTGTGGATGACGCGACGGTGTTCACCATCAACTCGATGACCAAGGGTTTTGCCGGTGTGGCGGTGATGCAACTGATCGAACAGGGCAAGCTGGATCTCACCAGTCCAATCTCCAACTACCTGTCCGACTTGCCGGCCGCGTGGCGGTCAATCACGGTGCAGCAGTTGTTGAGCCACAGTTCCGGGCTACCCGACATCATGGGCGAGGCGGGTTACTTCATCCCGTTGGCGGGGGCCGATGCCGCCTGGAAGCGCATTCAGGAGCAGCCGCTGGAGTTTGTCGCCAACTACGAGTTTCGCTACAACCAGACCAATTATCTGCTGGTGGGGAAGTTGATCGATGCCGTGAGCGGTGCTCCGTTCACGGATTTCATCGTCAAGAACCAGTTGCGCGAGGTGAAGATGCCGCGGACCGAAGCGGCAGGGTTCGCGCATTTCCAGGGAGTGGTGCCACACCAGGCGCGCGGCTATACCTATGGCATCACCGGCGAGCTGACCACGGTTTACTCCGAGTTTCCGCCGTACCTGCGCGCCGCTGCGGGGATGAGTTCCAGCGCCACCGAAATTGCCAATTGGCTGATCGCATTGCAGGCAGGCAAGTTGTTCTCGCATGAGGCCAGCCTGCAAACGCTGTGGAGGCCGGCAAAACTGTCTGATGGCAAGACCGTCGGCTTCAGTCGTTTCCTCAATGGCTACGCCATGGGCTGGCAGGTGATCGACCGTCCCGAGCATCCGGCCGTGGCCCTGGTCGGCGGCAATCGAGCAGCACTGATCGTTTACCCCAGAGATGCACTGGCCATCGTCGTGCTCACCAATCTGATGGGCGCCTCGCCCGAAACGTTTATCGATGCTATCGCTGGCCACTACATTCCCGACATGCAGTCGATCAATGGCATAACCGTGCCTGCTGATGTGCTCGATGACTATGTCGGCGAATATGCCTTCGCCAGGTTCTCCATCACCGTCTCATTGGAGGCCAACGTTCTGACCCTGCTCGCCTCTGGCGAAGGCCAGGAAAAATTTCCGGTTTTCGCGGAAACCGACAGCAAGTTTTTTGCCAAAGTCATTGACGCCAGCTTTCTGTTTCAACGCGACAAGGACGGTGAAGTGGAGGGGCTGGTGTTCCGCCAGGGCGACAACGATCTGCAGGCCAGGAAAATCAGGTAGCCCGGAAATCGGATTGGGTCAGTTTCAGGCAGGTAATAAGCACCCACCAGACCGGATATATCCAATCTGCGATAATCCGCGACACCTCAAAAACTGATCCCGTCGTGACGCATTCCAGCCAAAGCCATCTCGACCGCCTTGAAGCCGAGAGCATCCACATCCTGCGCGAAGTCGCCGCCGAGTTCAGCAACCCGGTGATGCTGTATTCGGTGGGCAAGGACAGCTCTGTGCTGCTGCATCTGCTGGTCAAGGCGTTCGCGCCGGGGCGGCCGCCAATTCCGATGATGCACATCGACACGCGCTGGAAGTTCCGCGAGATGATCGCCTTTCGCGACCAGCGCGCCGCAGAAACCGGCTGCACCCTGCATGTGCACGTCAATCCCGACGGCGTCGCCGAGGACATGAGTCCGATCACTCACGGCGCCACCGTGCATACCGACGTGATGAAAACGCAGGGACTGAAGCAGGCGCTGGACAAGTTCGGCTTCGATGCCGCGATTGGCGGTGCCCGGCGCGATGAGGAGAAGTCGCGCGCGAAGGAGCGCGTTTTCAGTTTTCGCAGCGCGCAGCACCGCTGGGATCCGAAGAATCAGCGTCCGGAATTGTGGAGCCTGTACAACGCACGCATCCACAAGGGCGAGTCGGTGCGCGTGTTTCCACTTTCGAACTGGACCGAGCTCGACATCTGGCTGTACATCTTCCGCGAAAAGATCCCGGTGCCGGCGCTGTATCTGGCGAAGGTTCGTCCCGTAGTCGAGCGCGATGGCGCGCTGATCATGGTCGATGACGATCGCCTGCCGCTGCGCGATGGTGAGCAGCCAATGATGAAAAAGGTGCGATTCCGCACGCTGGGTTGCTATCCGCTGACCGGCGCCATCGAATCGGAAGCCGACACATTGGAAGCGATCATTCAGGAGATGCTGGTCTCCACGACCTCCGAACGTCAGGGCCGCGTGATCGATCACGATCCGTCCGCGTCGATGGAGAAGAAAAAGCAGGAGGGCTATTTCTGATGGAGCCGGAAATCGGAAAGAGCGAAGCGGGAATCGATGTCAGCGCCGAAACCACGCTGTCCATCGCCGACTATCTGCAACAGCACGAATCGAAAAGCCTGCTGCGCTTCATCACCTGTGGCAGCGTCGATGATGGCAAGAGCACGTTGATTGGACGGCTGCTGCACGATTCCAAACTGCTGCTCGATGACCAACTGGCCACGCTCGAATCGGACAGCCGGCGATTCGGCACGCAGAACGGCGAGATCGATTTCGCGCTACTGGTCGATGGTCTTGCCGCCGAGCGCGAGCAAGGCATCACCATCGATGTTGCTTATCGTTTTTTTGGCACCGACCGGCGCAAGTTCATCGTCGCCGATTGTCCGGGCCACGAGCAATACACGCGCAACATGGCAACCGGTGCTTCCACGGCCGACCTCGCTATCGTACTGGTTGACGCACGCAAGGGACTGCTGACCCAGACCCGTCGGCACAGCTATATCGTCTCGCTGCTCGGTATCCGTCACGTGATTCTGGCGGTGAACAAGATGGATCTGGTCGGTTACGACCAGGCGACTTTCGAATACATCGCCGACGACTATCGGCAGTTGGCGAGCCAGCTCGGCATCGATAGCGTGCACTGCGTGCCGCTGTCCGCGCTAAAGGGCGACAACGTGATGTCGGCAGCCACGCAGCTGCCCTGGTATCAGGGCGACAGTCTGCTGAGCCTGCTTGAGACCATCGACGTCAGCCGTGCCGACAACAAACGGCCATTTCGCCTGTCAGTACAGTGGGTCAATCGACCAAACCAGAATTTTCGTGGGTTCTCCGGCCTCGTTGCGGGCGGTGACATTCGTGTCGGCGATGAGGTCATCGTGTTGCCGTCCGGCAAGCGCACCCGACTTGCCGGTGTGATCAATCCGCACGGAGAGTCCACCGCCGCGCACGAGGGCGAAGCGGTCACGTTGACCCTGGCCGACGAGGTCGACGTCAGTCGCGGAGATGTAATCGCTGTAGCCGACCATCCACCGGAAGTCGCCGATCAATTTGCCGCGCACGTATTGTGGATGGCGGATGCGCCGCTGCTGCCGGGTCGCGGCTATTGGCTCAAGATCGGCAGCCAGACCGTCGCCGCGCAGATCACCGAAATCAAGCATCGCGTTGACATCAACAGCCAGAAATTTCTCGCCGCCAAGCGCGTCAATCTCAATGAGGTCGCCTACTGCAATCTGATGCTGGACCAAGCGATCGCCTTCGAGGCGTATGCGGACAACCGCACGCTTGGTGGTTTCATCCTGATCGACCGCCAGAGCAACGCCACGGTGGGCTGCGGCACCATCGACTTCGCCCTGCGCCGAGCCACCAATATCCACTGGCACCAGCTCGAAATCGGACGCCAGACCCGCGCGGCCATCAAGGGCCAGAGTCCGTCGTGCCTGTGGTTCACCGGTCTGTCCGGTTCCGGCAAATCGACCATTGCCAACCTGGTCGATCGGCGTCTGCATGCGATGGGATATCACACCTATATTCTCGACGGCGACAATGTGCGCCACGGTCTCAACAAGGATCTGGGCTTCACTGATGAGGATCGCGTCGAAAACGTACGCCGTGTTGCCGAAGTCGCCAAACTCATGGTCGACGCCGGCCTGATCGTGCTGGTCAGCTTTATCAGCCCGTTCCGCGACGAGCGCCGCATGGCCCGCGCGCTATTCGACGAGGGAGAATTCCTCGAAGTGTTCGTCGACACGCCGCTCGAACTTTGCGAGCAGCGCGATCCCAAAGGCCTGTATCGACGCGCCCGCGCCGGCGAAATTCCGAATTTCACCGGCATCAGTTCGCCATACCAGCCGCCCGAACACGCCGACATCCATCTCCAAACCGTCAGCCTCACTGCAGAGCAGTCAGTTGAGCTCGTGACTTCGCGGTTGCTTGATTAATCGGCACACTGGATATTCGGCCGAACACAGGACGTTCGTTCTGCATCGGGCGCGTCCATGCCGGGGACTTCGGCGACCCACGATCGAGAATTTCACGCCGCGGAACCTGCGCCAGAATTAGATCGCAGGATTAGACGGCACTTTGAGGGCAAGGCGTTGATCGCAATAGAAATAGGTTGCGACGATTCCAATATTTGCTATGTTATGTGGCAGTATTAGATTGCACTTCGCAATCGAATAGGCGTTAGGCCCTGCTCGTCAACTTTCAGTTCCACCTGCAGAAGGAGATGACATACATGCCCCCCTACCGCCACCACTTATTATGTGCCGCCTCTTTGTTGATAGTTACCTCTGCGGTTCTTGCCTCAACTAGCGAACAGAATCTTGCACAGATCCCGACTGCTGTATCGCAGCCAGTGAACACTTCCGCAGATAGCTCGCCTGCCGTCAATTATTCGCAAGAAGTGCCGTTATGGCCCCAAGATTCCCAAGTTATTAAAGATGGAGTCAAGGCACTAGCCCACGAAAAATGGTCTATAACTCTTTCGTCTTATCTACTTTATAAGCCAAAAATTAATTCTACACGTTCAGCTATCCTCGTTTTTCCCGGAGGAGGATACAAGGCTTTGGCCATCGGCCCGAAGAGCACGCTGGGATTTCTGGGTGCTGATGTATGCAAATGGTTAACCGACTCAGGCATCACCTGCATTCTCGTTAAGTATCGGGTTCCCAATACCGGATGCAACTGGAACGCCATAACTAAAAGGCATGAGGCACCTGAAATTCCAATGGCGCTACAAGACGCACAGAGGGCAATTTCCATGATCCGGTATAGAGCAAATGAGTACGGCATAGACCCGCACAAAATTGGTGTCACGGGGTTTTCAGCTGGAGGAAATCTCGCGGTACTTTCGTCAACGTCATTCAGAGAGCGATCCTATGCTCCGAATGATGAAATCGATCTAGTGAGCAATCGGCCAGATTTTGCTATACCTGTTTATCCAGGACACCTGACGATGGAGCACAAGAACAAGACTCCAAAAGCAATCGCAGCACAAGAATTAAACACAGATATTGTGATATCAAAGGAAATACCACCAACTCTTCTCATACATGCTAAAGATGATCCAGTCGATCCCTTTTATTACTCTGAGGTGTATGAGAGAGAGTTGAAGAAAGCTGGCGTAAACGTGCAGCTCATAAGTTATGAAAGCGGCGGGCACGCTTTTGGGGTCAAGAAGCAGGGAAAAGACACCGATCGCTGGACAGTTGATGCTCTCCAATGGCTAAAAGAGATTGACATCCTCTAACGATCTTGGCTCTTCAAGGCTTTGCTCTATCGCGGAGCAGGGCCTAACTGATCGTTCAAGCCGAGACGACGCTTCCCTCGGTTTAGTGGACACCCTGAACTAACTTTCAGGAGTCCTCATCATGGCCAAACCCGGCCCCAGAACCAAATCGAAGGGATCAGAGTCATGGATTTTGGTTGACTAGAAATCAATGACGCTGACCCGAATGGCACTGACTTAAGCGCAAAGTGGACATAGAGCCCCATTTTTCGTCATTCCTGCGAAGGCGGAAGTGCTTTTCAACAGCCGCATGGCTGGTCAATCCAGAGACTTCGGCTATTTTTTTTTGGATGCCCAAAGGCGCTGGATCCCCGCCTTCGCGGGGATGACGGGCTTAAGTCAGTGTCATTCGACTCTCGTATCTTGACTCCGCCGAACGAATTCAGGATTTTGATTCTGATGCAACGGCCGGACCAACTGAGACTCCAGATCCACCGGCAACAGCCGCGGACTCAGGTCGACATGCCGATATCGAGCCATCCGCGAATATCTCTTGTCTGCGTGGCGCTCTTGCAGCAAGATCCGGGGATTTTTTCGAAACCCTCGTTAGCCAGCAATGGGAAATTATATGCACGTCAAGAAAATGTTAACGACTATCGCAGCAGTCGCAACTATCCTGCTTTCTGGACAGGTTGCCGCCGGAGACCAGGCTCAACCGCCGGCTACCGTTAAGAGCAGCACGATTGACAGCATCATCAAGCAGCAAATGACTGAAGTCGGAATGATGGGCCTGGCAGCAGCCATCATCGTGGACAAGGAGGTCGTATGGATGAAGGGATACGGCTTTGCTGACAAAAGGCGCACGCTGCCCTTTACTCCCGATACGATCATGAACGCCGGTTCGATCGCCAAGCCCTTCATAGGTGTGGCGATGATGCAAGCCGTCCATGAAGGAAAGCTTGCACTCGACGAGGATATCAACAAGTACTTGCCGTTTCGCGTGGTCAATCCGCACCACCCCAATGAGAAAATCACACTTCGGCAACTGGCGACCCATAGTTCCAGCATCACGGACCGGCACGACGTTTACGCGGCCACCTACCACTATGGTGGCGATTCGCCAGAGTCCCTCGAACACTTCCTTGAGCAGTACTTCACCCTCGACGGCGAGAACTATTCGCCCGACAATTTCCTGGACGCAAAACCTGGAGCGCTTCGCGATTACTGCAATATCGGGGCCGGCCTCGCAGGCTATATCGTCGAACGCGCCTTTGCCCAGCCACTGAACGTGTACACGCGCAATCACATCTTTAAACCACTGAAGATGACACGCACCGGCTGGTTTATGTCCGAAGTGGACCTCGCAAATCACACCAAGCTCTACGTCTCACAGAACGGTCATGTCATTCCCATCCCGCTTTACGGGGGTACGACCTATCCGGACGGTGGCGTGCGCACATCCGTCGCGGATTTGTCGAAGTTCTTTATCGCGCTGCTGAATGGAGGCGAGCATCAGGGTGTGCGCATCCTCGACTCAGCCAGCACCGCGGAGATGCTGCGCTTCCAGTTCAACGATTTGAATCGGCCTGAGAACTTCCCCGGGGCAGATGGAAACTCAGGGCTGTTCTGGCGAACCAAGTTCAACGGCGCGCTGGTGGGTCACGGGGGCAACGATCCGGGGATTCAAACGGAGATGCTTTCAGATTTTTCCAAGGAATTTGGCGTCATCATGTTTGTGAATACCTCGCTGAGCGGATCCGACCAACGTGCGTCCTCCGCCATATTTGATGCGCTATGGGCGCAAGCAGTAAGCTTGAAGAAGGCAGCACAACCCACCAGTCCGTGAGGGTCGAGCGCTTGCTGGCCAACGACAACGGGGAATACCTTGCCGTGCTTGCATGGACGAGTCAGGCGGGCAGTCCAGTCGATCAGGTCGAGATAGTCTTCGGTGGTGATCGGAAGAAACGCGATGGGTGTACTCGCATTGATGGCGTCCAGCCGCTTTTTGGCTGGTTGAGTCTTCAACTTGATACGGGCAATGCGATGAACAGCGCTGGTGTGCGATGACGATTCCAGGTTGTCGGCGATGCCGGCCCGGATTCGATTGAGGTCGACATGGCTCATGCAGCTCAACACGGCGGCATGGTTGAGCAAGGCCTGACACTTGTAGCGGCCCTTACATACATCGATGGGAGGAACGCAGGTTTTGCAGGACGCAAAAACCTGCCGAAGAAGCGGCC
>JBBRBU010000067.1:0-21207 GCA_038205505.1 Lysobacterales bacterium | reverse complement strand
TTCGAGAATGCGGAAGAGGCACGCGAAGAACATCACCGCGGTGTCGAGCGCTTAATGAGGAGGGCGCTGGCTGACAAGATCAAGCATTCCTGCAGGCAACTGCCGCTCGGTAAACTGACCGCGTTGAAGTGGGCCTCTCTCGGTAGCACGGAGACCCTGCGCGCGGATATCGTTGAAGCGGCCCTGGCCGAGTGTTTGCAGTCGAGCAGGCTCGATGCGCGGACGCAGGCCGATTTTGACGCGAAAAAGGGCGAGCTCGGAAAGGCGCTGTTTCCGGCTGCGGTCGAGCGTCTCAAGCTGGCTGAGGCCATCATCGAGGCTCACGCGGAGCTGATTCCATGGCTGGAGCCGCCTCTGCTCGGTTTCGCCAGCGCCAACTACGAGGACCTGATTGAGCAGCGGGACGAGTTGTTGTCGCCCGGTTTTCTGCGCGAAACCGACCCGCGCCAGCTTGGGCATATCCCGCGCTATTTGCGCGGCATGCGCCTGCGCGGAGAACGTCTGCGCCAGGATCCGGCGCGCGATCAGGCGCGGATGCTCGGCGTGCACACGTATTGGCGTGAGTTTCTGAAGCGCCGCCGTAGCGGCGATGTTGATCCGGTCGCGCTCGATGAGCTGCGCTGGTTGATCGAGGAATTGCGAATCTCGGTTTTCGCGCAGGAGTTGCGCACCGCCGAACCGGTTTCGCCGAAGCGAATGGCCAGGGCGCTCGCTGCTCTCGATTGAGTGCAGCGAGCGTAACGGCTTACTTGATGCGTTTGACGCGGAGGTCGCAGCCGCAACCGTCAACGTACATCAACCAACTGCCCAAGCTCATGGGCTTGATAATGACTTTGGGCGAACTCATCTTGTAGCCCTTGCTGCCACCCTCGGCCTGTTCCCAGACCTGGCCGTTCTCAAGTGTGACCCGGGTCTTGCCGCGCCAGCCATTGAAATCACCAACGATACTCGACTCGATGCGTTCGCGATCACTGTTGCTCGAATAGAAAACCGTGGTTCCATCTCGATGCTTGATTGGCGCGCCCATATCGCTGACGCCCTTGGCCTGGATCCATTCGTTCAGGAACTTGAGCTGGTCCGGGCTGAGCTTTTCGAGGCCCGCGGAGGTGAATTCCTGCTGCGACATGCGCTCCTCCAGGGTCGGAGCCTGGGTCTGGGCAACTGCGTTGCTAGCGAACGGAATAGCGATAAACAGGAAGAAAAGCAGGGCTCTGGAGGACATTGGGAGGGCTCTTGGCATTGGTCAAAATGTGACCAGTTGGACGAAAACTCGTTGTTTAACGGGAGCTTAATAGGTGCGCTTTGCGCAATCAGCCGGTAGAATTGCTGCTCATGCAGTCTAGCACCGAGGATTGGCATTGCGCGTGCCCAAACGTTTCCGAAAGGGAAACGCCTCCATCTGATCGGCTTCTGCAGTTTTGTTTCTTTTGTGTTTCCTTCACGGATTAAGTGAATTGATGATCAAATGTCTTGCTGGCAGTCTTCGGGCTGCGCTCTCCGTGGCCCTGCTTGCAGGTGCCGGTTCGGCCTTGGCTGCCGACAATGTGGCCGCCTTGATCGGTGGTGATAATACATCCGGTGACCAAGCAACCGTTGCTCTCGACAGCACCGTGCCGAACGCTTTCAGTTACCAGCGACCGGCCGTCGGAGCGTCAACCGTGACGGCGTATCTGAATGCGCACGTTTTTTGCGCGCAGGCCCCGCGTGCAGAATCGCAGGTAACGCTGCTGCCGCGCTATCAGCAGCCGGTTTCGCAAGGCAGTGATGTCTGGCGCTTCCCCGACGTCTTTGTGCAGAGTCTTGTTTACCGAGGCAAAGGCGTGGGCAATGCGGGCGCACCGGCCCTGATCATTGGCGAGGCAATAGACGCCGCCAACAAGCAGTTCCGCTGCCTGACCTCGATGCCCACCGACAGTATTCTGATGCCAAACGTCAGTCACGGCCTCTTCGACAGCGGATTCGGCAGTAATGTGACCCCGACAGTACCGTCTGGCCCGCAGCAGAACGTGACCGTGACCGGCCAGACCTTCGCTGGTTTCTCCGGCCAGTCGGTCAGCGTGATCAAGATCGCGACCCAGTTCGATTTCTCGGCACCGGCGCCGACAACCTGGACGCTTGTTGACGCAATCAATACGGGCGCTCTCTCGGGATCGGCAAACGCGAACTGGTGTGGGCTTCCAGCCGTCTGGGTAGAAGGCACTCCGCCACCGGTCCAGTTGTGTGACGATCCGGCATTGGCGGTGGCGGGTGTCGTCAAGGAAACGGGCCTTTTCGTTCGGCATCAATACAATGCAGCCGTCGGATCGTCCCCGCACTACGTGCTGGTTTATCGCCCGGTCGTCGGGACTGCGACATCAGGCACGCCAAAGCAGGGCTTTGCTGCCTTGCTCACTGGCGGCGGCATGAGCGGTGAATCGGAGGAGTCGCAGGATTGGTTCACCGACGACAGCGTCTGGTACAACTACTGACCCTGACCGAAGCGGTCGCTCTAGCCGGCCGCTTCAGCGGATTTCCGGTCAGGGATCGCCGCTTGCACGCCGAGCGTGAAATCTGACACGGCAATTCGCGGTAGTGCCTGATGAGCAGGCGCTGATTCTGTAGAGTCCCTCGTGCAACCCGCGATTCCGGAAACCGCAGTGTCCCAGCCGAGCACCGATGCACTGCAGCAAATCGAGGAAAAGCTTGCGTCCTCGTCGAGCGCGCTTACGCGGTGGAATTCGACAACCGCGATCCGCAACGGCGTGCTTGCCGAGCTCGATGAACTGCAGACCGGGGCAGTCGCACGTGATGCCCTGCTCCTGCACGAAGCTCTCGTCGCCGGCTGCGCCTTCAGTCAAGCGGAACTTCAGGCCTTCGGTGCCGACGTGACGGATTTGGTCGAAGGCCAGCGCGCTGCCGAGAAAGTCTGGTCGCTATATGCCTCGCGCAGCGGAACGGCGGCGGAAGGACTCCGACGCCTGCTGCTTGCAATCATCCGCGACGTGCGCGTGGTCTTCATCCTGTTGGCCAGGCAACTCGTGATGATGCGCCGCGCGGACGATCTTGGCGAAGACGAGCGGCTAGCCCTTGCCCAGTTGACCGCCGATATTCATGCGCCGCTGGCCAATCGGCTCGGCATCTGGCAGCTCAAGTGGGAGCTTGAGGACCTCGCCTTCCGCTATCTGCAGCCCGACACCTATCGGCGCATTGCCAGGTTGCTCGATGAGCGCCGCGGCGCCCGGGAAACCTGGATCGCGCACGCCACCCATCTGCTGCGGTCGGCGCTGGCTGATGCAGATATCGAGGCGGATGTCGCCGGTCGGCCCAAGCACATCAGCTCAATCTGGCGAAAGATGCAGAAGAAGGGGCTCGATTTTTCCGACCTCTACGACATTCGTGCACTGCGCGTGATCGTCAGCGACGTGCCTTCCTGCTACGCCGCGCTTGGCATCGTTCATACGCTGTGGCCATTTGTCCCGGGCGAATTTGACGACTATATCGCCAGCCC
Source organism: Lysobacterales bacterium (assembly GCA_038205505.1). Taxonomy (GTDB): domain Bacteria; phylum Pseudomonadota; class Gammaproteobacteria; order Xanthomonadales; family Rhodanobacteraceae; genus Dokdonella. The sequence continues at coordinate 17,720 of JBBRBU010000067.1, read as the reverse complement.
CAAGGGCAACAATTATCAATCCCTGCATACCGCAGTGATCGGCCCGGAAGGGCGCACGCTCGAAGTGCAGATCCGCTCGCACGACATGCATGCATATGCCGAACTCGGCTTCGCTGCGCATTGGCGATACAAGGAGGGTAGCGGCGGTGACGCGAGCTTCGAGCGCAAGATCGCGTGGATGCGCCAGTTGCTCGAGGGCCGCGAAGATCACGGCGACGATGCGGCCCTGCTTGCGGGGTTCCGCACTGACGTCATCGAGGATCGGGTCTATCTGCTGACTCCGAAAGGGCAGGTGCTCGATTTACCGAAAGGCGCGACTGTGCTCGATTTTGCCTATGTTGTGCACACCGATGTCGGCCATCGCTGTCGCGGCGCCAAGGTCAACGGACGCATCGTCTCACTGACCTTCCAGCCCGACAGTGGTGACCGCATCGAAATTCTGACCGGAAAGACTGCCGAACCCCGACGCGACTGGCTGTCCGCCCATCACGGATTCCTGCAAACCGCGCGCAGCCGGAACAAGGTGCGCAACTGGTTTCGCCAGGCTGATCGCGAGCTCAATATAGCCGCAGGTCGCAGCGTGCTCGATCGCGAACTCAAGCGGTTGGCATTGCATAACGTTGATCTCGACAGCCTGCCGGCGCGGTTCCAGTTGCGCGGCGTCGAAGAACTTTACGAAGCGATCGCGATCGGCGACGTCACCCCAACCCAGATCGCGCGAACCCTGCATGAGGAAGAAAAATCCGAGGATTCAGAAAGCCCTCGGGCCACAAACCTAGCCAAACCGATGGCCCCGGCCAGGGACGCACTGGTCATTGAAGGCGTCGGCAATCTGTTGACCTCGCTCGCGCGCTGTTGCCAGCCTGTACCCGGTGATCGGGTCGCAGGTTTCATCACCCGCGGGCGCGGGGTCAGTGTGCATCGCGCGGATTGCCGCCAGTTGCAGCGCCTGCGCCTGCGCGATGCTGATCGCATCATCGATGTCGAATGGGGCGGCGGCAAGCAGCGCGCTTACGAGGTCGACGTTCTCGTGCGTGGCTATGACCGCAAAGGTTTGCACAAGGATGTCAGCAACGTGATCACAGCTGCCAATGTGCATATCCTCGCGATAGAGGCTCGGGCTGATCCGTCCCGCAACGAAGTGACCATGAATCTGGCACTGCGCGTTGCGGATTTTGGCCAACTTTCTTCGCTTCTCAGCCAGCTTCATGCGGTGCCAAACGTGATTGAGGCACAACGCAAGATCTGATTCCGAGCCACGCCGGATGCGGCGCAGGCAGGGTTTGGGCTGATATGCTAGCCACTTCGCTGCAATGCGGCATTGGGCATGGATTGATTTCCCCTGTGATTGAAATTCCCGGATACCGATTGTTGCGGCAACTTGGCCGTGGCGGCATGGCTACCGTGTATCTGGCGGTCCAGGAATCCGTGGATCGCGAGGTCGCGCTCAAAATCATGTCACCTGCCTTGCTCGCTGACCCCAATTTCGGCGAGCGCTTTCTGCGCGAAGCCAAGATCGCAGCGCGTCTTCATCACCGCCATGTTGTCGGTATCCATGATGTCAGCCGGGTCGGCGACTATCACTACATCGCGATGGAATATCTCGCAGGTGGACCGGTCCTGAGCAAGGATGGTCCGGCGCGTCCGATAACGTTTGCCCTGCGCGTGACACGCGAAATTGCCGGCGCGATAAATTACGCGCAGCAGAAGGGTTTCATCCATCGCGACATCAAACCCGACAACATCCTGTTGCGCGACGACGAGTCGGCTGCGCTGACTGATTTCGGCATTGCCCGGGCCAACGATTCAGCCACACGCATGACCCGCACCGGTGCCGTGGTTGGTACGCCGCACTACATGAGCCCCGAGCAGGCCCGCGGCAAGCAGCTTGATGGGCGCGCCGACCTCTACAGTCTCGGCGTCGTGCTTTACGAAATGCTGGTCGGGCGCGTGCCGTATCACGCCGAGGATTCGCTCGCGGTCGGCATCATGCACATCACCCAGCCGGTGCCGAGATTGCCGGAATCACTGGCGGTGCTGCAGCCGCTGGTTGACGGCCTGCTGGCCAAGGAACCGCACGACCGATTTCAGACCGGCAATGATGCCGCGATGGCGATCGCACGTTATGAAAAGGCGATCGCGAACGGCGAACTGCCGGGCCTGGAAGTCGAGCCCGACGAGGCCACCCGCGTCCTCCGCTCGCTGGACACGCGCGTTTCACCGTCGCCGGCGACGAGGACTTCAACGCCGCCGATTTCTGCCGAGGCCCATTCACGCAACCGCTCCGATCCAAGCATGGGACGGCTTGAAGAGATCCTTGCAGCCACCGACGACCACATCATGCGCGCGAGCCGGGTGTCGAATCGTCGGGTCAAGGCGAAGCGTGGCATCAAGGGTATCTGGATTGTCCTGGTCGTCCTGCTGCTTGGCCTTGTCGGCAGCACCTTCATGCTCTGGAAGCATCAGGACTGGCTGCGCGCATTTCTTCCGAATACCGAACTCAACGACATCCTTACGCGCGGGCAAAAGGCGCTCGAAGCCGGCAATCTCGATGGCAATCAGGGTGATAGCGCCCGCGAGTTGTTCCAGAGCGCGCGTGCGCTTGATCTGGACAACGATATTGCCCGGCGCGGCATGCGCGAAGTCGGAGAACAATTGCTGCTGCGTGCCCGCGATGCCCTCAAGCGCAACGATCCGGGTCTCGCCCGCCAGGCCGTCGCGACGGCCCGGGAACTCCTCGGCGGTGGCGTCGAAGTAGAAGAAGTCGAGAAATCACTTGCAGCCATGGATGCGCGTGGCAACGAAGCAGAAACGCTGCTGAGCCAGGCCCAGGCTGCGCTTGATGAAGGTCGCCTGCTCGGTGACGACGGCGCGGTCGCGATTTATCAGCGCGCCTTGCTCAGCGATACCGGCAGTTCACTGGCGCGCGCCGGCATCCAGCGCAGCGTCGACAAGCTTGCCGCTCAGGCGGGAGCCGCGTTCGAGGCAGAGGATCTGGCTACTGCTTCATCTCGGATCGAGGATATCGCACGTATTCTTCCGGCCTACCCTGCTTTGCCCGATTTGCGCGCGCGCCTGGGTCAGCAACGCGAAAAAGCGAAGGTCGACCTGGAAAAGGATCTGGCCCGCGGCGAGGCGCAATTGCGCGCTGGCCGTTTCAGCGGCAATGCCGATTCCGCACAAGCGCTGTTTGAGTCGGTCCTGCAGCGTGACGGCAACAACGCCCGTGCCAAGGCCGGCTTGCGTCGCATCGGCCAGGCATTGGTCGTACAGGCGCGAGCTGCCCTCGAGGACAGCAATCCCGGTGCCGCCGATCGGCTGCTGCGCCAGGCCGAGGCACTGGCGGGCAATCTGTCCGATTTGCGCGGGGCCCGTATCGAACTACGCGAGTTGCGCGAACGCCTCGCGATAGCCGCTGAACGGCCTACAGCAACGCCAGCGGATCTCGAACGCCTGCGCACCCTGATCGCAGAAGCCGACCAGGCCGCAAGCGCCGGGCGTCTGATCAGCCCGCCCGGCAACAGCGCGTATGACAAATATCGCGCTGCCCTCGCCATCGACGGTGACAGCAAGGCGGCTCAGGATGGTCTCAATAGAATTCCCGGCATCGCCCGCGAGCTGTTCGACAAGGAAATGTCGACTGGGGGTTTGAACCGCGCACTCGGCATGCTCGAAGTCGTGCGCCAGACCGCGCCGTCCGACCCATCGGTAGCACCGATGTCCGAACGCCTTGCCAACGCCTACCTGGACCTGGCCGAAAAGCGCATCGGCGAAAAGCAGAACGGCGAGGCCGAGCGCGCGCTGCAAACCGCGCGCAAGCTGAGTCCGGCCAATCCGCGGCTGCCAACGGTGGAAGGCCTGCTGCGTGGCCTGCCGTCCACATCAGGTTGAAACGCATCGACACGCGACATCGCGCGTTTGACCGATCAGGAAAACGTGTATGTGTATTCTACTGATCGCCATCGACGCCATGCCCGATTGGCCGCTATTGCTGCTCGGCAATCGCGACGAGTTTCATGAGCGACCGACTGCGTTTGCCGAGCCTTGGCGTGGGGCAGCCGATTGTCTCGGTGGACTTGATCTGCAGGCCGGAGGCAGTTGGCTCGCGCAGCGCAGCGACGGCCGTTTCGCTGCGGTGACCAATCTTCGCAATGGCTTGCCGGCGCGGACCCTCCGTTCACGCGGCGCGCTGGTCAGGGAGTTTGTCGTAGGCAACGAGTCCGCGCAGGAATTCGGCCAACGCGTGCTCAATCAGATCGACGAATACGGACCGTTCAACATCGCGTTCGGCGATCGCCGCGGCGTCTGGTTGATCGATGGCAGCAGCGCGAGCCTGCAACGATTGACGCCCGGAATCCATGTCGTCGGCAATGGTCCGTTCGAGTCTCCCTGGCCGAAAGATGATCGTTTGCGCGAGCGATTCAGCCAGGCGATCCGGGCTGGCGATCGTGATGATGAAACCCTGTTGTCCCTGCTCGCCGATACAAGACAGCCCGACGACACGAGTCTCCCGGATACTGGCGTTGGCGCGAACCTCGAACGTCTTCTCGCGCCAATCTTCATTCGCGGTGAGCAGTACGGAACGCGCGCCAGCTCGCTGGTCATGCAGCACGACGATGGCAGCGTTTTCTTTCGCGAGCGCAGTTTCGGAGTCCTCGGCGTGCGCATCGACGAAGTCTATTGGGAATGCCTGAAGATCGACAGCGAGTGGCGATTCGCGGAAACCTGAGTCGCTCCCGCGACGGGTATGCCGAACGCCGTCAACTCACTTCCTGGAGCCCGTTCCCGAGCGAGCCCTATTATTGCCGGACCCACGGCAGGGTCGCCCTGAAGAAGAGCTCACGGCCAACCGCTCCCAATCAAATCCCGAAGATTCGCTGAATTGCTTTCTCCGCTGCCTCGAAAGAGAAGTGCGCGCGGACGTTCTCAAGTCCCTTTTCGGAAAGTCGGTTCCAGAGGGCCTCATCGTCATAGAGCGCGATGACCGCGTCGGCGTAGGTATCCGTCGTTGCGGCGATCAGTACTTCTTCGCCGGATTGCACATGCATGCCCTCGACTGCCATCGGCGTGGCCACGACCGGCAAGCCGAAGCTCATGGCCATGTTGACCTTGCCCTTTACGCCGGCGCCATAGCGCAATGGCGCGATCGAGATGCGCGCCGCGTCCATCGCCGGCGCGATGTCCTCGACGAAGCCATGCACGATCACGTGCTCGCTGGCAAGGGCATGCACCGCGTCGGTGACCTTGCTGCCAATCACATGCACGCGCAGATCGGGGATCGCGCGCAATACGCGCGGCAGAATCTCGCCGACAAACCAGATCACTGCGTCGCTGTTCGGTGGATGCTGGAAGCCGCCGACGAAAAGCAGGTCGCGGCGCTCGCCGAACGGTTTGCGGCAGCCGTATATTTCGTGAACATTCGAGAGCACGTCGACGGCAACGCCCAGCGCGTCTTGCCTGAGTATTTCCAGTTCGACCGGGCTGACCACGAGGGTCAGATCGCACTCGCGCATGATGCCGATTTCCTGGGCGCGGGTTTTCGCCGAAATGCGGGCGAGATCGTCGCGGCCCTCAAGCTCGGCGGCTCGAAGTTCCCGCAGGTAGTGCAGGTCCACGGTATCGAAAATCAGTCTCGCCTTGTTGGCATAGAGACGGGCCAGGCCGATGAACTCGGCGGCAACGTAGTGGCGCGAAAGCAGAATCGCATCGAATTCGACGCCGCGTTCGCGGAACACCGTCGCCGGCTGGTTGTACGGATGATGCAGGACCTCGATGCCGAGTGCTTGCAGATCGGTCGTGTAGTGCTCGACCCAGGCCAGATTGCTGGCCATGAAGACGACGTGGCAATCGTTGTCACGCAGGATGCGCATCAGATTGACCATGCGCAGCGATCCCGAATCCTGATCCGGCATCGGCGTGACCGCGTCGATGATCAGAATGCGATGGCGGGAACGATGGGTTGCGGCGACATGGATCGGCGTGCCGACTGCCGGTTGCTCGCGCAGGGCAACCGACCATTTGTCGAGAAATTTTTGCTGGTTGATCACCTGGTAGCGTTTCATGCCGCTGCCGGTATCGGTGCCGGCGGTTATGCCTTCGAAATGCACGACGCGCGAGCGCGGTTCATAGAATACCTTGAGACCGGCCGCGCGCACGGCGAAGGCAAGATCGGTGTCCTCGTAGTAGGCCGGCGCATAGCGCTGGTCGAATCGGCCAAGCCGCTCGAACAAATCGCGGCGGAGCATGATCGCCGCTCCCGAACAATAGTCGGTCTCGCGGCGATACATGAAACGGCTGTCATCGGGGTCTTCGAAGCGGCCGTAATTCCAGCCCGAGCCATCATTGAAGACGATGCCGCCGGCTTCCTGCAGCCGCCCATCCGGGTAGACCAGGCGCGAGCCGACCAGCCCGGCGTCAGGCTCGTCCTCGAAGCATTGCAGCAGCGCTTGGAGCCAATCCGCTGTGACCACGGTATCGTTGTTGAGGAACAGCACGAACTCACCGCGCGCGATTTCGGTACCGGCATTGCACGAGCCGACGAAGCCTAGATTCCCGGCGTTGCGGATGGTGCGGATACCCGTGATTTCGGCAAGGCGCGATGCCGTCGAATCCGTCGAAAGATCATCGACGACGATGACCTCGAACGGTGTTGCATCGGCATGCCTGGCGATCGATCGCAGACACGCCGCGGTGTAGGCAAACTTGTTGTGCACCGGGATGACGATCGATACGCGTGGCTGTTCGCTACCCGGCACGTTGAACGGCGAGAAGTCATCGTTCGGTGCCGCGAAGATTTCCCGTGCGCGGCTCGGAACCGGCCCGCGCAGTTCGCGCAGCAGACGTGTCCAGGTTCCGCCGAGACCGTGCTGGACAAAGCTTCCGCGCAGACGGCGCAGCTGCGCAAGCAGGCGCTGGCTGCGATAGCTCAGCGATGCCCGAAGATGGCGCAGTCGCGCCGCGGTGTTGCGCAGCGGCGCCGTAAGTCGCCACGATCGACTGCTCATCACGGTTTCATAGGCAGGCTCGAACGGACGCAGGCGCTCGACTTCGGCGTCGAGCCGCTGTGCCCAGGCCGTGCGCGTTTCGAGTTCGCCTTCGAGATTTTTCACCTGACCGCGCGAAGCGACCAGCTCGCGATCGAGTGCGTGTCCCCACTCGCCGCGACTCTGACTCTCCGTGCGCAGTGCCTTCAATTCAGAACGCAGTCCGCTGATCTGCTTCTCGCCACGCGCGAGTCGATCACTGCGCGCGGCAATCACCTGTGAATCGACATTGCTTGTCCGAAGCCGATAGCGCGGACCAGCGACCGCTGGCAAGGCCAGCACCCTTGCGTAGGCGCGGGCCATGTCCGCAAGATCCGGCTCGCGCCGATGGGCGAGATGCTCGCGCACGTTGTGCAGTCGTTCGCGTTGTTCGGACAAGGCGCGAATCTTCGCGACCACGTCCTCGGCGTTCGCCTCGACATGGAATCCATCGACGCCATCGTCGATGCGTTCGACATAGGCGCCAAGTCGCGTCGTGATCACCGGCAAGCCGAGGTCGCGCAATTCGGACAAGGTGTAGCCAAACGTTTCTGCGACGGTTGGCAGCAGAACCGCCGCATCGGCGGCGAGCTCGGCGAGCAAGGTGGGTAGATCTTCGCGACGATAATCGAGCACGATATGCACGCCATCGATACCGAAGAAGCGGTGTGCGTCGGCACCGGCGCCAAGCAGGAACACCTCGGCGAAACCGCTCAACTGCGGCAATACCTGTTCAAGCAATTCGGCACCCTTGCCGCGGCGCACGCGGCCCGGGAAGACCAGGCGCAAGCGCTCGCGCGATGGCGGCTTGACCGCGCGCGGCATCTCGCCTGGCCAGGCCGAGAGACCGTGCGCAATGATCGACGCGGGCAGGGCAGAGAGTTCTGGCGCAAGCCGCAGATCATTGTCGAGGGCGGACTGGCTCGGCGCGACCAGCTCCACGTTGGCATCGATCAGGCGCTTTGTCGTTGCATCGCGCAGGTTCTTCCAATGGTCAGCATCGGTATTGGCAAACTCGCGATTGCGTCCAAGCGCGGCAAGATCCGACCCGAGCTGGGTATCATCGAAGCGCAACGCGACGTCGCTGAAATTCCGGTGCAGCACGGGCCACAGCGGATAGTGGTCATGCACGACGCGCGTGGTCGACAAACCCGTTTGCAGAACATCGAGGCTGTGCCCGATCAGCGAGGAAACAATGATTGCGTCGACGCTGTGTTCATCGAGCAATTCGTGCAGCAGGATCCGATAGCCCGCGTTGGAAACATCGGTGTCGGCAATCGCGCAGGGCAGGGCAATGCGGCGCAATGGGGGTCCGATCAGGGAACCGTCATGCAACTCCAGCCATTCGCCATGACGACTGCGCTGGTGGCTGCCGGAGGATTTCAGGACAAGGTGATCCGCCGTGTCGAACGCGCTGCAGAAATCGCGCACCCAGCGTTCGGCGCCACCCCCCCAGCCGTGCAGGACATGCAGGATGACGGGCCGGTTGCTGATTCCGGGCATGCACGGTGTCAGCGGCGTGTCGATCGCAACGGCCATGAGTTCGCGCAATTCTGCCAGTGGCGAAGGCGGCAAGGGATCGCGTGGATCCGCGCCTTGGTCGGCTCCTTCGAGGGCATGCCCGCGCGCGCCGACGTAGCAATGGTCGAGCAAGACCTTGCGCAAACCCGTAGCGCCATCATGCAGGCGTTGGCCATGCCAGGCCGACAGCAACGGTGACAAAACGTCGGCATCGATCAGTTGGCGCCGTGAATACGCGTAGCAGAGCGCGTCGATGCGCTCAACCGGGACTGCGCTCGACGAACCGGCTGGAAGTGGCGAGCGCTCTGAATCCAGAGGGTCGAGCGGACCGGCGGCCAGCGTGTCGGCTGCCTCGATGGCACGCAGCAGGCGGGGCACGGCCATTGGCGGCAATTCGGCGTCGCTGCGAACGAGCAGCAGATCGCGACCGGGCAGATGCGCCGAAAGTACGCCGGCCAGAGCCTCGGCGGAATCCTCGAAGAGATCAGGCAGGCGCAACGCTTGCCCATGTCCAGCAAGCGATGCCGACGCGCCGAGTAGAACCAGCTCGGCGGCGGCAGGCGCCTGCGCGATGACATCTGACAGCCAGCGATCCGTGCACGGGGTGTTTCCGTGCACACACAGGCAGAAGGGTTCCGACGAGGATTTCTGCACGATGGTCCTGAATTCAAGCGGACGCGGATTATCGGTGATGCTGGCGAGCACTGCCACGGCGAGTGTGGATTCGGCCCGCAAATTGCTCGATTTTGCGCTACTCAGATTGGTCCAGCCTCAACCGTTCGCCCTGGTCCTGTCGAAGCGTGGTTTCGAGTTGCTTAGCGGCTCCGGCCACTTCAGATCATGGTTCCCTTTCGCGAGGCTTTCGACAGGGTCAGGACAGGCTCGGCTAGCCACGAATGGAAGTGGACGGAACTCCCTCGTGTTTCTCATGTGCGCCATAAAAGAGATATCGAGACTATTTACCGGCCGAATCAATAATCGCGACCTCATCAAACATCCGGGCTAGACTGATACGAACTCCACCGTGTGCGGTTTTCCTTGCTACGACTCCTGTTCTCCTTTTTCGCCCTGATCTGGCGTTTCCTGCGGGCACCGATCCTGCTTGCATTCGGTGCGCTGGCCGGCTTCCTGGTTCCATACACGATTACGCTCGATCACCAGGTGCAGGAGCGTTTCGACGATTTGAACTGGCAGGTTCCGAGCCGGGTCTTCGCGCGGCCGCTCGATCTGGCCCCAGGTCGGCCATTGAACGCCGATACGCTGACGCTTGAGCTCGATGCATCGCGTTATCGCCAGGCAGAATCTGCGGTCACTCCCGGAACCTATGCGAAGAATGGCACTCACTTCGAGATCGCAAGACGAGCGTTTGCAGGTCTGGATGGGCGCTATCCCGCGCAGATCCTGGCGCTCGATCTGGCTGCCGGCCGCATCGCCAATCTTGTTGATGCCAAGACAGGCATCACCCTGCATCAAGCCGAGCTTGATCCGGCGCGCATCGCCACCCTTTACGGATCGCAGCAGGAAGAGCGACGTCTGGTCCAGCTCGAACAATTGCCGGCCTTGCTGGTCGCCGGCCTGCAAGCTGTCGAGGATCGCGATTTCAAACACCACTACGGCATCGATCCGGTTGCGATCCTGCGTGCCGGATGGGCCAATCTGAGCGCAGGACGCGTCGTCCAGGGCGGCTCCACGCTGACCCAGCAACTGGTCAAGAACCTGTTCCTCGATCGCGGGCGCAGCTATGTCCGCAAGATCAATGAGGCTCTGATCGCGTTGCTGATCGAGTTCCGCTACGACAAGCGGCGCATCCTCGAAGCCTATGTCAACGAGATTTTTCTTGGCCAGCAGGGCGGCCAAGCTGTACATGGGTTCGCGGCCGCTGCTGAATTCTATTTCGGTCGCGAAGTCGAGGCCTTGGGGCCCGCTGATATCGCCTTGCTGGTCGGACTTGTCCAGGGGCCGAGCTACTACGATCCGCGACGCGCGCCGAAACGTGCGCTGGCACGGCGCAATCTTGTCCTTGATCAGTTCCACGAAACCGGATTGATCGATGCGAAGGTTCGCGACCAGGCCATCAAGGAACCGCTCGGCATTCGAGCCAGAGGCGCCTTGCCACGCAATCGGTTTCCGGCTTTTCTTGAGCTCGTGCGCGCACAATTGCGGCGCGATTTTGCCGACCACGAACTCGATGCCGCCGGCCTGACCATCCACACAACGCTGGCACCCTCGGCGCAGTTGCAAGCCGAGGCCGCGCTCGATTCGGCGCTCATGAGCCTCGGCAAGCGGGATGCGGGCGTGGAATCTGCTGTCGTCGTCACCTCGGTGCCGAATGGTGAGGTGCAGGCGCTGATTGGTGGCCGCGATGCCGATTCACCGGGATTCAATCGCGCGCTCGATGCGCGCCGTCCGATCGGATCGCTGGTCAAGCCCTTCGTCTACCTGGTCGCCTTGGCCCAGCCACAACGCTATTCGCTGGCCAGTTTGATCGACGATGCGCCCATCGATATTCCGCAGCGCGACGGTACGCGCTGGATACCGAAGAATGATGATGGCGACGTGCACGGCAAGGTGCTTCTGATCGATGCGCTGAAGAATAGCTGGAACCTCGCCACCGTTCACCTCGGCCTGCGGCTTGGCGTCGACAAGGTGCGCGGCCTGCTCGAATCCTTTGGTCTCGGTCGCACGATCAATCCGAACCCTTCGCTGCTGCTCGGCGCGGTCGATCTGAGTCCGTTCGACGTCGCCCAGCTTTATCAGTATTTCGCCGCCGATGGCCATGCGGTGCCGTTACGCGCAGTGCGCGGCGTCATCGATGGGAAGGGTCATACCTTGTCGCGCTTCGGTGTCACTCCCGGCACCGGCGACTATGTTGCGGCATCCAGGCTGGTCACCTGGTCGATGCAGCAAGTTGTCGATTCAGGCACGGCGCGTTCGATCGGTGCGGCCGGTCTGGGCGATCTGCACGCCGCCGGCAAGACCGGCACCAGCGATACCCAGCGTGATTCGTGGTTCGCCGGATTCAGTGGCAATCAGCTTGGCGTGGTCTGGGTCGGACGCGACGACAACCGCCCGACTGGTTTGTACGGATCAACCGGCGCACTCAAGGTCTGGATCGACTTGTTCAGGCAATTGCCGGCCGAGCCGCTGGCACTGTCGAATGAAGGCATCGAATTCCTCTGGATCGATCCGCAGAACGGTCGCCTCAGTGATTCGGTTTGTTCTGGGGCGCGCGAACTTCCGTTCGTTTCAGGGTACGCACCGACCGAGCGTCAAGGCTGCGCGATGGATCGGATCCGTGAATGGTTCGGCGGCGATAGCGAATAAGGCATTGCCTTAGCGTTATGCTTGGCGACTTCCCAATCACGTCATCGCGATCCATGATCATCGATATCCGCAGACTCCGCCCGTTTGTCCTGTTTGCCTTGAGCGTCACGCTCACGGCCTGTTCGAGCTCGAATCCGACGCAAGCGCCAAGTCTGGTCCGGCCCGACACGGATCGCGTCGCCGCAGTAACGGCGATCCGGGCGGCCAATGCCGGCGATGAATCGGCCTTGCAAGTCAATCCGCTGCGCGATCCGTCGGTCGAGGGTTTTCTGACCAAGGCCGAGCAGGCCGAACAGCTGCAGCGACTCGACGATGCTTTCGCCGCGCTGCGCAAGGCGCGGGAACTGGCGCCCGACGCTCCCGATATCCTGCAGAAAGAGGCCGAGATTGAATTCTTGCGTGGAAATATCATTGATGCCGAAAAACTCGCCTATAAGAGTTTCGAGAAGGGACCTCAAGTCGGCAGTCTGTGCGTTCAGAACTGGCAGACCATCATCGAGGCGCGCAAGAGCTTCAACGATTCCGATTATCTGGCGTATGCAACAAGCCGCCGTGATCAATGCAAGGCCAAGCGGCCCGTGCGTCTTTGAATTGCCCCGATCGATTCATTGCCGCATCTTCCGCGGAAAACCGCTGAGCGATCAGGTGCGTCATGCATGAATCCGTCGACGAATTGCTTGGAGCCGAAGGGCCGTTCGCGCGTGAAGTACCGGGTTTCGTGCCGCGCGAGGTGCAGCAGGTCATGGCACGTGCCGTGGCCGAAGCCATCGACGATCGACATGCGCTGATTGCCGAGGCCGGCACCGGTACCGGCAAGACGTTTGCCTACCTCGTACCGGCGATGATGTCGGGCAAGCGTGTGATCATTTCGACCGGGACCAAGGCGCTGCAGGATCAGTTGTTTCATCGCGACCTGCCGCGCGTGCGCAGCGTGCTCGGTGCTCGCCTCTCCTCGGCCTTGCTCAAGGGCCGCGCAAACTATCTTTGTCTGCACCGGCTTGAGCAAGCGCGCAACGAGGGCCGTTTCGTCAATCGTGATCAGGTCAGTCAATTGCAGACCATTCACGCCTGGTCGACGGCGACGAAAAGCGGTGATCGTGCCGAGCTCGCCGAGTTGCCCGAGGATTCTCCGTTGTGGCCACGAGTCACCTCGACCACCGAGAACTGCCTCGGCAGTGATTGCCCGTTCTTCAGCGACTGCTTCGTGGTCAAGGCGCGCCGCGCGGCCCAGGAAGCCGACATCGTCGTCGTCAATCACCACCTGCTGTTTGCCGATCTCGCGATCAAGCAGGAAGGCTTCGGCGAGATTCTGCCCGGAGCGCATGCCTTTATTCTCGATGAGGCGCACCAGGTGCCCGAATTGGCCGGGCAATTCTTCTCGATCACCCTGACTGCGCGCCAGTTGACCGAACTCGCCACCGACACGCTGGCCGAATGTGCATCGGCCAGTGGCGCGTTGGCGACCCTGCAGCCATTGATCGAGGCGATCACGCCGGCTGTGCGGCGCCTGCGCCTGGTTCTTGATCGTTTTCCGTCGAAAGCCGCCTTCGTCGTCATCGAGCGCGATGCCGAGGTCGAACGCGAACTCGAAGCCCTGCGCGTTGCCCTCGCCGAGCTCGCGACCGGGCTCGATGCACATGCCGAGCGCAGCCGCGGCCTCGCCGCCGTTCACGAACGCGCGCAGGCGATGAGCGCGCGCCTGACCCACCTGTGTGACAGCGGTGCGCGCGATTCGGTGCACTGGTATGAATTGAGTGCGCATGGATTTGCCCTGCATGCGACACCGCTCGATCTCTCGCAGCCGCTGCGCGAGTTGCGCGAGCAAAGCCAAGCGGCATGGATCTTCACCTCGGCGACCTTGTCGATCGCCGGGCGTTTCGATCATTTCGCCCGCCAGCTAGGCCTCGAGGATCCCGCGTCGCTATGTCTGGACAGTCCGTTCGACTACGCCAGCCACGCGCTGGCTTACCTTCCGAAAGGCCTGCCCGAGCCCAGCGCGCGCGACTACACCGACCAGGTGATCGAGGCCGTGCTGCCTGTGCTCGAAGCTTCGGCCGGGCGTGCGTTCCTTTTGTTCACTTCGCATCGCGCGCTTCGACGTGCCGCCGAATTGCTTGAAGGGCGCGTTCCGTATCCTTTGTTCGTGCAGGGTTCTGCGCCGAGGCATCAATTGCTCAGGGGCTTCCGCGAATCCGGCAATGGTGTCCTGCTCGGCGCGGCGAGTTTCTGGGAGGGCGTCGATGTCGCCGGCGAGGCGCTCAGCGTTGTTGTCATCGACAAGCTGCCGTTCGCAGCACCGGATGATCCGGTGCTGGTCGCGCGGCTCGAAATGCTGCGCGAGTCCGGGCTCAATCCGTTCGTTGAATGGCAGATTCCGAACGCCGTGATTGCTCTCAAGCAGGGCGCCGGCCGGCTTATTAGAGACATCAACGACCGCGGCGTGCTCGTGCTTTGCGATCCGCGTTTGCGAACCAAAGGCTATGGGCGCATTTTCCTCGCGAGTCTGCCGGAGATGCCGCGTTCAAGCGATTTTGCCGACGTTGCTTCATTCTTTTCCGCTGAGCGTGAGCAGTTGACGCCGATATAGAGCGTGCCAGGACATCAGGGAGAGGATTGGCACGAGCGCTGCCGTAGCGTCGGCTCGCCTCAATCTGAACAACCTGAACCAAGGTGCGCCATTTGCCCCAAGAGGAATCGCGATGCTATAAAAACGGGTCTGGTATTTCGACTTTCGGGTTGAACAGTCAGTTCGAGGGCTTGAAATCCCCTTCTTTTTGTTTTTACCTTTATTTTTGTACCTTTATTTTGGAGTTTGGCAATGGTTTCTGCATTTCGAATGACGGCTCTCGCGGCTGTGATCGGCGCGTGCCTTGGCGGCAGCGCATTGGTGAGCAATGCGCACGCTGCCGGCACCGGCGAACAAACCGCGAGTGCGGTCAATACCTACATCATCACGTTCACCGATCCCGGCGCACTTCATTATCACGGCGGAGTGGTCAACCTGCGTGCGACCGCTCCCGATCCGAACGCGCGTGCGCGCAAGTTCGATGCGAGCAGCGCGGATACCAAGAACTACCGTGCTTACCTGCGTGAGCGCCAACAGGACTCCATTGCGACGATGTCCTCGCTGATCGGCCATCCGCTTGAAGTCACTCATACCTATGAAATCACCGACAGTGGTATCGCCGCGAAGCTGACCGCAGCGGAGGCGGCAGCAATCGCCGACGCGCCGGGCGTGGCTTCGGTCAAGCAGGAGGAGATTTTCCGTCTCGACACCTATCGCGGTCCGCAATTCATCGGCGCAGATTCGGTATGGAACTCACCCTGGACAGGCGGAGTCAGCGGACGTGGCAGGGGCGTTGTTGTCGGTGTGCTCGACAGCGGCATCAACTCGACCCACCCTTCATTTGCTGACGATGCAAGTTGTGGCTTTGGTCCGTCCGCCCACAAGCTGATCAGTGCGGTCGATTGTTCCACTGCAACGGCAAGCGTTTGCAACGGCCCGAATGCGGAAGCAGTCGACTCCGGTCATGGCGTGCACACGGCCAGCACCGCTGCCGGAAACACCGTGACCAATTCCGCGTCGCCATCGCCGAATCTGCCCGCGCCCTATACGCAGATGTCTGGCGTGGCTCCGTGCGCAAGTGTACGTACTTACAAGGTTTGTCCTGGGACCAGTTGCCCCGGAGCAGACGTCAACGCCGGTGTTCAGAATGCGATCATCGACGGGGTCGATGTCATCAATTTTTCAATCTCGGGTGGTACCAGCCCTTGGACAAGCACTGAGCGCCTGTTTCTTGATGCGGTCAATGCCGACGTCGTCGTCGCCGCCTCGGCAGGCAATACCGACACGTCCCAACCCACGCCAACCGGAAATGTCAACCATCGTGGTCCGTGGGTGATGACGGTTGCAGCATCGACGCAGGATGTGAACCTGGGTTCCGGTCTTTCCGCGACAGGGCCGGGATCGCCTCCAGCAAATACCCAGAACCTGTTGGCCGGCCTCGGCAGCCACATGTCAGCACCAGTCCCGTTCACCGATGTGCCGATGCGCGTAAGCGCCGCCAACTTGACCGGTTGCACAGCCACGGGAGCCTTCCCGGCGAATTTCTTCAGCGGAGCGGTCGCGCTGATCCAGCGTGGCAGCTGCAACTTTACCGAGAAAGTCGCCAATGCGGCCGCTGCTGGGGCGGTGCAGGCGTTCATCTACAACAATACCTTCGGTACCATCAATATGGGTACTGATGGGGCCGCGATCCCGGCATATAGCCTTACTCAGGCTGCGGGTGTCCAGATGAACAGCTTCATCACGACCAACGGCGCAACACCCACTACGACCAGCCTGTCCGCGCGCATCGCGGGCGCGGTCCAGGGTGACGTCCTCGCCGGTTTCAGCTTCCGCGGACCCATCGCTGGCAATCTGGCCGATCTGACCAAGCCGGACATCACCGGTCCCGGTGTAAACATCTATGCGGCCGGACGTGCCGCCGACGGCAACTATTTCTCGACCAGTGGCACATCGATGTCGGGCCCGCATCTGGCTGGTTCAGCTGCGCTGGTACGTGCAGTCAATCCGGATTGGACTCCGACAGAAGTGAAGTCCGCCCTGATGTTGACCGCCAAGACAACCGGAACCCAGGAAGATGAAAGCACGTCCTGGAATATTGATGATATCGGTAGCGGTCGAGTCGACCTGACTGCCGCACCGTATGCCGGCTTCGTGATGGACGAGACATTTGCAAGGTTTGTAGCCGCGAATCCGACCGGTGGTTCAATTAACATCAAGGAACTGAACCTGCCGGCCGTGCGCAACGTGGGACTTACCACCATTACGCCGGCTTACACGTGGACACGAACCCTTCGCAACACCGCTTCGGGCCCGACAACCTGGAACGTGAGCGTGGATCAGCCGCCCGGTGTCGTGGTGACGGTCACTCCGCTCACATTCTCGTTCACTGGTGCCGGAGTCGAAAACCCTGAAAATATCTTCTCGGGTGACTTCGATACCACGGTTGCATCGGATGTCCCGGAAACCCAGGTCATCACGATCACAGCAACGACCTCGGCAGCGACAACGGGCATTGCTTTCGGAGAGGTCAACTTCACCGAGATCAACAACGACGCACCGCCAGCCCACATCACGGTCGCGGTCAGGCGCCAGTAACGCTCAGAACGACGCGTAAAACCTTGAAGCCCGGGCATGCCCGGGCTTCTTTTTGCCCAATCCAGGTCACTTCCAAGGTGTAGCAATCGACTCAGGCATGAGGCTGGGCCATCGGTGCAGGTGCTGCGGGTTGGGGCCGGACCGAAATCTGCGCTGCCATATTCTTCCTTGCGTTGGTTCAGTTGAAGGAACAAGCTCGGTTGGTCGCGGAAAGTGGAAGGAGCAGCCGTGAGCGATGCAGTGCCGCCAACGGAACCTGCAACGGACAACGCGTGCGCGGAGAGCCTCGGCAGGCGTCGTGGTGTCGGCTTTCGATTGTTCCGACGCATGCTGGTCTATCACGCGGTACTCGCTGCTTGCGTTGCGCTGACGTTGGCCGTTTTTCCCGACGTCATTCATCATCTTCCGATTGGTGGCGTAAGCACCCTCGTCGAAGGCGGTGAGCTGACCATCGGCAAGATCGATTCGACCGCACCATCGCCTACGCCGAATCGAATCGACAGCGGCGTCACCTCGACGAGCAGTCTCGACCGACTCGGCTATGCGCGTCAGCTGGCCGTCATCCTGGTCGGCACCTGGCTGCTGATGCTGCCGATTGCCTGGGTACACAAGGGAATCCATCCGCTCAATACACCCGACCATTCGCTCGACGAAACCGTGCTGATCCTGCCCGGCGTGGTTGCCGCCAT
>JBBRBU010000066.1:0-22058 GCA_038205505.1 Lysobacterales bacterium | reverse complement strand
CAAATTTCTGGGTGAGACTTCGAGATGCGAGCCTGGGCGCCGATAACGAACCATTTCAGAGACTACTAGAGAGACTTCGGTATCTTGTTCGCTCTCGCAGCTCGATCTGTGTGATGCAGTTTTGGTCGTTTCATGAAATTGCGAGACAAGCACCAGATAGCTTGAGAGCTACCGCCGCATTGGTGGATGAACTATGTGAAGGAGTCGCGCTCGTACCGTCGAGCGAATTGAGTTATTGGGATGCAGGGGCCTTTGTCGCTTCAGAGATGGGAGTTCCATACAGCGACTTGCGCGGACGATGGACTTGGATCGGGCGCTTGATGAAGTCCGAGTTGCCGGAAATGCCCGCTGAAGTTTCCGTAGAAGCCCGCTTGGCCATGAAAAAAACAATTATGGACTTTCTTCATGGTGCCGGGATGGTCGACATCATGGCTGCATTCCGCTGGGATACCAATCGCCTTGGCGCACCTGTAATTGACCAATCGACAATCACTCGACTTGAGGCTCGAAAGTCTGCACAGAATCACCGCGGCACAACGCGCGCTAGCGTTAGGGTCGCGGAGTTCCGGTCAGTCGTTGAATCGGAATGCGCACCGCACTTTGTGGATCATGTTCTTCGCGCGAGTGCCGCTAGGAACCTTGGAATGGATGATGACGATGTGATCCGAACGTGCCGAGAACTAGTAGAGCGCTCAATCGATTTGTTCAATCGAAACGAACTGGGCAATTTCCTCCCCCAAGAAGCAATTCTCGCGGAACTCTACACGCTCTACGAACGTGATCAGATGCGAGCTTTCTCGGAGAACGATTTTGTCGATTGGCACCACGCAGCAGCTGCGGTACCAAATTGCACCATGTTTTTCACCGAGGCGCATCTAGCCAGTCAGCTCAACAATCTCGATGTAGAAGATCGGTACGGCTGTGTTGTGGCAGGAAACATTCGACGAGCACTCGAGCTACTTGAAGCCTAGGAAACTTTCCGATCGAGAAGTAAGCAGGCATTCATGATGCAGCGTTGCGGCGATCAAATGTAGCCGAACTAACTGCTGGTCATCCCATCGTCGTGCAAGTACTGCGCGAGGTCTTCGAGCTTGCAGTCGAAATACCTGCACAGCTTATCCAGGTTGTCCGTAACGGTATTCGCGCCAGGCTGGTTCGCGATCTTCGACAAGGTCGCCCTGTGGATGCCCGTTGCCTCGGCTACTTCGGCCAGCGACACCACACGCCGTTCCCGGAATGCCTTTTCGGCAATGAGTTCAGTGAGCCGGAATCTGATCATTAGCTGAACAAACCATAAATGAGAGTGAAAAGAATCGACCAATAGCATTGCATTTCGACAAATGAAGGTTATTATTGCTGACAAGCGTCGAATCTCTTCGACATTCGTCTTAATCATTCAGCGAGGTGCATACATGCAAACTTACCTGACTACCGATGAACTGGCTACCCGTATCCGCTATGACGCTCGTACGGTTCGCAATCAGTTGAAGGATTCCGTTCTTCTGGAAGGCGTGCATTATTTTCGGCCTTTTGGGGGCCGCAAGATTCTCTACATCTGGGAGACGATCGAGCACGACATGCAGCTGACGTCTGCTGCCAACGCGCCACTTGTTCCGCTCAGCGCCGGGGGCTCCTGTCATGGGTAACATCCGGACTCGGGAAGGGACGGGGCTTCTGTTCTTCGACTTCCGATGGAATGGCACGCGCTGTCGGGAGCAGACCAAACTTCCTGATTCGCCTGCCAACCGTCGTCGTCTCCAGGCAATCTTGGATCGCATTGAAGCTGACATCGCGCGAGCCAATTTCGAGTACGGCCGGTACTTTCCAAACAGTCCAAGGGCAGCAGGTGCAGAGCAGCGCAATGCGGCCGGTCAGACCAAGCGCACTGCTGCTCCAGTAAACAAGGAGACCACGGGCACTCCGAGCTTCGCCGACTTCAGTGATACCTGGCTTGTCGAAAACGAAGTCCGCTGGCGTCGCACTACTCGCAGTCTGCGCCGGGACATGATTCGTACTCACCTCCTGCCGAAATTCGGCGCCCGGAGGGTAGGGCAGGTGACTCGCGCCGAACTGCTGGAGTTTCGGGCAGAGCTCGCCAAGCGCCCCGGCAAGCAGCCTGAGTCGCTGATGTCACCCAAGACGGTCAACGAGATCATGGGCGTGCTCGGCAATATTCTCGGTGAGGCTGCCGATCGGTATGAGTTCGTCAGTCCGGCGCAACGCATCAAGCGTCTGAAGGTGCCGCGCAAGGACATCCAGCCCTTCAGCCTCGACCAGGCACTCAAGATCATCGACACGGCAAGGGCCGACTACCGGCACTACTTCACGACGAGGTTCTTCACCGGGATGCGCAGCGGGGAAGCGCATGGCCTCAAGTGGGAATTCATCGACTTTGAGCGACGCCAGATTCTGGTGCGGGAGACGTTCACCCAAGGGCAGCAGGACGGCACCAAGACCGACGGATCGATGCGCGAAATCACGATGAGCCAGCAGGTGTTCGATGCGTTGACGGCACAGCAGGATTTGACTCGGCATCTGGGCGACTACGTTTTCTGTTCCCGCAACGGACTGCCGATTGATGTGGCGAATTTTGTTTCGCGGATCTGGAATCCCTTGCTCAACCATCTCGGGCTGACTCGCCGTCGTCCGTACCAGATGCGCCATACGGCAGCGACGCTGTGGTTGGCGTCCGGAGAGAACCCCGAATGGATTGCACGCCAGTTGGGCCATTCGACAACCGAGATGCTCTTTCGGGTCTATTCCCGCTACGTGCCTAATCTGACTCGGCGAGATGGATCCGCGTTCGAACGCATGCTCAAGGCGAACCTTGAAAGGGAAGGGGAGGCACAAGAATGAGTTCCTTCAGGCTGGAGAGACCACTGGTGCTGAACGCCGCAATCTACGAATACCAAACCGACGCTTCAAACACTTTGGGCCCGGCGCGCGCAGTACTGACAGATGGGCGATATGTTCAAGAGGTAACGGGTTGGTCACTGCCGTGGGAGTTCGAGGAATCGACACGAGTGCATATGGGTGCGGCTACCCTCATTGGTATTGGTCCGGACGACAACGATGAAGTGCTTCTTGTGGATTGGAGGCCGGATCACAATCTCGACGTGCTCTCATTGGTGCCTGGCTGTTTCTGTCCGACCCAAGGCACGGTTGCTCAAGTCCGTGAACTCATCTCATCCATCGAGGAGTCGGCATTGCGGAACTTCGTGATGGATGTGTTCCAGATGAAGGAGGTGTTTCGCTATTTCTGGACCTGCCCAGCATCGATCGCCAATCACCACGCGGATGCAGGAGGATTGGCGGTTCACTCGCTGGAAGTCGCGACCGCAGTAGCGCAACTCCGAAACCTCAAGCCGACCGACCTGTGCATCGCGATCGTCTACGCGCTGTTTCACGATATCGGCAAGATCTGGAGCTACGAAAATGGGACGTTGACGGCTGAGGCTACGGAACTCGGGCATGAGCATATCGGCGTGGAACGTCTGCTCCCCGCACTCCAGCGGCTTCGTCACTACTGGCCGGAAGACGGTCTGGTGCTACATGGCTTGTTTGCCGGCGGCGGATTTCGCGATGACAGACGGCGAGGGCGCGCAATAGGCAAGGTAGTGCGCTCGCTGGATGCCTTCAGCGCCGAGAAGTACATGGAAAAGAAATCGCGACGGCATCGCTAGGGCAACTCGTAGGCGGAGGCTGCTGGGGCTCTAGAAGGTGTCTGGAGAATTCAAGGAAGATCCAGAAAGCGGACTCAACTTGGATCATGCTGACTCAGAAACGTGGGGCAGGTCGTTGCGATCTACGCCGAACCTTCAGGGCCGAGCTGATCCAAATAGAGTTCAAATACCGAGGGAGAGGAACATGATGAAAGGATCCACCGACGCAGAGATCATTGAAGGGCTGGAAAAACGGGCAAGTGCTCGCCGCGACGAGCTTGCGCGGAGTTGGCTCAAGGCGGACGAGGTCAACATAATGCTTGGTTCCGCAGCCGGCTGTAGTGATCAATTGGCCACGCTGCTTCGCCGGAAAGGGCAACTGCTTGGGGCTTGGTGGTCCACCGATAGGACCTATCGCTATCCACCGTGGCAGTTCCGTCCCGATGGACAGCCGGCGGAGCAGGTGGCGGAGATACTTCGTTTGCTTCGCGAAGAACGCGGAATGAAATCGGCTGATCGCCCAACCTCGGGTTGGAACGAAATGGAATGGTTCCTGTGCCCACACGTGCTGCTTGATGGTAGCTCGCCTTCCGAAGTCATGGCCGCAAACCCCGAACGGGTTCTTGAGATCGCAATAGCTCAGTTTGTTGAAGATAGCGATGCTGGAGGGTTCTAGGAAAACCCGCTAGTTGTCTGACCCCACCCGTCCGTACGGATGCCGAATGGACGGAAACTGCGTGGTCAATACACGCCGCACGAGCAGGTCGGATAGTGCTGAGCACGGTTCCTCGATCAGCACACTCGTGCAGCGAGTCGGGCGCGGTTCTGAAGTTTGGGAGAATCTCAGAGTTGGGCGCGCGGGACGATTCACCTTCTCGGCGGTGAGTGATAAGGGAACTTTATCGCGGTTAGGGAAGGGCTGCTCAATGCAGCCCTTCTGTAATGGAGGCTCCCAAAGAGCTTTGGAATCGAGCCTGCCGCTCAAGCAACGAGTTACACGCTGCCAGGCTTTCTGTTCCTTGAGTCCATCCAGCACGCGAAAAGAGTGAATAGAACCACCAGACCAAAGCCAAGTACACCAAGGTTGATTCCCAATAGCATTTTCTCGCTTCCGTCCGATAGCACCATTGATCCGCCATAGGTATCGCGAAAAAAGTACGCCGCAAAGAAGCCGCCCGTGACGATGAGAGTGGCATGTGCAGCCGATTTGACTTCGTCATGTCCCCACAATCGCCAGAGCGCATACGCTCCCAGCGCGCTGTTTGTGAACAGTTGCCAGACTTCGTGCAAGCGTGCATGCGAAGTCCACTCCGGATTAAAAACGTGACTTGGGTTGATCTCAAGATCCGGTACCGCCAACGCATAGATCACAATCCCGATAGTTACTAGTAGCTTCGAAAGCATGTTGGTTCTCCAATTGCATTCCGCGTCCGACAATCGAACGCTATTGACGAAAGTCCAGGCGGCACGCGCAGCGGCGCTAGATTTCCTAGCCGTGCGATCAAGTGGATTTCCAGGCGCACATCAGGTTCAAGTAGGTGTGGCAGCCAGAACCGGCAGGCCGAGCCCGCTGCGCTTGAGTGACGGGCGCGATTGCGCCGCTCCAAGGGCGCATATGAGATTTGGATCCCTTCAGTCCGGCAGCAGATCACTAGCGTCAACGCACGATTCATAGTCATGTACTCTATTTGTCCAAAGAACTAGTTGCTCACTCCGCCGGCGATATGGAGCGCAACATTTGCTAGGCCGTGGGCGAGAACAGGAAAGACCAGACTGCCTGTTTAGAATCGCAACCACCCACCTGGAATGCTGCCAATGAAGGGAAACAGCGCTGACATGATGCTGAAGGCAAATGATCCCTCTGAATAGCTCAAGCCATGCCACGTGCCAAAGACCGCTGAAGTAGCAAGAACTACTGCCCAAGGAATGTCAGTAGTTGGGCCCTTTAGTTGCACGAGGCCTAAGAGAAGCGCAGGGGCAATGCCGCGGTACACAAGCTCCTCGGACAAGCCAGGCATAGTCGCTTGAAGGAGTAGTGTTTCTGCGTCTAGAGGTCCGGGCTCGAAGAGAAGGCCCAAACAGGTGCCCCACACAATGAAAGCGATAAGGGCGACTAATCCAATCTTGGTGTGACGGTGCTTAAGGGTGAGGCCGACGGTAGCGGGTGATAGTCGGAAGACGGCCATGGTCAACGCAGAGAAAGCAAGACTCAAACATTTTCCGGTCCAATTCCAATGGCTGCCCAGGATATCTAGGCCTTCGACCAATGATGGGAGTCCCGTGATGAAATCATCCGCCGCAAGGTAAACGGCGCATACCAAGGCAAGGGATGTAAGAATTCGCTTGTCGAATGGCTTGGCTAGCAGGAACGAGATCAGGGCGATTGACCCAAACAAAGCCGAGGCAAACTACTACCGGCAACTCGCCAGTCAGCCCACTGCAGTGGTGGTCTGACTTAAACCAAACAGCCTCCACGAAACCCGGGGCGATTCAGTGGTGTAGAAACGTATACCAGAAGCTTGGGACTTAAACAGCCGTTGAGAGTCGCGCCGATGACGCTGGAACCGATGCTCTTCTCGACCGGGATCAGTTCCACGGTCAGCACCGACTCGTCGATATGGGAGCGCCCTTCGATCATTTCGCCGCCCAACAAAACCTTTCACCAGGGCACACCCGCAAGCGATCACCCACAAGGCGCTGCCGGTGATATTCCGCTGGCAGCGCCTCCTCCATACTGCAAGTCATCAGTCATCGGCGCTCGCTGTCTCTGGCTTGCCCTTGCCGGGCCATGCCCAACCATAGAGGCTTGAGAAGACCCGTTCACTGGAGCCATCGCGCGCTATGCCTGCCAGTTTCAGATTCGAGGCGATCGCATCGCTCATCAATGTCTCCCATTGGCGATAAGGGCTGCTGCTATTGAGCGGCGTTGGCTTGGTCTCCATCATCTCGGCAAGCCACTTTACGCCGCCCATCCAGGGCGCGAAGCGTTCCGAGAACATCAGCCGGCTGGTCCGTGCCGGATGCAGTTGACGCAGCATCTCGGCCGACCAGGGGGTGGTCGCCAGCCGCACCCAGGGTCCGACGAAGGTCTCGTAAAGGGCCACGTTGTGTTTGGAGAGGGCTTTTACCTGCTCGAACTCTGACGTCTGGTCGGGGTAATCCAGGTCTTCCACTCGACGTTCCTCGAAACGCACCTGGAACTGCGGTTTGTGACAGTCCGGGTCGCCGGTGGGATTGTCTATCTTCATCTCGTAGAGTCCGGGGGCGAGGTCATCAAGCTCACCGATGCTTTCGAGGATCGCTCGATGCTCCAGCCGTGCGACCTTGGCGGAGACGAAAATTCCCAGATGGCCCACGTGTGGGTTGAGCAAATAGACGATGCGCTGTTCGGCGGCCTTGAGTGCCTCGGTGGTCGGATACACCGCCGGGATCCAGTTGAGCGCCTGGTGCGGTGGGGTGATGTTGTCGCCACTGGAGGCGAAGATCACCAGCGGGTTGCGGATGCGCTTGAGGTCGACGACGCAACCGGGCGACACTTCAAGCTCGCCACGCTCGAGCTTGTTGTCGATGAAGAGATTCTCGACGATGGCAACGATCTCCTCTTTGCTCAGGCTATAGAAGCCCGTCCACCAGCGCTCAAATTCCAGGAATCGCTCGCGCTGGCCGTCGATGTCAGCAAACAACTGATAGTCCTTCTGCCACAAGGTATTTGCGGGCTTGAGGGATTCAAAGTTGGACGCCAGATGGGCGCCGTCGAAGCGCCCGTTCCCCAGATCCGCCATCAGGTGCGCCATCCAGGCGCCACCCAGCAGTCCGCCGGCGAGGCGCATGGGGTTGACCCCGGATTCGCCGGACCAGTAGGACAGTGGTGAGCCGTTGAGCACCGCTGGTCCAACCAGGCCTTCGCAGTCAGCCGAGAGCAGGGCAATGGCCCAGCCTGCCTGGCAGTTTCCGTAGAGCACCGGCGGCTTGCCTGGATACCGCTCGGTCAGCGTCTCGACGAAGCGTCGCAAGACGTGCTGCACATCCTCCAGCGTCTGGCCGGGCATTGGCTCGGGAAAGAAGATCACGAAGTAGACGGGGTGCCCTTCGTGCAGCGCCATGCCCACTTCGGAGTCTTGTTTGAAACCGCCGATACCCGGGCCATGACCGGCGCGGGGGTCGATGATCATTACCGGTGGTTTGGTCTCGTCGAGGCAGTCTTCCAGACAGTCCTCACCGACCCGAGTGATGCGTAGCAGGGCGTAGTTGGCGGGACGTTCCAGTTGGCGCCCGTCCAGGATCATCTCGTAGTCGAAGTCGAGCAGTGGCGGCATGCCGGCTTGCTCATGCTCGAGCATGTTGTCGGCACGTTCGCGCAGGGTGTCCAGATAATGCAGGCCGCGCCGCCACAGGTCGGTCTGGTAGGCGAGCGCTTCCGTCACTGGGTTGCCCGGGATGGCGGTGTTTTCGGCCTCACGCGCAGTCATTGGGTCGGCTGCCTCCCGGGAGGCGGCGGACTTACGCTTGAGTCTAGCCCTACTCACTACGGGGGCTTTAGTTGTCGATGATTTTGCATTCATAGTGGTTTTCCTCTTCGTATCAGAGTGCAGTTTGGTTAAATCGGCGGTGCAATGGCCAATGTGCATTGGCGTGCAGTTATCAAGGCTGCCAAGCTCCTCGCGTTTGTCGTCCGCCATGATCAAATCTTCTCTCGGCGCAGACGCAGCGCATTCAAGACCACCGACAACGAGGAGGCGGTCATCGCGAAAGCAGCAAAAATCGGTCCGATCAGGATGCCGAAGAATGGATAGAGGATCCCGGCAGCGATCGGCACACCCGCGCCGTTGTAGATCATCGCGAAGAACAGGTTCTGCCGGATGTTGCGCATGGTGGCCAGCGACAGCTTGCGGGCGCGTACGATGCCGTCGAGATTGCCCTTTACCAGGGTGAGGCCCGCGCTTTCGATGGCCACGTCGGCGCCGGTTCCCATGGCGATGCCGACATCGGCTTGTGCCAGCGCGGGGGCGTCGTTGACCCCGTCGCCGGCCATCGCCACCCTGTGGCCTTTGGCCTGCAGTTCCTTGATGATGCGGGCCTTGTCCTCGGGCAGCACGTCGGCGCGAATTTCATCGATACCCAGCTTCACGCCCACCGCTTTCGCAGTGCGCTCGTTGTCGCCGGTGGCCATGATGATGCGAAATCCCAGTTCGTGCAGTGCCTTGAGGGCGCCGGGCGTGGTTGCTTTGACCGGGTCGGCGACGCTGACCAAGCCGGCAATGGCGCCGTCCAGCACCACGAACATCACCGTCTCGCCCTCGTCCCGCCGGGCATTCGCGATGGCGGCAAGTTCGCCGCCGTCAAGCCCGAGCTTGGCCATCAGTCTGGCGTTGCCGAGCGCGACGGATTTGCCATCGACGACACCCTTCACACCCATGCCGGTCACGGCCTCGAAATCATCGGCCCTGCCCAGCGTGATGCCGCGCTCCTCGGCACCGGCGACGATGGCGTCGGCCAGCGGGTGCTCGGACCCCTTTTCCAACGTCGCAGCCAGTCGGAGTACCTCGGTCTCGTCATGTCCTGTTTCAGGCAGCACCGCCACCAGCTTTGGTTTGCCTTCGGTCAGCGTGCCGGTCTTGTCGACGATCAGCATATCGACCTTGGCGAAGCGCTCCAGCGCTTCGGCGTTCTTGATCAGAACGCCCAACTGCGCACCACGCCCGGTCGCCGTCATGATTGACATCGGCGTGGCGAGCCCAAGTGCACAAGGGCAAGCGATGATCAGTACCGCCACTGCCGAGACCAGCCCGTAGGCCATTGCCGGAGCTGGCCCCCAGATCGCCCAGGTTACGAAGGAAATGATCGCGATGATGATCACTGCGGGGACGAACTGGCCCGCCACCTTGTCGGCAAATTTCTGGATCGGCGCACGCGAGCGTTGAGCATTTGCCACCATCTCGACGATCTGGCTGAGCATGGTATCGGCACCGACACGGGTGGCCTCCATGATCAGGCTACCGGTGCCGTTGATCGTCGCACCAGTGACCTTGTCGTCCTTCACTTTTTCCACCGGCATTGGCTCGCCGGAGATCATTGACTCGTCGATCGAAGAGCGGCCCTCGATTACCACGCCGTCCACCGGAACCTTGTCGCCGGGACGCACCCGCAGGTGATCACCTACCTGCACGTCTTCCAACGGGATTTCTTCCTCGGTACCGTCAGGGCGGATTACCCGTGCGACCGTGGCGGCCATATCCATCAGTGCGCGGATAGCCCTGCCGGTGCCTTCCCGTGCGCGCAGTTCCATGACCTGGCCCAGCAGCACCAAGGCGACGATCACCGCTGCGGCCTCGAAATAGACACCGACCTGGCCGGTCGCCGGATCGCGGAAACCCTCGGGAAAGATGCCAGGCGCCAGTACCGCGACGATCGAGAAGAGATAAGCCGCGCCGACGCCCATTCCGATCAAGCTGAACATGTTGAGATTCATGGTGCGAAACGAATTCCAGCCGCGTACAAAGAACGGCCAGCCTGACCACAGAATCACTGGCGTACTAAGCACAAGCTCGAGCCACATCGCGCCTCGCTCACCAAAGAAGTCGCGAATCGCCGTGATGCCCAGATAGGGGGTCATCGCCAACACCAAGACCGGTATCGTGAGAGCGGCCGCGACCCAGAAGCGGCGGGTGAAATCCACCAGTTCGGGATTTGGCTCCTCGTCGCCAACCGCCGCCGATTCCAGCTCCAGCCCCATGCCACACAGTGGGCAGGCGCCGTGCTTGATCTGGCGAACCTCGAGGTGCATCGGACAGGTGTAGACGGCGCCTACATGCCCGGCGGGCACCGTGTCGTACTTGCCGCCGCGAACAGGTGCGGTGGTTTTATGGTTGGCCTTATGGCCGTGCCCATCGCCATGACAATTGTCATGGCTGGAGTGCGCCTGCGAGCCGCTGCTTTCCACGGGCACGAGATGCATGCCGCACTTCGGACAGTCGCCCGGTTGATCGGACACCACTTCAGGGTGCATCGGACAGGTGTATTGGGCCGGTCCCTGATTACTGTGCTGCGAGTGTTTCTGATGCTCTATGGGCTGTTGCTGAGTCATGGGATCATCTCCGTTGCTGTTGGTGAGCCGGTGGTCCTTGAGGACTTACTTCCGATAACCAATATCGCGTTGTCGGCTAGGCAAAAATCGTAAATTCCGATCCGCGACCGCATGTTGGGACTGCGGTTGCAAATCGACTGCGCGTATCGAACAAAGAACGACCAGCCCGCCCGCAACACCACCGGGATGGTTAGTACCCGCTCAATCCAGGTTCGGGTTTCCACCGGCGGCATCGGGCAGCTGTAGTTCGTCCTCACCGGGTCGGCCTCCATGCCACAAACCGGATCCACAGCGCGGGTTCCTTCAGCGGCATGAGGGTGATCTCCGCGGTTGGCGAAGTCGGTGGGGTTATGACTGGTGTTCATGCATCCTCCTGGGACAGGCGGCAATCGCGAGGCGTTGGGTGAGGAGTCAATCTCCGTGGCGAGCGAATGCGGATGTGCTGCCATCGTGGGCGACGAACTCGACGACATAGGGCTGAACGCTGCCATCGGGCATTTCCATTCCCGGCGAGCCGGCCGGCATCCCTGGCACGACCAATCCCTTGCCCTCGGGCCGCTCCGTCAGCAGACGCTTGATGTCTATCGCGGGTACGTGGCCCTCGACGAAATAGCCGTCCACTTCTGCGGTGTGGCAAGAGCCCTTGCCATAGGGAACGCCGACCCGCTGCTTGATCAGGCCCATGTCGTCGGTATTCACGACCTCGACAGTGAAGCCCGCGTCCTGCATGTGTTCCACCCACAACTGGCAACAGCCGCAACTGGGACTCTTGCTGACGACCATCACCGGTAAGGCGGGCTGGGCAGTTGCCAGACTCTGTCTGCTGGCGTTCGCTGTGGGTTGGGCCGACAGGGCGGCTACTGGAGATGACGTCGCCGCAACAACGTTATCGGGAGCTTTTGCGCATGCCGTCAGTGCCTGGGCAAAGGCCAGCGCGATGATGACAAGTACGAGTTTGTTGGGTTGCATGGGTCGTTTTCCTTATTTTCGTGGTGTGTGGTTATCAAAAGATGTAGACGAGCTACCAAACGTTCGACAGCTACTCAAAGAGGTTTGGCCAGTTGTGCCGTCACGATGCCGCTCTTGCGCCAACGCAGTCGCGGCGCCGACAGCAGCTGTTCAATGTGGTGGCGGGCGCGTGCGGTCGGTGAAATTCATCGTCGAGTGGCCGATGGACAGGCCGACGTCTGTATCCGTCATTTGAAGCTGGCAGCGAGTCTGCCAGCCGCCATGTCGGCTACGAAGATGCGTCGCGCAAGCGCGTCCGGGCGCGAGCCCGGAAGATCGGTTGACATGATAAAGTTCCATAAGTCGAGAAAGTCTGACGTTCGCAGTCACTTGCGGAACGCATTGCAGGCAAGACTGCGCGGCCCGCAAGCGGGCGGCGTCAACAGTCAGGCAAAAGGCGGCACCGGAAAACGGTGCCCAGACTCACGCGATTGGAGGGCGATACCGAGAGCGAAGCGCAGGCGCAAGATGTCCGACGAGGTGCGGAACCACATTGAGTGCTTGCGGACTGGGTTGAAAGCCCAAGGTGACGCCCGGGAGCGTGGCAGGTGCGGACAATCCTGGGGCGCATGCGATGGCACACACAAACTTGTTGCAGGGCTCGGATTCGCTGCAGCAATCAGCCAACACTAGATCATGACCCGCAGGTAAAGAGTGTTCGCCTGCGGCACTTGCTGCAGACCCATCCTCGACGCAATCCGTGTGGGCGATCGACAGGACGTTGGCTATCAGCGTGCTCGTCGTGTGCTGCATGGACATGTGGCTACCAGCCACAGCAAACCCTGACCCATTGAGAGTGAGGGTCATGCAAAGCAACAATCGCAGTAGCAGACTGTGGGTTGACATACCACACAGCTTAACCGAATCGGGTAAATATTGCCACTTTTTGCGTCCAAAACCCCCAGCATGCGTCACCAAGCAACAACAACCAGAGCATAGACACGGGGAGCGCTATTGCATTCGGGTCGATCTGCTCTCCTAACTGATGAGCATGAACAGCAGCAACGAACGACCTGTGCGCTTTGATCACAATTGCCATCTAAGGCCGTGTCTCACTGAAAAGCACGTGGTGAATGGTGTCGGTGTTGAGATTCAGGAAGTGAATCACCACGGTCGAAGTCGCGATCATCGCGCCGAACTCGGAATCTTGGCACATTGCTGCTTTCTCTTGAGGTGGTGGTTTGCGCGAGTGAAAGCGGCTGATTGCTGGAATCCGGAGAATTTGAACCTGTATTGCCATTCAGCTGTCTGAGAACATTCGTTCAAGTTGTCACTCGTCCGGCCATTTTGGCTCCAACTGAAGCGCCAAGGACGATGAGGTGTACTCTATGAATATGTCCATCCGATCGATATCGCTACGCGTGCTTTTGAGCTTGGGATTGATCCTCAATGGGTCTTCGCTTGCCATGGCCTCGGTCGATGCTGGAATGGGCATAGGAAATATGTTGCCCTCAGCGGTCGATGTCGCGCCCGATTTGGCGTCCATGCCCGCGTGTCATGAAAAGGCGGCAGTCCCGGCGGCGACTGGCAGTCTCGACGCAGTAGGGGTGACTCAACCCGACTCACCGTCTAAATCGCCGCACCCGGATTGTTGCAAATCAGGGAAGTGTGCTTGCGCGTGCGTGCATGCGACCGCCACCCTGCCGCGTATAGCTCGGATGGAGGCGACCGTATTCCACGGCTCTATTTTGTGCTCGGCTGAAGTCTGCCACCTGGCCCCAGTTCTGTCTGAACTGAATCGACCTCCCATCTCCTGAACGTCCTCGGCGCCGTCATGGCGCCTGTTGTCGTAGCGCGCGTTTCCCCAGCGGACACGCGTGGTGTCGACCGTAGCTGCCATTCAAGCGCAGCCAAATTTTGACATTCTGCGGAGTGATTTATGAATTCCCGTTTTTACTTTCCGATCGCGAGATACCGATGACGGCCTCGCGTCGGCGATTTCTGCAAGGTGTCCTCGCTGGAGGCGCCTTGGCCGGGCTGGGCCTTGGTCACAGGATTTCCTGGGCATCGAGCAACCTGGCGCAACCACAAAACCTGTCTGGCACTGAGTTCGATCTGAGTATCGACGAGACGCCGGTCAATTTCAGTGGTGCCCCACGTACTGCGACGACCGTTAACGGTTCGGTGCCAGCGCCGACCCTGCACTGGCGCGAGGGCGACAGCGTCACCTTGCGCGTGACCAATCGCCTCAGTGTGCCGAGTTCGATCCACTGGCACGGCATCCTGCTGCCGACCGGCATGGATGGCGTACCGGGCTTCAGCTTCGATGGCATTGCGCCTGGGGAGACCTTTGAATACCACTTCGACGTGAAGCAAAGCGGTACCTACTGGTACCACAGCCATTCGCGATTCCAGGAGCAAACCGGTCTGTATGGGTCGATCGTCGTCGCCCCCCGCGGTGGCGAGCGCTTTCCAACCGAGCGCGACTACGTGGTCATGCTGTCGGACTGGACCGATGAGGATCCGGAAGTTCTTTTCGCCAATCTCAAGAAGATGGGCGACTACTACAACTTCAACGAACCAACTGCGGTCGACTTTGCCCACGACGCCTTGAAGATGGGCTTTCGTCAGGCCCTGGCCAAACGCAAGATGTGGAACCAGATGCGCATGAGTCCTGCCGATCTCGGCGATGTCACCGCGCATACCTATACCTATCTGATGAACGGCGCGACGGCGGGTGACAACTGGACCGGGCTGTTTAAACGTGGCGAGAAGGTGCGCCTGCGCTTCATCAACGGTTCGGCCATGAGCATTTTCGACGTCCGTATTCCGGGCCTGAAAATGACCGTGGTGGCAGCCGATGGCCAGGATGTAGAACCGGTCAGTGTGGACGAGTTTCGCATTTCGGTGGCGGAGACCTACGACGTGATCGTCGAGCCAAGCGAGGAACAGGCCTATACGGTGTTTGCCCAATCAATCGATCGCACCGGCTACGTGCGTGGCACGCTCGCTCCGCGCTCGGGCCTGCAAGCCGATGTGCCTGCGGTCGATCCCCCGCAGTGGCTGAGCATGAAAGACATGATGGGCGCCATGGCCATGGGTGGTGGCATGCAGCACGGAAGTAGCGGCATGGCGGACATGCAGGGAATGAACCACATGGACGGCATGCAAGTGATGGCCGGCATGCAGCATGGTTCGGGCCACGGCGACATGGCAGGTATGCCGACGGTTCACCACGCACGGACCGAATACGGACCCGGTGTCGATATGCGTGTCGACATGCCACGAACCAATCTCGACGACCCTGGCATCGGTTTGCGCAATAACGGGCGCAAGGTGCTGACTTATTCCGATCTGCACACGATCGGAGGTTCCATCGACCCGCGCGAACCAGGCAGTGAAATCGAACTGCATCTGACCGGCAATATGGAACGCTACATGTGGTCGTTCGATGGCGAAAAATTCAGCGATGCCAAGCCGCTGCGTTTTCGCTACGGCGAGCACCTGCGCGTCATCCTGGTCAACGACACGATGATGCCGCACCCGATCCACCTGCACGGCATGTGGAGCGAACTGGAAAGTGCTGCGGGCGAGTTCCAGGTGCGCAAACACACGATCATGGTTCAGCCGGCGCAACGCGTCAGCTATCGGGTCAGCGCGGACGCACCGGGACGCTGGGCCTACCACTGCCATCTGCTCTATCACATGGAAGCGGGCATGTTCCGCCAGGTGGTGGTGTCATGAAGATCACCACGCACAAGCGATCGAAACCGACCTCATACGTAGCGTTTGGTCACGCCTTGCGGATAGGCATCGCCGTTCTTCTTGCTTCACCGCTTGCCGCCTGGGCACAGGTGCAGACGCCAACCGGCGACGACAGCAAAGCGTCGAGCACTCACCAAGCGCACGCCGCAACCAAGGCACACCACGACACCAAGGCCGCCGGAGCCAAGCGCGAGACCGCTGACGCTGATGCGAAGAAGGACACCTCAACGGTCACGGCGCCAATGGAAGGTATGGACCATAGCCAGATGGAGGGCATGGATCACAGCAAGATTCAGGACATGGACCACAGCAAGATGGAAGGTATGGACCATAGTCAGATGCAGGGCATGGATATGGGTTCGATGAACATGCAGGGAGGATCCGCTCCGCCCGATGCGCGGGATCCCGACTATTCCGACGGCGTAGACGCCGGGGCAATGTCCGGCATGGGTGGAATGCACGGCCACTCCTTGCTCGGAAGCGTCATCATTGATCGTCTGGAGCAATTCCACGGCGAGGATGCAAACGGGCAAGCGATCGACGCGCAAGCCTGGTATGGCGCTGATCTCAACAAGCTATGGTTCAAGCTGGACGGCGAGCGCAGCGATGGGCGTCTCGGTGCGACGCGCAGCGAACTGTTGTGGGACCGGGCGATCTCTGCGTACTGGGGATGGCAGGCCGGTGTGCGACACGATTTCGGCGAAGGACCGGGAAGAACCTGGGCGGCTTTCGGATTCCAGGGTCTGGCACCCTACTGGTTTGACGTCCAGGCCACGGCTTATGTCGGCGAGGCGGGTCGAACCGCCTTGCGCATCGAATCCGAGTACGAAGTGTTGCTGACGCAAAGGCTGATCCTGCAACCCGATGTCGAATTGAACATCTATGGCAAGGATGATTCTGCTCGCGGCATCGGCGTCGGCTTGTCCGACATCGATGTGGGCTTGCGCTTGCGCTACGAAATCACCCGGAAGTTTGCGCCGTATGTCGGCGTGGTCTGGTCGCGCAAATTCGGCAAGACCGCCGACTACGCGCGCGCCGATTTTGGTCAGGTCGAGGACACCCAGCTTGTCGCTGGCGTGCGCCTGTGGTTTTAACTTAACTCAAGGAACAAACATGAAATCGCATACACGAAAAATTGTCGGCGTCAGCATCGGCCTGTCTGTCCTGGCCTTGGCTGCGGGCGTCTTTGTCTGGTCCGGCATCTACAACATCGGCGCGGATGATCCGCATTTTCGCCCTACTTATGCCATCCTCGAAACCTTGCGTGATCGCTCGATCGAGACGCGTGCCGCCAAGCTTGAAATACCCGATCTTTCCGACCCGGCACGAATCAAGCAGGGAGCCGGCAACTACAACGCGATGTGTACCGGTTGCCATCTCTCACCCGGAATGGCGGAAACCGAGTTGAGCAAGGGCTTGTATCCGGCACCGCCGAATCTCTCCGCGGACGAGGTCGAGCCAGCGCATGCGTTCTGGGTCATCAAGCACGGTATCAAGGCCTCCGGTATGCCGGCCTGGGGCAAGAGCATGGGCGACGAATACATCTGGAACATGGCCGCATTTCTGCAGAAGCTGCCGACGCTGGATGCCGCGCAATACAAGGTGATGGTTGCGCAAAGCGGCGGTCACTCGCACGGCGGTGGCGAAACCGGCGCGCACGAACATTCGCATGCGGAAGGTGACGCGCATCATGACGATGGCGACGGACATGACGATGATCATGATGCTGCGGCCACAGACGATCATGACGATGACCACGCCGAGCACCAGCATGCAGATGAAGAGAAATCGGAGGGGGCCAATGCCGCACATTCCCCGTCGCATGCCCACGAGCACTCGGAGGAGTCGGCCAGCGAATCCGACAAGATGGGCGAAGAGCTAATGACGAAGCATCGCCACGCGGACGGTACGTTGGAGAGTCATCCGGTAAAAGCCGACCGACCCGGCCAATGACGGTCACAAGCACTAAAGATTGAAACAGGAAATCCAACCATGAAACCAAGTCATTTGTTCACTGCGCCGATTCTCGTCGCCTTCCTATTCGCTACGCCGCTCGTCAACGCACAAGAGGCACCCAAATCGCATTCACACTCGCATGACGCCACAACCGCTGGCGCCGACTCATCGCAGAAGCTATCTGCAGAAGTGCAAGCAGCCGTCGATGCGGTGGATCGCTTTGGCGCTTCGCTCAAGGCCGGCAACCTGAAAGCCGTCGAGTCGCTGCTCGATCCCGAGGTACTGATCCTCGAGAGTGGCGGTGCCGAGCGCAGCCGACAGGAGTACTTGTCTCATCACGCGAGCAGTGATGCCAAGTTTCTGAAGGATGCTCACGTCCAACTATTGCATCGCACGGCTAAACGCAGTGGAGACCTGGTATGGATCGGTAGCGAGAGCGAAATCCACTTCCAGAAAGCTGGCAAGCCAGCCAGCTTACTCAGCACGGAAACCATGATCCTCAAGGAGGTCGGCGAACGCTGGAAGATTGTGCACATTCACTGGTCGTCTCGCCCGAAATCCTGAGTGAAACAATCTCGCTCCTCGCGCGGTGTTAGCTGGAAAGTGGTTCGCGATCATCGCAGCAGACCGTTTCGACTGACACTGGCGCAATCGGGTGCGCAATGCTGCGTTCCAATACCTACTGAATAGAAAGTGCCGCAATGCCTGGACTCATTGTCCAGTCATGCAACATGGGCACAATGAAGAGAACCGCATGATCTGGACGATCACCTGGGCAGGCTGAAAGGTGGTCGCCATTGCAAACCTTGGAGGAATGATGTGATGTCGAAGTATCTGAAATTCGGCTCGATGATTACTACTGCGACAATCGTTATGTTCGGTCTGATGTATTTGAATACCTATGCGTTCGACCACATCTTCTTCAGCGAGACGCGTGCGTACATGGCCCTTGTCATGGGCGCGACAATGGCGATCATCATGTTGCTCTTCATGCTCGGCATGTACGACAGCAAGAAACTCAACACAGGTATCGTTCTTGGCAGTGTCCTCGTTTTCGCCGGTTCCCTCTGGCTGGTTCGGAGTCAGGAGACGATCGACGATGTTTCCTACATGAGGGCCATGATTCCACATCACTCGATCGCGATCCTGACCAGCAAGCGCGCCCACATCTCCGACCCTCGAGTGCGCAAGCTGGCGGACGGCATCATTGAGGCCCAGGTCCGAGAAATTGACGAGATGAAGACGCTGATAAGAGATATTGAAGACCGTAAGCAATAGCCGCCCGAGTCCGGTTCATATTTCGTGGCGGGGAAGCGAATAATGCACCAACCCGATTCAACTCATCGAAGCTCGACTTCGCAGGCCGAGCCATGGGTTCGCCTATTTACTGAAGGCGACGCACTCTATGACGAGATGCTTCGGGACATTCGTTCTGCTACCTCTGCTATCCGACTGGAAAGCTACATCCTCGCGTCCGACGACGTTGGCGAAGCGTTCCTTTCCACTTTAGAAACCATGGGCGAGGCTGGTCGAACGGTCATTGCGCGCGCAGACTACGTTGGTTCGTGGGGTTCTCTCTCGACATCGCGCATGCAAGAATTAAAGGCCTCCGGCGTGCAATGGCATTGGAGTCGACCATGGACATGGAGAGCGCCTCTTTCGTTCAATCGCCGGAATCATCGAAAGCTTCTTGTGATCGATGATCGGATTGCCTATGTAGGCGGATTCAATATTCATCGACAAAGTTCTCGACGTTCCATCGGCATCGAGCGTTGGCGCGATACGCATGTCCGATTCACCGGCCCGCTTGTCCAGGATGCGTTGGCTCTTTTCGATCGTTTTCCCCGGCCGTCCAGGGTGCGATGGCCAGAGTTCCCCAATGGTATCCGCCTGGTTCCCAACGACAGTCATCGATGCCGGCATCTGCTTCGATGCGCCTTCAATGCGCATTTCCAGGCGGCGCAGGAGCGAATTTGGCTCACAACACCCTATTTTGTTCCCGATAGCAGAACTCAATCGAAGCTTTGCGCGGCGGCAGAACGTGGTGTTGATGTGCGTGTTCTTGTTCCTGAGAAGAGTGATGTTCGTATCACGACCTGGGCTGCTCAGGCAGCCTACGCTCACATGCTCAGGTCGGGAGTTCGTATTTGGGAATACGAGCCGCGCATGATGCATGCAAAAACGATTGTGGTGGATCGACACTGGGCGACGGTTGGAACTGCGAATTTCGACTATCGAAGCTTCTTTCTCAATGATGAACTGAATCTTCTCGTCGATGACGCGGAGTTCAATTTGGAAATGGCTCAGCAGTTCGAGAGCGATCTTCTCGAATCGACAGAAATTTCGAGGCTTCGCTGGAAGGGACGATCGTGGAACGCGCTGGTCGCGGAAGCCATTGGGTGGTGGGCACGTCGATGGCTTTGATAGATCGTTAGTGCCCGATGGCGCGTGATCGACCTGAACTTTTGCAACGCGCTGGCCCCTTGACTGCATCAACTATGCGGATAGGAATTGAACTCGTATGTCGCTGATCTGAGTGAACTCAGCTTCGATGGGGCCAATTGTTGAAAGGAGCCATTCCAGACTTCCTCAGCAGCAGGTTCGAGGCGGAGCCACCCCGCCTCGTGGGAGCTGCTTTGGGCGGTGGGACAATTCAATGAGGCCAGGCCCAATCACGGATTTCCGGCAGATCCTGGCCATGACGGACGATGTAATCGCCGTGGCGCGTCAATTGCTCCAGCATGGCGTCTCGTACCAGCGACGCCTCAGGGCCAAGTCCCGACACGTGCTTCACGACGTTCAGCACGAGGTGGTAGCGATCCAGTTCATTGCGAACAACCATGTCGAAAGGTGTGGTGGTGGTGCCTTCCTCCTTGAAACCATGAACGTGGAAATTTTGGTGGTTCGAGCGACTGTAGGTCAGTTGGTGAATCAATGCTGGATAGCCGTGGAAGGCGAAGATGACAGGTTTGTTGGAAGTAAACAGCGCGTCGAAATCTCGATCGGTCAGACCGTGCGGATGCACGTGATTGGGTTGAAGTCGCAAGAGGTCTATGACGTTGACGACGCGGACTTTCAGCGTCGGCAAGTACTGACGAAGAATATCCACCGCAGCAAGTGCTTCAAGCGTGGGAACATCGCCCGCGCAGGCCACTACCACATCAGGTTCCTGGTCGCCGGCGTTGCTTGCCCATTCCCAGACACCCGCACCGGCCGCGGCGTGCTCAATGGCTGCTTCGAGGTCAAGATACTGGAGCTCGGGTTGCTTGCCGGCAACGATCACGTTGACGTAGTTGCGGCTGCGAAGGCAGTGATCCGTTACGGAGAGGAGCGTATTGGCATCAGGTGGCAGATAGATACGAATGACCTCCGCTTTCTTGTTGGCAACGAGATTGATGAAGCCTGGATCCTGGTGACTGAATCCATTGTGATCCTGGCGCCAGACATGCGAAGTCAGCAAATAGTTGAGCGATGCAATCGGTCGTCGCCACGGGATGCTGTTGGCTACGTCGAGCCATTTGGCATGTTGGTTGAACATGGAATCAACGATATGGATGAAAGCTTCGTAGCACGAAAATAGTCCGTGACGACCGGTCAACAGATAACCCTCGAGCCATCCTTGACACAGTTGCTCGCTGAGCACCTCCATGACTCGACCATCCGCCGAGAGATGATCGTCGCTCGCAAGGATCGGTTCCATCCATGCGCGATCGGTTACTTCAAACAAGGCGGTGAGACGATTGGAGGCCGTTTCATCGGGTCCCATGACGCGAAAATTGTCGGCATTGAGGGCCATGACGTCGCGAAGGAGATTCCCCATCACTCGGGTTGCCTCTGCTGTTTTGGTGCCGGAGCTTCCAATGTCAATTGCGTAGCGGCGAAAATCAGGAATCTGCAAGTCCTTGAGCAGCAATCCACCATTGGCATGCGGATTTGCCCCCATTCGTCGAGTCCCGGTTGGAGCCAGCTTTGCGAGCGCGGGCATCAATCGACCCTGCGCGTCAAACAATTCTTCCGGGCGATAGCTACGCATCCAGGCTTCCAATTGTCGAAGATGCTCGGGGTTTTCAGCCAGACCAGAAAGCGGTACCTGATGCGAGCGAAATGTCCCCTCGACGGGAACACCATCGACGAATTTTGGTCCAGTCCACCCCTTGGGTGAACGCAACACGATCATGGGCCAGCGTGGGCGCTCGATCACATCCAGCTTTCGTGCCTGGTGTTGGATGTCCTCGATTTGTCGCACAACCTTTTCGAGCGTTGCAGCCATGAGCCGATGCATGGCTTCTGGTTCATCACCTTCGACGAAATGTGCGCAATAGCCGTAGCCGGAAAAGAGGCTATCGAGTTCGGCATCGCTCATTCGGCCGAGGATGGTAGGGCCAGCAATCTTGTAGCCATTGAGATGCAGCACGGGAAGGACGGCACCGTCGCGAGCCGGGTTGAGGAATTTTGTCGAATGCCAGCTCGCGGCCAATGTTCCCGTTTCCGCTTCGCCATCGCCGATGACGCAGCAGGCAATGAGATCCGGATTGTCGAAGACCGCGCCGAACGCATGAGCCAGTGAGTAGCCCAGTTCGCCGCCTTCGTTGATCGAGCCCGGCGTATCCGGTGATGTATGACTCGGTATTCCGCCAGGAAAC
>JBBRBU010000065.1:0-22636 GCA_038205505.1 Lysobacterales bacterium | reverse complement strand
CTCGCTTCGCTCGAAGTTTGAGTGCCTGGGAGAGCAGGCGCAGCGGCGCGAGAGCTCTCGCGCAAGGTTGCTCGCTCGCCGAAAATGCTGCATGGCGACAAAGGCCGATTCCTGGAGCTTGAACCCGTTTGAGTCCTACCTGCCTGATTGTCCTCGAGGAGAGTCGGAATGACCACCACAAGATTTGTGCAATTGCAGCATCGGAATTCATCGATCCAGACGCAACATTGAATCAAACGTGTGTTTGACTCTTGCCAATTTGTGGACTATGTTCCCGGCTCGCCATGTCGCTCCGGGAGGGAATGCGGTCACGGCGCAATCTGATGTCTCCGCTCCGCCGTGCCTTGCGCCGGCATGGACGCCGTACCGCTCCAGCATGTCGAAGCCCAACCGCAGTCCGCACCTTGTTCGGCTGCATCGGAGGGATTCAATGATTCGCATTGCACTTGTGCTTCTGCTTGCGCTCGGCACCGCATCCGCGTTTGCCACCAGCGCCGGTACCGGCGTGGCCTTTGTCCACGGCACCGGCCATCAAACCAATGCCTACAACGACTATTGGCAGCCCACCATGGTCAACACCGTGCGCCAGGGCCTGGTCAATCAAAACAATTACACTGTCGTCAACTGCGATTTCGAGCAATACATGTGGGACAGCCGCGCCGCTGGCTGCCTTGCCACGCAACTGACCTCATTCATCACCAGCAAGAACATCACCGACCTCGTCGTCATCACCCATTCCAATGGCGGCAACGTGATGCGCTGGATCATGTCAAATCCGACGTATGACAGCCGCTATCCGGCGATCATCAGCAAGATTCGCTGGGTCAATGCGCTGGCTCCCTCAAGTGCGGGAACGCCTCTTGCCGACGCGGTGATCAGCGGCAACGTCTTCGAATCGGTACTCGGCTGGTTGCTCGGTTACAAGAGTGACGCGGTGCGCATGCAGCAGCTCAGCTGGATGGCCTATTACAACCAGAATTATCTGGTAGGTACCAGCGGTCGCCCGGCCTTGGCAAAAGGCTTCTGGAATGTAGTTGGCACCGATGTCCGCTCCGGCATCTTCAGCTCGAACGCGTATTGCGGCGGCTATTCCCTCAACGTCGGACTGGAAATCACCCAGAACTGGCTGGCCAGTTGCTCGGATGGTTTCCTCGAGTGCACGAGCCAGCAGGCGGCAGGATCACTGTGGTTCAAGGACACCAGCCGTCTCGGCGGCAAGGTGCTCTCGCACAACCAGAGCCGACGCGCCTGCTTCGGACTTGAATCCATCCTTCGCGACGACCTCTAAGGAACCCACCGATGAAAATTCTCTCAAGTTCCCTGATTGTCTCGTTGTTGCTGGTTGCCGGATCGATTCATGCGGCGGGCCCGGCACAAAGTCTGTTCGCAGCTACTGCGAACGACCAGATTCCAAGTCGTCTGCAAACCTCCACGATCGCGAAAGCGACGCTCGCAAATCTGGAGCGCAAGCCGGTTTCGATGTCATGGGCAATTGATCCCCAGGCCCCACTCGATGCACGACCGACGCCATTCCAGCAGCACAGTCGCGAGTACTGGATCGATGCCAGCGCTGATCAACTGCAGCAAGGCCTGGCCCTGTCAACCAGCGCCAATGGCGCCCTGATCCGCATGAGCCCGCATGCCGGCAACCATAGCGTGATCGATGCATCGACATTGTCGTTTCGTGCCAACGGCAAGCTCTACGCAAGCAGCGATGCGGTGCGTACGGCAGCCGATCAGGATGCCCTTCGTGCCGCAGGCATGGACGTGCCCGAGGGCAGCCTGGTGGTCAAATTGGCTGACACACTCGGCAGCGGTCGCATCGATCTGATTGCACCGACCGCGACAGGCAGTTACCTGGTCCATGTCTTCGAACCGGCCAGTTCGGTGGTGATGACCTTGCGGGCCGAGCGCGATACCACGTTTGCCGGCGAATCGATCCGTATTCGTGCCGGCATCGAAGGCGCCATGCTTGACAGCGTCAGCGGCTTGCTCAGTTCTCCTGATGGACATACCCAGAATGTCAGCTTCCAGCGCCAGACCGATGGCAGCTACCTGGCCAGCGTTAGTCCGGACGCCAGTCATGCTGGAGGGTTCGGTTTGTGGGAAATCCACGCCTTCGGCCATGCCACGAACCGACAAATCAATGTGCCTCGTGACGCGCGCTCGGCGTTTGCCGTCAGCGTGGCTACGGCGCGCCTGAGCGGCTCCATCGAGAAACAGACAGGCCTTGCTCGAGATTCCAGTCTGAGCCTGGCTATCGGCGTGCAAACAGCCATGGCAAGCCGCTACCAGCTTGCCGGTACGTTGTACGGCACACGCGGCGACGGAATGCTGGCACCTGCAGCTGTTGCACACTCGGCCGCCTGGCTTGAAGCAGGATCACAGTCGATAAGTCTTCGATTCGATTCCGCAAGCCTGGACAAAGCCGGTCTCGTCGCGCCGTACGAACTGCGCGACTTGCGATTGCTCAACCAGGTCGACATGAGTCTGCTAGAACGTCGCGAGCTTGCCGCCCGCATCGATTGATTTTCAAGTCAGGATTCACGGAAAGCCCGGCTTCGTGCCGGGCTTTTTTATCGAAGCAGATTGGATCAATTGCACTCCGACTCTGACGAAATACCAGCGTTGCCCATGATTGGGTCGGAAGATGGTTCGACTCTGCACGTGAAGGATTCGACCTATCTCAGTCATTCGCCCTGAGCCTGCCGAAGGCTGAATACGAATTGACGAACCACTCCGGCAACAACCGATCATGGCTTACGTAGACACGCTCAGGACAGGCTCAGCTCAGCTCACCACGAACCGAAGTTGGTGGGGCTTCGCTCACATTCCTTTGGCTCGCCAACAAAGCGTGATCGTGACAATTTGCGAACCCAGTCGATAACAACTTCAAACGTCGATACGACATCGCTGTCAGCGCCTCATCGAACCGACGAAGAAATTGCCATGAGCTTCAGGGGGCCAGCCGCGCAGCGCGTCGGGCGACCTTGCCGATAGTCAATCCCTGCACAAGAATCGAGAACACCACGACCGCATAGGTCAGTGCGAGAACGACGTTGCGTTCCGGTCCAAGTGGCAGGGACAGGGCCAGGGCAACTGAAATTCCGCCGCGCAATCCGCCCCAGGTAAGAACCTGCCATGAGCCGGTGGGCAGGGTAAAAATCGATTTCAGGAACTTGACCGGCATACCGACAGCGAGGACGCGGGCCAGCAAGGTAATCAGCACGGTTCCGACAGCGGCGATGATGACATTCGGCGAGTACGGAATGATCAGCGCCTCCATGCCGATCAGCACGAACAACACGGTGTTGAGGATTTCGTCGAGCAGCTCCCAGAACATGTCGAGATGGGCGCGGGTCTTGTCGGACATGGCCTTTGCGCGGCCGTGGTTGCCGATCACTAGACCGGCGATGACCATCGCCAACGGTCCGGACACATGCAGGCGCGAGGCGAGCAGGTAGCCGCCCAGCACCGCGGCAAGGGTCAACATCACTTCGATCTTGTAGTTGTCGATGCTCTTGAGCAGGCGGAATGTGATGTAGCCAAGAACCAGTCCAAACACGATGCCGCCACCAGCCTCGTGCAACAGAAGAAGTCCTGCCTGGGCAGGCGTCGGCGCGACCCCGAGCGCAATCGTACCGAGCAGCATCGAAAACAGAACGACACCTACGCCATCGTTGAAAAGGGATTCCCCCGAGATTACCAGTTCCAGATTCTTCGGTGCTTTGGCCGAGCGCAGGATTCCCATGACTGCAATGGGATCAGTCGGCGAAATCAATGCGCCGAAAACCAGGCAATAGATCGGCGAAAGTTCGACGCCGACCAGGGGCAGGAAGAACCACAACGCGCAGGCGACGATCAGGGTCGATATGATCGTGCCGAAAACGGCCAGCAGGCCGACTTGCCAGCGGTAGGTGCGCAGTTCGCTCAAATCGACGTGCATGGCACCGGCAAACAACAGCACCGACAACATGCCCTGCATCAGCACATCCGAAAAATCGATTGATTCGAGCAGGGAAACCTCGAAATCATGCAATTGCCCGAAACCGAGCTTGTCGAGTCCGATCAGGGCGAATGACAGGATCAACGCGATTGCCATAACCCCGATCGTTGTTGGCAACCCGACAAAACGATGGTTCACATAGGCCAGCAAGGCCGTGAGAACCAGAAAGACAACGGCAATATCGAACACGATTCGTCCCCCGCTGGAGTGCGCTGAAGTCTAGCCCGAACGCCCTCGTGGTCGCAGGAAATCGCCGTTGGACGGGCTGTGAGCCTTGGTTTCCGGCTGCAACGGCGTTCGCTGAAATCAGGCGGCAGCATCTTTGCTGCTTTTGCCCAGGCTAACCGTAAGGCGAAAAAAAACCGGAGGCCTGGAGCCTCCGGTTTCAGATCACGCAATATTGCCGAATCGCTTAGCGACGCGAACGACGACGGACACCGAACAGTCCAAGCAGGGCCAAGCCGGATGCCGCAAGCAAAGCGCTCCACTGACTCAGGGTCGGCAGTTCGCGCGGCGGGGCGAGCGGAACGCCACCCCCACCGACTTCGCCGACAAGCTGGAACAGGAAGTCCGGATTGGTACCACCGCCAACACCACAAGTCGTCATGGCGGTAAATGCGGTGCAGCCAGAGCCAAAACCGTCGCCAGGATTGCGCCAGGCACCCGCGCCATTGCTCTGGGTTGTGCGGTTCGACCAGAATACCTGTCCGAAGGAGCCGAAGTTGAGATCGATGGAAACGCCAACCCAGTAGGTTCCAGCTGAAAGCGTGCAATCTGTCGGCAGGGTAATC
Source organism: Lysobacterales bacterium (assembly GCA_038205505.1). Lineage (GTDB taxonomy): Bacteria > Pseudomonadota > Gammaproteobacteria > Xanthomonadales > Rhodanobacteraceae > Dokdonella. The sequence continues at coordinate 17,839 of JBBRBU010000065.1, read as the reverse complement.
ACTGTATTCGTGGTCGAGATTACCGCAGGCGCTGTCGGATAGGAGCAAACGGCAGCACCCGGCAAACCGGCTGCATCACTGTAAAACGTGACGGCTGCGACGGTCGAAGTCGGAGTACCAACCGTCGTTACCAGATTGACCAAACCGATGGTCCAACCGCCGGCAGGCACAACGAAATCATCAGCACCCTCTGCATCATAGGCGTCGTTTGAGGATGAGAAGTTTTGAGCCGGAGCCCCATTGCCAGACGGATTGTCAATCTGGCTATACAAGGTGGTGGCACCGTTTGGATTATTGAACGATGGCTGCGAAATCGCGCCAGGATTGCTCGTCTGCAGATTTACCGCGCCCACAGTCGATACGCTGAAAATGGCAGCGGCAATTCCACTCGCCAGCAAGGTTTTGCGATTCATCATCTTGATTCCCCAGAGTTTTTTAAATAACTGCCGGCCCACCACATGGCACACGGGCCGCCAACCGGACTTACAGCGACGCCGAAACATACCAAAGCACCGGCGATTTGGCAATCATCCACAAAGCTTGTACAGCCCTGAGATTCCCGATTTTCGATTTTCGATTGGATCGGGAGCACGACACGAAACACTAGTCGATGTTGCTGAATGCTTGCCTGAACCCGTTCAGAGCCGCTCCGTAGCGATCCGAACGCGCGGTATCTCTGCGCAAGGGTTGTCGGACCTGGGCCGCGCTGGCGGTTCGCACCGTGCGCCGAACCTCGTGAAAGCGAAGGCAGGCAGGATTAAACGGCAATCCACAAAACGCCAATAGCGAGCGAGTGGTCGCCTCCGGCTCGTCGAGCAAGGTCTCGTAGACCAGATCCTGTACCTGATGTGGGTAGTTGGAGACCCAATGTCGACACAACCGATCGAAATCACGCCAATACGCGACGACGTCATCAATGGCGTAGCTGAAATGCTGCTGACGAGCAAAAAGTTGCACAAAACATGACACGCAGGTTTCAAGCGGATCGCGACGACAGACCACGACCTTCGCCGAAGGCAGCATTGCCAATGCGGCAGCAACCGACTGCCAGTTCGCTAGACCCTTGTCAGTGAATCGCGGGTGCTGCGCTCGCCAGCACTCGGTGCGTCGAAGGTATTCCTTGCCGAGGCGCTCCCAGTCGTCAGCTGTTGCGTCGTGGAACCAGGTCGTGAGCTCCACCCCGCGACGCCGAGACTCTTCGCTGATCACTTCTGGCAGATCAGGGAGTTCGCTGGCGCCTTCAACATCCGGGTGAGCGGCAAGGATCTGCTCGGTCAAAGTCGAGCCGGAGCGAGGCAGACTGACAATGAAGATGACTTCCGAGCCCAGCGTCTTGGGCGCCGTCACTTTGGCCGGATGCGAACATGCCTTCAGGATCGCATCGACCTGAGCTGAGAAACCTGAGGCATCCCACGGGGACTGGCGGCGTTTGCAGCGATTGGCCTCGATCAGGGCGGCGAACGATTCTTCGTAGCGGCCGTTGTCTTCCAGCGCCTTGGCAAGGGAAAACCCCATGCGGATTCGATCGTCTTCCTCTAGCGACTTTTCACCGAGCAACAGCGTGAGTTGATTTGCTTCGCCGGCTGTCAGCGGGACGGTCTTGATGTTTGCCAGGGAAAACCAGGCTTGCGCATTCCTTGGGTTCAGCTTGAGAGCCTCGCGAAAAGCAGCGACTGCTTCATCGATCCGGCCTACTGCCTTCAACGAATCCCCAAGCACGATCCGCGCGGGCACGTGGGCTGGTGAAAGGTCGAGCGCCCGCTCCAGCGCGGTCAAGGCCGCTTCAGGGCGCGCCTGGGATTTCAGGGTCTTGCCGAGATTGAACCAGGCCGCCGCCAGTTCCGGATCAAGCAAAACGACACGCTCGAAGGTCTCGATTGCCCCCTCCGCGTCTCCACTTGCACGCAGTGAACTGCCGAGATTGTTGAGGATCAGGACGTCTTCAGGCGACGCCGCGTGTGCTTCCCGCAGGATTTCCACTGCCTCCATGTAACGCCCGTCGAGATGCTTCAAGATGCCTTGCAGTCGAAGAACCTCGGGATGGCTCGGCGCGAGCACACTCGCAGCTACAAGACTGCGCCGAGCATCTTCAAGGCGGCGCCGGTCGATTCCAGCCGCCGCCTCCTCGACCATTTTTATCACGCGTGGTGAGAGTCCAGACAGGCGTTTGCGCCAATCCGCCTTGTTCATCTCGGGAATGTTTGCCATCGAAGGATCCAGAAGCTGCGGAATTTGGACGTTCGCTGGCGCAATCCCAGGAACACGCCGGATGTTCGAGTCGGGCGCGGCCGCTCAAAGCAAATACCGACGGGGAATGATGCCCGAAAACCACGCACCAGCAAAAGCTCGCCTGAAACGAGTCAATCGAAATCATCGGAGAACTACTGCGGGATCGTCCGCATGGGCCCGATCGATCGATCGGCGCGAAAATTTTCGCAGAAGTTCGCAATAGTGCCAGATTCGACAAGGATCGATTCGACTTCGATGCCTCGGGAAAACGCGCCGACCTGTCTGGCCCGACCAATCGCCACTTCACCATTGTTGGCGCGACCATGGAGGGGATGCATGCCGAAAAACGACACCGCAGCACTGCGCACTCAGGCCCTCTCGCTGTTCGTCACGACGCGCGTACGCAAAGGTCCCGGTGACATGGCGAAAGTGATCCCGAATATCGATCGCTTTGCGTGGGCCGACCTCGAGACAATGGGCTCCCCTTGAATTCGCTGGCGGCAAGTATCCGCTAGTCTCGAACCATCTGGCAGAAATTGCCCCCGCTTTTCTTGGCGAGATACATCGCACTGTCGGCGCGTCGGAGCAGCTTGCTACTGTCTTCACCGTGGTCGGGATAGACGGCGATACCGATACTTGCCGATATGCGAATCTGCACGCCGTTGATCAAGAATGGATCCACCAGGATGCGGCGGATCTTCTCGGCCACAACCGAGGCATCCTCGGGAGTACGCACCGGATCGAGAAGGACGGCAATCTCGTCGCCGCCAACCCGTCCGGCAGTATCGGTTTCACGGATGCAGCTTCCAATCCTGTTGGCCACTTCACGCAAGAGCATGTCGCCTGCGAGATGGCCAAAATTGTCGTTGGCTTCCTTGAACGTATCGAGGTCCATGTACAGCAGCGCAAGCCTTCCTCCCTCATGGGCGTGCTTCTCCAGCGCGCTCTGGAGGCAGGCATCGAACCACTCGCGATTGGGCAATCCGGTCAGTGCGTCATGTCGGGAGACGTAGCGCAGCCGATTCTCGCTCTTCTTTCGTTCAATTACCGCTGCGATTTGATTGGAAACGAACTGCAGCAAACTCTGGTCATCGTCCGAATAGCGCACGCCTCCCGAGTAACTCTGCACAACGATCGCCCCGACAACACCCTTGCCTGATCGCAGCGGAACGCCGAGCCAGTCCAGTGAGTTGCTGCCGACCAACGGACCAATCGTGTCAGGCAATCGAATCGGCGCGTCGGAGCGGAACAACAGCGGTTGCCCACTGCGGATTACTTCCCCGCTCAATGTACCGGAATCGAGGGGCCGCGATGTCGGCGCCGCGTCCAGTTCGTCCTCGAAATACGGGAAACTCAGCTCGTCCTTGTCCTTGTCGTAGATCGCCACGAAGAAGTTCCTTGCCGGCAGCAACTCGCCGATGATTTCGTGGATAAGCCGGTACAGGTCTAGTAGATCATCGGCGGCGTGCGCAGCTTCGGAAATCCTGTGCAAGGACAGTTGCATCGCTTGCAAACGCTTCTGTTCGGTGATGTCGCGGACCACGGCCATGCGCAACTGGTCGGACTCGGACCAGTTTGCCGACCAGGTCAAATGAACGATTTTTCCGTCCTTGCGCACATAGCGATTCTCGAAGTTCATTTGCGGATGACCCGCAATGACTTTTTCGGCTGCGCGCATGGTCAGCTCCAGATCGTCCGGATACAGAAGATCCATCAGCGATGTGCCGGTCAATTCCTTGGCGCTATAGCCGAAGATTCGCTCGCAAGCCGCACTGATGTAGACGACCTTGCCATCGCGATTGACCACGCATACTGCATCCAGCAGCAGGTCGAGGACCTTGCCGAACGCCACGAACTCCTCTTTCTGCATGACTCCATCGTTTCGACAAGGCTCTGGATCAAGTGTTGCACAGCTTGTGTCAGATGTAAGCCGCCGAATCGTGGACAGGGACCTGCACATCGGCTCGATCGATCTCAGACGGGGAAAGCCAGATGGCCTCAGGTCGCGCCGTCAATCGGCAGCAGGACCGCCCAAGTCGCCTGGCTCACTTTCCGACACGTGTGTGGAATGCAACCGTCTGACGACTGGCAGGAGCTGGGCAAGCAAACCACAGCCCGCCAGGGTCCACACGATCATCGCGCCACTGGGCAAGTCGAGTATCGCCGAGAGAACGAGCCCCGAGACATACCCGCATACGCCTATCAAATAGGCGACGAAAAGGCGGCAACGCCCCCGCATCCGCACCGTGGCCAGAGCCGGAACGATCAGGCTGGCAAAGACCAGATAGACGCCGATCAGTTGCACCGAAATCGTGATTGCCAGTGCGAATACCGCGTAAAAAGAAAGACTGACGAGCTTGCCTGCGCGCCAAGCCATTAGCCCAAGCAACGCGGTCGAACCGATCGCCGCAGACCACAATTGCGAAGGACTGACCCACAGGATTTGTCCGATCAGCAGATCTTTCAGATGCTCACCACCGTGAGGATTGTTGGCCAGCAGAAGCAGACCGCCAGTGGCCGCGAGCACAAACAACGTACCGATCAGCGGCTCCTGGTATTCGGGCCAGCGCTTGTCGGTGGCACTGAGCAAGGCGGCACCTAGCAAGGCTGCGGAGGCGGCGGCAATCTGAACACCAAAGCCGTGCTCGTCCATGCCAAGAAACTGGGCGAGGATCACACCGAGGGCCGCAATCTGTGCAATCGCCAGATCGATGAAGATGATGCCGCGTGCGAGCACTCGCGTTCCGAGCGGCACATGCGTGGCGAGGACGATCAGTCCGGCCAGGCAGGCAGGCCCAAGGATACTGAGATCAAATCCCTCCCAGCTCACTTGAGCGCCTCAAGCAACTTGTCGATGGTCGAATCGTAGAGGCCGAAAAGATCGCTGGCCTGAGCGTCGCCACCGACAGAAAATGGCAGTATCAATGCGGGAACTCCGGTCCGCTCGGCCAGCCACAGGCCGGGCTTGCTGTCCTGATAGGCGGCACTGAGGATCGCGATCGCGCCACCACTGCTGGTGACGGCGATCAGACTCGACAAATGGGAGCTGGTCGGCGGCACGCCGGGCTTGGGTTCGAGCGAACCGATCTCGTGCATGCCTAACCATTGCAGCAGATAGACCCAGCTCGAATGATGGACAACAACGGCCTTGCCCTTGAGCGGCGCGGCCTTGGCTTCCCAGCGCTTGATTGCGGCTTGCCAGCGCGGCTCGAAATTACCGAGGCGCTGCCGATACGTCGCCGCGTTGGGGGCATCGAGCTCGCCGAGTCGCGCACTGAGCGCCTTGGCGATGGCCAGCACGCGATACGGATCGAGATGTACATGCGGATTGCCATCGGGATGCACATCACCGGCCGATCGATCGACACTGGCCGCCTTTTCCAAGGTCGTCACCTGACTAGCCGCCATGAAATTGCCGGGTCCCGAGGAAACCCTGGGATTGCCGGCCTGACGCAGCAGCTGCGGCAACCAGCCGATCTCAAGTTGCGCTCCAGAGCAGACCAGCAGATCAGCCTTGCGCATCTTTGCAATCAGGCTTGGCCGCGCTTCGACAATGTGTACATCCTGCAGCGCGGTGGTGGCGACATCAACGTTGACGGCATCGCCGGCCAACTCCGTCAACAGCGAGCCCCATTCGGATTCGCAGGCGAATATGCGCAGTTTGGCCTCGACCGGCGCACTGATTGCGACGGCCAGAATGATCATCCACACAAGCATCTTGCGCATCGGTGATTCCTCAGAATTTGTGCGCGCCGTGGGCGCCGAGATTCATCTGATATTGCAAGGTGAGCACATTGTCGCTGAAGTATGGCTGCGGCTGGTCACGGGCAAATTGCAGACGCATCAGACTGAACTCGCTGTTGTGCCAGGTGGCCGCGACCGAGTGCCGTTGTGGATCGTGAACACTCGCATACGGGCCACTCGATGCCGCCCACAACTTGTCGTAGCGATAACCGATATCCCAGCTGCGGCTGAATCGATACAGCCCCTCGATATACGCACCGCGGCGCTTGCCATCCCAGGCTTGCGCGATTGCATCGGGGTCGAGTGGATCGATTACAACGCCCTTGCGGTCGTCGACGAAGGCCTCGCTGCGCAGAACGATCCCGGAATCCTTGAACGCGCCATTCCGCGCCCATTTCCAGGTGAGGTCGAACACGAACAAATTGCTGCGGCCGCTGAATCCATCCTCGCCATCGAGCGCGTCGGCATGCAGCACAGACGCCCCGGCGAGCCAGGAATTCTCGAGACCGACGTCGCCGCCGGCATGTACGAAGAACGATTGTGCACCGACGCCGTCGTGCGCGGCACCACTCGCCGGCGCGTTCTCGCCGCGGAATGCCTCACCGCCGAGTTCGAGATAGGTATCGGTGGGTGCGACCCAGCGAAGCTGGACGCCGTCATCGCCGTACTGGTTGCCGAGGAAGGCCTGGTAGGCCAGCGGCCGGTCGCTGAAATAATCGGTATGCGTGTGATGGTTGTTGAGATAGCCGATATTCGAAAAGAAGCGTCCGGCGCGCGCAGTGAGGCCGTTCGGCAAGGCGGTTGTCTCGATATACGCTTCCTCGATGCCGGTATGAGTTTCGCCACCTTCGCTCTCGAGGGCCAGAGTTAGCTGGCCGTAGAACTTGTCGTCGATATTCGATGCGAGAGAAATCTCGCTCTCGCCAAGCTGAAGACCGTCGGCACTTGGCCCTCCCTCACCCACTTGGGGAAATCCGGCGCGCTGGTAATCAGCCGGATTTCGCGAATGGTTGACGTAGAGTCCCTTGAGAACCAGCGCGATTGCAGGATTGAACGCGTTCGCCGACGTAGTGTTGGCCGGCTCTGCGCTCACGGTGGCGACCGCCTGGTCCCGCTCGGCGGTTTTCATCTGCAGAAGTTCGGCTTGGGCTGCCTGCGCCGCGGCCAAGGCTTCGGCGGCCTGTTTCTGCAATTCTTGCGCATTCGCTTCGAGCGCACGGATGCGTTCGGCAAGTGCATCAATCTGCGGATCGGTCGATGATTCAGCGGCCTGCGCGGACATGAGCAGGATCGATGAAAGGGCAAGCGCAAGCGGAATGGGTCGCATCGGGATCCCGTAACGGTAAAGGGGTAATGACTTGTGAAGGCCCGGTCCCGTTCAGCAATCCCGGCTTCCAAATCGTTACGTTATACCATCACATTACTTGACGACCTACAAGTGGCTTCGGTCAGCCTGTTGCTGATCTTTCCGGTCTCGATGACGAGATTGGACGCTGGATCCTTGCTCAATGCGGTTGGCGATTGGCGCGCGCAAGATCGCCGTGATAGTGCTCGGCGACGCGCTTGTCCATCAGCGCGAACCAGAGGCGCGGAAAGTAGACCAGAGGGATCAGCGCCGCGTAGCCAGCCGGCAACTGCGGACTGTCATCAAAGTGACGCAAGGTCTGGTAGGCACGTCGCGGATTCGCGTGATGATCGGAATGGCGTTGCAATTGGTACAACATCAGATTACTCACGATCCGATTGCTGTTCCAGGAATGCTCGGGAGCACAACGCTCAAAGCGCCCGCTGTGGTCTTTGCGACGCAACAATCCGTAATGCTCGATGTAATTGACTGCCTCGAGCAGAGCCGCCCCATAAAAGGCCTGGACGACCAGGAACGGCAAGGCCATCCATCCGAACACGGCAATCAGCGTGGAATAAAGCAGCAACGTCAACATCCAGGCCTGCAGATTGTCATTGTGCACGCTCCACGCAGATCGACCCTGTTGTGCCAGACGCTCGCCCTCGATTTGCCATGCCGAGCACATACTGCCCATCACGGTCCGCGCCAGGAAGCGCCAATAGGACTCACCGAGCCTCGCGCTGGCAGGATCGGTCGGCGTCGCAACATTCCTGTGGTGACCGCGATTGTGTTCTACGTGGAAATGCCCGTACGCCGCCGGAGCAAGGCTCAACTTGGACATCAGATCGGAGAACCTGCCGCGCTTGTGACCCCATTCGTGCGCGGTGTTGATGCCGCCACCGCTGACGATGCCAACGGTCACAGCAAGACCGAGCCACTGCAGTGGATTGAGATCGGTTGTAGTTGCAGCCCAGACGCCGATCACGAGGCCGAGCAACTGCAGCGGAAACGTCGCCAGCAGAACCCAGCGATACCAGGGGTCGCGCTCCAATTGATCAACCGCTGACTCGGGCGGATTGTTGCGATCTTCGCCAATCCATCCGTCGAGCAGCGGCACGAGACCATAGATGACCACGGCGCCGGTCCACCAGCACCAAGCCGAGCCGCTCAGTTCGACCAAAGCGAAGGCAATCAATGCCAACGAAGGCACGATCAGGCTGATCGGCCACAGAGTGCGGCGGCGATCGATCCAGGCGGGGAGGATGGAGGCGTGATTCATTCGGAATCCGAAGCGTTCAGACAATGATAGGCATCGTCGCGCCAAGCGGCTGGCGTCGCTTGTCATTCTGAGCCAAAGTATTGTCATTTTCGGCCAGACTCGCCATGGCGAAATCATCCAGATTCGACGATCGCATCCTGCCCGCGCGCTACTACTTGCTGTTGATCGAGCTGATGCGCAGTCAAGGCGTTCCACTCAACCATTTGCTCGAACGGATCGGCGTCGACCGAGCCTGCCTGATCGAGCCCGATTCCCTGCTCAGCCTTGATCAGGTCGATGCCCTGATCGAGGCGGCGGTCGAGTCAACCGGTCGTGATGACCTCGGCTTCCATCTGGGTCGCCTGATAAAGCCGAGTAATCACGAGTTGCTCGGTTATGCCTTGATGACGTCAGCCACGCTCGACGAAGCCCTACGCATGGCAACACGCTACTGGGCGCTGATCACACCGACGTTCACGGCAATCCACGAACCCGTTGCCGGCGGCGCGCACTTGCATCTGCAGCCGGCGCTTGCTCTCAAGCCACTGAGCGCGCGTTTTCATATTGAAGCAATCGCCACCGCCTTCCACGCCGAGATCGACTTTCTGCTGGCAACACGGATCCCGACCTACACGATTCAACTGCCCGCATCGCTGGCAAATGCCGCATCGCGCTATCGCCAACTGGCGCCGGCTCGCGTACGTTTTGATGTTGACCATGATGAGGGCATGCGCATCGAGTTACCGACAGCGATGCTCGAGCGCCCGCTTGCACTGGCCGATCGTCATGCGCTTAAGCTTGCCCGCCAACGCTGTGATGATGAGCTTTCACGATTGAGCCGTCAGGGTTCGCTGAGCGACTGGATCATGATGATGCTGGACCAGACCAGCGATCATCAGCCACGCCAGCAAGAACTCGCGCGAATCCTGCATCTTTCGACACGCACCTTGAATCGTCGCCTCGCCGACGAAGGAACCCGCTTCCGCGAACTCGGCCTGCACAGCCGTCATCGTCGCGCCTGCCGCTTGCTCGTGGAAAGCGATCTGCCGATTACCCGCATTGCCCTGCAGCTAGGATTCCACGATGGCGCCAATTTCACGCGAGCGTTTCGCCGCGCCGAGGGCATTTCCCCTGCCGACTACCGAAAAACATCCATTATCTAATTTCTATACACTTCGTTGAGACCAACGATGAATCACATTGATGAATGGAAACGATGTCGTTCAGCCAGTCAACCCGGTTTCTCAAGTCACTGATAACTCAACGAGATCTGGAAGCCTGAACGGGAGCCATCGCTCATTGCAGGTTGACTGCATCCGATTCGGATCATGCCGCGTAGTTATGGGGGCAATAGCACTTGCGACTCCTTCGCTTCGTGTATCCACACAAGGATCCTGTCATGAGCAGTTCCAGCCTTTCCAGTACCATCCGGTTCGCCCTCGCCAGCGCGGCGATCGTCTCTACCGCGATGGTCAGCCTACCCGTACTCGCCTCAAGTCATCGCGAAGCACCAACCATCACCAAGTTCCCGAAACTCGATGCAACCGATCTCTATGCGTTTCGCAGCTATGAACCCGGCCGCTCGAACTTCGTCACGATCATCGCCAACTACATTCCGCTTCAGGATTCCTACGGCGGTCCGAACTACTTCACGATGGATCCGACCGGGCTTTATGAAATCCACATCGACAACAACGGCGATGCGCGTGAAGACCTGACCTACCAGTTCCGCTTTTCAAGCTTCAGCAGGGACATCCAGCTGGATGTCGGTGGAAAGAATGTCGCAATTCCGCTACGCAACGCCGGACAGGTCATCGGCGGCGATACTTCTGCACTCAATGACATCGAGCAGTTCCGCGTCTATCAAATCGAGGGTTCGCGCCCCGGCGGTCAGGCCAGCCAGTTTGAGGTAACCAATGCCGCAAACAACGAAACAGTCTTCATCAAGCCGATCGACAACATCGGCAACAAATCGATCCCCGACTACGCAGCGTATGCGAATGCTCATATCTACAATATCCGTCTTCCGCAGTGCAGCACGCCCGGAAGGTTGTTCGTCGGCCAGCGCAAGGAAGGCTTCGGCGTCAACCTCGGCGAGGTCTTCGACCTCGTCAACATTCCGACGGCACGCGTAATCGGCAATCGAGATGGCGCGTCAAACGCAACCGAGGGCAAGAACATCACCTCGCTCGCGCTGGAGCTCCCAATCTCCTGTGTGACCTCGGCAACCAGTCCGATTATCGGTGTCTGGACCACCTCGAGCATGCCCATTTCGCGCGCCAACGTGACCCTGCCGTTCAATCCGAATAGCCAATCGATCGCCTACCGCAGCATGGAGCAGGTTTCCCGTCTCGGCATGCCGCTCGTCAACGAGCTAGTCATCGGCCTCAAGGACAAGGACAAATTCAACGCCAGCGAGCCGAAGGATGACGGTCAGTTTGCGACCTACGTGACCAATCCAACCTTGCCCGCCCTGCTCGAGATTCTCTTCGGAACTGACGGTGTCCAGGCACCGAGCGTGTTTCCGCGCGCCGATCTGATTGCCGCATTTCTGACCGGCGTAGCCAATGTCAACAAGCCGGCCAACGTCGTTGCATCGGAAATGATGCGTCTGAATACCGCGCTGCCGGCCACGCCCAAAGGCAGCCAGAACAGTCTCGGTGCAGCCGCCTGTTTCGTGAACGGAGCGTTGACCCTGTCCAATGCTGGTTGTGATCCGGCCGGATTTCCGAATGGTCGTCGCCCTGGTGATGACGTGGTCGACATCGAACTTCGCGTTGCGATGGGCTACCTGCTGCCGCCTGGTCCAGGCAAGCCGGCAAGTGCCAATCTGCCTTACACCGATGGCGTGCTTGTCGAGGACAGTCAGTTCGACAATGCATTCCCGTACCTGACCACGCCGTTCCCGGGCTCGCCGAATGGCAGCAATGGTCTGCCGCCGAATCCGGATGATCTGCCGGCGCTGCCCACGGGTCCCTGATCGGCTGTCTCGTCGGGATAGCGGCTTCGGCCATAGATCCCGCCAACTCGCCGCCGTCAGTGGATCGACGGCGGCTTTTTTTTGCAACGAGAGTCCGCGGAGAATTCAATGCGATTCCATCCACACTGCAGAATCAGGTTGCTGACCGGCCTCGTACTGATACTCGGTAGCGCAGGACAACTGGCGTTGGCGAGTTCCTATCGGCCAGCCAGCGATTCTGAAATCCTCGAGCATCTTCCCAATCGCCCGTTCGGTCCTTCTCCTGCCCAGGATCGCGCTCTGCGCGAGCTCGTCGCAACGCGACCCGACCAACTGGACCTCGCGTTGCACCTGGCCCGGATCGAAGTCGAACGTGCGCGCGTGAGTTCCGATCCGCGATCGCTTGGGCAAGCCCAGGCTTTGCTTTCACCCTGGTGGGACGAAGTTCGTCCGCCGGTTCCCGTACTTTTGTTGCGCGCCACGATCCGCCAGCGCAGCCATGAGTTTGCTCCGGCCCGCAGTGACTTGCTTCAAGCCGTCGAACGCGAACCCGACAACGTACAGGCTTGGTTGATCCTCGCCAATATCGAACAAGTTACCGGTCAACTGGATGCGGCCGCGGAAAGCTGCGCGCATCTGCAGGAGATAACCACACCCCTGATCGCTCTGTCCTGCACGGCCGCGCTCGACGGCATTCGCGGTCGTGCCGGCGAAGCCCATGAGGATCTCGATTCGGCCTTGCGCCGCAGCAGCGAGCGCGATCAGGGCGATCTGCGCAACTGGATGCTGACCTTGCAGGCGGAACTGGCCGAGCGTCTTGGGCGACTCGACAACGCCGAACGCATGTACCGTCAAAGCTTGAGCGCGGATCCGGACGATACCTACACAATCGCTGCCTATTCCGATTTCCTGCTCGATGCGGCCCGTCCGAAGGAGGTCGTCGAACTGATCGCTGCCGATACGCCAGTCGATACATTGCTATTGCGTCGCGCACAGGCAGCACATCAACTACGCAGCGCCGATGCGACCTCGATCATCGCCGATCTCGAAGCACGATTCGCGGCCTCACGCGAACGCGGCGATCGCGTCCACCTGCGTGAGGAGGCGCGCTATCGGCTTGAACTCGCCAACGATCCAGCCGGTGCGCTCGAACTGGCGCAAGCGAATTGGCGGGTGCAGAAGGAACCGCTTGATGCGCGCATCCTGCTCGAATGCGCAATCGCTGCCGGCGAACCGAAGGCCGCGACCGACGTCATTGAATGGATTCGCAGTACGCATCTCGAAAGCCCCGCGATCGCGAAATTGGTCATCAAGGCAGAGCGCGGATGAACATTTTCAAAGGCAATCTGCTGAGAGCTCTACTTGCCATGCTGTTCCTTGTTTCGGCGTCAGCCCACGCGCACAAACCGAGCGACAGCTATTTGCGCCTGCATGTCGACGGCAACCGTGTCTCCGGTCAGTGGGATATCGCGCTGCGTGACCTCGACCTGGCCTTGGGCCTCGATCGGAACTCGGACAACGCGATCGATTGGGGCGAAGTGCGCACACGCCGCGACGAGATCAATCGCTATGCGCTCGATCGCCTCGATGTCTCCAGTGCAGGAGTCCGTTGCGCACTGACCGTAGGCGATCATCTTGTCGATCACCACACTGACGGCGCCTACGCCGTGCTCATGCTCGATGGCCACTGTCAGGCCTCGATTTCGAATCTCGATGTCAGCTACAGCCTGCTGTTCGATCTCGATGCCCAGCATCGTGGTCTGCTGCGTCTCGAACGAGGTGCCGAATCGACAGCGGTCGCGACCGCAATTTTCCCGAAAGAGCGCGCAACCCAGCGCTTTGATCTGAACGGTGCTTCAAGGTGGGCCAGTTTGCGCGGCTTCATCAGCGATGGTGTTCGCCACATCGCGATTGGCTACGACCACATCCTGTTTCTGATTGCCTTGCTGTTACCAGCCGTATTGCGGCGTCGCGATCGACGCTGGGTCGCCGTCGACTCGTTTCGTCCGGCATTCTGGAACGTCGCGGCCATGGTCACTGCGTTCACGATTGCACATTCGATCACCTTGTCGCTGGCCACGCTCGGCGTGGTCAATCTGCCTTCGCGATGGGTCGAAGCGGCGATTGCGCTTTCGGTGCTGCTGACCGCGCTCGACAATGTCGTTGCGTTCCTGCCGCGTCGACGCTGGCTGGTCGCGTTTGCGTTCGGCCTGTTGCACGGATTCGGTTTCGCCAGCGTGTTGCGTGATTTGGCCCTGCCACGTACAGAACTAGCGCTATCGCTGTTTGGCTTCAACGTCGGCGTCGAGATCGGCCAGTTGATCCTCGTCGTCGTGCTGATCCCGATCGCTTTCCTGCTTCGCGAGCGTCGCCTTTATTCGCGCTACTTGCTCAATGGCGGTTCTATCGTGATTGCCCTGTTCGCCACTGCCTGGCTGATCGAGCGCAGCTTCGATCTCAAGTTCATGCCGTTGTAGGGAAGCGTTGCTCGAGCGGCGCAATCGTCACGACAGGTGCCTGAGTGCCGATCGCAGCGTTCTGACGCAGATGGACTGGTCATCCTGCAAGGCAGCGCAACGAAGAGATGCGCGAAGAAAGGTGTCGCCTGATCGATTGGTTTTAATTGAAACAGGCGGCACTCAGAGCGCCGCCAACCGCCCCGTGCGACTCGTCAAGGCAACCAGCCTTCACTTCGCCGCGCAGCAAGCTTGGCAAACCTTCTGAATGGCATGACGGTTGTGCCATTCGATCAGCGTTCCCTAAAGCAGAAATATCGTCGCCAGGCCGAGGAAGATGAAAAACCCGCCGCTGTCTGTCAACGCGGTGATCATCACGCTGGCACCCATCGCGGGATCGCGGTCGTAGCGAATCAAGGTCATCGGAATCAGCACACCCATCAGCGCGGCCAACAGCAGATTCAGGGTCATTGCCGCCGTCATGACTGCACCGAGTGCGGCATTGTCATACAGCAGCCACGCGACCAGACCAATCACACCACCCCAGATCAATCCGTTCAGGACCGCAACAACGATTTCCTTGCGCAACAGTCGTTTCGCATTGGCCGGGCTGACCTGGCCCAACGCCAGGGCGCGCACGATCATGGTGATGGTCTGGTTCCCCGAATTGCCGCCGATGCCGGCGACTATCGGCATCAGCGCGGCGAGTGCAACGAGTTTTTCGATTGATCCTTCAAACAAACCGATTACGCGCGAAGCGATGAAGGCCGTGACCAGATTGATGGCCAGCCAGGTCCAGCGATTGCGCAGAGATTTCCAGACCGAAGCGAAGATGTCCTCGTCCTCGCGAAGACCGCCGCGACTCAGGGTTTCGGCGTCACCTTCCTCGCGGATGACGTCGACCATCGCGTCGATCGTGAGACGGCCGATAAGTCGTCCATCGACATCAACCACCGGCGCAGAGATCAGGTCGTAGCGCTCAAAAGACTGGGCAATATCGACCACATCCTCGTCCGGATGAAAGGTATTGGCATCGACTGCCATGACGTCGCTGACCATCAGCGCCGGATCGTTGACCAGCAACCATTTCAGCGGCAGCACCCCGGTCAGTACGTTTTCGTTGTTGACTACAAACAGCTTGTCGGTCTGCTCGGGGATTTCCTTGAGGAAACGCAGGTAACGCAACACGACCTCAAGCGCCACGTCCTCGCGGATCGTGATCATCTCGAAATCCATGATCGCGCCAACCTGATCCTCCTCATAGGACATTGCTGACCGCAGCTGCTCGCGCTCGGGCGCGTCGAGTCGCTGCATGAGTTCGTGGACGACGTCGTCGGGCAGATCTTCGGCCAGATCGGCCAGCTCGTCGGCATCAAGCTGCTCGGCCGCGGCGAGCATTTCCGGCGCATCCATGTCCGCAAGCAGGCTTTCACGCACCGCATCGGAAACTTCGAGCAGGATTTCGCCGTCGCGATCAGTCTTGACCAGATGCCAGACACTGATGCGATCCTCGGGCGGCAAGGCATCGAGAATATGTGCGACGTCGGCTGGATGCAGCTTGTCGATCTCGCCCTGCAACCCGGCAAGATTCCGTCGGAGGTTTTCTACCGCCTGAGCATCCGTCCCACTTTCGCGCTGGGCAAGCTCCTCGAACTCCCGATGCCGGTCCAGCAGGTCGCTCACGCGAGCCAGATGGCCCTGCAGTTGAGTGGTAGTCCGGGGGCTGGTCTCGATTTCGGTCATCATGCGCTCGCATTCCGCCATGCGTGCACATGGCAGGGCTCAGGGAATGTCGGTGGGCCGTATTCGCGGCATTGCGATAGGGGGTCTGATGGGTCGGAAAGCGCCTGGCCGCGTCGATCCGCATGCGCCTCGCAGATCGCCAATGACCTCAATGGTCGTCAAATGATACGCCGCAGCGGCACGTCTGTCGCCAATCAACTACGCGGGACGGTCAAACATCCGTAGAAAATGACGCGACATTTTCGGCACGCGCCTGATTCGGGGTCGAGCTGCAGGAATCAAGCAGAACTGCCACTCATCGCCATGGCGATCCGACGAAACTGCTGCCAGAGCCCGGAAAGCCCAAGGCACGCAGCGAGGCTCAACAGCAATGAAAGTGACGGCTTGCCGAGCTGACCGACCAGACTAACCGACGTGACCAGCCAACTACCGCCGTAAAGAATCACAGCCGCAAGACCGGCCAGTCCGAGCAAGATGGCCAATGCCTGCAACAACCTTTGCTCCAATCGAAACTCGATTTCTGCTTCGCGTGGACGCTTGCCAGCCAGCAGCGCAACCCGAGTGGCAAAATCGGCAGGCAACGCCACTTCAATTGGCTGGCGCGCGGCACGGACGACGGAAAGATAGCTCGCGCCCAAGGCATCCAGGTTGTGACCGCCAGCGCCGCTGCGATCACAGTGTGCGGCGGCTTCCTGGGCCTGCCATTCACGTTCTTCAGGATTCATGCGGCAACTCCCATGCGGTCGTTCAGCGCGTCGCGCAATTGCTTGCGGCTGCGAAACAGGTGGCTCTTGATCGTGCCTTCGGCGAGACCAGTGATCATCGCGATCTCGGCAATCGGCATCTCATCGAGATGATAGAGGGTAAGAATGGTTCGTTGCAGCGGCGGCAGGCAATCGATGGCCTCGTGCAGATGACCGGCCGATTGGCTTTCGATGCTGGCCGCTTCGATATCGAAATCGTCACTGACCCGATCCAGCGGCGACAGCCCTTCCGCGTCCGCAAAGGGCTCCGCAAGCGGAATGCGTTTGCGCTCCAGATGCCGTTTGGCCACTGAGTAGGCAACCTGGGCCACCCAGGATTTCAGCGCACTCTCGTTGCGATATTGATGCAGGTACTGATGCACGCGCAAGAACGCCTCCTGACACAGCTCCTGGGTATCGTCGCCATGCCGGACCATGCGGTAGATCACGTGCCAGCAGAGTTTCTGGTATTGGCGCACCAGAGTCTCGAACGCACTCGTCGATCCATTCAGAATGGCATCGACAAGGGCCTGATCCTCTTCCCGGCTGGTCGGTGTGGTGGTCACACGCTATTGGATACCCCCGCAGAGTGATCGGTTGCAAGCACTATTGATTCGACCCTTAGACAGTACGACCTCGCACTAGAAATGTTGGTCCAGCCTCAACCGTTCGCCCTGAGCCTGTCGAAGGGTGTTTCCAGGTTGCCGAGCCGCTTGGGCCACTTCCGATCATGGTTCCCTTCGACAAGCTCAGGACAGGCTTAGCTCACAACCAACGGAAGTGGGTACGGGCCCTCATGTTTCCCGTGCGCACAACAGAAGAAAAATCGAGACTATTTCCGGGTCGAATCAACCGCGCTGGCCGATCCTGCAACCCCTGGCGCATCAGCCGTATCTCATCTCCCGCACCGCAATCCACTACCAGGTCAATCCCATGAACAATCTTGAATTCCTGATCCCGATCGTCCTTTTCATCTGCATCACTTATGCGATCAAGGCCGTCGTTGACGCCCGCGTACGCAAGCAACTGGTCGCTTCGAACGTCTCGCAGGAACTGATCCAGTCGATCGTCGAAGCCGACGAGCTGCGCCGCCGCCACGCCACCTTGCGCTGGGGTGCGATCCTGATCGCCCTAGCCGTCGGCTTCGGCCTGATGGAAGCGATGAGTTTGCGCGAAATCACTCCCGGCGTCCTCGCGCTTCTGCTCGGCGCCACCGGCGCCGGCAACCTCGTCGCCTACTATCTGTCACGCAAGATGCCGGCCTGAATCGATCCTTTTTCCGATGAAAAAGGGCAGCCCATTGGCTGCCCTTTTTTTCTATCCCGTTGTTTCAATGTCCCGATTCCACCGAACCGATCAGAA
>JBBRBU010000064.1:0-22669 GCA_038205505.1 Lysobacterales bacterium | reverse complement strand
CGACACGTCCGCCGGTAACCCGTTTGCCGTCGGGATTTCGAGTCTTGCCTTCAGAGTCGAGGTCCAATGCAAGTTCGGCGTCGCCCGGACTGCCCATCTCCATTTCTTCCACTTCCACCCCCAGTTGGGGGCCATTGCTGTTGTAGATCGCGTAGTTCAGCTGCTGACCACTCCCAAGATCCGCGCCACCTCGAACCTCCAAGCCGACATCGGAAAGAGGATTGGCACCCCCATGCCCGAATCCTGCGGGCTTCGATGCCATCTTGTTGATCCAGGAAGGATGCAGGTTCTGGAAGAAATAGCCGACCGGGCTCAGAAACTTTCCTGCGACGAGGGCAAAATGGTCATTGATCAGCCAGCTGGCTGTCGCGTACTCGACGGCGGAGGACTTTCGCCCGTGGTCGTCTACTTGCAGCTCAAGCTCGGTTTCCAGCAGGATCCGATCGTAAGCAAGGAGGTGAAAAATGGGGGCCAGAGTCACGAATCCGGCCGAACCGGCCGCGCCTTGTGTGTCGATGTAGGTGACATCGCCATAACCGGCAAAATGAAACAGGATCGGCGAGTCTTTCTGGCTCAAGTTGGTGGCTGAGCCAGCCTCGCTTGTCGTGCCGGTTGTTGGCGACTGGGCAGCAGCGGGTGTGGCCAATGCCAATGTCAGTGCCAGGGTCAAGTAAATCGAGCGTCTTTTCATGAGGAACTCTCCGTGGCAAATTCAGGTTGTGATGCAGGGGCCGAACCCGACTCATCGGGTGCCAACTCCTCTGACTCGATTAATCGGCAAATCACGTAGCCCGTCGGCACCCCTTCGCCAAGCGTTCGCCAACGATGGAGCCCACGAGTCTTTCGCGCGTGCAGTTCGACAAGATTTGAAAGTTTTTCGCCAATTTGCGACAACCTCGGGCCAGCGTTGCCAATACCTCCGGACACGGCTCGTTCCCCGCGGGAGCGTCGTGCATGAAGCCGGTAATCTCTTCCAGCGTGAAGTCCGGGCCCTGCGCGCGACGAATGAATCGAAGTTGGATCAATCCTTCTCGATCGAGCAGTCGGTAGCCGCTGTTGCGTGTAGGTGAGGAAAGCAATAGTCCAATCCGGCAGAAGTAGCGGCACGGCGTGAACGGGCTCGCCCGCGGCCGTTGCCAGTGGCGAGACAGTCATCAGCTCATGCGACAACGGCCAAGGAGCGGCACCTGATTTGCGGAGTGTTGGTTGTGTTCGCTTCATGGAAACCTCAGCCTAAGCCTGTGCGCCGCGCACAGGTCAAGAACTCATATTTCGTACATGTGTGCAAGCTCGCAGGAGCTGGCGACGCTTGACCCAAGCGTAGATCACCGGGTTCACGATCAAGGTCAGTGCGGAGAAGGAAACCATGCCTCCAACCATCGGGGTCGCGATCCGACGCATCACTTGCGATCCGTTGCCCACGCGCCACATGATCGGCAGCAAATCCGCCATAGTTGCCACCATCCTCATCAACTTCGGCCGCACACGATCCATGGCCCCTTCGACGATGAGGGCGTGCAAGCCGTCCGCGCTGAACTCTGCCCGCCTCGTTGCGGCGCTCTTCGGTCAGCGCTTCAAGCGCCTGGTCCAGGTAGATCAGCATGAGCACACTGGTTCCGCGGCCTCGGCTTCGAACGGCAAGGCCTGGAGTTGCGGGTTGTTTGCGATCAACCAATTGCGAACCGATTCGATCGTTGCGACAGGAGCCGCATCGGATGTCGCTGCGAGCGCCGGAGTTAGTGGCGAGAACACCATTGCTTGTGCCGAGCGAAATTCCCAGCAGGACACTTTTGAAGCACGTGGATTGTTGCTGTCCGGAATGACACGCGACGGACCGCGCTTGCGCCCGGCGCGAAGGTTTGCGGGAAAATAAGGTCATGTTTCTTGCCTTGCGACACCACACGGCCGAAGCCAGGTGAGAGGGGTGCGAGGGCAACGTGCCGTTGTGAGACAGCCGTGCCGATGTGCTTCTTGCCCGACGCAACGACGCGCCGGAAAGACATCAGCCGGGTATCAGATCAGCAAGAGACTGGCAGGATGGCGTGTAGGTCGGTGCCAGGAGGCAGGAGTCCATACGCTTGCAAGCGCAAACACGCTCGCGGCGTCCAAGGTCATGGGGGCAGCAGATACGGCTGCCGCGGGAACGTAGGGCAGGTCAGCGACGTGCCCTACCGCATCGCTTTGATCGCCTTGACTGCAATGTACTTTGCAAACTGGGGACTGTTGGTTTGGCGCTTGCCCATGGCAAGCGTCGTGCAGCATCGCACTCGAATGAACAACCGCCGACATCCCAGGACTGCCCATGGAGCACGCCGGGTGAATCGCGAGAACAAACTGGGACCACACCAGCACCAAGCCCGCGAGAATGGCGAGGCGAGACTGCAATCGGTGGCGGCGGAAGCGGTTCATCGTGGACGTACGGTAGGCCTTGGTGAAAAAGACGGTCTTGACTCAGATCAATCGCGGCGACGGTGGGACACGATTGCACCGTAGTCCTGATAAGGAGTGATGTTCCGCTACCAGCCACTATGCTCACCGTCGGGGTCTCTACGTCCGAATCGCTGAATTGTCCTTTATAGAGGCAAAGGTTCGCGTGGTCAGTGCGCTACCGCGCATAGTGGTTTGAGGTAGGCCGGCCACGGCTGCCGGTCAACATTTTTCCAAGAAGGAGCAATCGTGATTCAACCGCCAATCTCGACCATCGACGTGCGCATTGGTCGACATCGGATCATTGCGTTTCTTGGGCTGACAATCTTGATTGGATTCGGCCTGAACGTGCTGTGGGAAATGGGCCAGATGGCGGCATACGTCGAGACCGCCGGCCAGCCTTAGTCAGAGACGCTAGCGCTTTGAACGCGCGCTGCGGCAGGCGATGTGGTCATCCTTCTCGGAATCTATGCCGGGACTGCGCTTACCACAGCCGATCCGAGTTGGAGCCTTCGGGGCAAGTAGAACCACTATGCGATAGCCATGATGGTGGAGATCGGGGCTACTGCACTGATCGAGCATGCTTCGATCGCCGATGGACCTACAACAGCGCGATGGCGCTGATTCCCTTCTTCGAGGCCGAACCTTGGCCACTCCTCCAGATGGCGATCCTCCCGCCCTTGACCTTCCTCATGGCTGTGCGTCTATTGGGCTGGCGATGATCGGGGAGGCACGGAATTCCCGACAGACCTGGTTTTCCCACGCCAAATGAGTCTGAAAAATACGCAAGAAGTCCCTGATTCAGTAGAACCGAATCCTTGAAAGCGAAGGCTGCCGATTGACCCTTTGAATACAGGCCCGTTGATTTCTGCATGCAGCAATGGTCGCCTTTGGTTCACTGTGTACAGGCTAAATCACATCGCGAATTCGTACTCCAACTGAAATCGCAAGGTCGTGTCTGGCGTCTCATCGGTGGTGCCCAGAAGGATCGCTCCATCGTATTTGAACTTTTGTCCCGACGGCAGCTTGGCACTACCGAAAATCGCCGGCCCTAGTTTGAATTCGTGTACCTGACCAAGGTCGCCGAGCGCACCCGCGCCACCGAATCCCTGCAAGCCGAATTCGAGTGCGGGGTTGCCGCGATGTTTCCATTGCCATGCGTAACCGAGTTGGGTTTTCGCGCCGTCGATCAGTTCGCGCGAAAACTCAAGATTCAGATTGAACTGCTCTCGCCCGATCTGCTTTTGAAATAGCGGACCGAACTCGAGTTCATTGAGTCCTTCGGCGCGATTGCGCACGAACTCGGCAAGAAATCCGACGTCCAGCCAATGCTCGCCCGGCTCGGTCAGCAGAAAGATGTTCTCGGACTTGAATTCATCGACTTGGCCACCCGTGTTGGGCGATTTGCTGTAGAACACGGCGATTTCGCTGAACCAGCGCGGCGTGATTCCGTAGCCAACGTCGAACACGAACTGCTGGCCGTCGCCATCTCGAGTTCCATCGAAATTCTCCCAGCCACCGCGCAGCTCGAACTCAAGCTCGCGATAGTCGACGCGGGGGAGATAGACCTTGTCAGCGGGGCCGGCGTGGGCGAATTGCGCTGTCACGAAGGCAGGTGCAATCGCCAGGATCGCAATCAGTGTGGAACGGGCGCAGGCGAAGCGTGGGTGCGTCCCCATGTTTTCATTCCAATCAGAATAAGGATGGCAGTGGTGGCATAGAACAGAAGTTGCATGCCGTTCGGTCGGGCGTCATAGCCAACCAGTGTCTTCAGGGTTTGCCCCGGCAATGATTCGTTGGAAAGGAGCCAGGAGGTATCCCAGATTCTTGCGCCAAGAGCAGGCAACCAGTCCGCCTGAATCAGGAAGTGCGCTGCCTGGGAAGCCAGTCCGGCGGCAAGCAGGAGCACCATCCAGTTGGTGACGGTGAAGAAGTGCCGTATTGGAATGCCCAGCATTCCGAGATAGAGACCCACGCCGATGGCGCTACCGGCAAGCAAGCCAACCAAGCCTCCGAGCATCATTGCTTCTGTACTGGATCCGCCGGCGCCGAGGCCGAACAGAAAGAGCACCACCTCGGAACCTTCACGTAGTACCGTCAGCGCCACCACGAACATCAGCGTGCGCAGCGGCTGCGATCCGCCGACGACTGCAGCGCCGACCGACTTCATCTGCTGCGCCAGCGCCCGCCCGTGGCGTGCCATCCAGATTGCATGCCAGGCCAACATCAGCACCGCCGCAATCAGCACACCTGCATTCAATATCTCCTGACCCACCCCTTCCATGGACGAGGCGACGCGATCAGCGCCAAGCGCAAGCAGGATCGCTCCAGCGACGCCCAAAGCGACGCCCAGCGACACCCAAAAGCCGCGACCCAATAGACCACGGGTCGCGGCGCAGACAATGCTGATGATCAAGGCGGCTTCCAGGACTTCGCGGAAGATGAGAATGGCTGTGGCCAACATGGCGAATCGGGATCCTATTCGGCGATCAAGGTGCCTTTGGCCGAGTCCATATGGAACTCGCCAAAGAACGGATAGCGGCCCGGCTTCAATGGGCCGACGAATACAATGATGCGGCTGTTGCCGACAACGATCTTTTCGCGATTGAGTTCGTAACTTTCAAACTCTTCCGGAGTGGCATCCTTGTTCACCACCGTCAGCTTGATCTTTCGATCAGCGGGCACCGCGAGTTCCGCTGGTACGAAACGATGATTCTGTATGACGATCGTCGCTTCATGGACTTCGGCCGCCAGCGCACCGTGGCAGGCAATGGCAAGGCATGTGGCTGAAAACCATTTCATTCGGATTCTCATATATATGCGGATGATAATGACTCGCAATAACATCCGCAAGTATTGAAGACCTGAGAAATGCTTGTTTGATCCTTCAGGCGGTTAAGGGCGAGGGCGGAAAAACAATTTTGCAGCCAGGGCAGCCAGGGCAGCCAGGGGAAACTGGATCGCCCCCGATTTCTCGGACACCACAAAATGGGGACGATCCCCGGATTTAATTGTTCGATCGAAACCGTCTTCGCCGTCGGTCTGCGTGTTGGTGTCGTCCTGCGTTTCTCAATCGCGAATAAATAGTGCTGAGCTTGGTGGCATTGAAGGATGATCGAAACGCAGAGGCCGGGCCTTGATTTCCATCATCAGCGCGAGTGGGTCGAATGGGGTTAATAGCCTAGCGTGCTGGCTCGATCTGCTTGAGCAAGCCCATGAGGTCGCTGTCAGTCGTGAGGATAAGCGTGGTGTTGGAATCAATGACCGAACGGTAGGTCTCGAGGGTTTTGACGAATTTGTACAGCTCTACTGCCTCGCGCGATTGATTGTAGCTTCCGGCATAGATGGCAGTAGCGGTGGCATCCGCTTTGCCTCGAATGGTTTGTACCTCTCGGTACGCTTTCGATTCAATCGTTTTCAACTCACGTTCTTTGTCACCAGTGATTCGTGCGGCCTCCCCAGCGCCTTCGGATCGAAACCGCTCGGCAATCTGGTCGCGCTCACTGATCATGCGCGCGTAGATTTTCTGACGCACACTCTCGTTGTAGTTGATGCGCTTGAAGCGAATATCCAGCAGCTCGATTCCAAACTCGGCGAGCTTGCCCGATGCCGCGTCCAGGATATCTGCCTCTATCTGTTGTCGGCCTTTGGTGATGGGCAGCAAGGTGCTGATGTCGACGTCTGCCAATAGTGGATCGACTTCCTGCGTGCGATCCTTGCTCGTACGAATGATCTCAATCAGTTCGTGCCGCGCAACGGCGTTGCGCGTCTCGCTACCCAAAATGTCCTCCAGGCGCGATTGTGCGCTGCGTTCATCGCGCAAGCGAAGAAAATACTGCAGTGGGTCTTTGATCCGCCATCGACCAAACATATCAACGGTGATGTACAACTTGTCTTTTGTTGGCATGTCATTGGCATCACCGTCCCATACCAAAATGCGCTTCTCGATACGATTGACCACTTGAATGAAAGGCACCTTGAATTGAAGGCCTGCTTCATCAATCACTTCGCCGATGGGTTTTCCGAACTGGGTGATGAGCACGCGCTCTGTTTCATCCACTGTATAGAACGCGCCGGAACCCAAGAGACCGACTATGATCAAGATCACCACAAGAATGACCGATTTCATATTGTTCATAATGGCTCCTTCGTTTTCGGTGTGCTCAGCTGCAACAATGGAAGGACCGAAGTTGCCGACTCGTCAACGATCACTTTGGATTGCACAAGCGGCAGGACCTCGCTGAGTGTTTCCATATAGAGGCGCTGCTTGGTCACTTCCGGTGCCTTGTTGTATTCGGATAGCAGCGCATTGAAGCGACTGACGTCTCCTTCGGCTTCGTTCACGCGCTCAATGGCGTAGCCTTGCGCAGCTTGCAAGCGCTGATCGGCCTCGCCACGTGTTCGAGGTATGGCTTTGTTGAACTCCCCTCGAGCCACATTGATCAACTGCTCGCGCTCTTGTTGCGCTTCGTTCACTCGATCAAAAGACGCTTGAACTGGCTCCGGCGGGTTGACGTTCTTCAATTGAATCTGATCAATTCGCAAGCCCATGGCGTACTTGTTCACGACGTCCTGGAGTTTCACTTGGGCGGTGGCTTCGATTTCCTGACGTCCGATAGTCAGCACTTCATCGACCGTGCGATCACCAATCACTTCGCGCATAACGGACTCCGATACATCACGCAGCGTGTCACCCGGGTCGCGAACGTTGAACAGATAGTCGAACGGCTTCTCGATGCGAAATTGGATGATCCACTCGACCATCGCCGTGTTGAGATCACCCGTGACCATTGTTGTCTCAAGAGTCCATTGCCCAGGCGCAGAGCTTTGATCTTGAAACGTGGCTCCGGGCGTGCTGAACCCAAACTCCTCCTTCAGTTGACGCTTCACCGGTACGGGAGTGACCTGGTCGATGCCAAAAGGCAATTTAAAATGCAAGCCAGGTTCGACCGCGCTGTGGTAGTGGCCGAAACGTTGAACTACGCCGACCGATTCCGCAGGCACGGTAAACACGGCGGAAAACAAGGTCCAAACGATCAGCGCAGCAACAATGATTATCGGCCCGAATCCGCCAGGCAAGCGCATTTGGCTCAGATCGGGAGTTCGAAGTTGTGTGGCCATATCGTGACTCTCTCATTGGGGCGTGGTGGTGGCGCGCTTGGTGACCGCATCGCGCCAAACCAAGTAAGGGTGACAGCTGTGCTCAACTGCAAAGTCAAGGTCAATCGATCGCGTGCGTTCCGATGTCGCTGACGCTGGTGAGCAACAGCGGCAGCTGAACGAAATCAGCGGGGATTCAACCTTTGCTGGCGGCGCTACCCAGCCAGTGCGGTGACGTCGGTTGCGAAGGACAGAAAGGACAGGGTGATACAGTTCATGGTGCGACTCCTTGCGTGATCGTGCGCACGGCGTAATTCATGCGTCTGTGCTTTATCGAACTGAGAAGGATGCCGAAGGCGACTAAGGAATCCAGTGCTTCTGCAGAGAAGCTGGGAACTCTTTCTCCGCAGGCGCGACTGCGGCGCATTCCATAATTCGGGGAACCGCTCGGCTCCGCATTGAAGCACGAGGTTTCTCCTTGCTGTTTTGCGGCAAGCGGCAGCCGCATCGATCGAGCATCATACGCACGCTGTGGATCGCGCGTCTGTACGCTGTCGCACTCAACATGGTTCTAGCCCGGACCAGTGATTTTCCAAGAAATTCTGGCGTAGCCAAGCCGATTACAAGTCAAGCGCATCGTTGGGCGCATCTGCCCTGATCGTCGACGAAGCAAAGGAGGAATCGTTTCATGCTTATTGCTACAGGTTTGAGTCTCGTCCTGGTGCTAGGGACCATGTTTATTCATTTCGAAATATTGCGCTGGACATCATTGGCATTGCCGCGTTGTGCACCGGCCGGTCGGGCACGCGTGCTGGTCGTGGTTGTGGGTGCGTTCTCAGCACACATGCTTGAGATCATGTTCTACGCGGTGGCGTACTTTATTTTGGAGCACTGGGTCGCGGTTGGCGGGATCAACGGCCAGCAGGGCGATACCTTTATGGATTACTTCTATTACTCTACCGTGATGTATACCTCCTTGGGTCTTGGTGACGTTTTTCCAGTAGGACATTTGCGAGTCATCAGTGGCATTGAGGCTTTGAACGGTCTCCTCTTGATCGGCTGGTCCACATCGTTCACGTTCTTGGCTATGCGCCGATACTGGCCGCTTGAAATAGAGCATTTTACGGGTGATTCCCACGGCCGCTGAATTCGCTATTTCGCTTGCCGTGGATGCCCCAAAATGGGGCGTTGCACTTGCAGATTGGCGAGTTCACTTCGCCGACAATGATTAAAGCCCGGATTCGTTTTTCGAAAATCGTCCCATTGGATACTCACAACTTCCTGACTGCTGCCTATTGCATGGGAAATAATAAGATGTACGAAGCGCTACTTTATCTATCGCGCGTAGAAGTTTGCGTATAGAAACGCCTGGGTGTCGCCTGAATTCATGTGCGTCTTGCGCGCCATAGGATGGCCACGCCGCCCACTGCAGACAGCAGTGAACCGACAACGACACTGAGCCGTGCGCTGCTAAAAATTTCAGGATCGTCGAACGCAAGACCGGCGATGAACAGGCTCATTGTGAAACCAATTCCGGCCACCAGTGCCACGCCGTAGACCTGCCACCAGTTTGCCCCGTCCGGCAGCTTCGCGATACCCGCCTTCGCTGCGAGCCACACCGCGCCGAATATCCCCAGCTGCTTGCCGGCAAGGAGTCCCACCACGATACCCAGCGAAGCCGGTGAAAGCAACGCATCGACGGTAGACGCCGAGAGCGCTATGCCGGAGTTGAAAAAGGCGAAAGTCGGCACTACGCCTAGCGCGACCCAAGGGTACAACTGTTGTTCGGTCTCTCGTAACGGGGAGAAGGATTTGCCATTTCGTACTGCCTTTATTGGAATCGCGAGGCCGATGGCGACACCGGCGAGTGTCGCGTGTATGCCGGACTTGAGCACGGCGATCCACAAAAACACGCCGACGATCGTGTAAGCCGCAGTGCGCGTGACCTTGAAAACGTTGAGCCCGACCAGTGCCGCGACCCCCAAAGCCGCCATCACCAACGATGGCGTTGCAAGTCGGTCGGTATAGAACAGTGCGATGACTAAAATCGCCCCCAGATCGTCGAAGATCGCAAGCGCGGTCAGAAACACCTTGAGAGAGGCCGGCACGCGCGCGCCGAGCAGCGTGAGTACTGTCAGGGCGAGTACGGTATCCGTCGCGGTAGGTATCGCCCAGCCGCGCATGGCCAGTGGGTCGCCGGCGTTGAACGCGGTATAGATGAGCGCTGGAGCCGCCATGCCGCCAAGCGCGGCGAAACCCGGGGTGGCAATCGCCAGGGGCGTGGACAGCTGTCCGTCCATAATCTCGCGCTTCAGCTCCAGGGCGATGAGCAGAAAAAAGAACGCCATCAATCCATCGTTTATCCAAAGGATCAACGGCTTGTCGATGGCAAACGTTCCCACCCGGACCATGACCGGGAGATGATGGACGAGCTGGTACCAGTCGCGCGCGGGCGAGTTGGCCAAAACGAACGCCAGCAGCATGGCGGCGATAGTGGCCAGACCAGCCGTTTTCTGCGAGCGCGGCATCGCCTCGACATTCATGCATCAACTCCAAGGCCACTCGCCACACAAAGTCGCAACCGGAACACGAGAATGTCCTCGCGCGTAGTGCGCTTGAACAACCACACATTCGCGGTTACCCGTGATAGACAACTGGACATT
This sequence comes from Lysobacterales bacterium, assembly GCA_038205505.1. Lineage (GTDB taxonomy): Bacteria > Pseudomonadota > Gammaproteobacteria > Xanthomonadales > Rhodanobacteraceae > Dokdonella. The sequence goes on along the minus strand of JBBRBU010000064.1, from coordinate 12,479 downwards.
TCGAGCGCTGCCATCAGGAATGTCGCGCCGTGGCGGTGTGTTGCGGTTCCGAGACATTGAGCCTGTATTTTAGTTTGGTCATGTTCTCTCCATTAGCGGTCGCCTCTCAACGTCACCTGTGCACGAGCATTGTTGAGCGATATCTGCGCGTCATCAAGGACTAGCCAAGCACGACGCGCAGCGAATGGGCTTGGCCGTCATCTACCAAGGCACATGCTTCACCGCGTTTCGACGATGACCGTCATGATGCCCGGCGAGTACTACCAAACACATGATCCCAAAACGAAGAAGTTACGCCGTAATACCCCGCGTGCTCGATATTGGCGTGATGCAGCGCATGCCAGCGCTTTCGCTGCTTGAACCAGGCATTGTCGCTGCGCCAATGGTGAGCGGCATGGTGGGTGATCGCGTAGGCAAGATATCCGATCAGCATGCCGACTGTCAGAGCACAGCTGCGCAACAGCCCTCCCCACACCAATGCAGGCAGAAATACCAGTAGGGCGAACAGTATCGCGCTGATGATCGTCGGCGTGCCGATTAACGCCCTTGGCCGCTCATGGTGCAGCAAATGCCAGCGGCGAAACGGCATCAAACCGTGCAGCACAAAGCGATGCAAGGCGTACTCAATGCCTGTCCAACTCACGATCCCAGTCAATGTGAGCGCCCCGATTGCGGACCACTGCTCGCTGGTGCCTGCAACCATCAGGAAGACTGTCAGCAGCAGAATAGCGCAGCCATACAGTGCGAAGTCGACCTTGTATGCCAACGTGCTATGTTCAAGCGTGCAAAACGCCATCTATTGTCCTGTTTTATAACCTGTCATTGCCCTGATTCGGGCTCGCACAGCATTTCATGGGTACATGTGCCTACGCGTCAAAGGCATCATCGTGCTGCCTGCTGCACGCTTGCTTGCCAGCACCTGATAGACGCCGATCTCGCCCGACTCAAACTCTAGTGCGCAGGCGGCCATGTACAGACGCCAGATCCGGTAGGTCGATTCGCTGACGTGCTCCAGCGCGCGTTTTTGATTCTGTTCCAACCGCGAGACCCAGTGCCGAAGCGTCAGCGCATAGTGCGGACGCAGGCATTCCACGTCGGCGATTTCAAAGTCCGCACGTTCCATCACACGTTGCACGTTGCTGATGGTGTCGAGCTGTCCGTCGGGGAAGACATAACGGTTGATGAACTCGGTGGACAGTGTCTTGTGCCAACCTTCGGCAAAGTTGGTGATGCCGTGATTGAGAAACAGACCCGCTGGCTTCAGCAGCCTCTGCACCGAGGCGAAGTACATCGGCAGGTTCTTCAGGCCGACGTGTTCGAACATGCCCACACTGGCCACCTTTTCATAGATTGCCTCGCCCTGGAGGTCGCGGTAGTCGCGCAACTCGACCGTCACGCGGTCCTGCAGCCCCGCTTCATTGATACGTTGCTGTGCCCTCGTGAACTGATGCCGGCTGAGCGTGACCCCGTGGGCGTGAACGCCATAGTGCTGCGCGGCATGGATGACCAGTGCGCCCCAGCCGCAGCCGATGTCGAGCAGGCGCTCGCCGGGCTTGAGTAGCAACTTGCGACAGACATGATCAAGCTTTGCCTGCTGTGCCAGCGCGAGGCCGACTGCCGGTGACTCGAAGTAAGCGCAGGAATACACCATGGCCTCGTCCAGCCACAAGGCGTAGAACTCGTTCGATACGTCGTAGTGGAACGCAATCGCGTCAAGGTTCTCTGTTTTCGAATGCGCCTTGACGCCGCGTCCGCGCAAAGACTTGCGGTCGCTGGCGGTGTTTGGCGCCTCCCCGACCGATGTGGGCAGCCGCAGGGCGGCAAGCAGGGTGCTCAAATGGTCGTGCCAGGAAATCCGGATCGAGTGCAGATGGTCCTTGAGACTGAGCGCGGCGAAGAAGTCGCCTTCGATGTCGATGTCACCCCGAAAGTATGCTTCAGCTAGACGCAGCGGATCGCGCCCAAGAACCATGGATCGAACCACTCCCGGGCTGCGGCATACGAGGGTGAATTGAGGGCCCGTGTCGTCAGGCTCGGCGTTGCCGAGTTTCAAGGTCGTGCCGTTCCAAAGACGCATCGTGATACTGCCGTTGAAGCCTTGAAACAGGCGCTTGAGCAGAACGGATGCCTGTTTAATCCCGACTGATTGTTGTTGCGCCGTAACGCTGCTCAAGATATGACTTTCTTGACGGTCTGCCGCACGGACTTGGGCTGAGTATCCGATTTCAGTGATCGCTGATTCGATGTGTGCCGACGATACTCGAGCAAGCTCGGCCTGCATGGTCGCGATGCCCGGTCGCAGGCTGACGTCAACATCGCTGACACCTTCGAGTTCGCCAGGCGCACGCTGTACTTTGTCGGTAGAGCCGCTGCTGCTCGTGCGCTGGACTTCGAAACTAGAGGTTTTCATGAGAGTGTGCCTCCTTGGGCTTACAGGCTAATTTACGCAAAAGCACCATGATTCCGTCTGTACGACAGCGCACAAAGAAGTCATTGCCGGCTGGCTTCATACCTCGTCTCATGTCGCCGGTGCAGGCGCGGACCATTTCGTCATCCAGGCCCGCCGTCATCTCTATCTGCAAAAGGAGGTGGGCAGATGATCGCGCCCGTCGGCGCAAGGCGGGCGTTCGGAACGACATTGCGTTCGCGGCCAAACCGCGGATTGCTCTGCAGCACTTGGGGCAGCTTCTAGCCCGGATTATTCATGAATAATTCGGGCTAGACCCTCGCAGGCGCAGCCAAACATCCTTTGGAGCGCCATCCCGGTCACGCGCCCGCTCCACTCAATGCTTCCTGTATGCGTAGGGAAGCAACTGCGCGATGTCGGTCTTGTCGTAGGGCAGGTTGTAGTGTGCGTTGCCCGGGTTCCATCCAAGTCCACCACCGGAGTGGTGCCCGTAGAACGGAAACGCGTAGTAGCCACCTGCGTACAGCCCACCGTCATGGCTGTAGCTCACGTCCGGGCTGACAATCACGGCTTGCAAGTCGCCGCCCTGCGAAACGATCAGGTCGCGCACGTAGGCGTAGTGGACATTGCCCTTGAGGTATACATAGTCGCCGATCAGCTCCGACGAACGCCAGTCGCGATCGGCGACGGGGCCGCTACTCTTTGGGATTCCGTCGAACAATCCGTACTTCTTGATGCTCTCCGCGGTGATCGGCGTGCCGACAAATTCGTAGTCTGGAGAAACAGTCACGTCCGACCACTTGACAGCCAGGTTCTTCTCTCCGAAACCGAGAATGCCGCCCGTGGACACGATCAGCTCGTGAACTTTGCCGTCGGGCCCGAAGACAACGTTGTCGACTTCGCCGACAGTTTCGCCCTTGGGACCCTTAGCCTTTTTGCCGACCAGCTTCCTCACGCTCCACCCGGTTTCCGGGTCGAGCTTCCAGGTGTGCAGGTTGATGGTCTTGATCTCGACCGTCTTCGCCGGCGGATCTGTCGCCGCCATTGCAGGAACGGCAAAGCCCGTGAACAACATGCCGGTCGCGAGCGAAACGGCAAGGACCGACGGTCGATTCAATGATGATTGCGTTTTGTGGAACATGAATTTCTCCGTGGCGCAAATTCGCGCGTTCTCTTGGAACAATCCGACAACCCCCAAGGACTCTGATTGAGGGGCGCGTGCCGGGCCTATGGCGAGCGGTGTCGGCTCACCTTTGACGCTGAACCTCTGTCAGCAGGTGCTGCCCACCGCCAACCTGGGTATGGCAGCAGGCACAACCCGAAAATACTACGCGGCCCGTCAGGCAACTCCCCGCAACAAACCGCGAAGCGCTTTGCCGCCGGGTTGGCTGCGACGGCCGATTCTCGGCCGGATCCAATGCTCAAGTCGTAGTTCACCACGGCCAGAATGGTGGCGTCGGTTGCGGTGGAAACAGAAGACATGCCGATACGGTCCATGGTGTATCTCCTTGCGTGATGTGCGCGCGGCGTGAATCAAGCTTCTGTGCGTTGTCGCTCCGAGATGGTTGTCGCACACGTAAGAGTCGTTGCCGCAACCGCCCGAGGAATTCAGCGCGCTTCCGCAGAGAGTTGCGAACACTTGTCCAACGGGTGCGACTGCAGTCTGTTCTATGATTTGGAGGATGCCTCAGCACCCTCGCGCTGCAGTTGCGAAGCTACCGCTTCATTGTCAACGCCTTCGAGATTAAACTCATGGATTGCGGTCTGGCGCCAATGGCGGTGCCTACTTCATGTCGTCCTTTGGCGTCTCAGACCTTGGCGGCAGACTCTTCTCAGTCTTGCCTCGCCGATTTCTACGGACGGGTTCGTAGGCGCCATAAATGACCCCAATGAACACGAGCCAGAAAAGCCACCAGAGCATGTGCATGCCAAAAAAATGATAGCCATCGTAGAAGTGGAACATGAGGCTTCTCCTTACTGTTCGTTGGCCAGCGGCAACCGCATTGAAAGGGCATCATGCGCGCGGTGTGGATCGGGCGTCTGTGCGCTGTCGCACTCAGCGAGATTCCGATGGTTTGCTAGGAAATGCTGGCGCGGCCGAATCGAAAGTGGACATAGATGATGGAACTCAACACTGCGGCAAAGAAGCACCAGACGGAAAACAGCGCGATGGCGAAGAAACCATAGGCGATCAGGAAGAGGAGCAGTGCGAGCACCCCGAACAACCTGATCGTGGCGTCACTGGAAAAGAAACAGCTGACGCACGTCGCGGCCAGGTAGAGCAGCATCACCGGAACCTTGTAGAAGTGCGGTGAGACGTACACGATATTCGTGGCTGCCACTGCGGTCACGGGAAATTCGACGAGCATGATCAGCAGGTACAGGCCGACCAGAAGCCCGATTCCCTGGAACCCCCAGATTACCTTGCGGCGCCATTTCACTGTTTCCAGCAAGCCAATCGAGAAGGGTACATAGATCGGCCACAGGACATGCGAAAAAATCGAGAACAGGTACGTCATGGCCACATTGAGCTGCGGTGCGTCGAAGCTGAAGGACAACCACAGCAGGCCTTCGACGAGTTGTTGGAGGCCGAACAACAGCGGGATCGCCGCGAAAGGAATCTCCGCCTTTCGCCGGGTTGCGCGCAATGTCGCCACCCCCAGGACCGACAAGGTGGTGCCGGCTACGAAGCTCGCGGTCGCGGAGAAGCACATGGCATGGTTACTCAGGTTATCGGGATGTTTGAGGGCTGGGCTGCGGCTGCGCTCCGGCTCCAGGTGAAGTGCTCATACACGCCGGACCAGTACAAGCCGAACGCGAAGCCGAACAGCAACTCCTCGGAAGGAATGCCGTACACCAGCCCACCGTGCAATGCGGAAAGATTCCAGACTGCCGCGATGTAGCCGGGCGCGAGCCACTTGAGCCCAAGCATGAACACGGCGTACAGAGCGAAGAAGAGAAGACCGCCGATCACGGTCTTGCGTCGCAGTTCCGGACGGCACAGGACGGAAGCGATCGCGCCCAGGACCAGGCTGGTGAGTACCGGGTAAATGGGATTCCACGGCAGTAGGTAGAGTGGCGCGAACGACACGAACGGGACGAGAAGCGCCGCGAGATGAAACCGGTGCTGCGGCGCGGTGCGTTCCACAGGACTGGCCGCAACGAGATGCTGCCGGGTGAGGGTGTTGTACAGCACAGTCCCGATCCCGCCGATGGCGAACGTGAAGATCAGGCTCTCGATGTCGAAGCCGGTACGCTGGGCAAGCTCGAAGAGACTGGGTGGGTTCCAGTACGCCGGCACAAAGAGCGGCTCGGTAAGCCCGAGGAGCGCAGTAGCGAGACTGGCTCGCCACATCACCGTGCGAAGTCTGGTGTTGGCCAGATAGAGCACTGTCCAGGGAACCAGGAAGGCGCTCGACCAGATGAGCCATACGTAGTGCTGTTTCACCGCTCTTTCCTGCGGCGATCAGGATCCGTCTGAAGTTGTTGACCGGTCACAACCAGCCATTCCTGAATCCGGCCCGCCGCAATCCCGCGACGACGTAGGGGCAACGCCGCATCAGCTGCCAGACCAGGCCCGAACGGTAGTTCTCGATCATCGAGATGTTGGGCCCCTGATTGAGTGAGTAGTGCACGTGGCATAACCAGCCCGTTGAGTCTCCGGACTGCGAAGGATAGGTCGGATTGAAGCTGCCGACGAAGCCGTAGGAGGTCCGGGTCTGTGGATACACATCCTGACAATGCCAAATCGCCGGAAGGGCGATCTCCGGCGCGAATGGCAACGAAGCGATGATGCCCCACGGGGCGAGCGTGCCATCGTCCGGCCCGTAGGGCGCTCCGCGCGCCCGGTATCCGAAGAATTTGCGCTCAACGCCGTCGATCCGACGTGACCCCGGCCCGGGTCCGTCGCTGGCGGTGAGGCCCCAGGCCAATTTGCCATAGCCCTCAAATCCGAGCGGGTTGCGCACTGCGTATTCCTGCTGCACGTAAACCGTTCGCCGGCTGTTCTCGAAATAGTCGATACGCTTGTCGCGCATAAACGCGTCTTGAATGCCGCGGAAGTCAATCCACAAATGCGAGAATTGATGGATAAACAGGGGACCGGCATAGAGGAACTCGCGATCATAGATCGTCGTCCAGTCATAGGTCGAAGTCCACGCCGCGTAACTCTCTTCAGGCAGCGGAAAGGTTGGTGAGCCGAGGCCCAGCACGTACAGGAGCAAAGCCTCGTCATAGCCTTCCCAACGGTACTTCAGGAAGCCGCTCTTCGACTTCCATCCGTGGGTGACGGTGGACTTGCCGTTCTGCGCCCAGCGCCAATCGACCCGCCGGTAGAGCGCGTCAGCGAGCGTTCGAATCTCGGTCTCATCCTCGGCCTCCCGATCGAAATAGGCTGCGACAGTCAGCATGCCGGCGATCAGAAACGTCGAATCGACGGTCGACAATTCGCACTCCCACACCCGCCGTCCGGTCCGCATATCGAGAAAGTGGTAGTAGAAGCCTTTGTAGCCAGTTGCGTTCGGCTCGGTTCCCTGCGGGCTGTTCCAGAAAAACCGCAGTGTTGTCAGCGTGAGCGCGACGGCTTCGGCGCGTGACCAGAATCCGCGTTCGACTGCTACCGGATACGCCGCCAGCGCGAAGCCCACGACCGCAATGCTGGCCGGAGCGCCGACTTCAGTCGTGTCCGATATCAGCCCGTTGGCAGGATTTGCCTGGTCCAGGAGGTAGGCAAACGTATCCTGCTGGATAGACTCCAGCATGCCTTCGTTGAGTGATGGCTGGATCATGCGACGCAAGCTTCCTCTGATGACGCTGCCGCGGACTTCACCGTGACGGCCGCGAGGACGTGGGGCGTCCGTGAGCCATCAAGCATGTTTTTCGGTTTCGGTTTCGGTTCGAACATGATCTTTCCTCAAATAGTTGGCTCTCAGCGTCATCCGTGCAACAGCTCTATTGTCCCAGCTCGGAAGGAGGCTTCCCACGCGGTGGATTTGTCCGCTTCTCCGCTCCAAACCAACCCTCAAACACGGACAGCGCGACGGCCGTCAGGATCAATGTCACGCCGCCTGCCTGCAACAAGTTCAACCGTTCTCCAAAACCGCTTATTGCGATCAATAGTCCGGATACCGGGATCAGAAATAAAAACAACGAAAGGCGTCCGGCCTCCGCTCGCTGAAGCAGCCAGAACCAAAGCCAGGTGCTCAACGCGGTGCCGGCCAATGCCAGGAACAGCAACAGACCGACAAAGCCGCCAGTCCACATGATCGTTCCATGTGGTTCATACACCACCGACAAACCAAGCAGCACCAAGCTTCCGGCAATCAGTTGCCAAGCCGTCAGCGACATGAGGTCGTTACCAGGGCGAAGCTTTTTCACAGTTACGCTGGCCACGGCCGCGCTGGCCGAGGAGCCAAGGGCCAACATCGCACCGAGTAGAGGATGCCCGGTTTGTTCGCTCAACGCGGGCAACGCCAGCAGGGTCACACCGGCCAGTCCAAGTCCCAGCGCCAGTATCTTGAAAGGCCGGAGTCTTTCACCCAACAACAGCGCGGCCAGAACCATGATGATGAGCGGTTGCGTGTTGCCCAATACCGAAGCGATACCAACGCCGGTGTAGGCCGGGCTTGCAAACATCGCTCCGAAAGTCAACGTGGTGGCAAGTACTCCCAAGGGCAGAATCCATCGGGCCACTCGTGCTTCCGGCCACAGCGGTTTTCTGCGAATCACCAGCACCAGCAAGAGCACTAGCCCGCCCAGAAGCGTGCGCACTCCCGCAAATTGCAAAGGGGGTGCGAATTCTAGTCCCGTCTTGATCGCCGGGTAACACGCGGCAATCGGTGCGATGACGAGGAGCATTAGCCACGCTTGTCGGGCGGGGGAAAGTGGTGCATTAAAAAAATGATCGTAGCTTTTCATGTTTGTCCACGTGCTTCGTCTGTGTGCCTGAAACTATCAGCCGGAATGCGAATGCTCCGGCTGGCTCTCGGACGGTTGGCTTCGGAGGAAGAGGAACTCCGTGATCAGGATCGCGGCCATGACGGCGGCGGCGACGATGAGAACCAATGGATCCGCGGTACCTTTCACCCAGAGGAAGCCGCCGAGGACGATCAGATCCAGAACGATTGCGATGACCGGAATAACGGGATTTACCTTGATCTCTTTTCTCAGGTGGCGTAGAAGTCCCCAGTGAACGGCGATGTCCATGATCAGATAAAAGATGATGCCCAGCGCCGCGATCCGCGACAGGTCAAAGAACGCTGTCAGCAGCAAACCCAGCACGACCGCATAGACGAGCGCATGTTTCTGAACGCTACCCGGCATGTGAAAATGGCGATGCGGGATCAGCTTCATCTCGGTCATCATGCCCAGCATGCGGGATACCGCAAAAATGCTGGCGATGATGCCGCCCGCCGTGGCCAGCATCGCCAGAATCACCGTAAACCAGGCCGCATATTCGCCCAGCGCAGGCCGGGCAGCGGCGGCCAGCGAGTAGTCCCGCGTTGCGATGATCTCTTCCAGCGAAAGGTTACTGGACACCGCAAAGCCTACCAGTGCATAGATCACCACACAGAGGGCGATGGAGATCATGATGGCTTTACCCAGGTTGCGCTGCGGGTCTTTTAGTTCTGATCCGCTGTTGGTAATGGTGGTAAAGCCCTTGAAGGCCAGAATGCCTAGTGCCGTGGCGCCGATAAAACCGGTCACTGATGCTCCAGGGGCGACTGTGGAGAACTCCACGTTTACAGATTCCGCCGCCAGCACCCCCACCGCACCGAACAGAACAACGCCGCCAATCTTGATGAAGCCGAGAACCGTGGAGATGCCCTGAATCAATTTGTTGGCGGACAGGTTGATGAGAAAAGCAACCAGCAAAAGCCCCACCCCCAGAACGGGAACCAGCAGGCTGCTGTCATCGATTTTAAACAATTGCAGGGTGTAGGAACCGAAGGTCCGTGCCAGAAAGCTCTGAGCGATGATCATGGAAAAAACCATCAACAGGGAATAGAAAGCGGCTGCCAGGGTCCGGCCATATGCGTTCGTCAGGTACATGGCAATACCGCCAGCGGAGGGGGAGGCATTGGACAGTTTGACGTAGGAGTAAGCACTGAACGAGACGATCAGCGCGGCGGAAAGGAACGCCAGAGGAAAGAAACTTCCGGTCATCTCCGCCATCTGGCCGGTAAGCGCGAAAATTCCGGCGCCGATCATCACTCCGGTGCCCAAGGCAACGGCACCGATCAGCGAGAGGCTGTCCGCTTTGTATTTCGTCGTTCTATCGGTCATATGTTTCATACACGCCACCGGAATCATGTTCCAGAAAATTTCGAATAATGTCCCAGACGAGCTGCGGCCGTTGCAAAAAGAACTGGTGGTCGCCCGCCTCGATTGTGACGAACACCGCGTCGGAAAAGCTATTCGCCAACTGTCGTGCGTTCTCTATCGGTGCCAATTCGTCACTATCGCCGTGAATGAACACAACTTTTTTGTCTTTCACGGATCGTGCGATACCGGCTAGATCAGTCCCCAGAACGATTTCGTTCAAAGAGAGCTCGTAGCTTTGCCAAGTGTGCTTTTTTGCATCGTCAAAAACCTCATCTGTCAGGTTGGCAGGTTTGAATGCGCGATTCATTAAAACCGGATGAAGCATGCACAGGTACGGGGACGCACTGCTGGTGGTTAGCCTGTCAACCAGCGAAAGAGTGGACATCCGTTTGTTGAATTCCTCAGCATCGCGATATGCGGGGAGACTGATGAAGACGCCGCCATTGAACCAATCTTGATGTTTTCCCAGCAGCGCCAGCGCGATTGTGGCGCCCATTGAGTGGCCCACGACCAGGGACTTTCTTTCACTAAAGCCTGCTTTGACTATGACGTTTTCGATTGCCTGCAATTGTGTGTCTAGCGAGTAATCGCTATTGGGCTTCGGTGAGTCGCCAAATCCCAGCAAGTCGATCAATAGTATCGTGTGTGTGTTGCCGATACTTTCAATATCCTGCTTCCAGTAGTTCAGTGAACCGGTCAAGCCATGAATAAGTACCAGTTGTTTTGGTCCTGATCCAAACACTTCGTAATTGAGGGGCATCTTTTCGGCGTCATAGCTGCGCCCGAGGACAACCTTCAAGTACTGGTAGATCCCAATTGTCGCCAGAGGAAGGACTCCAACCAGAAGAAAGGCGATGGCGGCTTTTTTCACTTTGGCGCCACGACCATGTCCACGATTTGGTGCCTGCATTATTCAAACCGCCCCATTGAATTTACTGATGATTGCGCGATGAAGATCCGTGCTCGTATGCAGGCAAATTTTCAGCTGCAGGCCCAGGTTCAATGTATTGTCGTCGAATGCATCGACGGTGACCCGCGTTGATGGTAGATATCCATGCGTCATCCCGGTCTAGCCAAGTACGACGCGAAGCGAATGGTTTTGGCCATCACTCGCCAATCCAACATCGCCTGAGGCGTTGAGCACCTTACCGTCGAGTTCCAAGCACGTTACACCCTGACAGACATGGCCTGGATTCTCGACCGTGATTTCGTAACGGGTGATGACGTTTTGCTCTCCGCGGTGCTGATAGGTGAGCTGGAAGCCGGGCCAGGATTTTGGAATGCACGGATCTATTCTCAGCCGATCACCGCGCAACTGGAAGCCGAGCACCGCTTCGAGACCGGCGCGATACAACCATGCGGCGGAGCCGGTGTACCAGGTCCAGCCACCGCGGCCGATGTGCGGTGCGACGGAGTAAACGTCGGCGCAGGCCGCGTACGGTTCCACTTTGTAGCGTTCCACCGCTTCGGCACTGTCACTGTGGTGGATCGGATTGAGCAAATCGAACATCGCACCGGCGCGATCGCCGTCGCCGAGTTGGGCCCAGGCGAAGATCGACCAGGTCGCGGCGTGCGTGTACTGGCCACCGTTTTCGCGTACACCCGGCGGATAGCCCTTGATGTAGCCTGGGTTTTGCGTGCTGCGGTCGAACGGCGGGGTGAACAGTTTCGCGATCTGGTACTGATGATCGACCAGCAGGCGATCGACCGAAGCCATGGCCTGCGCGGTGTGTTGTGAGTTCTCCGCGCCCGCCATCACGCTCCACGATTGCGCGATGCTGTCGATCTGGCATTCGTCGCTTTCGTGCGAACCCAGTGGCGTGCCATTGTCGTAATAGCCGCGGCGGTACCACTGTCCATCCCACGATTGTTCCAATGCAACGCGCATGCCGGCGGAGTAGTCGCGCCAGCGTCCGGCGCGATCGGTGTCTCCGCGCTGCTGCGCATAGGGCGTGAGCGCCGCGATAGCGCTCAGCAGAAACCATCCGAGCCAACTGCTTTCGCCGCGGCCTTGTTCACCGACGCTGTTCATGCCGTCGTTCCAGTCGCCGGTCCGAATCAGCGGCAAGCCGTGGGCGCCGCGAGTCAAGCTGGAATCGAGGGCGCGGGCGCAGTGTTCGTAAACACTGACCTTTTCCTCAGATTCGCCCGGCTGGAAGAATACATCGGTGGATTTGCCGGCAATAGTCTGGCCAGTGAGGAATGGCAACACTTCATTCAGCACCGAGGCGTCGCCCGTTGCATCGACATAGTGGATGGCAACATAGGCGAGCCAGATACGGTCGTCCGCAATCTTCGTTCGGATACCCTGGCCCCTTGGCGGCAACCACCAATGTTGCACGTCGCCTTCGGCAAACTGGCGACCGGCGGCGCGCAGCAGATGTTCACGGGCGAGATCGGGCCGGCTCACGCACAGCGCCATCACGTCCTGCAACTGATCGCGAAAACCAAAGGCACCACTCGCCTGGTAGTAGGCGGTCCGCGCCCACACGCGGCTACTCAGGACCTGGTACAGCAGCCAGTCGTTGAGCATGATGTCCATCGCCCGATCCGGCGTGCGTACCTGCACGATATCGAGCAGGCCGTTCCACTGGGCGGCGACTTCGGCGAGTACCTCCTCGATGCCGGTCGCGCGGTATTTCACGATCAATCTCTGCGCGTCTACGTCGGAAGCGGCCTCGCCGAGCAGGAAGACAAGGTCGATCTGTGTGTTCGGCGGCAGTTCGATCCGCGTCTGCAGGGCGCCGCA
>JBBRBU010000063.1:0-22887 GCA_038205505.1 Lysobacterales bacterium | reverse complement strand
CTCCGGCGCCATGCAGCGCGTTCGCCGATGCCAAAACCGTCTTGCCGAAACAGCGTGTGCTCAGCCGCGATGCACTTGCTGATCGATTCAATCCAATCGCATCGCGGCTGACGTTTGGCTTCAGCCTTCCTTCTTCGCCACCTTGGCTTCTGTGGTGATATTGATGCGGATTTCGTCGCTGATGTTCGGCACATATGCACCGATGCCGAAATCGCTGCGCTTGATGGTTGTGCTGGCATCAAAACCGATCGTCGGCAGTTTTGACATCGGATGCAGGTCGGCGCGATTGAGTCTCGCGTCGAGCGTCACTGCCTTGGTCACGCCGTGGATGGTCAGATCGCCGGTTACCTTGAGGTCGCCCTTGGCCGCGCCTTCGACAATCTTCGTGCTCTTGAAGGTGGCGGTCGGAAATTTCGCCGCATCGAAGAATTCGTCTTTCTTCAAATGCTCGTCAAGTTTTTGCACCTGCGAGTTCAAGCTGCCTATTGCAATTGACACCTGGACCGATGAATTCGTCGGCTGCTCGGCGTCATAGTCGATCGTGCCCGAGATGTCGTTGAAACCGGCGGTCGGGTTCGAAAAACCGAGATGGCTCCAGCTGAAGTTGGCCTGGGTATGGCCGCCATCGATCGTGTAGGTTTCGGTGGCCGCGAATGCCTGAGCCGAGGCCAGCGCAAGAACACTGGCGAGAAGGGTTTGTTTCAGCATGATGGAACTCCTGGTTGGCATGGATCAGACGAGGCGACAGGCTTCGTCGAAGTTGAATCGTTCTTCACGTGGACGAACGGTGGAGGGGTCTCCGTAACCGATATTGATCAGGAAGTTGGACTTGATCTCGGTTCCGGCAAAGAATTCCGCGTCGACGGTCGGATTGTGGAAACCGGACATTGGTCCGCAATCCAGGCCCAGCGCACGCAGCGCTACGATCAGGTAGGCGCCCTGCAAACTTGAATTGCGAAATGCCGTCGCCTCGATCGTTGCCGGCTTTCCTTCGAACCATGGCACCGCATCCTCTTCCTTGTACAGTCGCGGCAAGTGTTCGTAGAAGGCGTGATCGGCCGCGACGATTGCGGTCGCGGGAGCGGCCATGGTTTGCTCCATGTTGTCTTCGGAAAGCGCCTTGCGCAACTTCTCCTTGGCCTCGGCGCTGCGCACGAAGACAACGCGCAATGGCTGGCAGTTGGCACTGGTCGGCCCAAGCTTGGCCAGGTCATAGGCCTGGCGCAGCAAGGCATCGTCAACCGGCTTGGGCAGCCACGCATCAGCTGAACGGCGGTAAGTGCGCGCCTTGCGGAATATCTGGTCAAGGGCGGGATCGTTCAGTGGGCTGCTCATCAATACTCCTCGCTACAAAACTTGAGATGCGGATCGAAGTACAGTCATGGGGGCGCGACAGCCTCGTTCAACGCCACGAGGGCATCCTGCTGCAACGACTGATGGACAATGGTAATCACCATGACGATGAAAAACTGACTTCGGCCTGCGACATGACAGCGAAAACCAACCAATCGCCAGCCGACAGGACAAACACGGACTGCTGGGTCATCAGCGACGGTGTGGCCGGAAACCAGGCCCAGGCGCTCGCGCTTGCGCGCACTCTCGGCCTGACTCCACGCATCATCTCGCTGCAGTTGAGCCGCCCTTGGGACTGGCTTGCCCCGCGCCTGCGCCTCGCGGCGGCGCATGGCATGCGCGATCGAAACGGCGGAACGGTTGCCGCGCCCTGGCCATCGATCGCTATTGGATGTGGACGTCGTGCGGCATTGTTGACGCGTTGTCTGCGTGACTGGAGCGACCACCGGTGTTTTACCGTGCAGATCCTCGATCCCCGCATTGCGACATCGCATTTCGATGTGGTGATCGCTCCGCAACATGATCGCCTTGTCGGCGACAACGTGATCGAGACGCGTGGCGGCTTGAATGCGATCGATGACGCCTGGCTGGCCGACGGCCGCGGGCGATTCGCATCGTTCAGTGAGCTGCCGAAGCCACGAACAGCTGTATTGATTGGCGCAACCCATCCATCAATGGCCCTGGACGACGCCTATTTCGATGCTCTTCTCGGAATCCTGGAGCAGTTGCGTGCACGCCTCGGTGGTAGTTTCCTGGTCAGCACTTCACGGCGCACACCGGTCGATCGTGTCGATGCGTTGCGCAAGCAATTCCTGCGTTGGCCGGGGATCTTCTGGGGCGGTCCTGCGGATGGCGCGAATCCCTATGCCGGAATCCTCGGCTGGGCCGACCAATTCATCGTGACCGGCGATTCGGTCAACATGATTTCCGAGGCCTGCGCGACTGGCAAACCGGTGCATGCATTCGCGCCGGTGGCGGCAACCGGCAAACTCGACAGGTTCCACCTTAGTTTGTTCGAAAGCGGACACCTCGTAACCATCGACGGATTGGAAAGTCCTGGATCAGTGGCGCCTTTGCGTGAGACCGGCAGCGTCGGCGAGCAAATCCGGCAGCGCAGGATGCTCGCTTCACCCAATTGACCGCGACGAGCGGGCGAGGGCGTCAGGCCCAACTTCCGCGCAACGTCTTGACACGTTGTTCAAGCAGAGCGGCCGTGGCGTCCGCCGGCGCAACCGGCTCACCGACGGCGAGCACGATATGCGACCAGAATCGGCGCGGCAGGCGCATGCGTCCCGGCGCACTGTCGCGGCGGCTGAAGATGCTGCCCCACAATCCACGGATCGCCATCGGCACGACGGGCACGGCTCGGCGCTCGAGAATGCGCTCGACGCCGGCTCGAAACGTGTCGATTTCGCCATCCGCAGTCAAGCCGCCTTCGGGAAAGATGCAGACGATCTCGCCATCGGCCAGCGCCTGATCGACTGCGTCGAAGGCCGCCTTGAGAAGGGCTGGGTCCTCTTTCGCGGAGGCGATTGGAATCGCCTTGGCAGTGCGGAAGATGAAACTCATGACCGGGATCTTGAAGATCTTGTAGTACATGACGAATCGTGACGGGCGGCGGACGCTGCCGGCGACGATCAGGGCATCCATGTAACTGACGTGATTGCAGACGAGCAGCGCGGGGCCGTGCTCGGGAATATGGTCAAGGCCTTCGCTGCGAACCCGGTACAGCGTGTTGATCAGGATCCACGAGAGGAAGCGCATGAGGAACTCGGGAACCAGCGTGTAGATGTAGATCGCCACTACGGCATTCAGTACAGCGACGGCCAGGAAGATTTGTGGAACCGAGAAGCCTAGCGCAGTCAGGCCGAGTCCAAGTCCCGCCGAAACGACCATGAACAGGGCATTGAGGATGTTGTTGCCGGCGATGACGCGCGACAGCTCGCTACGATCGGTGCGGCTTTGCACGAGGGCGAACAACGGCACGATGTAGAGACCGGCGAACAGACCGATCAGGATCAGGTCAATGACAATATGGATGCTGCCAGCCGCCATCAGGAACTCGCCAGCACTCAAACCCTGCACAGCGGCCAGATGCGGTCGCGCAAAATAAAGATCGACGGCGAACACGGTCATGCCGATCGAACCAAACGGCACCAGACCGATCTCGACCTTGTGTCCCGACAGACGCTCACACAACAACGAACCAATGCCGACGCCGACCGAAAACAACGCAAGGGTCAGATTGAGCACGCCCTCACCGCCGCCGAGATAGGTCTGCGTGTATCCAGGCAATTGCGCGGTGAACACGGTGCCAAAGAACCAGAACCACGAAATGCCGAGGATCGCGTTGAAAATCGTGCGGTCCTTGACCACGTAGCGCATCACGCGCAGCGTCTCGCTGGCCGGATTCCAGTTGAACTTGAGATCAGGGGCAGTCGCCGGTGCCGGCGGAATCGAGCGGCTGACCAGATAGCCGACGATGGCAATTCCGACGACCAGGATGGAAGCCGCAGTGGCTCCGAAATCGCCGAGCGCCATCAACGAGCCACCGGCCATCATGCCGATCAGCACCGACATCGAGGTGCCCATCTCGACCAGACCATTGCCGCCGACGAGTTCCTCGGGTTTCAGTGCCTGAGGCAGGATTGCGTACTTGATCGGTCCGAACACGGTGGAATGCAGTCCCATCAGGAACAACACGACGAACAGCAGCCAGAGCTGGTGTGCGTGGAACGCGTAGACCGCGATCAACATCGCGCCGATCTCGAACAACTTCACGTAGCGGATCAATCGCGACTTCTCGAACTTCTCGGCAATCTGCCCGGCGCTGGCCGAGAACAGGAAAAACGGCAGAATGAAGATCGCCGGCGCGATCATTGCGTAGAAACTGACCGCTTCAATGGTCAGTCCGAGGTGAAATCCGATCAGGACAATCATGCCCTGGCGGAACGCGTTGTCGTTGAACGCACCGAGCGCCTGGGTCGTGAAGAACGGCGCGAAACGGCGCTTGCCGAGCAGGGTGAACTGGCTTTTTTCGGACATGATCCCGGACTGGCTGGATAGTGTTTCGCAATCTAGCAGAGCTGGCGATGACCGGGATGTGCGCTGTCGAGATCATCATTCAATTTGCCTCGCTGGCGCGCATCGTCCACGATGCTTGCCGGGGAGGGATTGACGCATGGGCGAAGCGGTACGTCAGCGGGGGAAACCAGGCACGGCGGCGAAGCGCTGGCGCTATCGTGTTGCTACCGAGCGCGCCGCGATTGGGCGCTTTGCCGATTGCATGGACCGGGATCTTCACGCGGCAGGCATCGATGAAAACGTGCGCCAATCCTTGGCGACGGTGCTCGATGAATTGCTCGCCAACGTGGTCATGCACGCAGAGGCCGCCCGCGGTCCCGTGCACGTGCGCCTGCGCTGCAGCGAAGATGAACTGGTTGCGCGCTTGCGGTATTGCGCGGTCGCCTTCGACCCCACGGTGATTGCCGTTGCTCACCTGCCGCTGACCGTCGCGTCGGCCAATATCGGCGGCGTCGGCATCGCCATGGTGCGCGCGATGACGCGCGAATTCAGCCACCAGTACCGGCGTGGCGAGAATCATCTGCGCGTGCGCGTGCCGCTCAAACCTGCGAAGGACTGAACGCGGCTCAGGGATTTCGCCGCAAGGCGCGATGACCGATATCGCGGCGGTGGAAACTGCCGTCGAAATGAATCGCCGCGACCGATGCATAAGCGCGCTCGCGTGCTGCTGCAAGATCTTCGCCAAGGGCACAGACCGAGAGTACACGCCCGCCCGCCGTCATCGCCTTGCCATCGCGTTCACGCGTGCCAGCATGAAAGACCTTGCAGTCCTTGCCAGTATCGACTTCCAACCCGTCGATCGGATCGCCAATGCGCACCTTGCCGGGATAGCCGTGGGCAGCCATAACCACGGCAATCGCAGGACGCGGGTCCCAGCGCACATCCATGTCGCGCAAGCGTCCTGACAGCGCTGCCTCGATCAGATCGACCAGATCCGAATGCAGGCGCAACATGATGGGCTGGGTTTCCGGATCGCCGAAGCGCACATTGAATTCGATGACTTTCGGCGCACCATCCTTGTCGATCATCAGCCCGGCATAGAGAAATCCGATGAACGGCGCCCCCTCGGCGGCCATGCCTGCCAGGGTTGGCTTGATCACTTCATCCATGATCCGACGATCGACCTCACGAGTAACGACAGGTGCCGGTGAATACGCGCCCATGCCGCCGGTATTCGGGCCGGTATCGGCTTCGCCGACGCGCTTGTGATCCTGGCTGGTGGCCATCGGCAGCGCGTTCTGGCCATCCGAGATGACGATGTAACTCGCCTCCTCGCCTTCCAGAAATTCCTCGATGACGACGCTCGCCGAGGCATCGCCAAACGAGTGCGCGCCGAGCATGTCGTGCAGGGCTTGCTCGGCATCGCCAAGCGTCAGCGCCACGACCACGCCCTTGCCGGCCGCAAGGCCATCGGCCTTGATCACGATTGGCGCGCCATGTTTACGCACGTGTGCCAACGCCGCATTGAGCTCAGTGAATACGGCGTAGCTCGCAGTCGGAATGTTGTGGCGTTGAAGAAACGATTTGGCAAACGCCTTCGAGCCCTCCAGCTGCGCGGCGATACGGCGTGGACCGAAACAGGCCAGGCCGGCCGCACGGAATTTGTCGACCACGCCGAGGACCAGTGCCGTCTCCGGACCGATTACGGTCAAGCCCACATTCTCAGCACGCGCCAGTTGCAACATCCCCTCGATATCATCGGCCGCCACTTCGACATTGCGCATGCGTGGCTCACGTGCGGTTCCGGCGTTGCCCGGCGCGACAATCACTTCGCTGACACGTTTCGATTGGGCGAGCTTCCAGGCCAGCGCATGTTCGCGGCCACCGCTGCCGACAACCAGGATTTTCATGGTTGCTGGAATGGAGAATGGGGAATGGGGAATGAGAAGAGCAAGCTTGCCCCAAGTCTCGCGCATTTCATCTTTTGCTGTTTCCTATTCTCTATTCCCGTTTTCCGACTCCCGCACTAGCGCACAGCGCTAGTGACGGAAATGCCGCACACCGGTAAACACCATTGCGATATCGTTCTCGTCCGCGGCCGCGATCACCTCAGCATCGCGCATCGAGCCTCCGGGCTGAATGACGGCGCGAATGCCGGCTTGGGCGGCGGCATCGATACCGTCACGGAACGGGAAAAATGCATCCGAGGCCATGACACTGCCTGGAACGGTCAGACCTGCTTCCTCGGCCTTCATCGAAGCAATCCGTGCGCTGATGACGCGACTCATCTGTCCTGCGCCGATTCCAATCGTGCGGCTTTCGCGCGCAAACACGATGGCATTGGATTTCACGTACATCGCGACATGCCAGGCGAACAGCAAATCGCGCAACTCATCGGCGCCGGGAATCCGCTTGGTGACTACTTTCAGATCAGTCATCATCAAGGTGTCGCGATCCGCGTCCTGGGCCAGCATGCCGCCCGCGATGCGCTTGTAGTCGATCGAGTGAGCGGCCATTTCGCTCCACTCACCGGTGGCGAGTACGCGCACGTTGGGCTTTTTCGCAAACACGGCCAATGCAGCGTCGTCGACTTCCGGAGCAATCACGACCTCGACGAACTGACGCTCGATGATGAGCTCGGCTGTATCCTGATCCAGGCAGTGATTGAAGGCGACAATGCCGCCAAACGCAGAGACCGGATCGCACGCATAAGCCAGTTCGTAGGCTTCGCGGACACTCGGCGCAAGGGCCACGCCGCAGGGATTGGCATGCTTGACGATGACGCAGGCCGGCGAACGGCGAAATGCCTTTACGCATTCCAGAGCGGAATCGGCGTCAGCCAGGTTGTTGTAGGAAAGTTCCTTGCCAGCGAGCACGCGTGCACCGGCAATGGTTCCAGCCGGCAGGTTGCGTTCGACATACAAGGCAGCCGCCTGATGCGGGTTCTCACCGTAGCGAAGCACTTGCTTGCGCTCATAGGAAAGATGCAGGCTCGGCGCAAACGGCTCGCTGGATTCGCCGTGGACGCGCGCGCCGAGCCAGTTGGCAATCCGACCATCGTAGCTAGCCGTATGCGCATAGGCCTTGGCCGCCAGGCGCCGACGCATTTCGATGGTGGTTCCACCATGAGCCAGCGCATCGAGCACTTCGGCGTAGTCAGCCGGATCGCAGACAACAATCACATGATCGTGGTTCTTGGCGGCCGCACGCAGCATGGCCGGGCCTCCGATGTCGATGTTCTCGATGCCGTCGGCGATCGAACATTCCGGGCGCGCGGTGATCTTTTCGAACGGATACAGGTTGACCACCAGCAGATCGATCGCGCTGATACCGTGTTCAGCCATGACCTCATCGTCGACCCCACGGCGACCGAGCAGGCCCCCGTGCACGAGCGGGTGCAAGGTCTTGAGCCGGCCATCCATGATCTCCGGAAATCCGGTCATCGCGCTGATTTCGACCACCGGCATCGATGACTCACGCAGAATCTGCGCCGTGCCTCCGGTCGAGATCAGGCCGATTCCGAGCGATTCGAGTCCGCGAGCGAAATCAGTCAACCCGGTCTTGTCGGAGACGCTGAGCAGTGCGCGGCGAACAGAAAGGAGGGGGGTGTCAAACATGGAATCGGCCAGAAGCGTTCGTTGCAGCCGCGAAGTATAACGGCTCGACGCTTCGGAATGCGTTCAGCTGAGGCCGTATTGCTGAAGCTTCTTGCGCAGGGTGGCGCGGTTGATGCCAAGCGTGGCGGCTGCGCGGCTCTGGTTGCCGCCGCACCAGTCGAGCACTTCACGCAGCAAGGGCGATTCGACTTCGCTGACCACCAAGGCGTGCAATCCCTCGGCCGGTTGTGAGTCGATATCGGCAAGGTAGCGGCGCACCGCGCGCGAAACACATTCGCTCAATGCAGGCTGCAGGAGAGGATCGTGCTCGCCTTCAGGGCGCAACGGAGTAACGGCATTCACGGCTTTCAGGCCCCCGGGGGCAATGGTCTTGGCTGGATCCCACCCGCGACATTCCCCATCGAGGGCCGCGTGGCGGGTCGATCATATTAGCGCCGCGGGAGATTTTTGGTAAGGGCCGATTGGCAAATCAGGGCAGCGAATCGTGCTCCAGGCCGGGTGACTACTCGAAACGGAATTCGAATGCAACCGCATTTTTGCCCGGATCAGCAACCTCGAAGACCAGAGGTGCCTTGGCGCTGGGGGCCAGCCCGGTGATCAGCGCCTTGTTGTCGCCGATATATTCTTCGGGCCGGAAACGACGCATTGCGATGCGTTGCTCGTCGAGGTCGGACAAGGTAATCACGACCGTCGGAAACGGCTGCGCGAAATCGCCAGCATTCTGCAGCGCCGCCGAAATGATGAGCGCGCCGGGCACTGAAGGGTGCGGACGGATATCGCGTGAGGCGAGTTGCAGGAGACTATCGTCCTTGCGCAACGGCACCCGGCATCCCAGACGCGCGCAAGCCTCCACAATCGCGGGCCGCAGGCTCGAGTCGCTGATCCAGAGGCCACGTTCGGCCCAGGCGATTTCGGCACCGAGCAGGAGTAGCAGCACGAAGCTGCCAAATACCCAGATGCCATTTCCGCTCCGCTCCGTGCGGCGCCTATGCGCGAACTGCGGCGGCCCGGAGGCGCGCTCGCGAGCACGCGGACGCTCGTTCGGGTCGAGAAACAGCGAGCCCTGCGCACCCCGGTTCGGCCGAAAGACCGGCAATCCCAGCTGCGGCGGCGAAAGATGCTCCGGGTGCCGCTCAAGCTTGCCGATCGGCTCCGGCGGCAACTGTTCGCTCAGGCTCGGCAGGGCGTCGAACAAGGCATTGCAATGCGAGCAACGGACCGACGCATGCGCAGCCGCGAGATCAGCGCTACTGATCTTGAAAATGGTTTGGCATTCGGGACACTGGGTGTACATGCGGCCATTCTACGCGACCGCATGGATGGTCGGGACACCGAATCAGCGGCGTCGCCGACCGTCGATGCGCACCCAGTCCTCTCGAACCGCTACCGACAAGTCTTCGAACCATTCGGCGTAGCGCGCCAGCAGTTCCTGCTGCTGGCCGTCGAGAATCCCCGACAATGCGAGCGCACCGCCAGCCTTGATTCGCGAAGCAAACAGAGGCGCCAGCTCGGCCAGCGGTCCCGCAAGAATGTTTGCGACCAGCACGTCGGCGGCCATACCGGGAGCGGCATCCGGCAGATGCAGCGCAATCACATCGGCGACGCCGTTACGCTCGGCGTTGTCGCGGCTTGCCTCAAGCGCTTGTGGATCGTTGTCGATGCCGACCACGGATTTCGCCCCGAGCAAAGCTGCGGCGATCGCCAGCACACCCGATCCACAGCCATAGTCGATGACCGACTTCGTCGAAACGTCTGTCTGATCAAGCCACTCGAGACACAAGGCCGTGGTCGGATGTGTCCCGGTGCCGAAAGCCATTCCCGGGTCCAGCCGCACGACGACGCGCATGGATGCGCTAGTGCCGCGGTCGCAGGATGCGAGGGAGCGGTCGACGCGCATGGATGCGCTAGTGCCGCGGTCGCAGGATGGGCTGGAAGGGTCCAGCCCGGCATCGTCGACAGGCGGCTCGATGTTCCACGGGTAGATCCACAGTCGCCGGCCGAACTGCATTGGCTTGAACTGGTCCATCCACACCCGCGTCCAGTCCTGATCGGCGACTTCGCGAAACACGATTTGGTCGGGCTCCAGTTCCGCCAGCGATTGACCGAGCGCATCCACGAGAATGCTGCGATCGACATCAGCCTCGAACAAGGCCGAGAGGACGACCAGCGACCACAAAGGTGTTTCGCCAACAGCCGGCTCGAGAATCGCATGCTCGTTGCTGGTATTGGCGTCAGCATCAAGCAAGGTTACCGACAGCGCGCCGACGCCCTCGAGCACCGCTTCGACGGCGGCCTGCTGGTCAGAACGGAGGGTGAGGGAAAGCTCTATCCAGGGCATAGGAGGGAATGGGGAATGGGGAATGGGGATATTGTGGCAGTAGTTTCGGTCGCGTTGCTTTTGCTTCGCATCCTCGAAAGGCATCGCGGCTGAAGACGCTCCCGATCAAGAGCGTTGTGGGTCAAACCAATGCGACAATCAGAGCTCTGTCCAGGTCAAGTCGACTTTCGTCGCGAACCCTTGCATTGCGTGGACTGTCTTTGTCGCTTTTCGCTGACTGCGCCGATTTGGATCAACGCGCATACGCTATTGAAGCCAGGCGCTACAATTGCAAGGTTTTCGCCTTCGACCATTGCCCATGCACGACTCAGTTGCCCTCGACATTCTCAATCCTGACATTTGTGAACGCGTTGCCAGGCTGCGCGAGGATTTCGATTCCGCATCTCCATTCCCGCATGTCGTCATCGACGATTTCCTGACGAAAGATTTTGCCGACGCCCTGCTCGCCTCGTTTCCGCTGTTCGAACGCGGCAACAACATTGGCGACGATGGCGCGCCGGGCGGCAAGGCGACGGTCGACCGCATCAAGGCACTCGGGCCCGCGTTTCGACGCCTCGACGAGGTCATTCGCAGCCGTGAATTCCTCGTCTGGCTCGGCCGCCTGACCGGCATCGACGATCTGCTCTACGATCCCTGGTATCTCGGCGGCGGCACGCATGAGAATCGAAACGGCATGAGCCTCGATGCCCATGTCGATTTCAACTACCACCCGAGCGAGCGATGGCACCGCCGCCTCAATCTGATCGTCTATCTGAATCCGCTCTGGGATGAGGCCTGGGGCGGATCGCTCGAACTCTTTCGTGATCCGCATGCTGATGCGAAGCCATCACGCCGCGTCGTGCCCCAGTTCAATCGCTGCGTGATTTTTGAAACCTCTGAACGTTCGTGGCACGGATTCGACAGGATTGAACTTCCCGAGCAACAGAACTCGCTGACGCGGCGATCAATCGCGCTCTACTTTTATACGAAGGATCGACCCGCGCATGAAGTGGCGGGAAGGCACACGACGTTCTACGTCAATCGCCATTTACCCGACAGGATCACCGAAGGCAGCGTGCTATCGGCCACAGATGTCTCCGAAATTCGCCAGCTCATCGATGTTCGGGATACCCACATCCGCCTGCTGTATGCCGAAAACACCGAGCTGCGCGCCGCTCAGGACAAGGGATTCGCAGGAAATCTCCTGTATCTGGCGAAACGCGCCTTCGTACGATTCAGGCGTTAGCGAACCGAGGTTGATTCTCAGCTCAACCCGAGAGCTTTTTCCTTGGCCTCA
Organism: Lysobacterales bacterium; assembly: GCA_038205505.1. GTDB lineage: Bacteria > Pseudomonadota > Gammaproteobacteria > Xanthomonadales > Rhodanobacteraceae > Dokdonella. The sequence continues at coordinate 11,279 of JBBRBU010000063.1, read as the reverse complement.
GCCATGCGCTTTTCGAGGTAGTGGATATTCATGCCGCCGGTCTGGAAACCGCCGTCGGCCATGATCCGCATCTGCAACGGGAGATTGGTCTTGACCCCCTCGATGACCACTTCGGCGAGCGCCTGGCGCATGCGTGCTACCGCAGTCTCGCGATCGCGACCGTGCACGATCAGCTTGCCGATCATCGAATCGTAGTTCGGTGGAATGCGATAGCCGTCATAGATGTGCGTGTCCGTGCGTACGCCCGGACCGCCGGCGGCGAGGAAACGCTTGATCGTGCCGGGGCTCGGCATGAACGTGTCCGGATCCTCGGCATTGATGCGGCATTCGATCGAATGGCCGCTGATGCGCACGTCTTGCTGGCTGATAGAGAGTTTTTCGCCGGACGCGATCAGCAGTTGTTCGCGAACCAGGTCGACTCCGGTGATCATCTCGGTGACTGGATGCTCAACCTGGATTCGCGTGTTCATCTCGATGAAATAGAACCGCCCATCCTCGTACAGGAACTCGAAGGTGCCCGCACCGCGATAATTGATGCGCAGGCAGGCCTCGACGCAGACCTTGCCAATCGCTTGACGCTGCTTCTCGTCGATTCCCGGAGCGGGTGCTTCCTCGACCACCTTCTGATGACGGCGCTGCATCGAGCAGTCGCGCTCGCCAAGATGGATCGCGCCGCCCTGCCCGTCTGCCAGCACCTGGATCTCGATATGCCGCGGATTTTCGAGGAATTTCTCCATGTAAACCTGGTCGTTGCCGAAAGCAGCCTTGGCTTCTGCCTTGGTCATCGAGATCGCATTGCCGAGATGGGCTTCGGTATGCACGACGCGCATGCCGCGCCCGCCGCCGCCGCCAGCGGCCTTGATGATGACCGGGTAGCCGATATCGCGCGCGATGCGGATATTCTCGGCGGTGTCGGCGCCTAGCGGTCCGCCCGATCCGGGCACGCACGGAACACCGGCCGCCTTCATCGCGCGGATCGCTTCGACCTTGTCACCCATCAAGCGAATCGTCTCGGGACGCGGGCCGATGAAGATGAAACCGGACTGCTCGACACGCTCGGCAAAATCGGCATTCTCGGAAAGAAAACCGTAGCCGGGATGGATCGCTTGCGCATCAGTCACCTCGGCCGCAGCGATCAGCGCCGGCACGTTGAGGTAACTCTCTGCCGCCGCCGGAGGCCCGATGCAGATCGACTCGTCGGCCATGCCGACGTGCTTGAGATTGCGATCTACCGTCGAATGCACGGCCACCGTCCTGATGCCGAGCACATGGCAAGCCCGCAGGATACGCAGCGCAATTTCGCCTCGATTGGCGATGACGACTTTGTCTAACATGGGAATGGAGAATCGGGAATGGGGAATGGGTTCAAAGCTCGCATCATGATTCTCCACGCTTTTTCAGGGCGTTCATCAACGCTGTGAGTCGAGCGAAAACGCGATCGATCAGATCGTCGATTGCGGATGTCGAGTCGATATAGGATAGCCGTCTTGCTATTTGTAATTGTGTGGACATTTCCGACATTGAACCGCGCGCGATAGACACGAAGCGCTGATATTCCGGGCTGGAACGTCGAGCTGCACCTTCCGCGATATTGGATGGCACGCTTACCGCCGCACGTCGAATTTGGGGGGTCAAGCCAAATCGCTCATCTGGAGGAAAATTCGCAGTCGCGTCGTACACAAGCTCAACCAGCTGCATGGCGTCCTGCCAGACATCCAGTCGCTCGTGAGCCCGCTTGAACGATTCCCCACTCTCCATTCCCGATTCCCGATTCCCGGCATCTCAACCAACCACAAACAACGGCTCGTCGAATTCGACCGGATGACCGCTTTCGGCGAGGATGGCGACCACCGTGCCCGCTACTTCCGCTTCGATCTGGTTGAACATCTTCATCGCTTCGATGATGCCGAGCGTGTCGCCAACCTTGACCTTCTGACCAATCGTGACAAACGGCGGCGCATCGGGACTGGCCGACGCGTAGTAGGTCCCGACCATCGGCGACCGCAGGATGGTGCCCGCTGGCAGGTCATTGTTTTCGCCCTGCACCGCCGTCGGCGATGTCGCTGCTTCGGTGCTCGCCACAGGTGCAACTGGTGCAATGGCCGGGGCGCTTGGTGCAGCAACGGCCGGCGCGGTCGTGTAGGTCGGCGCCATGTTTTTCGGATATCGCGACAGGCGAACGATTTCCTCGCCTTCCTTGATCTCGAGTTCGGCCAGATTCGATTCTTCGAGCAAATCAATCAGTTTCTTGATCTTGCGCAGATCCATGAGGATGCCCTTGCTGAGGAACGCTGCGGGACGACCGCAACATTCCGGTTGGTTGTGAGTCAGTGGGTGGCGGCCCGACGCAGGATGAAGTCGAGCGCCATGCGATAGCTTTCGGCACCGAAGCCGGAAACCACGCCGAATGCGATGTCGGAAAAAAAAGATTGGTGACGGAACGCTTCACGCGCCTTCACGTTTGAAAGATGCACTTCGATGAACGGGATCGACACCGCAGCCAGCGCATCGCGCAAGGCCACACTGGTATGCGTGAAACCGCCTGGATTGATCACGATCCAGGCAATACCCTCGTCCTTCGCCGCATGCACGCGGTCGATCAATGCGTGTTCGGCGTTCGACTGGAACGCCTGCAGTTCGTGTCCAGCCGCCTTCGCTGCCGCGGTCAGGCCGGCATCGATATCCGCAAGCGTCGTGCGCCCGTAAACCTCCGGCTCGCGCGATCCGAGCAAGTTGAGGTTGGGCCCGTGCAGGACGAGGATCTTGGCCAAATTCGCTCCCAAGCGGCGGTCGATCGACCGGTTCAAACAGGAGCGCTAGTGTCATCGAACCGGCCCATTGTGTCCAGTTCGACGAAGATCGACGATTTTCGCCGCCGACAGGTAGGCGTAGGAGCATCGCCAAGCGCGATGCTCTGGCGTTAGCCTCGGCAAAGGCATCGCACCCGATCAAGCGCCATGACAGCGCCTTTTAGAAACTCGCGCAATCGATCACAAAGCGATAGCGCACATCGCCCTTGATCATGCGCTCGTAGGCCTCGTTGATCTTCTCGATCGGGATCAGCTCGATATCGGAAGCGACGCCGTGTTCGGCGCAGAAATCAAGCATTTCCTGGGTTTCGCGGATGCCGCCGATCAGTGAGCCGACGAGGCGGCGTCGACCCATTACCAGCGGTCCGGCCGAAAGCGGCACCGGTTGATCGGGCAGGCCGACCAGGATCATCGTGCCGTCGCGGCGCAGCAAGCCGAGATAGGCGTTGTAGTCGTGCGGCGCAGAAACCGTATCGAGGATGAAATCGAAACTGCCAGCCAGTTTCTTGAAAGTCTGTTTGTCCGAAGTGGCGGCGAAATCATCGGCACCTAGCATGAGCGCATCTTCGCGCTTGGACGGCGAAGTGCTGAGTACAGTGACCTTGGCGCCCATGGCGCGGGCGATCTTGACGCCCATATGGCCAAGTCCGCCGAGTCCGACCACGGCAACGCTGTCGCCGGCCTTGACGCCGAAATGGCGCAGCGGTGAATACGTGGTGATGCCCGCGCACAGCAGGGGCGCGGCACGATCGAGCGGAATCGCTGCGGGTACGTGCAGCACGTAATCCTCGTTGACGACGATGCGCGTCGAATAACCGCCCTGGGTCGGCGTTCGCGTGCCGCGCTCGAAACTGTTGTAGGTGGCGGTCATGCCCGCCGAACAGAATTGTTCCTCACCTTCCTTGCAGGCCGCGCATTCGCGACACGAATCAATGAAGCAGCCAACGCCGACACGGTCACCCAGCTTGAACCTGGACACCGCGCTGCCGACCGCGCCGACTTCGCCGACGATCTCGTGGCCCGGCACCATTGGAAAGATGCCGCCACCCCACTCCGCCCGTGCCTGATGGATATCCGAATGGCAGACACCGCAGTAGCGGATTTCGATCTGCACCTCGTGCGGACCGGGCGCGCGACGCTCGATGGTCCACGGCGTAAGTGCAGCTTTGGCTTCGATGGCGGCATAGGCGGGAGTCGACATGCATTTTCCTTGGTGGGAGTTTTTCGAGATTCAGGCATCAACGGCACAACCAGGTTTCGGGTGGCACGCTCACAAGTGGGGTTTTATCCAATCCTGCAACGATTGCTCGCTGAAATTGCCCATGCGCGTTGCCAGCAGTCGACCGTCGCGCCCAATCAGGGCGGTATAGGGCAATACGCTGCGGGTGTTGCCGAGGTGCAGCGAGACATCGAACGGATCATCGGGCGCATTGATCAGAATCGGATAGGCGACCGGGTTCTGGCTGAGAAAACCGAGCGCGTCGGCAGCATTCTCGGAGGCCACGCCGATGACTTCAACACCCCGGGATGCGTAGCGTGCGTGCATCGCGTCGAGCATCGGCATCTCCTCGCGACACGGACCGCACCAGCTCGCCCAGAAATTCAGCACGACGAGCGTGCCGCTCCACTCGGACAGACGGCGCGACTTGCCGTCGCGATCGGGCAGACGGAAATCGTCGACCCGATCTCCGATATCGAGCACGTCGACATCGGCGGCGACAGCAACCGGCATTGGCGTGGGCCGCATCAGCGAACTCAAGCCGAGACCAACCCCGGCGCTGACGATGGCAAGAACAATGATCAGCAGATTGGTGCGATTGAACATGCGCTATTGATTGGACCCGTAAATACCACGATGTTTCTTTCTCGCTTCTGCCATCGGCGGAAGAAGCATCTGCCAGCGTTGACTTTCGGGCCGAATCACGAGGAGTGGAATTCGGTCAGGCGGTTTCGCTGTGGAAACCGCGTTCCTTACAGTGCGGCAGGCGGCAACGCGCCCTCAACGATACCTGAGGTCAACACGGTAGGCAGCACCTTGCCGTTTCCTTCGTTGCCGCTAAAGACCACGTAGAGCGGAACGCCGACCGCTCCATGCGCCTGCAGGAAGGCGGTGATCTCGGGATCAACATTGGTCCAGTCGCCTTTCATGTAGACGGCGTTGGCCTGGGCCAGCAAATTCTCGAAATGCTCGGTGCCGAGCACGCTCTTTTCGTTGGCCTTGCAGGTCACGCACCAATCGGCGGTCATGTTGACGAAAACCGTGCGTCCGTCCGCACGCAGCGCTGCGAGCTTGTCCTTTGAATAGGCGATCGCCGTCCCCGACTCGACAGCGGATTTCGATGGCGGATCCAGTTTCGCGATCATCCAGATCGGCACCAGCGACGCGATCAACACGGCAACGGCGAAGACGCGCGCCAGCGGCTTGCCGCCAAAGCGACTGCGCTCGAACCACCACAACGCCAGCGCCAGCACGACCGCACCGGCGAGGACCAGACCGATTGCATCGACGCCGCGTTGCTTGCCAAGCACCCAGACCAGCCAGACCGCGGTCAGATACATCGGGAAGGCCAACACCTGCTTGAAGGTTTCCATCCAGGCACCGGGCTTCGGCAGGCGCGAGGCCAGCGCCGGAACAAAACCGACCAGCAGGAACGGCAAAGCCAGGCCCAGTCCGAGGGCGAGGAAGATCAGCAACGCGACAATCGAGGATGAAGCGAACGCGAACGCCAAAGCCGGGCCCATGAACGGTGCCGTACACGGACTCGCCACGACACAGGCGAGCACGCCGGTGAAGAAATCCCCCGCCGGTCCCGAACGAGATGCGAGCCCCTGACCCGTTCCAGCAAGACTGGCGCCGATCGTGAAAACTCCGGAGAGACTCAATCCAACTGCCAGCAGCACATAAATGAGTATTGCGACAAAGCCCGGTTGCTGCAGCTGGAAACCCCAGCCGAGCGCCTGACCGGCCGAACGCAATGCGATCACGAGCAGGCCGATCGCGGCAAATGAAACGAGGACGCCTGCCGTGTACCAGAGTGCGTGGCTACGCGCCTTGGCCAGACTCTCGCCGCTCTGGGCAAGTCCAATCATCTTGAATGACAGCACCGGCAGCACGCACGGCATCAGGTTCAGCACGATGCCACCGAGAAAGGCGAACAGCAGCGCGCCAAGGATGCCGATGCCGCTGACAACGGGCGGTGTCGAACGCAGCGCGTTGTCCGACGAAGCGTCGGCAGCGCCGGAATCGGGGGTCAACTTCGATGGCGGGACAAATGAGCTGGCGGCCGCCGCCAGCTCATCGACGCTGGCCGGATCGAGATCGACGGCGACCGTGCGCTGCATCACCGGATAGCAGATGCCATTTTCCTTGCAGCCCTGAAACTCGCCCTGCAACTGGACCGTCTGCGCCTCGCCATCGGCGCGGCGAAGGGAGATCGGTAATTCGACCTGATCGTAGTAGACGACGACCGTGCCGAAATGCTCGTCGGTGTGATCGACACCGGCTGGCCATTGCGGCGCACCGACCTCGACATCGCGCCCGTCGACGATGCTGACATGGCTCCTGTCGCGATACAGGTAGTAGCCCTTGGGCATGGTCCAGCGCGCGAGAATCTCGGTCGGACTCATCTCGATCGCTTCGAACACGAAGGCCTGCTCGGGCGGCAAGGCTTCATCCGCGTCGAGCGAATCGATCGCCGCACCGAGCGCCATACCACCGCCGAATTTTTCCGCCAGGGGGCTGGCCGGCAACACGCTTGCGATGGCGTCACGCGTAAGCGAGAGCTTCACCGGATGCGGTGGATAACAAATCTTGGGCTCGGTCTCGTGGCAACCCTGCACCGTTATCGTGACGTCGACGGATTGTGCCGATGCGTCGGCGAGCGTGAACGGCAGGCTCGCTTCGACGGTATCGTGGTAAATCTCGACATCGCCGAAGAACTCGTCGTTCTTCTCGATCCCTTTCGGCAGTTCAAGTGTGCCGAGGCTCAGACCAGGCTGACTGGTCTTGGCCTTGATGCGGCCCTTGTACAGGTAGTAGTCCTTCGCGATCGTCCATTTGAGGGCGATCCGGTCCGGCCCGGCCAGTTCAGCCTTGAGCACATAGGCCTGCTCGACCGGCAACAATCCATCCTGCTCCTGCGCGTGAGCGGCGGAGAAGGCGAACAACGAGAGAAGGATGGCGTGCAGAGTGCGGGACAAGGGGAAACTCCGGTTTGGAAGGTACGGTTGCGGCGGACGATGGATCAACTTCCCCCCACCTGTTGCTCAACCCAGGCTGCGTACGGCGCATGGGCGACGCTGACATCGACCGCAATTATCTCAGGCAGTTCATACGGATGCAGTTCGAGCAGGCGGGTCTTGAGCGCTTCGAAGCCTTTATGGGTCGACTTGATCAGCATCAGGACTTCACTATCCACACATACTGCCTCGGCCCAGCGATAGGTCGAAACCATGCCGGGTACGATGCTAACGCAGGCTGCGAGGCGCTCGCTCACGAGGGTGCGAGCAATCTCGCCAGCCACGGTGGCGTCGGGGCAGGTGCAATGCAGGATGAGAACGGTCATGCCGCATTATCGACCATTCGGCATCCGCACTTGCGCTATCGGGTTCGAATACTAAGTTCCTGGATGCGCTTCTTCTCCGCTTCCACCGAGGCGTTCTGCCCGCGCGTCAGTTCGCTCGCGCGCTGAATGGCGCGCATGGCCAGAAGCACACGCTGCTCGGATGCCCGGGATTCGTCGCCTAGCGCCTCGGCCAGCTCGGTGAGTGCATGAGGATTGTTGTGCAGCGAAGAAGCGAGAATTCGTCGTGCGCGATCGACGGTAGCGGCCGAATCGTGCAATTGGACGTCGGCAATTCGCAATCCTTCAATTTGCTCCCACCAGTAGCGTTGCAGATCGAGGCTGCCGAGCGAATCAACCAGCTTGAGCGCTCGGATCCAGTCTTGTTCGGCTCGGGCGACCTCAAAATCGCGTTGCATGGCCCAACCTTGCGAGGCATTCCGAGGCGCCTTCAGCGCTTTCTGAAACGTCGATAGCCCGGCCTGATCTCCCGCAACCATGGCCGCTAGCGCCGGCTCGAAATCGGCGAAGAAGGGTTGCCCCCACCAGGCGATCCGCCCGTCTGCGTTGACCAGAAAAACCCAGGGTAAACCGAAAGTACGACCCGCCTGCATCCAGTTTCTATACACCTCCTGGTCCTCAACATAAGCGATCGGAAACCGAATGGATCCTTCGCGAACCAGCGATTTCAACCCCGCTGCGTCACCCTCTTCAGCTGCAGCAACGGCGATGAACACGACGCCGCGCTCGCGATACCGATCAGCCAGATCGCTCATGTGGGGCAGGCTTTTGCGGCAAGGCGCGCACCAACTGGCCATGAACTCGACCACATATTGCGTACCGGGCTGAAATAGCGCTTGATGCTTGCCACCCAGCCATTCACTCACCTCAATCGAAGGAGCCGGCTGTCCGACCATCATGGCGGCGGTCGTGTCGATGTACTCGAGAGGATTGACATAGACGTCCACTTTTTCGGCTGCTACGTTGACTTGCGCTGCGCACAGGCCAATCAGCGCGGTCCACCAAAGCATCGTTCGCATTGAAAACTCCACGTAGTCGAAGGCGCGGAGCGTGACGCGAAGTCGGTCGGAACTCTTTCGACGCGCCAATAATTTCCCTATAAGTTCCCTAGGATTGCGAGGTTTTCCTTGTGTCGAACCGGACTTACCACTTTTCGACATTCCAGTTGCGCTGCGGCGAAGGCCGCTTGTTGAGCCGTGATCAACCGATCGAGCTTCGGCCCAAGTCGTGGGCGCTGCTTTGTTACCTGGTCGAACATCGGAATCGCGCGGTCAGCAAGCAGGAACTGCTCGACAATGTCTGGTCGGATCTTGTAGTTCATGAGCAGGCGGTTTTTCAGTCCATCAGTGAAATTCGCGCGGCCCTGCGTCCGCTTGAATGCATTGAGACCTTGCGCGGTCGCGGCTACCGGTGGATTCCCGAATTGCGCAATGATCCCGTTCGGCGTCGGCTGGAGCCGCGCTGGACGTGGCTAGCCGCAGCCGCGTGTGTGCTGACCGTTCTACTGCTTGGTGGCAGTCGCTGGCAGGCGGCGGCCGATTCTCGCCCGAGCTTGCTGCTGCAGGCCGTACTCGGCTCGGAAACGATTCTTCCGCCTGCGCGCTTTGAGCGCGCCATGCCAAGCGTGCGTCTGATCGCGGGGCCAGCGAATGAGCAAGCCACCTACCGAGTCGAGTATCGGCTGGATGCCGGGATTTCAGCGCGCATCAAGTATCGTCTGATCCAGCGCGGAGAATCCTTGTCTGGCACGGTAGAGGCCGAGTCCATCGATGCGGTCATCCACGATCTTGTAGCAGAAATACAGCCATTGCTGCTGGAGTCTCTCGACTCAGGGGACAGGCGCTACATTCAAGGGGCTTATCGCGCCGCGTTGGGTCACCTGGATCGAAACGAACACACGCAGGCGCAGCGCTTGTTGCAATCACTGATCGAGCAACACCCCGAGTACGCGCCGGCCCGGCTGCGTCTGGCTGAATCATTCATCGCGTCAGGCAATGCGCCGTCCGCTAGTCGGCAAGCCGCATGGGTAATAGCGTCGACAGCACTGAATGCGCAGGGCCGGGTACGACTGGAGGCGACTCTGCTGCTGGCCGAGTTGCATCGGCGCGCAGGAAATTGGACTGCCTCGACGACGCAGGCTCTGTCCGCACAGCGTCTGGCGCTCGCAAGCGGCGACGACTACGCATTCGCCCTGGCGCAGGAACGACTTGCCGAAACTACGCTGACGCGTGGCGACGTGCGTGCGGCGCGCTCGCTATTTCTGCTGGCCAGAAGCCTGTACGCGCCATTCTGCAGAACCGGCGAGGAACGGATCCGGCAACGCCTGATCAGCGTGGATGCGCAGCTTCGCGGCTAATAGCCGTCGGTATGAGCGTGCGCAACGAAGATGCGGTCGAAATGCGCTTGGGCATCTGTCAGAGCCGCGTTCAAGCCCGACGCAATCGTCGCATTGCGCCGCCGAGCATCACGGCCGAAGCCAACAACGAAGCGGTAATGCGAGGTTCGACATCAAAGCCCGCGCCGACTATCGCCTCTTCGCAGGAAGTTTTCCTGCTCTTTTCCTTTCTCGCATCGTGCCGAAAAGTATCACGGCTAGAGCCAACAACGAAGCCGCAACGCGAGGTTCGTCATCAAAGTCCGCGCCCACCAATCGGCTCTTCCTTGGGGAAGCATTTGTGCCCTTTACTTTCTCCGTATTGTGACGCAGAGCCTCACGGCTAAAGCCTGTTCCTACGAAATTCTTCTTACGGAAACCTCGAATCGATTCATACAGGCACAAAATCAGCCGCTCATCGCTCAATTTATCAGCGCATCGAATCCGTTGGCAAAGATCACATCATTGCTGATCGGTTCGCAGGTTGTCGGGTTGCTCGATTCGAACAAGGTGCGTGTCCCCCACTCAGGGTGATCGATGAACGGATTACGGTTGCCCTGGAAGGTCTGGATCACGCCGTTGCGCGCGATTTCCTCGGCATCCGGTGGATCGCTTGCGCTCCACGCGATCAGGTCGGCGAGCAAGCCCATGTAGGCCGGCGCGTTATAGTTGCTGGTGCCGACAATCAGGCTGCGATTGTCGGTCAACTCAAGGTTCGGCTCGGTCTGGCCACTGGTCGGATCGGTGCCGCCCTCGTAGCGAATCGCCATATACAGGATGGCGCGGGCGACATCGCCCTTGCGATGGGCCCAGGTCTGAAACGTGTTGTTGTTGAACCAGTTCGAGTTGCCGGGGTAGACGCCGCTGCCGCCGCCGAAGCCGAGATTGGCCTCTGTGGCACGTTCGGCACAACTCGCCATGACCGTGCAGTCGCCGTAGGGGCTGTTGCTGCGGTCCGAGTTGTAGCCGGTGTCGGACAGGTAGAGCATGTGGGTATCGGTATACGGCGCGTTCGGCAAGCCGAGATTGCCGGTCTGGCTCGGAAAGCCGAGCGAGTTCGGCCAGGTGTGCTCGCGGTTGTAGGTGATGCCGCCGCCTGTTCCGGCACGATCGCTGATCGCGGTGTAGAAGCGGTTGCGGTAGACATCCAGAATCTGGTTCGAATTGTTCGGGTTGGCCTGCGCGGTTTCGAGGATCGTCCAGGTGCTCGTTCCCGACCCGCTGTACGGATACGCGGTGTGACCGCGGATCAGCAGATGCAGGCTGCAACGCAACTGCCCGGCACTGCTGGTGTTGACCGAATCGTAGTAACCGCTGGAATCGCCACTGCTTACCGTAAAGTGGATCGTCGCCGACTGCGCCATCGGGATATTATTGGCATTGCGCACATTGGCGGCATTGATCGTGAATTCGCAGACACCATCGGCTGGCAGCAACGTGGCTGGCGTCAGCGTGCGCGTCGATCCCGTGCCCGTCTCGCTGAGCACGATTGGATTGCTGTTGCAGGCCAGG
>JBBRBU010000062.1:0-22976 GCA_038205505.1 Lysobacterales bacterium | reverse complement strand
GACGCGAAGATTTGCATCCCCGCAACTGACAACCTTTCGTCGTCAGCGAGCCGCACATCATACAACCTATTTCCTGACCGTCAACACCTCGCGGAAACATTTTTGCTGTCCCGCAACATCCCAACGACCACCCCCGAACCCCTGACAATTGCTCTGCCTTCCGTCCGCGGGGCGCGCATCCTAACCGCACACTGGCGTTTGCGGAAGGGGCAAATCGAATATTTCTGCGATGCGGCCAATTTGCCGCAGCAGCGAAGCGCAAAACGACTAGCTGGCGATCAATCGGATTCGTGAAAAATTACGCTTGCCTACCTGCAGCACACCTTCAAACCCAGCCGTGAAGACGCGCTGGGCGTCGACCACCACCTCGGAGTCGATGCGCACCGCATTTTCCTTGAGCTTGCGATTGGCTTCGGAATTGCTTGCGGTGAGACCCGTGACCGTCAGCAAGGCAGCAAGCCGCAAGCCTTCGGCGGGCACTGCCACTTCGTTCAGCGGTAGCTGGCTGGTGTCACCCTGGCCACGGACCACTGCGTTCCAGCCGGCAATGGCCAGCTCCGCTGCAGCCGCATCATGGAAGCGCGTCGCCAGCTCACGAGCCAAACGCAACTTGAGATCGCGAGGGTTAAGGTCGCCCGTTGCGATATCGCGCTTCAGCACTTCGACCTCGGCAAGCGAAACCTCGAAACTGAGCAATTCGATCCAGCGCCACATCAATTCGTCACCGATTCTGAGCGTCTTGGTGACGATATCGATGGCAGGCTCGTTGATGCCTATATAGTTGCCAAGCGACTTCGACATCTTGGCGACGCCATCGAGTCCTTCAAGCAGTGGCACAGTCAGGACAATCTGTGGCGGCTGACCGTAGTGCTCCTGGAGGCCGCGTCCCATGAGCAGATTGAACTTCTGATCGGTGCCGCCAAGCTCGACGTCAGCCTTCAGGGCCACCGAATCGTATCCCTGGACCAGCGGATAGAGGAATTCATGGATTGAAATCGGTTGCCGCGCCGCATAGCGTTTCGAGAAATCATCGCGTTCGAGCATGCGCGCAACCGTGTGCTGCCCGGCGAGCTTGATCATGTCCGCGGCTGTCATCGCGCCAAACCATTCCGAATTGAAACGCACTTCGGTGCGCTCGCGGTCAAGTACCTTGAACACCTGATCGGTATAGGTGACGGCGTTTGCCTCGACCTCGTCGCGAGTAAGAGGCTTGCGCGTGACATTTTTGCCAGTCGGGTCGCCAATCATCCCGGTGAAATCACCAATCAGGAAGATGACCTGATGGCCGAGATCCTGGAACTGGCGCATCTTGTTGAGCAGAACGGTATGGCCAATGTGCAGATCCGGTGCGGTTGGATCGAATCCAGCCTTGATCCGCAGCGGTCGGCCCAGCCGGAGACGCGCCTCCAGCTCTTCGCGCTTGATGATCTCCTCTGCACCACGGCCAATCAAGTCGAGTGCGGGCTGGATATCGTTCATGAATTCCTCTGCATAGGATCGGACTCGGTAGACCACCACAATCGGCGCGAAATCGACCAAAAGTTGATGGCTAAGTTAATTGTTCGTTATTCGAGAAATGTTTTGCAAACCCGCGCAATCATTGACATTGACGCGAGGGTTCAGCGCCCGTTATGGTACGTGGCCAGCACCCGGAACGCGATTGTGAGCGAAACGAATCTGCCTCCAGAGAATGAAAATAGTGTCGCCGGCGGACTTTCGCTGCGACAGCCCGCGCGACGCCAGCATTTGAAATTTTACCTGCGCAACCAGACGTGGACTTTCCTGCGCAACGTCGCTGCCTCGCCCGTATCCTGGCGCCGCGAGCATTGGATCCTTGGCGGCGCAGCGGTGATGCTGACGGTTCTTGTCGGTGTCGTCATGCCAACATTCGCCAGTGCCACGCGAAGTGAACCAGCGGGCGCTGCGCTAACGACCTTGAACCTCCCGCTACCACCGCTTCCTGCTGCAGCCGGCGCGGATGCCGCCATTGCCAGCCTGGCCGTCGATGGCGGCAACGAACCGGACTGGAAAATCGCGGTCGTCAAACCAGGGCAATCGTTGTCCGACATATTTCATGAGCAAGGACTAGCCCCTGTTGATCTCCAGCGCGCGCTGGATGCTCAATCCGATGCCACGGCATTGCGTCGAATCCGTCCTGGAAACGAATTTTACTTCGATATCGACACCTCGGGTTCGCTGCGTTCAATGCGCTTCGACCGCGGTGACGCGGCTCGGGTCACCCTGAACTTCTCGCCAGACGTAGTAACCGAGACAGTCCAGGATCGCGCGCTCGAACGACGTGTCGAAGTGGCCCACGGCGTCATCAACAGTTCGCTCTTTGAAGCTGGGGATCAGGCCGGCATGAGCGATCTGATGACACTGCGTCTGGCCAATGCGTTTGGTTATGACATCGATTTTGCTCAGGACCTCCGCCTCGGTGACAGCTTCAGCGTGATCTATGATCAGGTCTACCGGGATGGCGAACGCCTGCGCGGAGGCGACATCATCGCGGCGACTTTCATCAACCAGGGCAAGCGGTTTACGGCGATCCGATTCACCAATGCGAAGGGTGAAACGCTCTATTACACGGAAGACGGTCGCCCATTGCGCAAGGCTTTCCTGCGCACGCCGGTCGAATTCACGCGAATCTCGTCGAAGTTCTCGGTGGGTCGCATGCATCCGATTCTCGGCAAGATGCGTGCACATCGTGGCGTGGACTATGCCGCCGCCAGTGGAACGCCGATCCGTGCTGCGGGTGCGGGCAAAGTCGTCTTTCGGGGCAAGAAGAGCGGTTACGGCAATGTCGTGATCCTCCAGCATCAGGGCAAGTTCACGACGCTTTACGGACACATGTCCCGTTTTTCCGCCGGGAGATTGGGCCAAAGTGTGAGCCAGGGTCAGGTTATCGGCTATGTCGGCATGACCGGACTCGCCACGGGGCCCCACCTTCACTACGAATTCCGTATCAACAACAAGCATCGCGACCCGCTGACGGTAACGCTGCCCAAGGAAGAACCGTTGCCGGCGACCGAGCTGGCCCGTTTCAACAAGGGCTCGGGTGTTTTGCTTGCACGGCTCAAAATGGTCGAATCAATGCACCTGGCTCGCAACAATTGAGTCTTCTCCCATGTCGGAGTTGTTCCTCGGCTTGATCTCGGGCACCAGCGCCGACGGCATTGATGCCGCGCTCGTGAGCTTCGACGCCGGGATCAAGGTAGTCGCAGCGAAGACTCTGGTTTATCCAGCGCAGATACGCCAGCGCCTGCTCGCTCTGACTGCGGCCGACGCCAGCATCTCACTCGATGAACTCGGCGCGCTCGATGTCGCGGTCGGACTCTGTTTTTCCGATGCTGCACTCAGCCTGCTCGCCGATGCCGACGTCGCTGCGGGAGCCGTTGCGGCGATCGGCTCGCACGGCCAGACCGTTCGGCATCGCCCCGAAGGCCCGAATCCCTTTTCTCTGCAAATCGGTGATCCGACGGTGATCGCGGAAAAAACCGGAATTTGCACGATCGCCGACTTCCGTCGCGCCGATATTGCCGCCGGTGGACAGGGTGCTCCGCTCGCACCAGCCTTTCATGCGGCCGCCTTCGCCTCACATTCGCCTTGCGCCGTTCTCAACCTTGGCGGAATCGCCAACCTGAGCCTGCTCAATGGTTTCGACGACGTGCTTGGCTTCGATACCGGCCCGGCGAACTGTCTGCTTGACGCGTGGAATGCGCGCCACCGGGGCGCTCCCTGCGATATCGACGGCACCTGGGCGAGCTCGGGAAAGGTTGACCCAGACCTGCTTGCCGATATGTTCGAAGACACCTACTTCAAACTTCCTTCACCGAAGAGTACCGGACGGGAAACTTTCAATCTTGACTGGCTCGATGCCCGTCTTCAGCGCCACAAGATCACTGCCGTCGATGTCCAGGCAACCTTGCTCGCGTTGACGAGCCGCAGCATTGCCGCAGCACTGAAATCAGCAAGGAAGTCGACGAATCTGGTACTTGCCTGTGGCGGCGGCGTTCACAACAAAGCTTTGATGTCGGACCTTGCCAAGACCCTGCTTCCAGCCAAGCTGGCAAGCACGGCTAGCGTTGGCGTGGATCCCGATTTTGTTGAAGCTGCCCTGTTCGCCTGGCTCGCCCGGCAGCGTCTGGCCAACATGCCCGGCAATTTCCCGAGGGTAACCGGCGCTCGCGGGGCCCGCATCCTTGGTGCGATTCACGCCTCGAATGCCTGAACGAATCTTTCAGGATTCATCACGGCAGCGAGATTCGAATAACCAACCCCTTTTGGGCTACTTCTTGGTGTCGGGCTCAGGCGAGTCCGAAGCCGACTGAAAAGTAGGCCCCGATTCGACCCGTCGGAAAGCCTCCATCGCTTCCCGGAACGCCTGGTTCTCGTTCGGATTCCAGACTCCGCGCATCGTCGCGATGTCCTGCCTGTCCTCGCCGACGATGTGCTCACCGCTCAAGCCCGTGGCGTAGCGGATTGCACGCAGGGCCAGATCCTCGATCGACCAGCCACGCTCGTCGGCGATCGCCAGCATGCGCCGGTAAGTCGCCTCGTCAATGTTGTGGATGAATAGTTCGCGCATCTGCTTGGGTTGATTTGGTGCCCTCTGGATTGGCGCAACCGTGACGGGATTTTTCGCAGCGAAAAAATTCAGCGCCGCGTTGCCATGGATCCGGTCTCAGCATTCACCTTGATCCGCTTCCACAACCAGGCCAGCAACAACAACGTCGGAATTACCGATACGCTGCTGATGACAAAGAACGTCGTATAGCTGGATGCCTCGACAATGTAGCCCGAGAATCCGCCGATCAGTTTGCCAGGCAAATTCGCCAACGACGAAAGCAGGGCATATTGGGTCGCCGTATAGCGCTTGTCGACCAAGCCAGCGAGAAACGAAACCAGAACGGTTCCGGCAAATCCCTGCGAAAGGTTGTCGCCGGAAATCGTCGCGACGAAGGTCCACAGTTGTCCCGGATATATCGACATGAGGATGAACAGCAGGTTCGAGATCGCTACAGCGAGCGCTGCGATCAGCAACGATCGCCGCACACCGATGGTGGCGACGACAATGCCGCCCAGGAACGCACCACCGATCCCCATCCACACGCCGTAAAGCTTCGAGACGGTGGCGATATCGCTCTTGGTGAAACCGGTATCGAGATAGAACGGCCCGGCGATGCTGAGCATCTGGTCGGGAAGCTTGAACAGACCGACAAACGCAAGCAGAACAAGGCCAAGGACCCAGCCATGGCTGCGAAAGAACTCAGCGAATGGCTTGACGTAGGCATCGATGAAGCCAGGCCTGACATTCGTTTGAAGGACTTCGTCGAGCTTGGGCTCGGATGCGAACAAGGTCGCGATTGCCGGGATCAGAGCGAATCCGGCCATGGCCAGATAGCCGGTCCGCCAACCGGCGAAGTCGGCCAGATACAACACCAGCGCGCCGCCACACAATTGCAAGCCGATCCGATAACCCAGGGTATAGGTCGCTGCCAGGGCGCCCTGCATTTCGATCGGTGCGATCTCGACACGATAGGCATCGACCATCGTGTCCTGGGTCGCACCGGCCATCGCGGTAAATCCAGCCAGGGCAAGAAACAACGGTATCGAGGTGACCGGCCCGGTCAATGCCAGTGCGGCCAGTCCGGCCGCGATGGAGAGTTGCGCTGCGAGCAACCAGCCACGACGACGCCCGAGTCGGCCAAATCCGGGCAAGCTTCGGGAATCGAGAAGCGGCGCCCACATGAATTTGAACACATAGAAAAAAGTCAGGTAACTGACCAAGCCGATCGGACCAAGCTCCCAACCCGCATCGCGCAACCAGATCGCCAGCGTGTTGCCGACCAGGAAAAAGGGTAGCCCGCAGCCAAACCCGAAAAAAAACAAGGTGGCCGCCGAGCGGCTGCCGAAAGCCCGTATTGCATTCCTCCAACCCCGATTTGCTGGCGCGGCGTCTGCGCTCACGGGCGGTAGTCCACGATGAAGGGCGCATGATCTGAGAATCGCTGCTCGCGCTCGATGGCGCAGTCTTTCAGGCGTTTACGCAGCGCCGGCGTGACCAGTTGGTAATCGAGGCGCCAACCCACATTGTTGGCGCGCGCCGCACCCCGGTTGCTCCACCAGGTGTAGTCCTCGCCCTGAGGATTTAGCGCGCGATAAGCGTCGACCCACCCGTGCGCGGTGTCATCTTTCAGGTCGCAGAGACCATTGAGCCAGTCGCGTTCTGCCGGCAGGCAGCCTGAATTTTTCTGGTTCGACTTCCAGTTCCTGATGTCGAGTGCGCTGCGCACGATGTTCCAGTCACCACATAGTACGTAGTCCCGGCCGCTGCCCATCCATTCGTCGAGGATCGGCTTGAGCCAATCCATGACCTCGAACTTGAAACCTTGGCGCAGATCTCCGGAAGAGCCGGACGGAATGTAAAACGAGACGACACTGAGGTTTCCGAAACGCGCCTCAATGTAGCGACCTTCGTCATCGAATGGAGCCAGGCCGAGCTCCGTACGCACCTCGTCGGGTTCGCGTTTCGCATAGATTGCCACGCCGCTGTAGCCCTTCCTGGTCGAGGCGTCCTTGTAGAAGCAATGATGACCGTCGGGCCGAAACATCGGATCAACGAGCTGGTCCTCCTGCGCCTTGGTTTCCTGGATACAGGTGACGTCGGCGTTTTGCCGTTGCAACCATTCGAAGAAGCCCTTGTTGGCGGCTGAGCGGATTCCGTTGGCGTTGAAGCTGATGATTCTCATTGAGTCCGGAGTCGGGAGTCGGGATTGATTGCAAGGCTACCGGATCTGACTGCCCTCGCCTGCGAATTCGTGTTTCGGTGCAACGCGGGTTCCGCATTTGGGTAGAGTCTTGCACAATCAAATCCCGAATGACGCGCCTCTTCCCGCGGCCCGCATGCCGGGCCAGCTATGCTAGTCCTACCGACAACCTGTTCCCACGGTTCGACCATCGAATATCCGCATGCATGACTACCAACGCGACTTTCTCGACCTGGCCCTCGCAAGCAATGTGTTGCGATTTGGCGAATTCACACTCAAGTCGGGACGAATCAGTCCGTACTTCTTCAATGCAGGCTTGTTTGATTCGGGTGCCGCGCTGAGCCAGCTTGGCAAGTGTTATGCCGCTGCCGCTGTCAACGCCGGATTCTCCTTCGACCTGTTGTTCGGGCCCGCCTACAAGGGCATCGCGCTCGCCGCGCTCACAGCTGCGGCCCTCGCGGACCATCACGGCATCGATTGTCGCTACGCCTACAATCGCAAGGAGGCCAAGACCCACGGCGAGGGCGGCAACCTGGTCGGCGCTGCATTGGCTGGCCGGATCATGATTGTCGACGACGTGATTACAGCGGGGACCGCGATCCGCGAGTCACTCGAACTGATTCGCCACGAACAGGCGACGCCCGCGGGCGTACTGATTGCACTCGATCGGCAAGAACGCGGCACGGGTACGCGCTCCGCTGCCCAGGAAATCACCGCCGAATTTGGCATCCCGGTGGTTTCCATCGTCGGCCTCGGCGATCTGCTGGCCTATACCGATGAGCACGAGACACTTGCCTGCGAGGGAACGCGCCTGGGGGAGTATCGAGCTCGATTCGGAGTGTGAACCGTTTTCCTGCGTGTACCGCCTCTCTCCCATATACTCGTGATTCGAGGAGTCCAGTTCATGCGCAAGTCCCGTTTTCGTTTCTTACTGATCCTGATTGTCTGCGTCGCCAGCGTCTCTGCGCTGGCCGACGGGGCCATGCGTTACAAGTGGCGTGATGCCGAGGGCAATCTTCACTACACCGACAGTCTTCCCGAAAATGCCAATGTCATCGGCTACGACGTCGTCAACAATGAAGGCATCCTGGTAAAACGCGTACCGCCGGCACTGACGCCAGAGCAGAAAGCCGAAGCGGAAGTCAAAGCTGCCGCCGCGCTCTCGGCGCAAAGCGTCGCCGATCGTCAGAACCGTGAAGACCAGCAACTGCTAGCCGCCAATCCCACAGAAGCGGATCTGCTGAATACGCAGAAGCAGGAAATCGAAATGATCGATCTTCAGATCAAGAGCCTGCAAACCGTGCTGCAGAGCCTGGAGAGGAATCTGACCGAGTTACTGGGGCGCGCCGCCGTGCTGGAGCGTGAAAATGCCTCCATTCCGGCAAGGCTCAGTTCGCAGATCTCCGATGTGCGCGGGAAAATCGACCAACAGCACACACTTGTGAGCCGACAGGAATCCGAGAGAAAGAAGGCAATCGACGGATTCCGCGCCGAGCTGGAACGCTATCGAGCACTGCGAGAGAAGTACCGGCTGCCCTAGCCCGGATGATCCCCGGATCCGTGTGTATCGTGGTGAAACATATCGGAGTGACGAATGCCCGATGGCTGGGGCAGGGCCCAAAAGGCCTCCCGACCAGCATTGGTCAGCACTGGAGAGGTCATGAACGGCTCAAGAATTCTCGCTCTGACATTTCTTCTCATCTTCGCACCTGTCGCCCACAGTCAGGAGCCGACGTCACCCCATTTGCATACGGTTGAGCAATTTGTTGCCGCCTTCAATGCACACGACAGCAAAGCAATGGCCGCGCTGGTTGCGGACGATATCGATTGGTTGAGTATCGCCGACCAAAAGGTGGCTGTAGAGATAAGTGGCAAGGGTGAGCTCATCAAGAGCATGGACGCTTATTTCAAATCTTGCCCGAGCTGTCGGTCGAGCTTGTCGGGAGTCGTTTCAACCTCAGTCAGGGTGAGTGCCGTCGAGATCGCAAGCTGGCAGGGAAAAGACGGCCTGAAGTCGCAGAAAAGTCTCTCCGTATATGAGTTCTCCGACGCACTTATTCGTCGCGTCTACTACTTTCCCGCCGAGAAGTAGAGGCGCGTCTGACGACCCATTCACGCCAAAGCAACTTAGCGAGTCGGGTGAAATCCGGTGGCTTGCTGCACAAGACTCAGGCAATCGTGCGGAGTATCCGAGCTTTTGATGAAATGTTCGACCTAGAACGGCAGCGCCAGGTTCGGTGCGACGGCGAGCAATTGTTTGCGGAATTCGGCCTGGATACGCTTGAGGGCGATTTCGTTGTCGGCATCGAAGCGCAGAACCAGCACCGGCGTCGTGTTCGATGCCCGAACCAGGCCCCAGCCGTCCGGCCAGTCGGCGCGGATACCATCGATGGTCGTGAGGCGGGCATCTTCGAAGCTTGCCTTGGCCGTGAATGCCTCAATGAAGCGATAGTGCTCGCCTTCAGGCATTTCGATCTTCAGCTCAGGCGTCGAAACGCCCTTGGGCAAGGAGGCGAAGATCTGTTCTGGCGTACGCTCCTCAAGATCCGACGCGAGAATCTCGAGCAGGCGCGCGGCGGCGTAGATTCCGTCATCAAACCCGTACCAGCGCTCCGCAAAAAAGAAATGGCCGCTCATCTCGCCGGCGAGTTGGGCGCCGGTTTCACGCATCTTGGCCTTGATCAACGAATGCCCCGTGCGCCACATGATCGGACTGCCGCCGTGCTGCAGGATCAGCGGTTGCAAATGACCCGTACATTTGACGTCATAGATGATGGTTGCACCAGGGTTTCGGCTCAGCACGTCAATGGCGAACAGCATCAGCAGACGGTCCGGGAAAATCACTTCTCCGGTCCTTGTGACCACGCCCAGGCGATCGCCGTCACCGTCGAAGGCCAGGCCGATGTCGGCTCCGGTCTGCTTCACAGACATGATCAGATCTTGCAGGTTTTCGAGATCCGAGGGGTCGGGATGATGGTTCGGAAATGTGCCGTCGACTTCGCAATAGAGCTCATGGACTTCGCAACCTATTCCCGCGAGTATCGCCGGGGCGATCGCACCAGCGACGCCGTTGCCACAGTCGACGACCACCTTGAGCTTCTTTTCAACCTGGATGTCATCGGTGATCCGGGCCACATAGTCGCCGCCCAGATCCATGACCTGCAAACCTCCGGAACCGCTGCTGTAGCGATCCTCGGCGATTCGAGCATAGAGATCCTGGATGGCATCCTCCGCCAGGGTTTCGCCACCAAGCACGATCTTGAAGCCATTGTAGTCGGGCGGGTTGTGACTGCCAGTCACCGAAACGCACGAGCCCGTTTGCAGGTGAAAGGCGCCGAAGTAAGTCAGCGGCGTAGGCGCAAGCCCGATGTCGATGACGTCGCAGCCGGCCGCGCGCAAACCGTCGATCAGGGCTGCGGAAAGGTCCGGTCCGGACAATCGGCCGTCACGCCCGACGACAATTTCGCGCAAACCCCGATGTTGGGCTTCGCTGCCGATCGCGCGGCCGATCTGGCGAGCCACATCGTCCGACAAGGTTTCGCCAAGAATGCCGCGAATATCGTAGGTGCGGAAAATGCTCCGATTGACGCTGATCTGCTTTGCCTTGGTCTTTGCAGCGACGGCGATCTTGCTTGGTTCGTGTTCGTCCGGCTTTTCGCTGGCCGCTTCGCGCTTGAGCGTCTCCGCGAACGTTATGTCGCTTCTTGCGACGGGTTTGCCACGCCGGAAACTGTCGGCCACTCCCTGCATGCCGACGTGGCGAAGCCACAGTGCGAAGAATCCTCCTAGCAGGGTGATAGCCGTCAGCGGAATCAGCACAATGAGATTGCGCGTGAACAGGATGCTGGTATCCGGATCGGCAATGGCGAGACGCAACTGCGAGCCTGGAATTGCAATCCCAAGGTCGCTGGTCGAGGTGCCGTCGGACGACCCGGCGCTGGCCATGACCGTATCGCCACGACCGTCACCCTGTCGCAAATCGATGCGCGTATTGCCCCGATTCAAATCCTTGAGCGTGTCGACGATCAGCGAAGCAGGCAGCGACAGATAGGCGTAGGCACGCGTCTCAGGGCCCGAAAGTACCGGGATCACGAGCACCAGGTGCTGATCGCTACCTGATGAATTGCGAAGTTGGGCAGGAGCCGGCTTTTGTTCAACCTGCGCCTGCATCAACATCTGCGCCCGCGAATAGCCGAACGCTTTCAGATCTTCTTCGCGAACCTCGAGCAAGGCAGCATCGTAGAACTCGGCATCGATCAGCTCGGGCCAGCTCGCGCGCATCGCTGCACTGGCCTTGGCAAGCCCATCTTCACCAAGCAACGCACTCTGCACGGATTCTGATGCGGCGATGGCAAGCGCTTTGTCGTCAAATTGCCGGATCTGGTCAGCAATCGCCTTGACGCTTCGCTCCCGACCCAGCTCCGCGGCTTCGTAGTTGCCGCGCTCACTCCATGCCAGCGAACTCTGCCAGAGCAGGAAGAAGCCAACCATCATCAACACGGTGGCAGCAGCCAGCGGCAGCAGGATCTTCAGCTTCGGCGCAAGCCCGGCAAGGAGGCTGCCGCGCTTGGGCGCTTTTGTCTTGGTTGCGGCTTCCGGCTGAATTTCCCCTGCCATGTGTTCTGCCCTTCATTCGCAACAACGGCCATTCGACCTGATTGCCTAGTGTAGTGGTTCGCACTCGATGACACATTCCTGCCATCGGCACTTTTTGGAGCGTTATTTAATAGCGCCCCGAGCTCCCGAAACCTCCGCTTCCCCTTGCGCTCGGATCAAACGATTCGACCAACTCGAATCGTGCCCTCACAATTGGCATGAATACAAGTTGCGCGATGCGCTCACCTGGGCTCAGCTTGAATGCCTCGCTCGATCGGTTCAAGCATGAAACCATCAACGGGCCCTGGTAGTCGGCGTCGATCAAGCCGACGCCATTGCCCAGCACAATGCCATGCTTGTGGCCCAATCCTGATCGAGGCAGGACCATCGCACAGATCGAAGGGTCCCCGATATGAATGGCCATGCCGCTGGCGATCAACGCGGATCCGCCCGCTTCGAGCGTCAAGGGTTCATCAATCATCGCGCGCAGATCGATGCCCGCCGAGGCGACGGTCGCGTATACCGGCAACGGGAAATCTCGCCCGAGACGAGGATCCAGGATCTTCAGCGCGATTGGCGTGTTCATGGCTCAACCGGGGCGGAACGCGCTGCCTGATAGCGCTCGGCTATACGCCCGATCAGGGATTGTGCGAGGACACGCTTGTCGGCAAGCGGGAGCTGTTCGCTGCCTCCCGGCCAAATCAACAACAAGGCGTTCTCACCACATTCGAAGCCCTGCGCAGCGCCAACCTGGTTGGCGGCAATCATATCCAATTGCTTGCGCTCGAGCTTGCCACGCGCGTAGTGCTCTAATTGGTGGGTCTCGGCCGCGAATCCGACCAGGAAAGGCCGTCGGGACAGTCCCGAAACCTCAGCGAGGATGTCGGGGTTCTGGATCAGCTCGAGCACCAGCGACTCGCCGGTTTTCTTGAGCTTGGAGGTTGCGGTGATTTTCGGCCGATAATCGCCGACGGCTGCGGCTGATATGAAAATATCGCTGTCGCCAGCGGTAGCGATCACCGCATCGCGCATCTGGCGGGCACTACGGACATCGATGCGATCGACGCCGTACGGTGTCGATACGGCGACCGGTCCGGCAATCAGGCAAACCTTGGCTCCGGCTCGATGGGCTGCTTCGGCGATGGCGAAACCCATTTTTCCGGAACTACGATTGCCGATGAATCGAACCGGGTCGATATCCTCAAAGGTCGGTCCTGCACTGACCAGCACTCGCAAGCCACTCAACAGGCGCGGGCCGCGCGCGGCGACCAGCGCATCGACCAACTCGGCGGCTTCCAGCAGTCGCCCTTCGCCGGTTTCGCCGCAGGCCTGGCTGCCTGACGCCGGTCCGAATACTCGTACCTTTCGTTGCTGGAGGCGCTCGACATTGGCTTGGGTCGCCGGATGCGCCCACATTTGCTGGTTCATGGCTGGCGCGACCGATAACGGTGCCGAGGTCGCCAACACCAAGGTGGTCAGCAAGTCATCGGCGAATCCATGCGCGAGGCGCGCAATCAGATCAGCGCTGGCCGGCGCAATGATCACCTCGTCAGCCCAGCGGGCGAGTTCGATGTGGCTCATCGCGGCCTCGGCGGATTCATCCCAGAGGCTTGTTCGCACGGGATTTCCGGACAGCGCCTGAAACGTCACTGCACCGACGAAACGTGTCGCATTTTCGGTCATGACCACACGAACATCTGCTCCAGCTTCACGCAGGCGCCGCACCAATTCGGCGGCTTTGTACGCCGCGATGCCGCCACCGACACCGAGCAGCACATGGACACGATCCAGCGAAGCATTACTCATGTAGGAAATTTCTGACATCACGAAGAGGGACAAGCTTACCCAAAAACACGGTCGAGGCTGCTGACGGATCCCCGATTGATAACCGAGGATGGTGGTTTCGAGCCACAGGTCAACCCAACAATGAGCATTCGAGACTGGCCAGATGGAGAGCGACCCCGGGAAAAGCTGCGCGCCAAGGGTAGCGGATCACTATCCGACGCCGAATTGCTTGCCGTTTTCATCGGCTCCGGTCGACGTGGGATCAGCGCGGTCGACGTGGGCCGTGACCTGTTGACTCGATCAGGCGGACTCAAGCCATTGCTGCAATCGGCACAACGCAACTCGGGCCTCGGCCCGGTCGCCTGGTGCCGCGTCCAGGCCGCGCTCGAAATCGGCCGACGCTACCTCGATTCTGAACTGCGCGAGACAGAGTCCCTAACCGATCCCGCAGCCAGCGCGAGATTCCTCAAGTCGCGTCTGGCCGCGTATCCGTATGAGGTTTTCGCATGCCTGTTTCTCGACAACCGACATCGGGTGATTGCTTTCGAGGAATTGTTCCGCGGCACTATCGATGGTGCCAGCGTGCATCCGCGCGAGGTCGTGCGACAGTGCCTCGAGCACAACGCGGCAGCGGTCATATTCGCTCACAATCACCCATCCGGGGTGTCCGAGCCGAGTGCCGCCGATCGTGCGATCACGCTACGCCTGCGCGACGCTCTGGCCTTGGTTGATATCCGCGTACTCGATCATTTCGTCATCGGCTCGGGCGATCCGACCTCGTTGGCACGGCGCGGCTGGATCTAAGGCAACGCTGATCGAGGTTACGTGAGGGGCGTCGACAACCCGTGATGCGAATTCCCATCGGAACAATCCCATCGGGGGTGTCCGTCAGCCGGGCGCGCACTATACTCAGCTACGAGATCGAATCGAAGGGTCCTCGCGCCACGTGATTTTCGAGTTTCCCAAATCCTTTCCTGCCGACGCCGTGGAGCGAGCGATACCGGATCTTGCTGCCGCTCGAGAGCAGGCTGGCGAGCTTCTGGATCCGGTCGACGCGATACTCGACCGGCGCCGTCATCAACTGGCGCCGTTGCTGTCCACACGTGCCGATTCGAGCGATCTGCTGGATCGCTGCGCCAATGTCATCCGTATAGCCTACGTGCGCCTCGCGGTCCGCCACGGCAGTCTCGGCGATGACTTCCATGCCTACCACAACGAAGGACACATCCTCGACATCCTCGGTAGCCGCATTGATCGTCTGATCGCGGCAAGTGGTCTGCGTGCGCTCGGCTTGGCCGACTGGTGCGTTCTGAATCTTTTCGCGGCCTGCCACGACCTGCGCCAGCGCGAAGCGTCAATGTACGAAGCCGGCGTTGGTGCCAACGAACGCGCCAGCATAGAGGAGGCGTTTCGCCTGCTCGACCACTGCGGCTTCAGCCGCGCTGACGATGCCGAGATCTACGTCGCGGCCGATCTCACCATCAGTGGCAGCACCTTCGATGCCCGCCCCCCTCCCGGCGGGGCCGCTTTCAATGCGGCCGAGCTGGTTCAATCCGGCGGGGCACTGGCTGCCAAGCTAGCTCAGAAACTAGACAAACACCGACCTGGATGGGCGGACGATGAGCAAATGGTGCATGCCCACGATCTCGCCTTGATTGCGGCGGATCTGGATACGGCAAATGTCGCCGAGCCGTTCAGTCGTTTCGCCGACAGTGCAGAGAACCTCTGCCTTGAACGCGAGATGCTGTGCAAACGCGATCTCGAGTCAAGTGAGAGCGCACAGCCCGTACTCAGCTTCCTGACCGACGGCCAGGATCGATTCTTTTTCGATCTGCACCGCTTCAATTCGGAGCTCGGCCGGCAATCGTTCGCCGCAACCAAGGAAGAAAACGCCTCGCGATTAAAATCCTTGAGCCTCGGCTTGCGCGCCAGGGTCGCCATGCGCGGGCGTCCGGAAAATGGTCGCCAAGTGCTCAAAGCCTATGCGGAAACCGTCGCAGGCCTTGTCTGACGCGGGCTTGCGCAGGATTGCTCCGCGAAAACCTATACACATGCCGGGTGTCTGCCATTGCGGATTGGTCACTTTGTGACGCTATCTGTTGCATGGCAGCAAGTACTCTTTAAAATCAACCACTTACAGGACCGCTTTCAGCGCAGGTTCAGCCAAGTGATTGATTTTTTTGCTCCTTTCCTCCGACAGGAAAATATTTCCCCACAGAGTTATCCACAGCCGACCCGGAGTTCTTCGTGGCTGGAATGTTCAATCGGGACAGGGGTTTGCCGGTCTCTCCTTGAAGTTCGACACGCGCAATCTTCGACCCGCAAGCCGTGAACGTTCCTGCCAATGTGCTCGCACTCAGATGCGGCTTTGGGAAACGCGTTGCGCACCCTACAATAGCCAGCCCGCTTCCAGTTGAATCCCGCCGTGAAAGACGCCCTGCGCGAGCTGATCCATGGAGCGCTCGCTACCCTGCGTGCGCAGCAGACCCTTCCAGATGGGGTCGACCCAGGATTCGTCATCGAGCGCACTCGCAATCGTGATCATGGCGATTTCGCCTGCAATGTCGCCCTTGTCCTGGCCAGGCAGGCCGGACGCAAGCCGCGCGACATTGCCACGCAGGTCGTCGCCGAGATCAATGATCCGCGCATCGATCGCATCGAGATTGCCGGCCCCGGTTTCATCAATTTCTACCTCGGCGCGGCGGCAGCACACGCTGAAATCGCTGCGATAATCGGGAAACGTCGCGGCTACGGGCGCAATACCAGCGGCGAGGGTCGCAAGGTGCAGATCGAGTTTGTATCCGCGAATCCGACCGGGCCGCTGCATGTCGGTCACGGCCGCGGCGCAGCGGTCGGCGATAGCCTTGCCCGCGTCCTCGATGCCAATGGCTGGGCGGCCACGCGAGAGTTCTACTACAACGATGCCGGAGCACAGATCGACAATCTCGCCTTGTCCGTACAGTCGCGCTGCAAGGGCATCGAGCCCGATCACGCGGAATGGCCGCCAGATGGTTATCGCGGTGACTACATCAAGGATGTCGCACGCGATTTCCTGGACGGCGAGAACGTACATGCCGACGGCAAGGATGTGCGCGCCAGCGGTGATGCCGATGATCTCGATTCGATCCGCCGCTTCGCCGTGGCATGGTTGCGCCGCGAGCAGGATCTGGATTTGCGCGCGTTTGGTGTCGAGTTCGACGTTTATTTCCTCGAATCGTCCTTGTATAGCGAGGGCAAGGTCGAACGCACCGTCAAGGAACTGATCGCAGCCGGCCATACCTACGAAAAGGATGGAGCGTTGTGGCTCAAGACCACCGACTTCGGCGACGACAAGGACCGCGTCATGCGCAAGTCCGAAGGCGGCTATACCTATTTCGTGCCCGATGTCGCCTACCACGAGGGCAAATGGCAACGCGGCTTCGAGCGCGTCATCAATGAACAGGGTGCCGATCACCATTCGACCGTCAATCGCGTTCGTGCGGGACTGCAGGCGCTCGATGTCGGAATTCCACAGGGCTGGCCCGAATACGTGCTCCACCAGATGGTCACGGTGATGCGCGGCGATGAAGAAGTGAAGCTATCCAAGCGAGCCGGAAGTTACGTCACCTTGCGCGACTTGATCGATGAAGTCGGCCGGGATGCCACTCGTTACTTCCTCGTCGCGCGCAAGACCGATTCCCAGCTGGTCTTCGATATCGAGCTGGCGCGTGCGCAGACCAACGACAATCCGGTCTATTACATCCAGTACGCGCATGCGCGTGTTTGCAGCGTGCATCGGCAGCTCTCCGAGCGCGGCCTTGTTACCGATACCCGGGCCGGTCTCGCCGCGCTCGAACGCCTCGACAGCGAGCATGAGCGCGCGTTGATGAGCGAAGTCTCGCGCTACCCGGAGGTAGTCGAGGCCGCCGCCGTCAATCTCGATCCGCAACTCGTCGCACAATATCTGCGCGAGCTAGCGGCAGCGTTCCATGCCTACTACAACGCGCACCAGTTCATCGTCGATGATGCCAATGTCCGCGATGCACGCATCGCGCTCGCCGATGCGGCCCGCATCGTGCTTGCGAACGGACTCGAGCTGCTTGGCGTTACCGCGCCGGAAAGCATGTGACAACCACGCCCACACCCTTGCGCGACGCAGGAATCGTCGCCCACACACCGTATTAAGGAGAGTTTCCGATGGCATCACGTTCCCGCAAACAGGCCACGCGTGGCGGATCACGCTCGGTTATACCGGCCTGGATATGGCTCGGCGTCGGCGTCCTGCTTGGACTCGTGGTCGCGCTCGGATTTCTGGGCAGCGACTGGGCACCGATGCTGCGCAAGAGCACGGGCCCGCAACCCAATCCGCAGGCTGTGGCGCCAAAGGAAGCCGATCCGCCGCTGGTCAACAGCGAAGAGAAACCACGCAAAAACTACGATTTCTATTCGGTGCTGCCGGAAATGGAAGTGGTCATTCCAGATGCAGAGATCTCAGCCAAAGCACGCGCAGAGGCCACCCAGGCGCCAGCCAATGGCACAACTCCAGCGGTCACGGCAACTGCACGCTATCTGCTTCAGGCCGGCTCCTATCCAACCGCGAAATCGGCCGACGAGGTCAAGGCCAAACTCGCTATTCTCGGTTTCGTCGCCAACGTCACGCCGGTTACGATCAATGGCAAGACCTGGAATCGCGTGCGCCTTGGCCCGTATGCCAGTGCCAGTGAACTCGAGAGCGTCAAGTCGGCGTTGGCCAACAACGGCTTCAATGCGATTGCACTGAAGGAAGAGTCCGGGCACTGACGATGAAGGCGCGGCATTGGCAGCGCCGCGTCGAGCATGATTGGACGCAAGCCAGGCGATGCCCGGCATGGCCTCGCTGCAAGAGTTGCCGGCGGGCAGGCATTCAAGTGCCAGCATCTATGATGGGCGATTCCGGACCACGCAGTGGATTAGATGCCTGACTCCTCGCAATTCGACATGACCACCGTTGTCCAGCGCTTGCTTGATGAGGCCTATCGCCTGATCGCTGCGCTGCCGATGTTGTTGTTGGCGATGCTGATCATCTGGATCGCCTGGCTGGCCGGGCGCTGGATTTCGCGGCGCGCCTGGATTGGGCGCGCGTCCAGATCCAACCCCTTCCTGCAGGAGCTGGTACGCACGACGGTACGCTGGATCGTGCTTGGATTCGGCATCCTGATCGCACTCGAGCTCTTGCAGGCCACGGCGCTGGTGGGTGCGGTGCTTGGAACCGCGGGTGTCCTTGGTGTCGCGCTCGGATTTGCGTTCAAGAGCATTCTCGAAAATTACCTGGCCGGCATCCTCATGAGTGTGCGCCAGCCCTTTGCACCTCGTGATCATGTCGTCATTGACGGCAACGAAGGCATAGTTGTTTCGTTGACTTCGCGAGCCACCATCCTGATGACCCTCGACGGCAATCACTTGCGCTTGCCGAACGCGTTGGTGTTCAGCAGTGTCACGCTCAACTACACGCGCAATCCGAGCCGCCGCTTCGATTTCGAGATCGGCATAGGTGTCAACGAGGACCTGATCCGCGCGCAGACTCTCGGCATCGAAGAACTGCGTCGCATCGATGGCGTGATCGACAAGCCGCCGCCGCGCGCCCTCATCACCGCCTTGGGCGATTCCAACGTCCAGGTGCGCTTCCATGCCTGGGTCGATCAGCGTGCCCATGAATTCCTCCAAGTCCGCAGCGAAGCCATTCGCCGCGTGAAGCTTGTCCTCGAAGAGGCCGGCATGGACATGCCCGAGCCCATTTACCGGGTGCAATTGCGCGATGCTGGGAAGCCCGACTCGAGCAGCCAGGTCAAGCAAAAGCGCGGGACTCCGGGTTCCACAGCAACGACGCGGATGGATACAAGAGCTCACCAAGATGTCGAGGAACAGATCGACAACGAACAATCGGACCATAAGCAAAACGACCTGCTCGATCCGAGCGCGCCCCGCGAGTAGTCGCGCTTTTGCCCATGACACGTGAATCGTTTCGATCTGTAGGGCGACCGCGGTCATGAATCCACCCAGCCGCGGTATTTCCAGGCGTCAGCTTTATCGAACCAAGGTTGTGATGCGAGTCATTCGCATTTACACTCTCGTTCGCTCGGGGCTCTGACTTTGGCGGTGGATCGCAAGGTGTGAGGTACCGAATTCGATTCCCCGCCGAGAGATGCTTCTGCATGAGACGCCAGCGCCTGTTTCGCAATGCTGCCCTGATCCTGGCGTTTGGCTCGGCCAGCGCGCCGGCTTCTGCCGATGAGTACTTCTGGGTTTACGCTCGCGGATCAGACACGCTGCCGAAGGGCGCAACCGAGATCAAGCTGGCTGACGTCAGCCGCCTCGACAAGGATTCGGGTGACTACACGTTCCACGACCTTCGTACCGAACTCGAATATGGCGTCACTGACCGTCTGTCGATCTTTGCCGAAGCGGCGATCTTCCGTCACGATTATTCGGTTGATGACCCCGAATTGAACCCGATGTTCGAATCCCAGGGCGGTGCCGGCCAGCGCTTTCGCGATACCCAATTCGCCGGTTACGAAGTCGGCCTGAAGTACAACGTGCTGAGCAACTACAAGTCTCCGATCGGACTCGCCCTCGGGCTCGCCTACGAACGCCGCGACCGCTATCGCCTCGATGGCTCGTCGATCGATCAGGACTCCTTCGAAGTCTCTGCCTATCTGCAGAAGAACTTTCTCGATGACACCTTGATGTTCGCGCTGACCCCGCGGATCGAGTTCGAGCGCCGCAAGTCGCCTGGAGTGCTCGAGGAAGAAATCGCGTTCTCGCTTGCTGCAGGCATGAGCTATCGGGTTCGTCCGAACCTCTATCTCGGCCTCGAGTTCCGTCACCAGTCCGATTACCTGAATCCGCAGGAGGACGGCGAATTCAATCCTGAATTGAACCGTTCGAGCTTTGATTTGTTTGATCTCCGGGTCGGCTCGCAGCACCAGCGCGGCAACTATTTCGGCCCGACCGCGCATTTCGCCATGAAGGAATGGTGGCTGACGGGTGGCATTCTCTGGCAGGTTCGCGGCGGCGGTTCGCCGTTTTCTTACAGCCGCAACCAGCGCAACTTCGACGAGCACGAGAAAGTGCACCTCGGACTTGCGGTCGGTTATGAATTCCGCTGATCGAGACGGCTCGGGAATGTCGATCAACCGCCGCCAATTTCTCAGCCGCAGTGCCGTGGCCATCGGCGGCTTCGCACTGTTTTCCCAGGTCCGCGCTGAAACCTATCTCAGCATCGAGCAAGCGCAGCAACTGATTTTTCCGGGACTGAACCTAAAACCGGTCTCCGTGACTCTAGGCGGCGAGCAGGAAAAGCAAATCGAGAATGCGTCGAAAACCACAGTGCGCAACCACGACTTGAATGCCTGGAAAAGCGACGCCGGCGACTGGTTTATCGTCGATCAGGTCATTGGCAAGCACGAAAACATCGACCTCGCCATCGGCCTCAATGGCGCCGGCGAGGTCGTCGGCATCGAGATCCTCACCTATCGCGAAACTTACGGCTACGAAGTGCGCAATGCGAAATGGCGCGCGCAGTTCAATGGTCGCGACTACCAGCAATTCCTCAAGCTCGACAAGCAGATCAGGAACATCTCCGGCGCGACCTTGTCATGCCGTCACATCACTGACGGCATCAACCGGCTGACCCAGACCTGGCACGTCGCACTGCGCTCGCTCTGAGCGGCGTGAGTATTTCAATGCAAAGCATGATCCGTCGCTGCCAGCCCCTCCTCGGCACCTTTGTCGAAATCAGCCTCGCCGGTGATCGCGACGAGGGCGACTTGCATGCGTTAGCCAGCCTTGCATTTTCGGAAATCCGACGCATCGATGCGGCATTGAGCTTCCATCGCGCCGACAGTGAATTGTCGCGGATCAATCGCCATGCGCTGGATGCAACACAATCGATCTCGGCGGCAATGTCGGACGTGCTCGGCGAGGCGATGCTGTTGAGTCGCGAGAGTGATGGCCTGTTCGATGTCACGATCGCACCCAGCCTGGTACGCATCGGCGCCCTGCCCGATCACGGCTACCGCACCGACATTGATGCCTGTTGGCACGACATCGAACTTGAGCACGACCGTGTACGCTTCCATCGTCCACTGGCGATAGATCTCGGCGGCATCGCCAAGGGTTACGCTGTCGATCAAGCCATGCACGTGATACCTGATGATGTCGAGGTGTGCATCAATGCCGGCGGCGATCTGCGCATGCGCCCATGGCGCCATGCCGAAGTCGCCATTCGCCTGCCCGATCCGGCTGCTGGAGCCGTGATACACGTTGAAATGCGCAACGCCGCATTGGCAACCAGCGTCGGCGCCCTTGGCGACCACCTCGGCGCGATCGTGCATCCACGTCAAGGCGAGGTCAGCCGCGACGCGAGCAGCTTTTCGGTTTTCGCCGCGAGTGCGATGCGCGCCGATGCCTTGACCAAGATCGCCTGCCTCGCGCCAGACTGCGCAGCACTCATGCAAGGATTTGGCGCAGAAGTTCTCTGCATCGACGCACACGGTCGAGTGTGCAAATTCGAAACCGATACAAAACCCTTGCAAAGGATCGGCACATGATCCGCCTGCGCTTTCCGATGTGGTTGCGACGCTGCTTCTACGGCGTATTTGCGTCGAGCTGGGTCACCGGCATAGCGTTCTACGTGCTGAGCCGATGGATGCAGATCGAAGGTGAATTTGGTCTGGAAAAACATCCCTGGCAAATCCCGATTCTTAAGGTCCACGGCGCCGCCGCATTTCTGATGATGATGGCGATCGGCGCACTGCTGACCAACCATGTTCCGAGTGGATGGCGCACGCAACGTTCGCGCAAACTGGGCCTGACCCTCGTCGGCGGCGTTTCGCTGATGGTGATATCAGCCTGGTTTCTCTATTACGCGGCGGACGAGCAATGGCGTCCGATCCTCGGCAATATCCACGCTTTCATCGGCGTCTCGCTACCGATCATTCTCGTATTTCATATCTGGCACGGACGCCGTGCCGCGCGTCAGGCCAACGCGATCAATCTTCGAACGGGCCACGTACAATCAATGGCAGAAAAATCAGGCTCGTGACCAACCAGTCGACGGCGGCGGCCCACAGCGAGTGACTCGGAAAGTGTGCGCCTTGAGCGATGCGTACGAGACTGAAAACCATACCGGCGGCTATCGCGATGGCCAGCCCCGACCAGCGCCACCTGACGCGACCGCTCGCCCATGCGGCGAAGTACAGGGCAATCAGGGAAAAGCCCGCGCCCGCATGCGCATTCGGCAAACACTGACCGGCCTCGGATCGTGCGCTGGCAAACCAGTGCAACACATAGTCGGCATAGCCACCGTAGCGGGCGAGATCCCAGGGACAATGGGCGGCGGTGAACTGCTTGAGGACGCCGATCACAAGCGGACCCAAGCTGATCGATGCAAACATCGCCCAGAAGACTACCCGCCATGGACGCAGGGCTT
Source organism: Lysobacterales bacterium (assembly GCA_038205505.1). GTDB lineage: Bacteria > Pseudomonadota > Gammaproteobacteria > Xanthomonadales > Rhodanobacteraceae > Dokdonella. Next base: position 377 of record JBBRBU010000062.1, on the reverse strand, counting down.
CGAAGTTTGAAGCGGCGATCGCAGCAACGAGGGCAAAAAGACCCAAGCCGATCGGCAGGATCAGGAGCAGTTCGTGACCAATCATCTCCAGCCAGATCGAATGGCGCAGGCCGAATGCGTGCAAAGTCGGAGCGTAGAAAGCGTCCTCGATGCGCAGATCCCAGCCCGAATCACGCAGGTACAGCGCGCCGGCGGCGAGCAGCGTGCTGACCAGCAGCACATGCAGGCCCACGTAGTGCGTCAGCCCAGGCCGACGCGTATCAGCCCGCGAAACAGCCGCGATCATTTCTCGCGCTGGCGACCATCGGCGAACATCTCCCACGACAATTGGAACAGTGCCTGGGTGTCGCGCTCGAGTTCCTCGTTGGCCGGCGCAG
>JBBRBU010000061.1:0-23050 GCA_038205505.1 Lysobacterales bacterium | reverse complement strand
AACTCGATATCGGTCTCGAGGCGGCTCATCGTCTTGGCGAAGCAGTCGAGATCGTCCAGAGATGACTTTTTGAACTGCTTGACCGCCGAACCCGGTGACTCGATGCGCAAATCGATGCGCGGCTCGACAATTTCGACCTTACTGCGTTTGGCTGCTTTCTCGACGGCCTTGCCGACCACATCCTCAAGCGACAGCCCGGATTGCTTGATCGCCTCGGTGTAAAGCTCCTGCGCGGCAAAAATCGGCCTGCGCTTCTCGATGCCACGATCGCTGCCGATATATTTCTGCTTGAGCACCGACCATCGCGCGTAGAGGTCGGCGGGTACCACCTCGACCAGCGTTTCCTTGTCCGGATTGTTGCGCGCGCTCATCAGCGAAGGCAGCAGGAACAAGCCACGAACCATGCCGCCCTTGACGCTGAATTTCGCACTTGGAGCAAGAATGACCTGCTGCGATTCGGCAATCGTCGCCTCGATGTCGGTCGACACCCAGCTCATCTTCTTCGGCAGCGGGCTCAGCGTGCCGAGGATCCACAGCACATGATCATCCTTGCTGACTTTCCAGAGTCCGGGGCCTGGCTGATCGCCGCTGACGACGATCGTCTCGAGGGTTCCGAAATCTGTCGCTTTGGCTTTCGGCGATGGATCGTCCGCTGTCGCGAATGATGTCGTGAACAAGCCGATGGCGAATAACACTGAGAGTCGCAGCCACACGGATCAGCGACGCCCGAATTCGTGGACAGCGTCGACCAGCACGGCGACATGATCTGGATTGATGTCGGGCGTAATGCCGTGACCCAGGTTGAACACATGGCCGGGGCCGTCGCCGAAGCTCTGCATCGTCTCTTTCACCGCCTTGCGGATGGCTTCCGGATTGGCGGCGAGGGTGGCCGGATCCAGGTTGCCCTGCAGGGCGACGCGTGAACCGACGCGCTCGCGCGCTTCGGACAACCGAATCGTCCAGTCGAGGCCGAGCGCGTCGCAACCGCTTTCAGCAAGGCCTTCCAGGTGGCCGTTGGCACCCTTGGAAAAGAGGATCAATGGAACGTCACGCGTCAACGGATCGGATTTGAGGGTCTGCGCAATCGTGGTCAGGTATCGCTGCGAGAATTCGACGAACTGATCCGGCGCGAGCATGCCGCCCCAGGAATCGAAAACCATCAAGGTTTGCGCACCCGCTGCAGCCTGAGCGGTGAGGTAACTGCATACCGCCCGGGTATTGATGTCGAGCAGGTGATGCATGGCTTTCGGGTCATCCCACATCAGCGCCTTGGCCGTCGAGAAATTCGACGAGCCACCACCTTCGATCATGTAGCAGGCCAGCGTCCACGGACTGCCGGAAAACCCGATCAATGGCACACGGTCGGCCAACTCGCGGCGGATCAGACGCACGGCATCGGTGACGTAGCGCAAGTCGGATTCCGGATCCGGAACGCCGAGGTTCATGATCGCTTCGCGAGTGCGCAGCGGATGATGAAATTTCGGACCTTCGCCCTCGATGAAGTGCAGGCCAAGACCCATTGCATCGGGAATGGTCAGGATGTCGGAAAACAGGATTGCCGCATCGAGCTCGAACCGATCCAGCGGCTGCAAGGTGACCTCGCAAGCGAGCTCGGGCGTTTTCGCCAGGGCCAGAAAACTGCCGGCGCGTTCACGCGTGGCGCGATACTCGGGCAGGTAGCGACCGGCCTGACGCATGATCCATACGGGCGTGGTGTCGACAGGCTCGCGCTTGAGCGCGCGCAGGAAACGGTGGTCAGTCACGGACAACTCCAATTGGGATGCAGCAGGGTTTCAGCGCGCGAGCTCTTTCTGCAGCAGGCCGATCTTGCGTGGCCAGCCCGAGGTGATCGCCGCATCGGCAGGCAGCGAGGCACGCGCTGCACGTGCACCATCGAGATCGTCGAATTCAGACCAGCACAAACTGTACCAGTCGCCATCGGGCATGCGGAGTTTGAGCAGATAGAGCTGGCCGGGCAGCGGATCGAGAGCAAGGATCAGAGCATCAAGTGCCGCTGTATTGCGCACACTCGCGAGCACGAGTGTGTAGTGACTGGCAGGCAGGTCGAGGAAGGCGCTCGCCTCGGCGATGTTCCTTGAATGCGCGACGCTTGCGATTCGAGCAGCGGGATTCGGGTCGGGCGAATCCACAACCGGCGATTGTGCAGCCGCAGTCGCAGCGGGTTGCACGGTGGTGGCCGGCGTCGTCGTGGGCTTCTCGACCATGACGGATGTCGCCTGCGCAGTTTCGGTCGAGGTCTCGATTGAAGGGGCGGGCTGCACTGTCGGCTTCGATGTTTGCGGGCGCGCGGCAACGGCGGGTGCTGCGGGGAGTGGCTCCAAAACCACCTTGGCCGGTTCGGCAGGCGCTGGCTGAGCATTAGCCACCGGATTTTCGACGGCGGACTCGCTGGTCGCAATTTCGGCAACTGCCGCGGGCTCCACCCGAGGTGCCGGTTGCACCTGCGCAGAATTTTGCAGCAGGTAATTCGGCACCTCGCTCGCCGCAGGTGCGGCGGATTGCGTGACGACGCCAGTGATTGGCGCCGAAGTGGCGGGTGTCGGCATTGAGGGCTCTGCCTTGACAGGTTTGGCCGTGCTCGGCGCGGTGATGTTGCCGGATTTGTCGCGGCATTCGAAGCTCTGGCCATCCGCCGACGGCGTACACACACGATCGCTGCCGGGTTCAAAGGCATGTGCCGTGGCGATCAGGGCGAGTGCGATGAAGCAGGCGATCAACCTAATGTGCATGGGCGTTGTCCATCCCTTGGCGCATGACGATCTGAAATCCCCGCTTGATCTGCAAATCACGCGCTTTCTCGAATGCGCTGACGGCACTCTCGTGATCGAGGTAGACCTCGCGCTTGAGCGTCGATCGCGCGCCCTCCTGACCCCATTCGCGGAACAGGGTCCAGCCGCCAAGCAGATCCTGCTGCAGCGAGAGTTGGTAGAAGCGGGGTGACTCGGCAGCTTCCGGTCGTGTTTGCATGTAGATGCGCATGGACCAATTTTAGCCTGCTTCACTGAAGTCGCGCAGGTTGGCGTCGATTCAGTTTGTCGCAGCCCCCTCAGCCAGCCGCCAACAGCGCCTGGATTTGAGCTTCGGCAACGCCGCTGACCAATTCCGCCTGGCCAATGCCGCGCCACAGGATCAGGCGCAGCTCACCACTGACCGATTTCTTGTCGAGGCGCATGCGCTCGAGCAGGCGACTGGCGTCGTGACCATCGGGAATTCGCGTTGGCAGGCCGAATCGCCTGAGCAAGGCTTCCAGCCGGATCGCATCCGCCGCATCGGCCAGCCCAAGCTCGCTCGACAAGCGTGCGCCGAGGACCATGCCGATGGCGACCGCCTCTCCATGCAGGATTTCGCCGTAGCCTGCTTCAACTTCGATGGCATGCCCAAACGTATGCCCGAAATTGAGCAGTGCCCGCTCTCCGAGCTCGCGCTCGTCACGCGCGACCACACCGGCCTTTTGTCGACAGCAATGGGCGATGGCTTGTTCCAGCGCATCGGGATTGCGCGCGAGCAGTTCATCGGCATGAGTCTCCAGCCAGCCGAAAAAATCCTTGTCGCCGATCGCGCCGTACTTGACGACTTCGCCGAGACCGGCGAGAAACTCGCGTTCCGGCAAGGTGTCCAGGGTCGACGTATCGATGAAGACGGCGCGTGGCTGATGGAAGGCGCCGACGAGATTCTTGCCGGCAGCCAGATTGACTCCGGTCTTGCCGCCGACCGAAGAGTCAACCATGGCCAGCAAGCTGGTCGGCAATTGCACGAAATCGATGCCGCGCATCCAGCAGGCAGCGGCAAACCCGCCCATATCCCCGATCACTCCGCCACCGAGTGCAATCAGCGCCGCGTCGCGACTGGCGCCGAGCCGGGCCAGGCTGTCGAGCACGCGGGCGATGTTGCCGAAGGTCTTGTACTGTTCGCCATCTTCGAGAATCAGCGTGGTGTGTTCCAGTCCGCCCAGTCCCGCAACCACGCGTTCGAGGTACAGCGGGGCAACCGTTGCATTGCTGAGCACGAGGACATGACGACCGCCGATTGCCGCGCGCCAGACCGGCGCTTGCTGCAGCAGGCCACTGCCGATATGGATCGGGTAACTGCGATCGCCAAGTTTTACATCAAGCTTGATCATGGTTTGTTTCCGGTTGCAGATAATCCCAACTGCCGGCGATCTGCTCCCCGACGTGGCGGGCCATGAACGCGCTGCTGCCCTGACCGCAGGCCTTGATTCGAAGATCGGCAGTTTGCGCGTAAAGCGGATTGCGCAATTCAGCCATATGCAGAAGCCTTTCACGTCGATTTGGCCCTTGCAGCAGCGGGCGCTGTCGGTCAGCGTGCAGGCGCTCCAGTTGCGTTTCGACATCCGCATCGAGCCAGACAACGAAACCATGCTCGCGCAATAGGGCCCGGTTGTCCGGGTCAAGGACGGCCCCGCCGCCGGTCGAAAGGATGATGCCGCAGAGTCGAACCAGTTCGCCCAGGAGGACGCTCTCGCGCTTGCGGAATCCGGCCTCGCCTTCAATCTCGAAGGTCAATGAGACGCTGGCACCGGTGCGCGCCTCGAGCTCGTGGTCGAGATCCACGAAGCGCAGGCCGAGATGGCGCGAGAGGTGGCGACCGATTGAAGTCTTGCCGGCACCCATCGGGCCAATCAGGAACAGGTTGGGAGCGGGATTCATGCGTCTGGCGATGGATTCGTGGACGAATTGAGTTTCTCCCGCGTCAGCCTCGCGCGAAAGACCAGGGACTTCCAAGTTCGCAGTATCCGGTGGTCGAAGCAAGCGTCAGCGGCGGATTGCCTTGGCGTGAGCCATCCGGCATCGTCAGCGATGATGATTCGGGCGTCGTGGTCTACACTGGCGGTTTTGCGCGCGACGGTTGATCCACATGATTCGATTCATCCTCATCTTTGTTGTCCTTCTGGTGGCCTTGTTCGTGGCCGAGCTGACCGGCCCGGTCGAGCACTATTTCATCGTTCCTTTCACCTCGGTTCTGGCCGATGTCAGCGCCTGGGTCATCCACCTGTTCGACGGCAGCACGGTGTCACACGGCAAGCTGATCCAGAATGCCAGCGGCTCCTTCATCGTTTCAATCGAGCGTGGCTGCAACGGGATCGAGGCGGTGATCATCCTGATTTCGGCCATTCTGGCGTTTCCGGCGCCGTGGAAGCACAAGGTTTTCGGTCTTGTATTCGGATTCCTCGCCATCCAGATTCTCAATGTAGTGCGAATCGTCAGTTTGTTTTATCTGGGCATGTGGAGTCCGGTCTGGTTCAAGTGGTTTCATGAATACTTGTGGCAGGCGTTGATCGTGCTTGATGCCCTGATCGTTTTCCTGGTCTGGTTGCGTTACGTCCCGATCAAGCCCCGCTCCTCCGCGGCCGTGGCAAACTGAGCCGCAGCGGAGCTTTGCTGTAATCTTTCAGTACTTTGCCGAAAAGGAGATAGCGTCATGTCGATTGCCAAGGTTATCGAGTTCAGCAGTTCTTCCACCAAAGGTGTCGAGGATGCCGTTCAGAGCGGATTGAAGAAGGTTGCCGAAACGGTCAAGAACATCCAGGGTGCCTGGGTCAGCGAAACCAAGGTGATCACCGATCCGAGCGGTCAAATCAAGGAGTGGCGCGTCAATCTCCGCGTCACCTTTGTCGTCGAATAAATCGCGTCAATCGAAATCTTGATCCCATGGTAATTCGGCATGAGCACGGCCGAATGAGTGATTTCGATCGAGTGTTTGATGTTTTGGAGACGATCCGGATCAGGCTGACCTGATCCGGCACTGCTGATATTGGCCGGATACCAGATCCGGCCGCTACCACTCCGCTGCGGAATTCCGTTGTCGCCATGGTGCGGACTTGCTGTCGATCTGGAATTGCGCGGCTGAACGCTGCCGGATTCGACCGATCAGAGCGTGATCGGGCGGATCTGCTCGTTGGCCCATGCTCCCCGCCTCCCTGGTCAAAGCCGTGACCCCATTGATCATTCGGGCTAGCATTCCCGGCATGACAATTCCTCAGAACGATTCGAACGCGCTGTACAGCAGGGCCATCGAAACCTTGCGTACCCTGCTGGCAGAGGCCAAGGCGTCGGGCGATCCCGACCCGACGGCGATGAACCTTGCCACGGTTGCAGGCGACGGACGTGTGTCCTCGCGTATCGTTCTGCTCAAGCATCTGGGTGAAGATGGCCTGCACTTCTTCACCAACTATGATAGCGCCAAGGCCGAACAGCTTGCCGAGCATGCGCAGGCCGCTGTGGCGTTCCATTGGAAGACGCTTCGCGATCAGGTCCAGGTGCGCGTTGAAGGGCGGGTCGAGAAGCTCGACGCTGCCAGCTCCGACGCATACTTTGCCTCGCGTCCGCGCATGAGCCAGATCGGCGCCTGGGCGTCATTGCAGTCACAGACGCTGCCTGATCGCGAAGTCTTCGTCAGTCGCGTCGCCGAGTTCGAGCAGCGCTTTGCCGATGGCGACGTGCCGCGGCCGCTGAATTGGGGAGGCTATCGATTGCTGCCTGATCTCTTCGAGTTCTGGTACGGCGCGAATTTTCGCCTGCACGATCGCCAACGCTACGAAATGCGCGAGGGCGTCTGGACTCGCCGCCTGCTGTTTCCCTGATGGCGGCTTCGGACTCGTTTCCACAACGCATTGTCTGTCTGACCGAAGAGCCGACCGAAGTGCTGTACGCGCTCGGCGAGGAGCGGCGTATCGTCGGCATCTCGGGTTTCACGGTGCGCCCGCCGCGGGCGCGCAGGGAAAAGCCCAAGGTCTCAGCATTCACCAGCGCGAAAATCGGCGCGATTCTCGATCTTGAGCCTGACCTGGTCATCGGTTTTTCCGATATCCAGGCTGACATCGCACGTGACTTGATCCGCGCCGGTGTCGAGGTCTGGATCAGCAATCACCGATCGGTCGACGGCATCATTGCGTACATCCGTCGCTTGGGCGCCATGGTCGGTGCCGCCAACAAGGCTGACCGCTACGCCGCGCAGGCCGAAGCCCATATCGCAGTTGTCAGTCTGGCCGCCGCAACGCTGCCACGCCGGCCGCGCGTGTATTTCGAGGAGTGGGATGATCCGCCGATCAGCGCCATTCGCTGGGTCGCCGAATTGATTCGTATCGCCGGCGGCGACGATATATTTCCCGAATTGGCGGAGAAATCGCTGGGCCGCGATCGCATCATTGCCGATGCGGGCGAGATCGTGCGCCGTCAACCGGATCTGATACTCGGTTCGTGGTGTGGCAAGAAATTCCGCCCGGCCCTGGTCGCGGCAAGGCCAGGCTGGAACACCATACCTGCCGTACGCAACGGTCACCTCTTCGAGATCAAGTCACCGATCATCCTCCAGCCTGGGCCGGCGGCATTGTTCGATGGTCTCGATGAATTGCATCGGCGCATTGCCGAGGTCGCAAATGCCTGAGTCGAACCCCTCCCTCAATCGGCGACGAAATCCTTGTTGAACTGCAGCGTGAAGGATTGATCGGCACCCTCGGGCTTGATCTTGAACGTGAACGTGTAAGTATCCGGCGCGACGACGGCGAACAAGCCGATGTAGGACACATACTGATCCGGGATCTCGCGAATGGTGATCGCTGTTTTCTGACCGGTCAGGTTGGCCGCTTCACCCGATATCGAAGCCGCGACCGCTTTCGTCGTTTTATCGGCGGAGACTCTCTGCACCGAGATATTGATCAGGCCGCGATCCGGTGATTGTTCGATCGAGTACTGCTTGGCCATTTGCGCATTCAGAAACTCGGTCGACAGAGCGCTGTAGTGCACAACGTAGTCACCGAATTGCCTGGTGCCGCCCGAATCGGCGCCTGCCGGAGCGGCCGCAGCAACCAGGGTGATGAGAGCAAGACGACGGATCAGGGTCTTCATGGCAATTCTCGAGGGCATGGGTTGGGAGATCCTTGGATCGCGGATGCGACGATCAAGTCGTTTGGCCGAGACGCAAGCCCAGATCAAGCAGGGGCGCGACCAGCAGGGCCTGCAACAGCATGATTGCGAGGAGTACGAGCATGGGCGACAGATCAAGTCCGCCGAGCACAGGCATGCGCTTGCGCACGGGCTTAAGAACCGGCTCGGTCAACTGATGGATCAGCGGCACCACCGGGTGATAGCTGTCGCTGGCGACGAAACTCAGGATCGCGCGCACGATGATGAGGATCAACATCAACATCAACACGAATCCGATCAGATCTGCGAACGCGATCAAGGCCAATCCAGCCAGACTCGGCAATGTTCCGAGCATGGCGAAGATCAACAAGCGCTTGAGCAGCAGCAGCACCCAGGCCAGCACAACGCCGGCGAGGTCGAGACGACGCCAGGCCGGGATGATCCGACGCAGCGGCATCAGCACCGGGTTGCTGGCTTTGTACAGGAACTGGCAAATCGGGTTCTGGAAATTGGCGCGCACCAGTTGCAGGAGTACGCGCAACACAATCAGGCCGACGAGGATGCTGAAAATGAATTCGAGCAGGATTTGCGCGGCATTGGCGAGGTAGGGCATCGCGACAGGCCTCAGTCAAGCTCACGGGACATTTCGCCGCCACGCGCCTTGGCGGCGGCAACGGCCCTGGCCACGAGTTCGCGAAAACCGCCTTCGGCAAGAGCATCGAGGGCCGCCGCGGTTGTTCCGTTGGGTGAGGTCACACGCTCGCGAAGGCGGGCAGGTGGTTCGTCGTCTTCGCTGGCCATGCGGGCGGCTCCAAGGCAGGTCTGGATTGCCAGCGCGCGCGCCGTTTCGCGTGGCAACCCCTGGTCGACTCCGGCATCTTCGAGTGCTTCGATCATCAGGAAGAAATAGGCCGGTGCCGAACCGGAAACGCCGGTCACGGTATCGATGAGTTCCTCGCTATCGACCCATACGGCAAGGCCGGTTGCTCCGAGAATGGTTTCGCACAGTTCACGGGCGCTCGTGTCGACCGCGCCATTGGCGATCATGCCGGTCGCACCGGCACCGATCAGTGACGGCGTGTTCGGCATGCAGCGCACGATCGGGAAGCCGCCACCAAGCCACTGATCAATCTGCTCGATGCGCAAACCGGCAGCGATCGAGATCATCAGCGGGCGGCGATCCTTGAGCACGGGGGCGAGGCTTGTGCAGACCGCCCGCATCACCTGGGGCTTGATCGCGAGCATGATGATATCGGCCTCACGCACTGCATCGACGCCATCGGCAAACACGCCGACACCGAAATCATCGGCAAGCTGCTGGCGCGCAGTCTCATTCGGCTCGGCCACGCGGATCCGGTCGGCCGACATGCCGCTGCGGATCAGTGAGCCGATCAGGCTGCGCGCCATGTTGCCGCCGCCAACAAAAGCCAGAGAAACGGAGGAGGGAAGAGGAGCTTGCGAGGAGGAAGACATCGCTGACCTGATTTGAAGATTGGTCGGGAAGGATAGCAAGGCGGGGAGTCCGAAGTCGGGAAACGGGAATTGTGGAGCGACGGCAGTCGCCGCGAGCAAGGGCCTCTCCACTGGGTCGCGATGCGTGTGTTTCCAAACATCCCATGTGCCGTGACCTCAGCCGCATGCTCCAATCGACCCGCTTTCAGACCTCTGAAGCCTGATTTCCCAATCCCGACCCTTGCATCGCGCTGAATCCTCCACGCTATACTCAGGCCTATCGCAGCCATGCGCGAAATCGCGCGACTTGGGGAGACCAGATGGATATTGCCGAGCTGCTCGCGTTTTCGGTCAAGAACAAGGCCTCCGATCTTCACCTCTCGGCTGGCCTGCCGCCGATGATCCGTGTCGATGGCGATGTGCGCCGGATCAATATTCCGGCCCTCGACCACAAGCAGATCCATTCGCTGATCTACGACATCATGTCGGACAAGCAGCGACGCGATTTCGAGGAATTCCTCGAAGTCGACTTCTCGTTCGAGATCCCGGGACTGGCCCGCTTCCGCGTCAACGCATTCAACCAGAATCGTGGCGCCGGTGCCGTGTTCCGGACGATTCCCTCCGAGGTATTGTCGCTTGAGGATCTCGGCTGTCCGAAGATCTTCCGCGAGCTGATCGAGCAGCCACAGGGTTTGATTCTCGTTACCGGCCCGACCGGGTCGGGCAAGTCGACGACGCTGGCGGCGATGGTCGATCACGTCAACAAGAACGAATACGCGCACATCCTCAGCGTCGAGGACCCGATCGAGTTCGTGCACACCTCGCAGAAATGCCTGATCAACCAGCGCGAGGTGCATCGCGATACCCACGGCTTCACCGAGGCGCTGCGCTCGGCACTGCGCGAGGATCCCGACTACATCCTGGTCGGCGAGTTGCGCGATCTGGAAACCATTCGCCTCGCCCTGACCGCGGCCGAAACCGGCCATCTCGTGTTCGCGACCCTGCATACCAGCTCGGCCGCGAAGACCATTGACCGTATCATCGACGTGTTCCCGGCCGGCGAAAAGCCGATGGTGCGTTCGATGCTGTCGGAGTCGCTGCGCGCGGTGATTTCTCAATCACTGCTGAAAAAAGTCGGTGGCGGTCGAATCGCGGCGCATGAAATCATGGTCGGCATTCCGGCAATTCGAAACCTGATCCGCGAAGACAAGGTCGCGCAGATGTATTCGTCGATCCAGACCGGAGCCCAGCATGGCATGCAGACGCTCGATCAATGCCTGCAGGATCTGGTCAAGCGCGGACTGGTCACGCGCCAGCAGGCCGGTCCCTATGCGAAGAACAAGGAAATCTTCAAATAGTTCCGGAATTCCAGTCCCTTGATTTGTCCGGTGCACTGTTCGCAGACTGAGGCGTCCGTCACGGAAAGTCGTGTGCTGACGAGCTGATTGGTTTTCGACCCAGCACCCACCTCTATAGCATGGATTTATTTGCACTCCGTCTGAAGGCGGATTAGTGTATGCGCTCAGAATCCCGCTCGGGATTCACCATGATCTCGTGCGGGGAACTCCATGAAACTTATGAATCGAGCTTGGGCGATTGCAATCGCCTGCTTGCTGGTGGGTGGGATTGTGCCGGCTGGCGCAATCGAGTCCGGCAAGGAAGCCTATGTCGACCAGATCGACGACGCGACAATTACCCAAACCAAAGGTGTCGACCAAAGCGTCGATTACGCGAGCTTGCGTCGCTTCGGTCCCTGGGATGACCGCAACTATGCATTGACCAAGGCCGACGTGGCCTTGCTGCCGGCAGATGATGAATACCGCCACGGGGTGCCGGCCTTCTTCAAGATTCTCAAGCGCAAGGAAACAGCCGCCGAGGGATATCCGATCGGTGAGCATTATCCTCGCGAGCTCGACAAGGAATTCGAGATACGTTTTGGTGGCCTGATGCAGGATGGCGTGCTCCATCGTCGCGGCCTCGGCATCTACTCGCACCCGGACCCGGACAATCCGCCTCCTTCACTCATCTACGCCACCGATCCGCTGCCGCATGCCGTGCCTGTCAATGGCGAGGGGCCGATGGCAATTGGCGACAATGAAACCTCGATCAAGTACAACCCGGTCAATCCCCAGATCGTCATCGCGGGTTCGAATGGTCCAGGCGGGCAATCGCAGAACTACTCGACCGATGGCGGCGTGACCTGGTTGAGTGCCGGCACCCTGCCGGGCACCTGTTGCGACCCGGCCATGGAGTGGTCTGCGGATGGCACCGTGGCATATGCAGCCACCTTGCCTTCATCCGGTGGATTGCGCGCTGGCTTGTTTCGCTCCACCAACAATGGTCAGACATGGGGTTCGGTAATCGTTGTCTCCTCCGGTAGTTCGGACAAGGAGTGGATCCATGTCGACAAGTCGCCGTCCTCTGCTTATCTGGAGAACGTCTATCTGACCTGGCATCAATCCAACACGATGTTTTTCTCGCGCTCGACCGACAAGGGCTTGACCTGGTCGGCGCCAATTTCGTTCCCGACGGCCGCGAAAGGCATTGGCAGCGACATCACCACCGACAGTGCCGGCAACATCTATTACATCTGGCCAAGCAGCGGATCCACGACCAAGAACATCTACATGGTCAAATCGACCGATGGCGGCGCTACATTTGGATCGCCAGTAGTCGTGCAACCGCTGTTTGACGTCTTCGATTTCCCGATTCCTTCGATGGAGTCACGCAATGCGTTCATCTATGTTGCGGCGGATACTGACCGATCGGGCGGGCCGAACGACGGCCGCGTCTACGCAGCCTATACGGCACTCCACCCGAGTAGCGGCAATACGACGGCCGCAAGTAACCATGCCTGGATCCAGGTAGCCTACTCGGACGATGGCGGTGCGACATGGGCGCTCACGACAACACCGCATTCCATCGCCGATATCGCCACCGTCGATCGTTACCATCCCTGGCTTGAAGTCGATCAGGGTGGTGCCGTGCATATCGGTTTCTACGACACGCGCAATTCGCCTTCACGCACGGGCGTGGATTTCTACTACAACTATTCCATCGATGGCGGAACGATTTGGCTCGATGAGACGCGCGTATCGGCGGACACTTCCGTGAATATCACCAACGGTCAGGAATGGGGCGATTACAACGGCATCGCGGTCGGACCCGTCGAAGCGGCGATGAGCTGGACAGACAACCGGCGCAATGTTGGCGGGACGCCGGTGCAGAAATCTTATGTGGGCCGCGTGCAAAACCTGGCCGCAGGACCCACCTACACGGCGAGCAGCACCGATCCGAGCACTGTTGCTGTTTGCGCGGGCGAGCCTGTTCCGCCACGCACAGTGACCTTTCAGGGATATTCAGGCTACTCAGGCTCGGCCGCGATCACCTTCCCGGGTCTCAATGCGACTGTGTTCCCGAGTGCCACCGCAACGCCAAACCCGGTTCCGGTAGCAGCAAGTCCGTCGAGTACGACGGTCGCCTTGACGACATCTGCCGCTGCACCTTCCGGCATCTACCCGGTGACCGTGCAAGCCAATGATGGCGGCGCGCCCGCGATCGTTCGCCAAGTCGGATTCAGCGTCAACCTTGCCGCGGGTTTTCCGGCCGCCGCAAATCTGATGATGCCGCCGGACAATGCCACAGAAATCGGCTTGAGTCCGACGTTTACCTGGTCCGCGGTGGCCAGCGCGACGAGCTATGAAATACAGATCGCTACGGATGCAGGATTCACCAATATCGTTGCAGGTGGTGTCGTCTCAGGTACGAGCTTTACTCCGGCTGCCACGCTCAATCCCGAGACGCCCTATTTCTGGCGAGTTGTTGCAAATAACGCCTGCGGCACGGGCAGCTATTCAGCAACCTCCCGCTTCACGACTGGTCTGTTGATCTGCTTTGGTGGTCCGATAGCCATTCCGGACAACAATCCAACCGGAGCAACCGGAACGATCTCCGTCTCGGCCGGCGGCACGCTTGCCGACCTCAATCTGAATGTGTTGATCAACCATACATACCCGGGAGATCTCGAACTGCAGCTCAGCAATGGCACAACGTCGGTGACGCTGGCTACCCGACTTGGTGGATCTGGTTGCGGAGTCGACAATGTCGATGTGACCTTCGACGACGAGGCAGCGGGTCCGGTGGTTTGCGGCACGACGCCGCCTGGCATCAGCGGTGTTCGTCGACCTGTCAATCCGCTAACCGCATTCGATGGCGCGTCACTGGCGGCGTCGTGGTCGCTCAAAGCCATTGATCGCGCGGGTCTCGACACGGGCACGATCGAGCAATTCTGCCTGGTCCCAACGATCCTGCCCGATCTGATCTACGCCGACGGCTTCGAGTTGCCGCCCATGTAATTTCCGGCATTTTTGAACGGATAACCGCGTCCCGAGAGGGGCGCGGTTTTTTTGTCTGCGCAGTGCTGATCGGAAGCGCACTGCGGCCGATGACGGCATTCGACAGGTGCAGACAAACTGCGTCGCACAAGTCCGCGTCGAACGACAAGGTTTTCCATACTTCAATCCGACAAATTATTTGCTGATCGGCAGCAGCCCGTGTGCGTCTCCGAGGCTCGTCGCGAGACTGGCATCGGCAGCGTCATGTGCAACGGTTCGAGAACCACGATCATGGATCTGACCGGCGGAAAACCGGACGCCTCGGGCGAAATCGAAGGGCGTGATTGCCTGCTGTCGTCTGAATCGAATCGCCAACATCGCTTCAACGGCTTGGCAAGCATATTTCCCGATAGACCGCGATGGTTTCGTCGACGCAGCGTGACCACGGATACTTGGCGGCATGCTGCAAGCCATCGGTCGCGCTGCGTGAGCGCCAGGTCTCATCTTCGAGCAACTTGCCCAGACCTTCGCGCAATTGTTCCTCATCGCGAGGGTCGACGCAAAGCGAGATGCCTGCGCAGATCTCGGGCAACGAGGAGACGTTGGAAGTCAGCACCGGAATTCCGCTGGCCATTGCCTCAAGCACCGGCAAACCGAAACCTTCGTATAGCGAAGGAAAGGCGAATGCGCGTGCGCCAGAGTAAATCAAGGGCAGATCGGCTTCGCTCACGTAGCCGAGTCGACGGCTTGAGCCCGCAGCTTCGAGTGGCGCCAGCACGCGCTCGAGATCGACACTCAGCCAACCGCGCGCGCCGACGATGATCAGTGGGTGGCGTTGACGTAATCGCGCCGGCAGCGCGGCATAGGCATTGGCCAGCCGGACCAGGTTCTTGCGAGGTTCCTGGGTGGCGACGACCAGAAGATAGTCGCCCGCGACAAGGTCGTGACGCTTCATCGTCTCCGCCAGCGCGTCGGGCTTGCGCGGGTGATAACTCGGGTCGACGCCCAGCGCGACTACGCGCAGCTTGTCCCTGGATACGCCGAGTTTGTCGTGGATTTCATCGGCGATGAACTGCGAGTCAGTCAACACGCGATCAGCGCGCTCGAGGCTGCGCGGCAAGTGTCGCTCAAGGAAACGGACGCGCTCGGGCGGATGGGTTTCAGGAAAGTTGAGGGCCGAAAGGTCATGCACCGTGGTCACGGTGGGACCATCGAATGGCATCAGGATGTAGTTCGGTGTGTGCAGCAGGTATTCCTGAAACTTGCGCGTGTGCGCGCGAAACAACACATTGCGCAGCATGGAATAGGTTTCGAGCGCGCGCGTCTTGAACGGCAGGTTTTTGCGCAGGCTGGCGAAGATTCGATTGGAGGAAAGCGCATCGGCAGGATCGTCGACCCAGCGCACCGCCGAATACAGTCGTAGCTCCTCGATGGCCTCGTGAGCGGCGAGTCCTTGAGCCAGTTCGAGGGCATAGCGGCCGATACCGGTCAGTGGCGCACTGATCGCGTCGACATTGAAAATGACACGCATCAGTTCCGGCGCTCGCGTTCCAGATCCGCGTCGACCATACGTCGGGTCAATTCGACCAGATCAACGCCAGGCTTGAAACCAAGATGCTCGCGCGCCTTTTCCGCGTTGCCGACCAGTAATGGAGCGTCGAATGGACGCAGAAGTTTGCTGTCGACGCGAATGCGGATCCGGCCGCTGCTGCGCTCGCGCGCGACTTCCGTTGCGGCGCGGCCCTGCCATTCGATCGGCATGTCGATCGCGGCAAATGCCGCCGTGGCAAATTCACGAATGCTCGCTGCATGTCCTGTGGCAAGCACGTAGTCGTCGCCGGAATCTCGATCCGCCATATTGGCGAGTGCCGCCATGTATTCAGGCGCGTAGCCGAAATCACGTTTTGCATCGAGGTTGCCAAGCGCCAGCTCCTGCGCCTTGCCGAGCAGGATGCGAGCGACCCCCTGAGAGATCTTTCGCGTGACGAACGCTTCGTCACGCAACTCGGACTCATGATTGAAAAGTATTGCACTGCTCGTGGCAAGGCCGAAACTTGCACGCCAACTGCCCATCGCCGAATGCGCCAACAATTTCGAGACGGCGTATGGCGTCGACGCGCGAACTGGCGTTTTCTCATCTTGCGGGGCGCGTTCGGCATTGCCAAAAATTTCCGCGCTTGATGCGAGCACGAAATGCGCATCCGGTGAATGGCGGCGCATCGCCTCAAGCAAATTGATCGTGCCGATGCCATTTGCCTGGATGCTGGCGATCGGATCGCGAAACGAATCTGCCACGCGTGATTGGCCGGCCAGATGAAAGATCGCCTGAGGCTCAACGTCGCCCAACAGATCGCGACATGCGGACACATCGCCCGGATCCAGCGCGCGCAGATGCAGATTTGCGTGATTGGTGAAACCGAGTTCCTGGAGGCGCCAGTTTCCAGCCGGGCTCGAAGGCCGATGTGTGCCGAATACTTCGATGCCTTCGTTGAGCAACTGTGCTGCCAACCAGGCGCCATCCTGGCCATTGATGCCGGTGATCAATGCACGTGAGTAACGACGGCTCATTGCCGGCTCCCGGCAAAACTGCGCTGACGCTCGATGTGAACGGCGAGTGCTTCCGGCGAAACGTCCGTGGTTGCAGTGCAGGAAAAGATCGGAATACCGAGTCGTCGCGATTCGGATTCCAGCATTGCAGCGACTGGATCGCTGCTACCCGAGTGAATCGCGATCAGGTCGATGGCGTGCTGTTGCAACCAGCGGGACATCGTCGTCGGGTCGAGCAAGGGGATCATTTCAAATGGGCCATTGTCTGCGTGACTCAATTCGAGTCCGGCATCTGAAGGTTTCAGCACGAAGGTATCGTACCCGCTTGCCAGGGCAAGGTGGTCGTCAAATCCGGAGCACAGCAAGCGCGACTTCGGTATATGCGCAGGTGCAAGAGAATAAATCTTTCGCACCCGCCAATCGAGTACGCGACGCTCGAATGAAAACAGGCTGGCGCCGACGTCGGCCTCGTATCGTGGCCAACGCTCGCGCAATACTCGCATGCCGGCCTGGCCTAGCGCGGCGCGACGCTCATGCCCGAAGCTGCGGCTGCGGGCATGTCGCACCAACACATTGCCGGCTATCAAATGGCGAAAACCCGCCGCGCTGGCGCGTTGACAGAAATCGTTCTCCTCGCCATAGCCCTGTGGAAACGCCTCGACATCGAATGCACCGATTGAATCGATGACTTCACGACGGATCAGCATGCAGAAGCCGTTGCCGGTCGGCAGATGAGGGTAGGCAAGCCCTGCGCCCTGCCACAGGGCAAGGGCTGTCTGGTCGAAAGTCCATTCGATGGGGAATGGGTTTTCCTGTTCCAGCTCCGGTACAGAAAAAGCACCCGCGTTGTCCGAAACCGCTGTCACCGTGGCGACGTCATCAGCCGATTGCAGCGCACGCCGCAATCCGGTCAACCAGTTCGCGGCGACTTGCGTGTCGGCGTTGAGCAAGACAACGTCGGCGTCGCCCGCAAGCGCAATTCCGCGATTGACCGTCGCGGTGAAACCGAGGTTCGTCGAATTGGCAAGAATCTCGACACCGTTGATGCCCCGATAACGATCGAGCAAAGGCGCAATCCGCGCGTCCGTACTCGCATCATCGATCACAATCAATCGACTGGGACCGGTGGTTTGCCCAAGCACCGAATCCAGACAGCGTTCGACATCCTCGGGCGCGTTGTAAACAGGCACGACAATGGCGACCTCGCGCTGCATCGGCCTGGCATCGAGTGGGACGAGTTGCCCATTGGGCAGCGCACACAATGGATGTTGCGCGCCGCCGGACGGGTGCATCCCGGGGATGTTCATTTCAATTCCGATTGACGTAGTCACCGTACCCTCGAGACTGTCTTGCGCAGTGAATTGAACGCCCAGCCGCGCATTTCCCGAGGGTGAATACGGCAATGAGAGGTTCGCCACACCACTCGAATCGGCAATCAGCGCAATAAACTGACAACCATCAATGCCAATGCCGATCTTTTGCCCCGACACCGCTCGCACACGCAGGCGATGTCCATCCCAATCGGGCAGCAATTCGGAACGATGTGGGTAAGGGACCATGGCGAAGAAAAACCGGAATCATTGACGATGCGCGATTACGCACGTTGAAGCACCGATATGCAACCGTGCGCTCGGTGTCAGGGATAGAAGTACTGCGGACGTTGCGTGCTCGGGAACCGTGCGTGGCAAGTTCTTCAAAAACTCAAGTCAGCGATGGACCACTTTGGATTTCGTTCTTGCCCTGCTGCAAGCGACGATATTTGATGCCGAGCCATATCGACAGGCCCAGCCAGGCCGCGGCGAGGGGGACGGCGCTGAAGGCGATGCCGCCGATACCGAATCCCAGCCAGAGCAGCACGCCGTTGGTCCAGGCACCGAGCTGGTCGCCGAGTCGGTAGACGACGGTGTCGATCAGATTCTTTGCCTTGTACTTTTCGCCGCGGCTCAATGGCACGTACAAGGCTTCGCGCGCCGGGCGCGAGAGGGCGTAGTTGGTCACGCGGCGGGCGACAGTGAAGATGACCACGGCAGCCAGCACGGGTGTCAATCCGAGTCCGACGAAGCCGACGATCGAGATCAGGGGTAGTGCGGCGAGGGTCAAACCGACGCCGATGCGCGACATCAAGCGTCCGGTCAGGAATACCTGCAGAATCAAGGTCAGGCTGTTGACCCAGATATCGACGTTGGCAAAGTAGGCGGTCTGCGCGATGCGGCCATCGATCTGGCTGTCGACGATCTGGGCCTGAAGAAAATACAGAAAGGTCGAGCCGATCGTGTACAGCAGCATGTAGCCGCACATGCCGAGCAGGTATGGCGAGCGCAGGGCGAGACGAAAGCCGTCCAGTGCGCTGCCACCGATAACTTGCTCACCATCGGACTCTCGGGATTCGGAAGTCTCGGTCTCTGAATTCCGTCGCCGTGTGATCGCGAACATGCACCACAGCGCGAGTTCAAGCATGACGAGTGAAATCAGCAGCAGGGACGGTGCGCCAAGGATCTCGACAAGGAAACTGATCACAATGCCGCCGGTCAACGCGCCGAGCGTGCCGCCTGCGGCGATGACGCCATACAGACGACGCGAGGATTCCGACTTGAACACATCGGCCATGACCGCCCAGAACAGCGACACTGCGAACAGGTTGAAAACGCTGACCCAGATGAAGAACGCTCGCCCGACCCAGAGCTGATCCGCTGCCGGCAGTCCGAGCAATGCCGCGTAAAAGAACAGCAGACAAAGCATCAGCGCGCGATAGCTCCAGCTGACAAACCGCCGCCGCGGCCAGCGCGAGACCATCGCGGAAAACAGCGGGCTGATCACGAGCATCGCGATCAGCGTTCCGCTGAAAAGCCACGGTAGATTCTTGACCCCGCCAGCCACGCCCATCTGATCCCGGATCGGTCTCAGGATGAAATAGCTGGCCATGACCAGGAAGAAGTACAACGCCGACAACACAAGGATCGCGCGCTCATCACGATGCACGCCGGCAAGCACTTGCAGCACGCTGGGTCGTTCGGCGGGCGTGGCTTGATTCGTGGTCATGGGGCCGCTACCCGACTAATTCACCTGATCGCTTACGGTTTTTCCGGCGCAGTTTTTGCGGCGTCAACTGCGGCGTCAAGCATCTTGATCAGGCTCGCCCGATCATAGGTGTAGGTCTGGTCCTGATTCAACTCGACAGCGTGGGTGAGTGCGGCATTGATCGTGGCATGTGCCTGACGTTCGTTGGGAACGACCATGTAGCGGTGTTTCGGGTGCGCATCGAACAAGGCATGTACGGCGGCGTCGGCCACGGCGGTCGGTTCCGGAAAATTGGATCGATCGGCTGGCGTGGCCATCGCCTCCTTGATGTCATCAGCGTAGAGGGATTCATCGTTGCTCGCGCCACGTTGCTTGCGTCGCTTGATCGCGGACATGGTTATGTCTGATTTGAACGAGCCGGGCTCGATGGCGCTGACCTTGACCCCGAATCGCTTCATCTCGGCGGTCAGGGAGTCGGTGAAACCCTCGATCGCGAACTTGGTCATGGAGTAGGGGCCGGATAGCGTGCCGGCAATGAATCCCGAGATGGAACCTGTCGTCGTGATGCGTCCCTTGCTTTCGATGATCAACGGTGCGAACGCACGTGTCACCAGGAAAGGACCCATGATATTGACGTCCATCTGGAAGCGCATGTCGGCCTCGTCGAATTCAATCAACGGCCCGAGCACGCCGACACCGGCGTTGTTGACCAGGCCATACAAGCCCTTGCCACGCTTGCGCACCAGGGCCACGGCGGCATCGATCTCATCCTGTTTGGTGACATCGAGACGGATGCCCTCGATGTTCGGAATCGCGCTCAAGGCCTTGATGTCCTCGGCCTTGCGTGCGCCGGCGTAGACGTAGTGACCGTCCTTGGCAAGGCGTTCTGCAATATGCCGGCCGATGCCCGAACTTGCACCGGTAACGAGGACCGCCTTTTGAGTGCTTTTTGAAGTTTCAGCAGACGCCGCATTCGCAAGCGGAGTGAAGGCGATCGCAAGCAGAGCAAGACAGCAGACACGCGAGACAGGCTTCATGGCGAGACACTCCCCTCGACGCCCGGGCTGATGCAGGCAATTACCCGAGCATACAGGACGATTCAGTGCGTCGCGTACAGGCGAAGTTTTTCGAAATGGGAGGGCAGACGGCAAGCTTTTACGACCCCGAAGTGCACTCGCGCCTGATCCTCTCGGCAGGCCTTCTTGCAAGGCGGCTGTCGTCACTGCCTTTCGGCAAGCTCAGAACTGACTCGCCTTCGCTGCGGCAGTGACCACAAACGAATGAATTGTTCCGCCAGACAATTTTTTCAACGCGCCGCAGACCCACGATAAGTCAGACAAGACAGCGACGAAGTGACCGCGCTCTATTTTACGGCAAACGTGTACAAAAAAAGTTTGAATCACGGGGAGGCTTTGCAGCGTGGCGAGAAGATCGATCTCCTCGCCACAGCCGGACTCTCAACACGAGTCATCAACCGGAACTAGTCATCAACCGGAATTTCGTCGCCCTCGTTGGGTTCGCTTGCCTCGGCCTTTTCGATCTTGCGTTCCGCCTCGGCAGGCGTGTCGCTGACCGACGGCAGTGTCGTCGGGTTGGCGAAAAGCAGGGCCGGATCGATACGCTTGCCGAGCCAGCGCAAGCCGATATGCAGATGCGGTCCGGTCGCTCGACCGGTGCTGCCGACCTTGCCGAGGGTCTGTCCGCGTTTGACCTCGTCACCCTGCTTGACCGCAATCGAGTCCAGATGAAAGTTCATGCTGACCAGGCCAGCGCCATGATCGACGTAGACCGAATTGCCGGCAAAGAAATGATCGGCGGCAAGGACCACGGTGCCATCGGCGACCGCTTTGACGGCGCTACCGACATTGACCGGATAGTCGCGTCCGCTGTGCAGGCTCTTGTGTTCCTCGTTGAACAGACGCTCGCTGCCAAAGTCATCGTCACTTTTCGGCAAGCTCGCGGCCGGTTCGCCGAGAGGCAGCGAAAAGTGCGCCTTATCCTCGCTCCCGCCAAGGATTTTCACGATCTCGGCGCGGTCTGCCGACGCGCGTTCTTTTTCTTCTGCCGATGGGTTGAGATAGTGATCGAGTTTCTCGGGAAGCTTCATTTCGACTGTGGGGAACTCGGCCTTCTCGACGCGCAGTGAGCCGTCGTGCTGCTTGCCATCCTGGTCCCAGAGCGCAATCTCATGCGTTCCGGGTTTGGTCTGAATATCGATAGGGTAGTAACAGGTCGAATCGACCGCTGCGTAGCGCTTGCCATAGACGCCGCACTCGCTGGCGGCCATCCCGGCCCACCGCGCCACGCCACCTTGAGGCGCAGTGACGATATTCGCGGCGAATGCGGAACCTGCGAACATCGCACTACCCAACAGTACGAATCCCAACTTGCTTGTCGACGTCATTTGATACTCCCCGTTTGCTGAACCAGCGCTCGACCCTAGCTGACCGAGGCCGAACCGCAGCCCAACGGGTGGGACTTCCCGCGAATCATTTCAATCAACTGACCAAACTTGCGGCGACCAGCGGACGGGAAAGGTGAAATCGAACGATGCGCCGAGTCACAACTTTCGACGCTATTCCTGCTTTGCGACTTGATCAATCAAATCCATCCGCAAATAGCACGCTGGTCTCGTATACGCCGATGTCCACGGCAGGGCCCTGGATGCGCACATAGCCATCCAGGTCCGTGGCCAGCAGCCCTCCCGGCGGTGTATTCAGACCTGCATTCACTAGAGGCGAGAACGCGCCGGGGCGGTACCCGCCAAGTACAAATCCGGGGGCGAGGCTGAAGTTGCCTGCACTGGAAGCATCGGGAGTGCCTAGCAGAACCTCGATATCGTTATTGAAGAGGGCAACGACACCGCTGATCAGAAGGTCGCCCCCCGTGTTCGCCCAGAGCACATTGTTGCTGACCGTGATCGGCGCGGAAGTGCTTGCCACGCGCATTCCGCCGGCTACCGTACTGAGAAATCCGTTCCCGACCACCGTGTTGCTGGTGACAATCGCGCTGCTCGGGCCGTTGTAGGGAAAGACAATGGCCGCCCCGACGTTGCCTCCATCATTGCCGACAAACAGATTGTTGATAACCCGCATTACGCCACTACCGGTGCTCGCAGCCAGACCAGCGGCGCCGCCATTTCCTGATATGAAATTGTTGCTGAAGGTGTTGCGTTCAATGGTCACGTTGGCACCGAAGGTAGCTCCGCCGTTGATATTCAGCCCGGCAGCATCGCTTGCATTGCCGGCAAGGAAGCCGCCGGTGAACGTGATGCCACGAACCGTCAAGTCGCCATTTCGGTTGAGCAGCCGCATGACACGATCAGTGCCACCGCCATCGAGGGTCGTGTTGGTGGTGCCACGCAGAGTGGTGCAGCCTGGATCCCAGCCGCCTGAAATGGTCAGACTGCGTGCTTCGCTCGAGTCGAACAAGAATCCACCGGCGGGCACGTCGTAGAACCCTTCGACCAGACGCAACTCGTCGTTCTGTCCGTTGTCTTGATAGTTCTCCAGCCAGAAGCTCAA
The DNA here is from genome assembly GCA_038205505.1 of Lysobacterales bacterium. Classification (GTDB taxonomy): domain Bacteria; phylum Pseudomonadota; class Gammaproteobacteria; order Xanthomonadales; family Rhodanobacteraceae; genus Dokdonella. The sequence goes on along the minus strand of JBBRBU010000061.1, from coordinate 271 downwards.
TGCGGCCGAATTTCCACTAGAGATGCAGACACTCGCGGCGTCGACCTGAGTCCACGAGAGAAGAGACATTGCCAGCAGCATATGCCTGAGTCTGAAGCAGGAATGGTGCATGCGCTTTCCTTCGTGAATGTGGTCGGATGGGTGATCGGACTGCTACTCAAAGCCATCGGCAAAAATCACATCAGAACTGTCGTACGGCACACAGGCGGAGAATTCCGAGGTGTTTCCGCTGCTGTCAGTGGCGGTTGCGCTGATCCAGCCGCCGAGTGCG
>JBBRBU010000060.1:0-23058 GCA_038205505.1 Lysobacterales bacterium | reverse complement strand
GCCGCTGCATAGGGGGCCCGTCTACTGCGCATCCGGCAGCTGCTCCTGCGTTGCTCTACCTCGGGTATCCATACCCTCGCCTGCGCAGCAAAGACGAAACAAGTTGCAGCTATCGCTTTGGCTCTGGCTCTGGCTCTGGCTTTGGCTTTGGCGCGCACGATGCGCGCTATTGGGGTCCCCTCGATCGCGGCGAGACTGCGAAGGATCAGTCCGAAGGATGGCCCACACGATGTGGGCTAGTTCGACGTCAGTCCATGGATGGACTGTCGGCGAACCCCGCAGCAGGCTCGCGTACCTGGAGCACAGGGACTGTGCGTAAGGCGCGATTGTGGGGGTGGCCTTCTCTTGGCCTACGTTCTCTGATTCCGGGCTCCTGCCCTCCACCCTGCGGGCCAGCTTCGCTGTTCGCGCCGCTCCTGCGGCGCAATGGCCACGCAAAGAGAAGTCAGAAGCTCGCCATGGATGGCGAGTGGAACTCGACAGGATGTCTCTGCACCGCGATCAAGAAAAACCAACCCGAGCAAAGGCGCTGGGCCCCTGCCTTCGCAGGGGTGACGAGAGGAGGGAGGCGAGTGGAAAAGGCAGGGATCTGCGCGACGAAGGACGACTGCAGGGATGCAGGAGGTAGGGCAACGCAAGGAGCAGTTGCCGAGCGCGCTCCACAAACGTTCACGGACGTTGTCAGGGCCGCCGAACTGCAGATCACAGCATCAACAAAAAAAGACAGCTCAGCGATTGGTCAACTGCAACTCGATCCGCCGATTCTTCGTGTAGGCCTCGGGCGTGTCAGACGAATCGATCGGCTGGAACTGGCCGAAGCCATTCGCCGACAAACGATTCGCAGGAATGCCCTGGACGACGAGATGCTTGACGATGGCCACGGCGCGCGCGGTCGACAGCTCCCAGTTCGACGGAAAGCGATCGGTGTGGATAGGGCGCTTGTCTGTATGCCCGTCAATGCGCAGCACCCAGTCGATCGACGAGGGGATCTCGGCGGAAACCTCGCGTACGGTCGCGGCCAGGGTATCGAGGCGATCCTGCGCGAGAGGCCCAAGTTCGGCGGTACCGGAATCGAACAGGATGTCGGTCGGAACGATGAAACGGTCGCCGACCACCTGCACGTCGCTGCGATTGCCCAGCGCCTCGCGCAGCTTGCCGAAGAATTCCGAACGGTAGCGCTCGAGCTCGTTGACACGATTGGCCAGGGCGATATTAAGCCTGGCTCCAAGATCGGCAATCTTCGTATCCTTGTTCGAGATCTCTTCCTTGGCGATGCCGAGCGCGGTTTCGAGTTTGGCCAGTTGCTCGCGGATCGCGGCCATTTGCCGGTTCAGCAGTTCGACCTGGGCGGTCGCCGCACTGCCGAGATCGGTCTGCTTGACCAGATCGCCGCGAGTGATATCGAGATCGGTGACCAGGCGTGCGACTTCCGCCTCGAGCTGGGCCTTGAGTTCGCTCAGGGCGGCGATGTCGTTGCTGAGCGTGGCCGCCTGCGTGTTCGCCGCTGTGAGAGCGGCGCCGAGTTTGTCGCGTTCGGCCTGCGTGGTACCAAGCGACGCGCTGAGTTCGGCGACACGCGCGTCAAGAATGCGCTTTTGGTCTTCAGTCAGGGAAAGGGTGCGCGCAAGTTCAGCCACTTGAGCGTTGAGCGAATCGAGCGCCTTGTTCTTGCCGGCCAACGTGTCGGACAGCACGAACTGGCCGATCGCGAAAATCAGCAGGACGAAGATCATCACCATGATCAACGAGGTCAGCGCATCGACGAATCCGGGCCAGATATCGAATGCGCGCCGACGTCGCCGAGCCAGACCGCTCATGCGCGTGGCTCGCGACCCGCGCCGACGGCGGCGGCGATCGTGCGCGAGAGCAGGCGAAGTTCGCTGCGCAGCTCATCGGACAAACGAGATTCCGAGGGTGGATGACTGGCGATCTGGCGCAACACGGTTTTCAACTCATTCTGAACCTCGGCAGCACCCTGGCGTTCGCGTGCGTCGCGCGAGAGCAATTCATTGAGGCGGCCAAGCTGGTTCGAGATCTCGGCGAACTGCTCATTGCTGCCGCGACGCTCACGTTCGTTTTCGACGATCGCGCGCTGCATGCGCTCGAGTCCATCGGCGGTCTGCTCGAGCAAGGCCTGCACATAGGCTGGCACCGACGCGTCACCCTCGAACGAACTACCCGAGGAAAGATGGGTCATGCCCGACAACCACTCCTCGAGATCGTTGTAGAAGCGGTTCTGCGCGTGACCGGCCTGCAGGTCGAGAAAACCAATCACGAGTGAGCTGGCCAGACCGAACAGCGAAGTCGAGAAGCTCGTTGACATGCCGCCCAGCGGTTCCTTGAGGTTTTCCTTGAGCGCACCGAACATGGTCAGCGCGTCGTTGCCGACATTCAGCGTGCTGATCGTTTCCGATACCGAGCGGATCGTCACGAGCAGACCCCAGAATGTTCCGAGCAGGCCGAGAAAGATGGCCAGGCCAATCAGGTAGCGCGAGAGATCGCGTGATTCCTCAAGCCGCGACTGCACGCTGTCGAGGATCGTGCGCATTGACGGCGCCGACAGCGCCGCCTTGCCGCGCTCGCGATTTCCGAGCATGCGTGCCATCGGCGCGAGTAGTCGCGGTTTGCCTTCAATCGCGCGATCAGGGTTCGAGCGCCGGAACGACTCGATCCAGCGCGACTCGGTCGACAACAGCATGACCTGACGAATATTGACGACGATGCCGGCGATGAGCACGGTCAGGATCACGCCATTGAAGAACGGGTTGGCCTGAAAAATCTCGACCAGGCGCGCGCCGACCAAGGTTCCGAGAGCGACGACGAGAACGAGGAAGGCCGTCATCCAGACGAGTGCGCGATTGAATCGGGTCATACGTGGCCTCGGTGTTCGAAGGAATTGGGTGGTTCAGATGCGACAACGCGGTCGAGCGTTGCAAGCGTTCACGGTGACCACCATGCCATGTGCAAGGCAATAGGTTGGCGCGAAGTCGTGACTTCGACCGCACCTGCTGTTGTTGGTTCAGCGCCGCGGCTTGGCGCGGTGCGTGGCGATCGCCGTCCACGGATCATCGGGCCACGGATGTTTCGGATAGCGACCCTTGAGTTCTTTTTTTACTTCAGGATAGGTGCGCTCCCAAAAACCGCGCAGGTCCTGGGTGACCTGAATCGGTCTACCGGCGGGTGATAGCAGATGCAAGGTCAGGGCGACGCGACCGTTGGCCACGCGCGGTGATTCGGCGAGGCCGAACAACTCCTGCAGCTTGACCGCGAGCACCGGTGGCGCATCGATCGGATAGCTGACGCGTCGCTCGAGTCCGCTCGGCACCTTGATTGTCGTCGGCGCTTGTTCTTCGAGCAGACGACGTTGCACATGGTCGAGTTGCGAGACGAGCGCGTTCGACAACTCTTCGGCGCGCAAGGAATCGAGGCGACGCTTGTCGGTGAGCGCAGGTGCGAGCCAGGCTTCGAGAGACGCCAGCAAGGCTTCATCGGAAAAATCCGGCAGCCCCGATTCGGGCACGTGGCGACGCAGGAATTCGACCCGCTGGCGCAGCTCGATTGCGGTATCGCTCCATGCCAAGGCGGCAAGACCGAGTTCACGGACGGCAGCGATCAATGCCGGCACGGTGTCTTCGGCACGAGCCGGAACGCTACGGCGTTCCAGGGTGATACCCGCAAAGCGCTGCTCCTCGAACACATCGACGGCTCGGGTATCACGATTCCAGCTGACCTTGCGCTTGCGCCCGAAAGCCTCGGGGAAGTCGCGTTCCAGCACGGACTCATCGAACGGTGCGGCGGCGAGGATCAAGCTATCGCGTTCGTCGTAACGCAGGTCGATGACGACCAGCCACGGTTCGCCAAACAGTGAACTTTCATCAAGCAGACGCGCGCCGCGCCCGTTGGCCAGTTGGTAGCGGCGCGGGTTGTTGCTGTCCTGGCGCGCGACGCGATCGGGAAAGGCGTGGACCAGGATGTCGCCTACATTCGTCGGTCCCGCGCTGGTGGAATTCTCGCGCGGCAGGCGCGCGCGGCGTTGCCAGACATCGGCTGATTGCTGGATCGCAGCAAGAGCGCCGCGATCCGCACCGAGTTCGCCGACCGCTCGAGAATCACGCGCGCGCCAGCTGGCCAAAGCATTCGCGCGCTGGCGGAAATCGTCATCACGGCTGCTTTGCCCGCGCAGTGGATTGCGCGCTTCGATCAGTGCGACCAGATCGCAGGCCAATGCCCGATGTTCCGGATAGGCGCGCAGGACCGCTGCGGCGAGCCGCGGATGCGCGCCGAACGCCAACAGCTCGCGGCCGAATGCATTGATGGCGCCATCCGCTCCCAATGCGCCGAGTGCAACCAACAAGTCCCTTGCCTGCGCCGAGGCACCGCTGGGTGGTGGATCGAGCCAATGCAGATTCTCCGAGCCCCAGGCCTTCAGCTCAAGCACCAGTTGCGACAATTCCACTTGCGAAATTTCCGGCGTCCGCGACGGATCGAGCCGACGACTCTGCGGCCAAAGCCGATAGCAGATGCCGGGACCGAGACGACCGGCACGACCGGCACGCTGATCGGCGGAAGCTTGCGAGATGGTGACCGTCTGCAAGCGTGAGAATCCCGAGTTCGCATCAAGGCGCGGCTCACGGGCCAGACCGCTGTCGACCACGGCACGGATGCCGGGCAGGGTCAGGCTGGACTCGGCGACGTTGGTCGCCAGCACGACGCGTCGCTGGCCGGTCGGGGCCGCGGCTAGCGCGGCATGTTGCTCGCCCAGTGACAGTTCACCATGCAACAGGACCGTGTCAGCGTCGAGACCGGCGATGGCTGTCCTCGCAGCCTCGATTTCGCGATGACCTGGCAGGAACACGAGGATGTCGCCGGTCGTGTCTTGCAGGGCCTGCGCAACGGCCCGGCGCAAATGCACGGTCCATCCGCGATCAGGCCAGGTTTCGCCCGGGCGTGCCGGTGGATGCTCGATGCGGACCGGGAAGCTGCGGCCGGCACTGCTCAGTCGTGGGGCGTCGAACCAGCGGGCGATGCGCTCGCCATCGAGGGTCGCCGACATGATCAGGAGGCGCAGATCGGGGCGCAGGCTCGCCTGTGCGTCGAGCGCAAGAGCGGCACCCAGATCACCGTGCAGGTGGCGCTCATGGAATTCGTCGAACAGGATCGCACCGACGCCTGGCAGTTCCGGATCATCTTGCAGAAGACGGGTCAGGATGCCTTCGGTAATGACTTCGATGCGGGTGACCGCCGAGACCTTCGATTCATGGCGAATGCGGTAGCCAACCGTCTGCCCGACCTGTTCTGCGCGCGCCGACGCCATGAACTCGGCCGCCGCCCGTGCCGCGATTCGACGCGGTTCCAGCATGAGGATGCGCCGACCTTGCAGCCAGGCCGCATCGAGCAGCGCCGGCGGTACCTGGGTGGTCTTGCCCGCGCCGGGCGGCGCCTCGAGCACGAGACGTGTGCGATTGTTAAGCAGCGCGCGAAGCTCGGGCAGGATCTCGTTGATCGGAAAGTCTGGAGTGCTCAAGGCAAATCGGGGGAACCATGGATCAACCATTCTCGCCGATCAATGCGGCACAAACGAAAACGGCGCGAATTGCTCGCGCCGTTTTCGAAGTCGCGCCCGCTCTCAGACTATTCGCACGCCAGCGCGTTGACGTTGGCAATGCGCTGCCAGACGCGCGAACCAGTACCCGACGGCACGCCGGCGGGCAAACCCGGATTCGAGGCGTAACTCAAGTTCATGCGGTTGCAGTCGGGGAAGCTGACCGTTGCCGAACCCCAGCTGATCGGTGCACTGGATCCGCCGGCGTTGCCGCCAAAACCACCGCCCGTGCGATAGAACATCGGCGCATTCGCCGTCTTGGTGCCGCGCGGAATCGTGACCTGACCGGCAAGCCAGAACGGTACGCCGCTAGGATCATAAGCAACCCAGGTGAACGAAACAGTGAGATTTTGCGGGTCAGAGCCCACCTCGTAAACCTGCAGCACGATGCCTTCGCCATCCGCGGTCGGGTCAAAATAATTGGTGCTCATGTAGCCCGAAATCGGCAGGTTCTGGAACGCGGCTGGATAAGTGCTGGAGTTCGGGTTGTAAAGCGGAGCATTGATGTAAAACAGGTTGTTGCTTGTATTCAAATTGTCGAACTGCAGGCCAAACGGCAGATTGAAGTCGAAGAAGCCGGCGCCTTGGAAAGGATAGTTTTCGAGCACGTAGGTCGTGCTGAAGATGATCGGTACATCGACAAAGGTATCCGAGAGCACCGTATTCGGCTCCTCGGCAACGCGGATCAGGTTGCCCCCATTGGGGTCAAACGTGTAGTCCGTTGAACCCTGACTGATGCGGATTGCCGGAAACAGTGGGTAGATCGCGCTATCGCCCTCGAACTGGGTCTGGCGCTTGATGCGCATCAGCGTCGCTGACGTGAAAAATTCCGAGCTGCTGCAGGCGACCCGCCAAACGGTGATCGTTACCCCTTCGACAAGAAATTCGCCGGTATTCCGGTTGTAGGCGGCCAGGTTTGCAGTGGTGGAGTAAGTTGGGCCACTGGTCTGGTCAGGCAGCGGATCAGCAAGGCAGCTTGGCGGATAGGCACGGACCGGATTGAGCACGGGAAGACCGGGTGTGGCCGTGTTCACCGCCTCGGTTGACTTCGAAACGACTTTGCGCGCGATCAGCGCACCCTGCGCAGCGCTCACACGCTCCGATCGGCCCGGATCATTCGGCACGGCGGTACGGGTTTCGGCACTCGCGGAAAGTGTGGCAGTGGCGAAGGCCACGATCAGCAGGAATTGGGGACTAACGCGCATGGGTTTCTCCGAACAGGGGTGAACTAGTAAAAGGATACTCGTAATGAGTCCGTGAATCCCTTTTGAATTGTCGTGATGCCGCGCGGACAGGTCCTGCACCGCTGGCTCGCGCTAACGAAAACGGCGCGATTCAATCGCGCCGTTTTCAGCCAATGCACTGGATCGATTACTGACAGGTGAGCCCGTTGACGTCCGCGATGCGAACCCACGTGGTTGAGCCGCTGCCCTGCGGTATTCCAGCCGGCAAGCCAGGGTTGGACACGTAATCGAAATTCATGTGGTTGCAGTCCGGGAAGCTCACGGTCGCGGATCCCCACGGCACCGGCGCACTTGCCGCGCCTCCGTTGCCACCGAGCCCGCCACCGGTCCTGTAGAACATGCTGGCGATCGCGGTCCTGCCGCCACGCGGAATATCGACTTGACCAAACAGCCAGTACGGAACCCCGCTTGGATCGTATGCCACCCAGGTGAACGATACGACGAAGTTCTCGGTGTCGCCGGTTCGTTCGTAAACTTGCAGCACGATACCTTCGCCGTCAGCCTGCGGGTCAAACCAGTTGGTGCTCATGTAGCCTGAAATCGGGAGATCACGAAACGCCCCCGGGTAGGTCTGCGCGTTCGGGCTGTAGACCGGCACGTCGATGTAGAACAGGTTGTTGCTGGCGAACAGGTTATTGAACCGGAGCGAGAATGCCTGATTGAAATCGAACACGCTGGTCGCGGTGCTGTCATAATTTTCCAGCACGAACGTGGTGCTGTTGATTATCGGTGTATCGAGCGTCACGTCGGAAATCCACGTATTCGGTTCGGTCGCCTTGCGGACCGTGTTTCGTGGGTAATCCGCGTCAGTAAAACCAATAGACCCCTGGCTTACACGGATGTCCGGCAGCAATGGATAAACCGACGTGCTGGTGCTGCCACGAATGATCCGCATCAGCGTCGCGGAGCTGAACGTGGCACCCGCGGGGGTGCTGCAGGCAACTCGCCAGACCGAGATTACGACGTTTTCGGTGGAGTCGACTTGACCCGTGCTGGAATTGTAGGCCGCAAGCTCAACGTTCTGGCTGTAGGTCGGGCCGCTGGTTTCATCGGGCAGCGGGTCGGCCAGGCAGCTTGGAGGGTAGGGTGTCAGCGGGTTGTCCCTCAACAGGCCAGGTGTCGTCGCCGTGACGCCGGTTCCGGCCTTTGGTTTGGGCTGCGGTGCGCGATTCAGTGAAACCTGGCCGAGCTTGGCTTGCTCGGAAATGACGCGCGAAGCACGCGACGAGTCGAATCCAACCGTTGTCTGTGCTGCGGAACTGGCGGAGCCCGCTGCAACAAGCAGCGCCGCGCCAAGAAATAATCGGGTGTGACCGTACATTGTAGGACCCCAGCAATTTTGCGAATGAAACGGATACTGGCAATAATGGTGTGAATCGCCTGTGAACTTTCAGCGGAACGGTTGGTCGGGCAAGCGCATCAGAGATCCACGTCACAATCCCGCTTTTCGAGCGCTCTCCCGCATGCAACTGATCGATATCGGTGCCAACCTGACCCATGAGTCCTTCCGATCTGACTTTGATCAGGTTCTTGCGCGAGCCAGCACCCACGGTGTGTCGCAGATGATCGTCACCGGCGCCAGCGCAGCCGGCAGCCGTACGGCATTGGCACTGGCACGCGCTCACCCGGGCTTGTTGTTCGCCACCGCTGGTGTGCATCCGCATCACGCCATCGACTATGACGATGCCACGGACGCCGAGTTGCGCGAACATGTCAAGACGGATGAAGTAAGGGCGGTCGGCGAAACCGGACTCGATTACAACCGAAACTACTCGCCGAAAGCTGCGCAGATCGAAGCCTTTGAGCGTCAGCTGCAAATTGCCGTCGATTGCGGAAAGCCTTTGTTCCTGCACCAGCGCGATGCGCATGCGGATTTCATGACAACGATGCGTAAATTCCGCGGCCACCTCGGCAAGGTTGTTGTGCATTGCTTCACCGGCACGCGCGAAGAAATGGTCGACTACCTCGACGCCGGCTGGCATATCGGCATCACCGGCTGGCTCTGCGACGAGCGCCGCGGCACTCATCTACGCGAACTCGTACGTGACATCCCATCCGATCGCTTGATGATAGAAACCGATTCGCCTTACCTGTTGCCGCGCAACGCCATGCCGAAACCTTCGCATCGGCGCAACGAGCCGATGTATCTACGCCACATCGTCGAGGAACTTGCGAGGGATCGTGGCGAAGATGTCGAAGTGACGGCGGCGAACGCGACGGCAACCAGCCGCGCATTTTTCGGGATTTGACGGGGAAACGTTAGCGCCTCCAGTCGCGTGGCTGCAGGACGCCTTCGGCGTGACGCCGTTGCCTTGCGCACAACCCGAGAAGCATCGCGCCTGAAGGCGCCAGTACAATCACACGATCAGCTACGCAATCCGACACCGCGTTTGAGCAACCACAAGCCGAGCGCGCCAAGAACTACAACGAAACTGATCATCAATGCGTAGGCAACGCTGATCGCCACGTCACTGGTGCCGAGCAAGCCGTAGCGAAATGCGTTGACCATGTAGAAGACCGGGTTGGCGTGTGTCATCGCCTGGGCCCAGTCGGGCAGCAGCTTGACTGAATAGAACACCCCGCCGAGATACGTCAACGGGGTCAGGATGAAGGTTGGCACGATCGCGACGTCGTCGAATTTCTTGGCGAAGATCGCGTTGATGAAGCCGGCCAGCGAGAAGATCGTCGCACCGAGCAGCACGGTGGTGATCGTGATCAGCGGATGTGGAATGCGCACCTCGGTGAACAGCATCGCGATACAAAGCACAATCACGCCGACCAGCAACCCACGCAAAACCGCGCCAGCCACATAGCCGCCGAGGATGACCCAGTTGGGCATCGGGCTGACCAGCATTTCCTCGATGTGGCGCCCGAACTTGGCACCGAAGAAACTCGAGGAGATATTGCCGTAGCTGTTCTGGATGATCGACATCATGACCAGCCCGGGTACGATGAAATCCATGTAGTCGTAGCCGCCCATATCGCCGATGCGCCGACCGATCAGGCTGCCGAAGATCAGGAAGTAGAGGGTCATCGTGATCGCCGGCGGAACCAGGGTCTGTGCCCAGATACGCAGGATGCGCGTGATCTCTCTGCGCGCGACCGTCGCCAGCGCGATCAGATTCGGATGCTGTGACGAGGCGCTCATGCCGCCTGTTCCTTGTTGCCGGTCATGCGCACGAAAAGTTCTTCGAGGCGATTGGTCTTGGGGCGCATTGAACGAACGCGGATACCTGCCACATCGAGGCTGGCGAACACACTATTGAGATCCATCGCCCGCGGCATTTCGAGATCAAGTGTGTGACCGTCCTCGGCGCGGATATCGACGCCGCTGATCTGCGGCAGCGTCAATGGCAGGTCGCCATCGATATCGAGCAGGAAACCCTCGACATCGAGTTTTGCCAGAAGCGTCTTCATCGGCCCGTTTTCAATGATGCGCCCGCCATCGATGATGGCGAGGTTGCGGCACAGGCTCTCGGCTTCCTCGAGATAATGCGTAGTCAGGATCACCGTGGTTCCGGCTGCATTGACATCTTTCAGAGTGCGCCACATGCCGCGGCGGATCTCGATGTCGACCCCGGCGGTTGGTTCATCAAGGATCAGCAGGCGCGGCCGCGTCATCATCGCGCGGGCGATCATCAGGCGACGTTTCATGCCGCCCGACAATGTGCGAGACATCGTCTGCGCCTTGTCCCAGAGTTGGGCACGGCGCAACTCTTCTTCCGCGCGCTGCTTCGCCTCGGCGCGCGGAATGCCGTAGAAGCCGGCGTAGTTGCAGAGGATGTCGAAGGGCTTTTCGAAGAAATTGAAGTTGACCTCCTGCGGCACCAGTCCAATCAAGCGCATTGCCGCTTCGCGATTCCTGGCGATGTCGACGCCAAACACCTTGACCGAGCCGGAGCTGGCATTGACCAGCGAGCTGACGATGCCGATAAGTGTCGATTTCCCGGCTCCGTTGGGGCCGAGCAAGGCAAAGAAATCACCAGTTTGGACATCGAGAGAAACACCCTTGAGGGCTTCGACGCCGCCGGGATAGATCTTGCGCAGTTCCTCGATTTCGAGCGCCGGGGCTTGGCTCATGGGCATGGGCAGCAGAGTGGATACGGGAGAGACTGGTAGTATAGCGGGCTACCCATATCGACCGTTTACGCCGTGGCCGTCATCCATTTTCCGCTCCGCCTCACCTCCGCCCACATGATCGCCCCAGCCGTGCGCCACATGGTGTTCGAGCGCGCCGACGACGAACCTTTTGCGTTCATCCCAGGGCAATTCCTGCAGATCCATTTCCTCTACGCCGACGGCAAACCGACCAAACGCAGTTACTCGGTCGCGACCATTGGCTCGGGTGATGCGACGCCGATCCGGCAGATCGAGATCGCGGTGTCTTATGTCGACGGAGGGGCCGCGACGGAACTGCTTGGCAGTCTCGCCATCGGCGCCACGATCGATGCGAGCGGCCCGTACGGCCGCTTCTGCCTGATGGATGCCGACAGCAATTCGCGTTATCTGCTGGTCGCCACCGGCACCGGCGTGACCCCGTATCGAGCGATGCTGCCGCTAATCGCAAAGCTGGTGAAAACGCGAGATTGCAAGTTCGAACTGATCTACGGCGCACGCAATGAGGGTGACCTGCTCTACGGCGAAGAATTCGCCGCGTTCGCCGGGGCCACACCGGGTTTTCAGTTCCATCCCTGTTTCAGTCGCGAACCACGCGCGGTGCCGCGAGCAGGCGATCAAGCAGGACGCGTGCAGGTCGCGATCGAGGCGCTCAAGCCCGATGCTGCCACCGACATCGTCTATCTCTGTGGCAATCCCGACATGGTCGACCAGAGCTTCAGCCTGCTCAAGGAAGCCGGTCTTCCGGTGCCGCAGATTCGCCGCGAGAAATACATCTCCTCGCGCTGAGTGGGGCAGAGGTCGTGTAAAGGACGCTTGACATCTGCAACGGCCGGTCGCTAGGCTATGTCAAGCTTACTTGACATAGGACTCCTCCATGGCCCGACCAACCCGCACCCCGCATCGACTTCGCGGCTGCCTGATCGCCTCGCTGGCCTATCTGGCGACGACCGGGCTTTGCGTCTGGCTGCTCAGAGACGTTTTATCCGGCGCGCCCTCGGGTTTGCGCGCCGTGGTCAGCCTGCTGCCGATCATTCCGATCGGCTTCACCATCCGCGAGGTGCTGCACCTCGTGCGCGACAGCGACGAGCTGCAGCGGCGCATCGACCTTGAATCACTGGCAACCGCCGCACTTGCGGTGGGACTCGCATGCCTGAGCCTGGGTTTGCTGGTGGGCGCCGATGTTGTCGAGATTTCCGGGAAGACCGTACTCAACTGGGTGTTCCCCGCGCTCTCGGTCACCTACCTGGCGGCACGCGTGCGCGCACAGCGACGCTACCGGTGAACAACCGAGTGCGCGAACTGCGCGCCGCCAACGGCTGGTCGCAGGCCGAACTGGCCGAACGCCTCGATGTCTCGCGGCAGACCGTCAATGCCATCGAAACCGGCAAATACGATCCGAGCCTGCCACTCGCTTTCGCTATCGCGCGCCTGTTCGGCGAACCGATCGAAACCCTCTTCAACCCTGACGCCTGAGGTCGAACAAGAATCATGAATCGATGGAAACGCTATCTGATCGATATGGGCCCGGTGACCCTGTTCTATGCCGCCAGCGTGTTGCTTGCCGGCGTCGTCAGCAAACGCATGGATCCCGGTGCGATGCGCATTCTCGTGGCGATGATTCCGCTGCCTTCGATTGCCTGGATGGCCTACGCCGAGATGCGCCGTCTGCGTCGGCGTGACGAGTTGCGCCAGCGCGTTGAAGTCGAGGCAATGACGATCGCCTTCTCGATCTCGTTCTGCGTGATCGTGATGTTGACCTTCCTTGACCTGTTCGGCGCATTGAAGACCACCATTCCCGTGGCCGGATTGATCATGTGTGCCTGCTGGCTGGGTGCGCAATTCTGGGTCCGTCTGCGCTATCGCTACTGGGCTTGAATCGGCGACATTGATTCGCCCGAAAAACAACACGACTAGACATCTGAATCCACGAGGCTTCCATGAAGAAGAACATGAGGGTAGGCATCGCCGCGTTGCTCGCAACGATCGCGTTTGGCTATTCCAAATTCCGAGACAAACCCGCAGACATCGATGCCGCGCAGACTACGCGGGGCCAGTACCGCATCGCGAGCAATGCCGACACGTTTCGTTTCGGCACGCTCGATTTCAATTCCTGCGAACTGGCACGCGAACATTCAGCGGCCACGACCATGGCGTGGTGCTCACCTTTCACGGTGCCCGAAGACCGTGATGCAGCAGACGGCAGAAACCTCGATCTGAAGTTTGCACTGATCCCGAGCCTGCAGGCAGCCGATGATGACTTCATTGTCTTTCTCGCCGGAGGACCTGGCCAATCGGCGATCGATACCTGGCCGCAGATGGCTGATGCGCTTGGTCCTGCGCGCAAGCATCGGCATGTGTTGCTGCTCGACCAGCGCGGCACTGGCGCCTCGAATCCACTGAAGTGCAGGACCGAGGAGGATTCCCTCTCGTTCGATCTGGAACGCACTGCAACGGCGACACAGCGTTGCCTTGATGAAGTCTCCGCGCATGCTGATCCACGCTTCTACACGACCACCGACGCGGTAGAAGATCTCGAAGCCCTGCGCCAGGCCCTTGGTGCGCCGAAGTTCAATCTGGTCGGCGTCTCCTATGGCACGCGCGTCGCCCAGCAATACCTCAAGCGTCATCCCGAAGGTGTGCGCAGTATCGTGCTCGACAGCGTCGCGCCGAATGAACTCGCGCTTGGCGGCGAGTTCGCGCGCAATCTCGACGATGCGCTCAAGGCACAATTCGCCGATTGTGCGAAAACACCTGCCTGCGCAAAGGCGTTTCCCGATCCGTATTCCGATCTGGAGCGTCTGCGTACGAGGTTGACCGAGGCCCCGCGCGAGGTCAGCTACGCCGATCCGGTTACCTTCAAGAAGAAGACCGAAATCTTGAACGCCGACTCAATGGTCGGTCTCGTGCGCATGTTTTCCTACGCGCCGGAGAGCGCCGCCCTGATCCCGAACACGATCGAGCAGTCACTGGCCGGCAACGATGCACCCCTGATCGGCCAGCTCGGCATCCTCAGCCAGGGCATCGAAGCGCTCGTCGGCAGCGGCATGCAGCTCTCGGTGATTTGCGCCGAGGATGCCGATCGCCTGACGATCAATGTTGCCGACGCCGACACCCTGCTTGGTGGCCGCATGGTTGATGTGCTCAAGGTGCAGTGCAAGATCTGGCCGAAAGGAACGCGACCCGCCGACTTCAACGAACCGGTCAAGGGCGATACGCCAATTCTGGTTCTCGAAGGTGAGCTGGATCCGGTCACGCCACCGCGTTATGGCGAGCAGGTCATGAGACACCTCGACAACGCCAAACTGATTGTCGCCAGTGGCCAGGGTCACAACATCATCGGTCGCGGTTGCCTGCCCAAGCTGGTCAGCGAATTCATGGACTCGCTTGATCCGAAAACACTCGACGCCGCTTGCGTCGACGAGCTCGGTCCGACACCTCACTTCATCGACTTCAACGGAGCCGCGCCATGATCGAACTGAAGAGTTTGACCAAGGCATTCGGAGAAGTGAAGGCGGTAGATGGCGTTTCGTTCACGGCGCGCGACGGCGAAATCACTGGCCTGCTCGGACCGAATGGCGCGGGCAAGACGACGACTCTGCGCATGCTCTACACGCTGATGAGACCCGACAGCGGTCAGGTGCTTGTCGACGGAATCGACGCGGCGGTTGACCCGATTGCCGTGCGTCGCAGCCTCGGCGTACTGCCCGATGCACGCGGTCTGTACAAACGCCTGACATCACGCGAGAACATCGAATATTTCGGTCGCCTGCAAGGCATGGACGAGGCGACGATTGCGGCGCGCATCGAGGGTCTGGCCAAGGCACTCGATATGGACGAGATTATCGATCGACGCACCGAAGGGTTCTCGCAGGGCCAACGCGTCAAGACTGCGATTGCGCGTGCCCTGATCCACGATCCGAAAAACTGCATCCTCGATGAGCCGACCAATGGCCTTGATGTCATGGCCACGCGAGCGATGCGCGACTTCCTTCGACATCTGAAAGCGGAAGGTCGCTGCGTGCTTTTCTCCAGCCACATCATGCAAGAGGTCGGTGCGCTGTGTGACCGAATCGTCGTCATTGCGCATGGCCACGTTGTAGCAGACGCCTCGCCCGAACAGTTGCGCGAGCAGGCCGGCACCAGCAACCTCGAAGATGCCTTCGTCAAGGTCATCGGATCCGCAGAAGGACTCGCCGCATGAACTCGATCATCACTGTTTTCCTCAAGGAAGTGCGCGAGAACATCCGCGATCGTCGCACCGTACTCAATACGTTGCTTACCGGCCCGCTGATGGCTCCGGTAATCTTCGTGCTGTTGATCAATGGCATCGTCTCGCGCGAGCTCGACAAAGCCGAGAAGCCCCTGCCAGTGCCGGTCATCGGCGCCGAAAACGCACCCAATCTGGTCGATGCGCTAAAACAGCGAGGCGTCATCATCGAGGATCCGATCAGCAATCCCGAGCAGGCCGTGCGCGAACAGAATGCCGATCTGGTCCTGCGCATTCCGCCGAGTTATGGCGAAGCGTGGAACAAGGGCGAACCGGCCCAGGTCGAACTGATCTTCGATGACTCGCAGCGCGATGCGCAGGGATCCGTGATGCGTTTGCGCGGCATCATTGATGCTTACGCGCAACGCACGAGCTCGCTGCGCCTGGTCGCCCGCGGCATCTCGCCCAGCATCACGCGGCCGCTCGTGGTCGCTGATCGCGACCAGTCCACCGCCCAGGGCAGAGGCGGCATGATGTTCTCGATGCTGCCCTACTTCTTCATACTCGGGGCCTTCATCGGCGGCATGGCACTGGCCATCGATACGACCGCAGGCGAACGCGAACGACAATCACTGGAACCACTGTTTGCCAACCCGGTTGCTCGTTCGAAGATCCTGCTCGGCAAACTCGGCGCAACCGGTGCATTTGCATTGACCACGCTGTTGCTAAGCATCATCGCGTTCTCGATCGCCGGTCAGTTCATGCCGACCGAAAAGCTCGGCATGACCTTGTCGATCGGCCCGCACTTTGCGCTGCTGACCCTGGTCACGATGCTGCCGCTGGTGTTCCTGATCGCCTCGCTGCAAACGCTGGCCGCCGCATTCGCCAAGACCTTCCGTGAAGCGCAGACCTACCTGTCGCTGCTGATGTTCGTGCCGGCCGTACCGACCATGCTGATGTCGATCTTCCCGTTCAAGACCGAAACCTGGATGTACGCGGTGCCCCTGGTCGGCCAGCAAGTCACGATCACGCGACTGATGCGCGGTGAAGCTGTCAGCAGCGCCGAGATCGCCCTGTGTTTCGTCAGCACCACCATCGCCGCCGTGATCGTCTACTTCATCACCGCACGCATCTACAACGGCGAACGCCTGGCGATTTCGACCTGAGGAAGTGAGCGCAGGAGCGGGTAGCGGGAAAGGCAGTTCAGGCAACCCGTATAGCTTTCATGGGAGCGGCTTCAGCCGCAATGCTTCTGGTTGAGTTGTGAAAAAAAGCATCGTGACTGAAGTCGCTTCGCCAGTGCTCTATTGGTTCGGCCCGTAAACAGTTTCGATATTGCTCCTGCGACGGGCAAGAGAAGCGTGAGGGAAATTCCACCCACTTCCGTTCGTGGTGAGCCTGTCGAACCATGATCGGAAGTGGCCCGGAGCGGCTCGGAACCTCGGAGTCACCCTTCGACAGGCTCAGGGCGAACGGTTCTGGGTGAACCGGACTACAAGGTGAAAAGTCGTACAATTCAAGGGCCGAATCAATAGGTAGTGAGTGGTTCGTGGGGTGAACCAAATTGCCCAGTAACCCACTCCGTCATCCCAGCCTTCGCTGGGATGACGAGGAATCGAATTTGAGTCGACGGTGTGGCCAATCAGCTTTCGGGTCAGACAGATCGTGAGTCTGCGGCTACAGTCTCCAATTTATTCCAGACAGCAGCGCGCGAACACCGGGATGACGGTGAGGAAGTCAGACAGCTGCGAAGCACTGCGACGAACACTTCAATTGCGGGGGATGCCTTACCCGCCATCCGTCAACCGCTCTCAGCCTCACAGTCCCCGCGCCGCCCGCGCCACCGCGCTGAACAATGCCCTGCCCTTGTCCATCGTCTCGGCCCACTCGGTGGCCGGGTCAGAGTCGTAGACGATGCCGGCACCGGCCTGCACGTGCAGGCGACCATCCTGGATCACGGCGGTGCGAATCGCGATCGCCATGTCGGTATCGCCGGACCAGCCGATATAGCCGATTGAACCAGCATAGATATTGCGCTTGATCGGTTCGAGTTCGCGGATCACTTCAAGCGCGCGGATCTTCGGCGCACCGCTGACCGTCCCGGCCGGGAACGAGGCCCGCAACACGTCCATGCTGGTCAGGCCGTCCTTCAATTGACCTTCGACCTGGCTGACGATGTGCATGACATGCGAGTAGCGTTCGACGAGGAAGCTTTCGGTCAGCATGACGCTGCCGGTCTTGCTGACCCGGCCAACATCGTTGCGGCCGAGATCAATCAGCATCAGGTGTTCGGCGCGCTCCTTCGGATCGGCCAGCAACTCGGCTTCGAGAGCGAGATCCTGTTCCGGTGTCTGGCCACGCGGGCGCGTGCCGGCCAGCGGTCGCAAAGTCACCGTGCCATGTTGCTGGCGAACCAGGATCTCGGGCGACGAGCCAACGATCTGGCTGCCGCCAAGATCGATGAAGTACATGTACGGCGACGGATTCAGTGAACGCAGCGCGCGATAGACATCGACCGGCCGTGCGCGGAACGGCACGCTGAGACGCTGCGACAACACGACCTGGAAAATGTCGCCGGCGCGAATGTATTCCTGGGCGCGGCGCACCGCATCCTCGAAGCCCTCGCGAGTGAAACCCGAAATGAAATCGGCTTCATCGAGCGGTTTCGGATCGAGTGTCTCTGGATAGCTTGAGCCCGAGTGGCGCAGTCGAAAAGCAAGCTGATCGAGTCGACGGCAGGCTTGGGCATAGGCCCGCGGCTGCGACGGGTCGGCGTGCACGATCAGGTACAGGCGGCCCTTGAGGTTGTCGAAAACGGCGACTTCCTCGCTGAGCATGAGCAGGGCATCGGGTGTGCCGAGTTGATCGGGCTTGTCGACCGTGGCAAAACGCGGCTCGATCCAGCCGATCGTCTCGAATCCGAAATAGCCGACCAACCCACCCGAAAACGCCGGCATGTCAGGCAGCACCGGTACGCGATATTGCTTCCGCAGCGCGTCGATCTCAGCCAATGGATCGTCAAGCTCACGGGTTTCGACGACCTCGCCGAGATCTTCGACCGACAAGGTCTTGCCGCGCAGAGAGTAGACACGTCGACATGGCAGGCCAATGATCGAGTGGCGACCCCAATTCTCGCCGCCTTGCACCGATTCAAACAGATACGCATAGGGACCGTCGGCCAGTTTCAGGTACACCGAGAGCGGGGTATCGAGATCCGACAGCACCTCGCGCGCAACCGGAATGCGGTTATAGCCTTCGGCGGCGTAGGCGTTGAATTGTTCCTGGGTGATCACGGCGCGGCTTCAGCGGAAAGCGGCCCGAGAAGATAGCAGGGCGCGCGAGGGTGATACAGCACATCGACGCGGACCGGAATTCCGGCACGACGCCACAACTTGCTTGCGTAGGGCGAATTGCCTTAGCTGGCTGGAGTTCGTCCGCCCACAGCCGACTTATTGATCGAAGCCGCTGGCATAGACCGGATCGAGTACGACGACCGATCCATCACGGACAATGCTGCTTGGGGATGACAGATCAGGCGTTTGCGCCCAATAAAGCTCGATGACGCCGGGCGAGGTGTTGGCCACAGCGAACGGTGCATCGTCGAACTGATTCGGAGAGGCAGTGAGCTGGACCTCCGCGGCCCAACTGATGCCGTCCGTCGAGCGTCGCGCAAACAGATCCGATTGACCGCCTATCCTGCGGCCATAAATCAGAATGAATGCGCCATCTGGCATGGCAACCAGCGAAGGAGCCGAATTGTTGCCGGCGATTTCAAGAACGGCGGGTGCGGTCCAGTCGTTGACATTGTCCGTGACCTTGACCATCACGCGATTGTCGTCCGTAGCCCACTGCGTTTCGTAGGTCGCCACATAACGGTGATCAGAGGCTCGGTACGCCAGCATTGCCCGCGCACCCAAATGAGCATCGGATGTCACCAGCGTTCGAACTGGCGACCAGGTCAGGCCATCGTCCACCGAGCGCGCCAGATAGATGCCGACCGGACTGGGGCCATCAGGGGAGAACCGCTGGTAGAGCATTGTCATCGCGTTTGGAGCGTCACTGACCACGCTCGGGAAACCGGAGCCGGCTTCCCCTCCTGCGGATGCCGGCCAGCCCAGGTTGACCAGCGTCGAATCAACAAAACCTGAACCATCAGGACTTGGAGTCCTCCAGATGTCTGATGGGTTGGCGCTGCCATAGTGGTGGAAAAGCATGTAGCCGCTGCCAGCGCACCACAACAAACTGGCTCCGGCCTGGAATGAGGTGACTATTTGCGGATTGCGAGTCGGCCCCAGCGAAATCGGTTGCCGAGGCGACCACGTTGCACCCCCGTCGGACGACTGCTGCGACCAAAGGCGTGTGGTGATCGAGGGTCCGAAGAACAGTTCCTCATAGATGAGGGTCTTGATGCCGGTATCGGGAGCAGACGCTGCAATCGGAAACGTGCGCGTTGTGTAAGTCCCATTTGGAGAGCCCTGGGCCATCGCCGTGGAAATTCCAAGAGCGAAGATGAACGCAAACATTTCCTTGAGCATGACCGGTATCCTGATTGATTTTTAGCACATTGGCTAAATACCTGAACTGACCACGCTTGCAACTCGCCACAGCAGTTTCGCATAGCCGTTCTGATGCTGGCTGGCACAACCACCGAGTGAGTTCATCCACGCACAGTGGACATCACATCACGAGCCAGAAATGAGGGTCAAATCGGGGCTGCAGCCACTTTAGCTCAAACGCCGGCGCGGCATGCCGCTCAGCGCAAGGCTGAACTCGACACCGCTGCCATCGCCAAGATTGCGAGCGCTGGCACGGCCGTTGTGCAGCTCGGCGACGAGGCGTACGACATGCAGACCAAGTCCTAGATGCGGCGTCTCACCGGCGCCGCGTGCACTGCGTTCGCGCAAGCTGACCAAGGAGTCGAACAGGCGTTCCTGCATCTCACCCGGTAATCGAGGTCCGCTATTGGCCATGCGCAAGCAGACGCCGGTCTCGCCATTTTCGAGTTCGATGCGGATCCATTCGTCGTCGCGGCTGAACGAGCGCGCGTTGTCGAACAGCTTGTCGAGCGCCTGTGCGATCAAATCCGGTGCGCCATGGAATGGAAGCGGCTTGACGGGCAGTTTCACCGGCAGATGTCTCGAACCCGCCAGTGCGCGATAGCCCTCGGCGCAACCGGCCACCAGCGCCCGCAGATCAAAATCCTCGGCCTCGGCCGAAGCAATCGCGCGCTCGACCCGACTCGATTCGCTCATTGCCCGGACGATGTTGCCAAGTCGACCGGCACCGTCGCGGGCGCGATCGAGATACGGCAGGGCATCTGCAGGCAGGTTCTGGTGATCAAGGTTGTCGAGTGACGATTTGACGATTGCCAGCGGCGTGTTGAGCTCGTGCGACAATTTCGAAGCCAGCGTTTGCAGGTAGTCGGTATAGCTGCCGACTTCATCGAAAAGTCGCCCGAAACTGCGTGCAAGGTCGCCAAGCTCGTCGCTGGAATTGGCCAGTGGCAGAGGTCCTGCAAGACGACCACCGGCGCGTGTCGCGCGCTCCGTGGCATTGCGCAGGCGGCGGATGCGCCAGCTCAGCAAGCCACCGAAAAGCAGCAACAGTGCAGAGGTCACGAGCAGGGCGACGAGACTCGCGCCGAGCAGGCTCGACAAGGCACGATTGGCAAGAATCGGCAGCGCTGGATTGGCTTGCTCAAGCACCAATGCACCACGCAAGGCATCGTGGCTGCGCAGCGGCACGGCGGCGACCAGCAGTACGTCGCCATCGCCGGTCGCCCGCCAACCGGTCGCCGGTACGCCGGACAAGGCTTGCCAGAGATCATCACCTTGCAGGCGCGGATCGACGGCGCCGAAAGCATTGACGTGGCGCGGCGAAGATCCACCATCGGTCGAATCCGGCGCAAGCAGGTGGCGGTAGATGAAACCGGCCAGCCAGCCCTGATTCTGTGCCGCCGGCGTTTCAAGGTTGAGCGAACCGCCAGCGGCGACCAGCCATCCATCGGCCGAGACCATACGCAAACGGACATGATCGGGAGCGAGCCTTGCGAGCAGGCTGGCAGTGGCATCGTTGTAGCCGAGCAAGGCGAGCGGGCCGACCGGCGTCGAGCCGGTTGCGGCCGAGTCGAGCAACTCGAAAACCATGTGATCCGGCGCATCCGAACGCGCGATCCGCAACTCGATTCTGTAGCCGGATCCATCTTCCTGCCACTCGCCGATGATCCGATCCGGAAACGATTCATCGCCGTCGATCGCGGGTGCATCGAAGCTGCCGGGGGCTGCGCTGGCGATGCGGTAGCGACGAGACTGTCCGGCACGAATCAGGCTCAAATCGAGATGATCGCTGCGCGCCGCGGCGAAGTCCCGGGCATCGACCCGCTGGCGCGTCGCATCACGAACCTGCGCATAGAGATAGAGCCATTGAGCGTCCTCGGCGAGCATGATTTCGAGCTTGGCCTTGTCGCCATCCGCGGCAAAAGCCTGCGCATAGGGCCGGAACGTTTGCCAGTCATCACCATAGCCATCGATACGCATGACCGCGCTGCGCTCATGCACGTAGAGCACGGCATCGGGTTGCGGCGCCTCGACGCCGAGCACATCGAGCGCCCGTGCCAGCGTGCTCGCCGACGCGAGCAGAGTCTGCTCCTGACCCTGACGCAACACCGCCTCGGTCTGGCGCACAAACTGCCAGCCGGCCCACGGCAGGGTCAGCGTGGACAGGGCAACGAGAAGGAGTTTCAGGCGCAGGGACATGGGGTGGAGCCGGGAATTGAGAAGGGAGAATCGGGAATGGGTTGAAGCCGGGAATCGGGAATCGGGACTTGGAGGATCGGCGCTTCTTCTTTGGTCGTCATCCCGGCGAGCGCCGGGACCCATCTTGATTCAAGCCACCTCGAAAATGGATGACCTGCCATGCAGCTGTTGAAAAGCGCCTCCGGCCTTCGCCGGGATGACAAGACTGCCGAGTATTGGCTTTACCCATTCCCGTTTCTCCATTCCCTATTCCCGGTAAACCCACCGATACCCCGCGCCATGCACGGTATCAATCGCATCAAATGCGGGGTCTATCGCGATGAACTTGCGTCGGATCCGTTTGATGTGCGAGGTGATCGTGGCGTCGTCGACGACGACCTGGGCATCGCGCATCAGTTGTTCCCGGCTCTTCACATGGCCGGGAAAGCGCACCAGCGTGTGCACCATCCAGAATTCGGTGACGGTCAGCGGTACTTCCTCCCCGCTCCAGGTCACGCGCATGCGCTCGGACTCGATGCGCAACGGGCCTTCCTCGTGGACGCTGTCGGCGGCAGTCGGTTTGCGCATCGCCTCCATGCGCCGGAACAGCGCGCTGATGCGCGCGGCGAGCTGATGGAACGAGACATCCTTGGCCAGGTAGTCGTCGGCGCCCAGACGCAAACCGGAAATCACATCGAAATCCGAATCGCGCGCGGTCAGGAAAATGATCGGCAAGGTCGTCGCCTTTGCGCGCAGGTTGCGGCACAGGTCGAAGCCGCCTTCGGGTTCATCGCCGAGGCCCACATCGATGATGACCAGCTCGGGCATGCGCTGGGCGAAGGCAATCTCGGCCTCGACCCGACCGGCATAGCCACGCACCTCGTAGCCGGCGCGGGTCAGCGCCTCGACGTAATTGGCGCGGATCAACGGCTCGTCCTCGACGATCGCGATGCTGCGTGGCATGACAGGACTCCTGTGGGATGCAGGGAGCTTACGCAGCGCCGTGCCTGCGCCGCAATGCGCCAGGCGCGATTGCCCGCAAATCGCCACAACTGATCGTGACCGCGACATCAAGGCGACCCGAGCCGGCCCGCGGCGCCCGCTTGAATGGCATCGACCCCAATCGGAGCGTGCGATGAAAGCGAACAGCAG